>NZ_OZ246003.1:0-600000 GCF_965230365.1 Oricola sp. | reverse complement strand
AACATCCGCCAGCAAATCAGGCAACATAAGTGTTTGATCCCGCCACGCCGTCCCGTGGAAGCTGTTGGATATGAGCTATGATCAACGCCAACGCGGCGGGCGTCATGCCATCGACCCGCGCTGCAGCCGCCAGTGTCTCCGGCCGGCGAAGTTTGAGCTTCTGGGTCAACTCGTTCGACAGGCCATTAATGCGATCATAATCCAACGCATCAGGAATAGCAGTATTCTGTTCGCGTTCGACCGCTGCGATATCCGCTGCCTGTCGTTTCAGATAGACGGCGTATTGCGCCTCGATATCCAGCCGCTCGAGAGTACGAACATCGAAGCGCTGCAGATCAGGCCAGATACGCAAGATGTCGTCCATGCCGACAGTCGGGTAGGACAAGAGATCATAAGCTGAGCGTCGCACGCCATCGTGATTGATTTCGAGTCCGAATCGATTGGCCTCCTGCGGTGTGACGGTCACCGACTGTGCGTGTTGCCGTGCTTCTTCAAGACTATTGTTCATGGCATTGAAGCGAGCCTGTCTGCCTTCGCCGCAGATTCCAAGCGAGATCGCGACGGGTGTCAGCCGCAGATCGGCGTTGTCCACGCGAAGCGAAAGCCGGTACTCCGCTCGCGACGTGAACATTCGGTAGGGCTCGGCAACACCGCGCGTGACCAGATCGTCAATCATCACCCCGATATAGGATTGCGTCCGGTTGAACACTTCCATTGATTGCCCGGCCGAAAACCGGCCTGCATTCAAGCCGGCGACCAGCCCTTGGGCGCCGGCCTCCTCGTAACCGGTTGTGCCGTTGATCTGACCGGCAAGAAACAATCCGCCCGCATCGCGGAATTGCAGCGTCGGTTCCAGTGCGCGCGGATCGACATGATCATACTCGATCGCGTAACCCGGCTGCAGTATCCTGGCACTTTCCAGACCCGGAATGGTCTTCAGCATCTCGACCTGGACATCCTCGGGCAGCGAAGTCGAGATCCCGTTCGGATAGACCGTATTGTCATCGAGGCCTTCCGGCTCCAGAAATATCTGGTGCCCGTCGCGCTCGCCGAAGCGGACGATCTTGTCTTCGATCGACGGACAGTAGCGCGGCCCAACACCCTTGATGTTGCCCGAATACATGGCGCTTCGCGTCAGGTTCCTCTCGATCAATGCATGGGTCTGCGGGGTGGTGCGCGTAATTCCGCACTCGATCTGCGGAACCGTGATCCGGTCGGTCATGAGCGAGAACGGTACCGGGTCGTCGTCCGCGCTCTGCATCGCGAGCTCTCGCCATGCGATCGTCTCGCCGTCCAGCCGAGGCGGGGTTCCGGTCTTCAAGCGCGCCAGCGGCGCGCCCAAACGTTCCAGCGCTGTCGACAATCCGATACTGGGCGCCTCGCCCATCCGACCCGCCGGTATGCGCTTGTCGCCAATATGGATCTCACCGCGAAGAAAGGTCCCGGTCGTCAGCACCACGGCCCGGCAGCCAAGCTGCTCGCCACTCGCGAGCATGATCCCGGTCATCGAATTGTCACCGGCCAGCATCAATTCGGCGGCTTCGCCTTCCACGACTTCCAGATTTGGTATGGCGGTAATTTCCGCCTGCATCGCATCGCGATAAAGTTTCCGGTCGGCCTGCGTTCGTGGCCCGCGCACTGCGGGCCCCTTGCGGCGGTTGAGCATGCGAAACTGGATACCCGAGGCGTCGGCCACACGTCCCATTAGGCCATCCAGAGCGTCGATCTCTCGGACCAGGTGCCCCTTGCCCAAGCCGCCGATGGCCGGATTGCAGGACATCGTCCCGATCGTGGCGAAGGCATGGGTGACCAACGCTGTATGCGCGCCGGTGGCCGCCGCGGCGCGCGCTGCCTCACATCCGGCATGTCCGCCGCCGATAACGATGACGTCGAAGGTTCGCATAGTGTTGTTTCCCTGGGACCGCCGCCAAATGGAGCAATGCGGTCCGTTCGTCAAGCCGCCGATGTTTCACGTGAAACAACGGCATGGTCCATCATGTCACTTGCCGACGCAGAATTCCGAGAAGATCACGCCGAGAATATCTTCGACGCCCCGATGACCCAGGATGCGGCCGAGCGCATCCGCCGCCATCCGAAGACGCTCAGCCCTGATCTCCAGCGGATCTGCTGCGTCGGTCACCGCGCGCTTCAGTTCCTCTAGCGCACTGCGGACATTGTCCACGTGACGCAGGCGGCTCGGTAGCGTTTCCTGACTCCGGCTAAGGGTCGCCGAAAGATGCGTACGCAAAGCTGACATCAACTCGCCCAATCCCGGCGCGCCATGCAACGAGAGGGCGACGACATTCTCGGACGCGCGGGCGAGGTCGGCTTTCGACCACACCCGCCACACCGGCACATCGCCGAGGCCTTCCAGTTCATCCCAGCGTCCGTTGTCCGCAAGGTACAAGACAAGGTCCGCTTCGGCGGCCCGCAGATACGTCCGCCTGATGCCTTCGGTTTCGATCGGATCGTCGCTGGTGCGCAAACCGGCTGTGTCCGTCAGCAACACCAAATTTCCGTCGATCACGATCCGCGTCTCGATCGCATCGCGTGTCGTGCCCTCGATATCTGACACGATCGCCACATCGCTGCCGGATAGCGCGTTCAGCAGACTGGATTTCCCCGCATTCGGCGCACCCACGATCGCGACCCTGAAACCCTCCCGGATGATGGCGCCAGCTTTCGCGCCTTCCAGATGGTGTTGCATTTCATCGATCATGAGCGCCATGTCGGTCCAGATCGTATCCGCCACCGAACCCGGAACATCCTCCTCATCGGCGAAATCGATCTCTGCTTCGATCATGGCGCGCGCATGCAGCAGGCGCGATTGCCAACCCTCATAGATGGCACGCAGCGTTCCCGTCGATTGCGCCAGCGCCAGAACCCGCTGCGATTCGGTTTCCGCCGCTATCAGGTCTGCCAGCCCCTCCGCCTCGGTCAAATCAAGCTTGCCGTTGACAAATGCGCGACGGGAATATTCACCGGGTTCAGCCATCCGCGTATCGGCGAAACAGCCGAGCGCATCGAACAGGCAATCGACCACCGCGCGACCGCCGTGCAGGTGGATTTCCGCGCAATCCTCGCCGGTAAAACTGGCCGGCCCCGGAAACCACAGGACGAGGCCGCGGTCGATTACAACCCCGTTTCGGTCACGAATAAATCGCAACGCCGCCCGCCGCGCTTCTGGCACTGCACCGCAAAGCGTTTGCAGAATCGTGCCGGTCTTCGGGCCGGAAATACGAACGACGGCTACTCCGGCTGGCAACGCGCCGCTCGACAAGGCAAAGATGGTTTCCATATCGTTAACGTGAACCGCAGGAGAAAGACCGAGTGCCCGATATATCGTCCAACCGGCTCGCCGCTTCAACCAGTCCGTATCTTCTGCAGCATCGCGACAATCCGGTTCACTGGCAGCCCTGGGACCAGTCTGCACTCGATGCGGCGCGCGAGCTAGACCGCCCGATCCTTCTATCCATCGGATACGCCGCCTGCCACTGGTGCCACGTCATGGCGCATGAAAGCTTCGAGGACCACGATGTCGCCGCGCTGATGAACCGGCACTTCGTCAACATCAAGGTCGACCGCGAAGAGCGCCCGGATATCGACCAGATCTACATGGCGGCGCTGTCTGCCATGGGCGAGCAGGGCGGCTGGCCGCTGACGATGGTTCTGACACCGGACGGCAGGCCGTTTTGGGGCGGCACCTATTTCCCCAAGACCCCGCGCTATGGCCGTCCGGGATTCACCGGTGTCCTGCAGGCCGTAGCTGATGCCTATCGGGATCGACGCAGCGATATCGAGGACAATGCGAAACGGCTGACCGATCACCTGCAGGACACGTTGGCGGGTTCCGCGGACGAAACATCCATGTCTCCGCAATCGATCCGGGATTTCTCGACGCATGTCCGCGACATGTACGAACCCGTGGTCGGCGGGATACGCGGCGCGCCAAAGTTCCCAAGCGCTCCGTTTCTCGAGATTCTTTGGCGTTCCTGGAAACGAGACGGTGACAAGGCCGCCCGCGACCGTTTCGTGGAGACGATTACCGCCATCGCACTCGGCGGCATCTACGATCATCTCGGCGGCGGGCTTGCCCGCTATTCGGTCGATGGGCAATGGCTGGTGCCGCATTTCGAGAAGATGCTTTACGACAATGCGCATTTCATCCGGCATTGCGTGTGGGCCCATGGCGAAACCGGAAACGACCTGTTCCGCTCGCGGGTCGCTGAAACAATCGACTGGCTCGACCGGGAGATGGTGACGGCGACCGGCGGTCTTTCAGCCAGTCTCGATGCCGATTCAGAAGGCGTCGAAGGCAAGTACTATGTCTGGCAACGCGCTGAAATCATGGAGATTCTCGGCAACAACGCAGCATCATTCTGCGCGACCTACGACATATCCGACGCCGGCAATTGGGAAGGCGTGAACATCCCGAATCTGTCTGGTCTGCGCACCGATCCGGCCGCCGCCTCGGTTGTCCAGTCCCATGCCGATGACCGGCAACACCTCCTGACCGCTCGGCAACAGCGCGTGCCGCCCGGACGCGACACCAAGATCCTCGCCGACTGGAATGGCTACATGATCCGCGCAATGGCGGAAGCCGGACACCACTTCAACAACGACCATTGGACGGAGCGAGCGAGAACCTTCTTCTCTGCGATACTGTCCTCAAGCGAAACCGGCACGCGCTTGCATCACTCGCATGATGGATCGAAGGGTAGCGGGCAGGGTTTCGCCACGGACTATGCAGCGATGATCAATGCCGCGCTGTCGCTGCTGACTGCGACAGGTGACAACACCTATCTGGAACACGCCCGACGGCTCGCCGCCCGGCTCCGCGAAAACCATTTCGATACCGAATCGAAGCGCGGATACCGCTTCGCCGAATGCCGCGCCACCGACATGCCGGTCAATCCCTGGAACGACAATGACGAGGCCAACCCTTCGGCCACCGCCCAGATCATCGAAGCGCTGACGAGGCTCTCGCTCGCCACCGATGACGATGGATTGCGCAGCCATGTTGACCGCATCGCGGCCAGTGCAGCGGGCCGCATCGTCAGGGGTCGTTATGGCCAGGCCGGATTTGTCGGTGCCATGGACAGCGCGATCGCCCAGAAGAAGCTCGTCATTGTCGGGCCGGGCAGGGCCGGCGATCCTTTGTGGAACGCCGCGCGCAAAACGCCGGATCCGCGACGGCTGGACATCTATTATGAATCCGGCAAAGCACCGGTCCGCTTCGATGCGCCCGGCGCCTATCTGTGCGAAGGAATGAGCTGCTCGCTCCCCGTCAACGAGCCCGCCGCGCTGGCATCGCTGCTAGACGCAAAGGACTCCGGCTAAGAATGCACTCGATCATGCATTCATGGAATCGAAGAACTCGTCGTTGTTCTTCGTCTGGCGCAGCTTGTCGATCAGGAACTCGATCGCATCGGTCGTGCCCATTGGCGCGAGAATCCGCCGCAGCACGAAGATCTTCTGCAGATCGGCGCGCGGCACCAGGAGGTCTTCCTTGCGGGTTCCCGACTTGAGAATGTCCATCGACGGGAAGATGCGCTTGTCGGCAACCTTGCGGTCGAGCACGATCTCCGAGTTGCCGGTGCCCTTGAATTCCTCGAAGATCACTTCGTCCATGCGGCTGCCGGTGTCGATCAGCGCGGTCGCGATAATCGTCAGTGATCCGCCTTCCTCGATATTGCGCGCCGCGCCGAAGAAACGCTTCGGCCGCTGCAGGGCGTTGGCATCGACACCACCGGTCAGCACCTTGCCCGAAGACGGGACCACGGTGTTATAGGCCCGGCCCAGGCGGGTGATCGAATCGAGCAGGATCACCACATCGCGGCCGTGTTCGACCAGGCGCTTGGCTTTCTCGATCACCATCTCGGCCACCTGGACGTGGCGCGACGCCGGTTCGTCGAAAGTCGAGGACACGACTTCGCCGTTCACCGAGCGCTGCATGTCGGTCACTTCTTCCGGACGTTCGTCGATCAGAAGGACGATCAGGTAGCATTCCGGGTGATTGGACGTGATCGAATGGGCGATGTTTTGCAGGAGAACGGTTTTACCGGTCCGGGGCGGCGCAACGATCAGCCCGCGCTGGCCCTTGCCGAGCGGTGCGACCAGATCGATAACCCGGGCCGACAGGTCCTTCGACGTTGGATTATCGAACTCCATCTTGATCCGCTCATCGGGATAAAGCGGCGTCAGATTGTCGAAATGGCTCTTGTGGCGGATCTTTTCGGGATCCTCGAAATTGATCGTGTTGACTTTCAGGAGAGCGAAGTAACGCTCGCCGTCCTTCGGCCCGCGGATCGGCCCTTGCACCGTATCGCCGGTCTTCAGCGAAAAACGGCGGATCTGCGAGGGGGAAATGTAGATGTCGTCGGGACCCGGCAGATAGTTGGCGCTTGCCGAACGCAGAAACCCGAAACCGTCCTGCAGGATTTCCACGACGCCGTCGCCGATAATCTCGACTTCGTCGGCTGCCAGCCTCTTCAGGATCGCGAACATAAGTTCCTGTTTGCGCATGACGCTGGCGTTTTCGACCTCCAGATTTTCCGCGAACTCGACAAGATCGGTTGCGGATTTGCTCTGAAGGTCCTGTAGCTTCATTTGCTGCATGAATACACGCTTGTAGATTTGTAGATACTGGGGAATGGGTCCGCAAAGAAAGGAAGGAAGGCCGGGACCCTTTGGGCCTTCACATACGCTGTTGGCGTCCGCACTTCAAGTCACAATCGCCCGCGAGTCATTACGGTCGCGATAGCCGGATCACGCAAACGGTTTGACGATAACGAAAATCACGATCACGAACATCAATACTGTCGGTACCTCGTTGATCATTCGCCAGTAGCGGGGTGTTTTGTCGTTGCGATCCTCGGCAAACATGCGCACGGCCTTCGAAAACACGCCATGCACGGCCGAAAGCGCGAACACGGCAGCGAACTTCACCAGAAACCAGACATCTGCAAAGTGATTGCCGCTCCAGGCAAGCCAAAGACCGAGCGCCCACGCGATTGTCATGGCCGGGTTCATGATCACGCGCAGCAGACGCCGCTCCATGACCTTGAACGTCTCGCTTTGCACCGATCCGACCTCGGCGTCGCAGTGATAGACGAAGAGCCGCGGCAGATACAGCATGCCGGCCATCCACGCGATGACCGCGATGACATGGACAGCCTTGATCCAGAGGTAGAGATCCGCCGGATCGAGCCAAAACAGCGCCGCCGTCAGCACAGCAAGAAGTACAAGCGCAACCGCGGCGCGGCGGGCGGCAATACGCCCGCTTCGTTCTGAAATCTCGCCTTTGCCGTCAGTCATCGTTTACGCATTGCCCCGCACGCAATCGACCAGATACCCCATATCCTCGGGGTTCGCCTGCGGCGTGATACCATGACCGAGATTGAAGATCAGGGGCCCGTTGCCAAGCTTTTCCAGGATCCGCTCCACGCCGTCCTTGATGGCAATCCGGCCAGCCACAACGCGTAGCGGATCGAGATTGCCCTGCACCGGCCCTTCGCGTTGCAGTTCAGCCGCAAAATCGAGCGGTACTGTCCAGTCCAGGCCGAGCGCGTCGATACCCGTCGCTTCGCGGTAACCCCGATAAAGCGCGCCTGCGCCTTTCGGGAAACCGATTATCCTGGCATCCGGTTTGGATGCGCGAACCTTGTCGACAATCCGTTTGACCGGCTTGACGCAAAACGCATCGAACGACACGTCGTCCAGCACGCCCGACCAGCTGTCGAACACCTGCACCGCATCGGCGCCGGAATCGAGTTGGCGCACCAGATACTCTGCCGACATGTCGGCAATCAGATCCAGCATCTGCAGCATCTCAGCGCGATGCTTGTATCCGAACAGACGCGCCGGCGCCTGGTCCGGCGTACCCTGCCCGGCGATCATGTAGGTCGCGATTGTCCAGGGCGCACCGCAAAAACCGAGCAGCGTTGTGCTGGCCGGCAGTTCCGCCCGCAAGCGTGTCACAGTTTCATAGACCGGTGCCAGATGCTCATGCATTCGTTGCGGATCGAGCCCGGCAACCTCGTCGGCTCTGATCGGATCGAGCCTCGGGCCTTCGCCCTCGACGAACCGCACATTTCTTCCCAGCGCATCCGGCAATACGAGGATGTCTGAAAACAGGATCGATGCGTCGAACCCGTATCTGCGGATTGGCTGCAGCGTCACTTCCACGGCAAGATCCGGCGTATAACACAGATCGAGAAACCCGTTCGCTTGGGCTCTCGTTTCCCGATACTCCGGCAGATAGCGGCCAGCCTGTCGCATGACCCAAATCGGTGGTGGATCAAGCGTCTCACCGCTCAAGACACGCATGATCGCTTTCTCGTCTGCCATTATCCACCGTTCCCAGTTTGCTTGATTGAATCCAAAAAATTCCGGCGAAGCCGATTGGTGTTTTTATGAGTCTGTGAATAGCAGGCAAGCAGACTTTTCCAGTCCCTTTCTGCAAAACCGGCACGGTTGATATCCTAAGAAAAAGTTAACTCACTGCCCTGTGAATCGCTGTGGACAGGATTCTTGTTTGATTTTCATATAGTTAACAAAGGGTGAACGGCGCTGGATGTGGACGGTACAGCTTCAGTCAAGGATAAGCCCAGCGATACCCGCTGTTATCAACAACTGGAAAAGCACGTCTTTCGGCTGTGAAATGTGAACAAGTGCCACGTTATCCCGGATGTCCCGGGAGCGCTGCAACTTGGGCCGTATGTTGTCCACAAACCGTCCACTGCGATTTTGTCCAATTTGCGGCGAATGGTGAAATTCGCGAGCGACAACTTGCCAACCTGTTTGCAAGGGAGTAACGGCGGCCTGTCCGAGTCGGGTTTCCACATGTCGCTTGTCCTTGCATCGACCAGTCCGTTTCGCGCGATGATCCTCGCGAACGCGGGATTGGAATTCGAGACCGAGGCCGCAGATATCGACGAACGTTCGGTCGAAGCGCCCCTGATCGCGGCGGACGCAACAGCAGAAGATATCGCTGTCGTTCTGGCCGAGGCCAAGGCGCTCGATGTTTCATTGCGCCGGCCCGGCGATCTCATAATCGGCGGCGACCAGACCCTGTCGCTGGAAGACGAGCTTCTGCACAAGCCAGCTGACATGGACCAGGCGCGCCGGCAGTTGCTCAGGCTTTCTGGAAAGACGCACCAGTTGAGCGCAGCGCTTGTGATCGCCCAGAATGGTGCCGCGATCTGGCGCCACGTATCAGTCGCGCACATGACTTTCCGGGATCTGTCGCCGGCCTTTGTCGGGCGATATCTCGCTCAGGTTGGCGACAACGCTCTTAGAAGCGTCGGCTGTTACCAGTATGAAGGTCCGGGTATCCAGCTCTTCGAGCGGGTCGATGGAGACTATTTCACCATCGTAGGTTTGCCGATCCTGCCCTTGCTTTCGGAACTCCGCGCATTGGGAGCCGCCGATGTCTGATAGGCCGCGCGCTTTTGTTGCCGGACACCCGGTCAACCACTCCCGGTCGCCCCTGATCCACGGGTTCTGGCTGGAACGTCACGGCATCGACGGATGCTATGAAGCCCTGGATGTCGCACCGGAGGGCTTCGAAGGGCTGATGCGGGATGTCCGCGCCGGCGTCTGGACCGGCGGCAATGCCACGATTCCGCACAAGGAGGCGGCGTTCCGGCTGGTCGACCGGCGCGATGGTGCCGCTGAGGCGATCGGCGCGGTCAACACGCTTTGGACGGAAGACGGCATGCTTGTCGGCGGCAATACCGATGCCTACGGATTTGCCGCCAATCTCGATCAGCGACTGGACCGCTGGCGCGACGGGGAGACTGCGTTGGTGCTTGGTGCCGGCGGCGCCAGCCGCGCCATCGTGCACGCCCTTGTCGACGCCGGCTACCGCCGGATCGATATAGTCAATCGGACGGCGCAGCGCGCTGTCGATGTCGCGGCCCGGTTCGGCGAAGGCGTCAAGGGTCATGGCTGGCAGGCTGTCGATGAACGTCTTGCGGCCGCTGACCTGATCGTCAACACGACCTCGCTCGGTATGCACGGTCAACCGCCGCTTGTGCTCGATTTTGGCGCCGCACACAGCAGCGCGTTTGCCACCGATATCGTTTATGTGCCTTTGGTTACACCGTTTCTCGCCGCGGCCAATGAGGCTGGTCTAGCCACCTGCGATGGACTGGGCATGCTTTTGCATCAGGCTGTCCCGGGCTTCGAGCGCTGGTTTGGTGCACGACCCAGGGTTGACGAGGCGCTACGAATGCACATTCTGGGCGATCTGGGAGAGGGGTAAACGCGATGCTGACGGTCGGACTAACGGGATCGATCGGAATGGGCAAGTCGACAACCGCGAAGATGTTTGCGGATGAAGGCGTTCCGGTTCACGACGCCGATGCTGCCGTGCACGCGCTCTATGCCGGCGCCGCGGTCCCGCTCGTCGGACAGGCGTTTCCCGGAACAGTCGTGAATGGAGCCGTCGACCGCACCTTGCTGTCGCAACAGGTCATCGGCAATGCCGAGGCCATGAAACGCCTGGAGGCAATTGTCCATCCGCTGGTTCGCCAGACGGAGCAGCGCTTCCTGGCAAAGGCGACTGCAGAAGGACACCGTTTCGCGATCCTCGACATCCCCTTGCTGTTTGAAACCGGTGCGCACGAGCGCGTCGATCGCGTCATCGTGGTGACCGCGCCGCCCGCTGTACAACGCGAGCGGGTGCTGGCGCGTCCCGGCATGACGGCCGAGCGTTTCGAGCAGATCCTCGCACGTCAGACGCCGGATGCGGAGAAACGCGCCAAGGCCGATTTCATCATCGAAACCTCCTTTGGCATGGAAACCGCGCGCGCCAAGGTGCGCGACATCATTTTCCTGCTCAAGGCAGACACGGACAATGGCGCCGACGAAGTTCCGTTGGACGAAACCGCACAATCATTGTGACGGCCGCGCGAATTGAGCAAGATGCAGTCGTAAACAGCGCGGCGGATCATGCGGGAAATCATCTTCGACACCGAAACGACCGGCCTTGAGGCGGCGAGCGACCGGATCATCGAGATCGGTGCGGTCGAACTCGAGAATCGGTTCATCACCGGGCGCAATTTCCACGTCTACATCAACCCGGAGGGCCGCCAGGTCCATCCCGAAGCGCTGGCGGTTCACGGGATCAGCAATGACGATCTGGCCGACAAGCCGGTCTTCAAGGGCGTCGCGCAAGACTGGTTCGACTTTGTCGGCGATGCGACACTGATCGCGCACAATGCCAGCTTCGATGTCGGCTTCTTCAACGCGGAGTTCGCCCGCCTCGGCTTTCCGCCGATCGATCCCGACCGGGTTGTCGACAGTTTGCAGATAGCCCGCCGGCGGCACCCGATGGGGCCGAACTCGCTGGATGCATTGTGCAAGCGCTACGGCATCGACAATTCGAAACGCGAGAAGCACGGCGCGCTTCTGGACAGCGAGTTGCTCGCTGAAGTCTACATTGAACTGGTTGGTGGCAAACAGGCCGCGCTCGGCTTCGAGACCGACACCGCTACAGCCGGACCGTCAACCAGTGGCGGGTCCGGCGCGGTTACCGCCGGTACGCTCGAGCCCCGGCCGCAGCCGCTGCCCTCCCGGGTGAGCGACGCTGAAGCCGCCGCGCACCGCAAACTGGTCGATGGGCTCGGAGAACACGCGATTTGGCTAGAAGCCGCCCGCAAGGTCGGCTGAATAAGCCAAGCTCTGATTTACGCGCAGAAGCCGCTCAGCTCGGCGCCTGAACTTGCGCCTTGGCCTGTTCTTCGGCCATCCGCTTGCGGAACATCTGCAGGAAGTCGATCGGATCGATCATCAGCGGCGGGAAACCGCCATTGCGGGTCGCTTCGGCAACCACCTGACGCGCAAACGGGAACAGCAGGCGCGGGCATTCGACGAAAAGCGCCGGCAGCACATGTTCCTGCGGGAAGCCCACGATCCGGAACACGCCGCCATAGACCAGCTCGACATTGAACAGCACCTGCTCTTCCTGTTCGGCCTTGGCCGTCAGCACGAGTGTCACGTCATAGTCCGTTTCGCCCATCGGATTGGCCTGGACATTGACATTGATGTTGATCGCCGGCGCGGTTTCGCGCGGCCGCAGCGACAGCGGCGCGCCCGGGCTTTCGAACGAAAGGTCCTTGACGTACTGGGTCAGGACGCTGAGCTGTGGCGCCGCGCCACCGCCATTTGCCGCGCCAGCCTGCGCGCCGTCACCCTGTCCGCTGCCGTTGGTGTTTTCATCAGCCATGAAATTCTGCCTCTTGGGATTGTGGCGGAACCCGGAACCGGCCCGCTTTTTGGTCGCGGCTGGCTAGCACGGCCCTCTAAGACTGGCAAGGATGCGAATCGATGAGGCTTCAGTTGCCCTCGGACCAGGGACTCTCCGGGTTCTTGCCGCCCGTGTACTCGTCGTCGGAAAGATCGATCGTCTGAGCCCGTTGAGCGCCCGGATGGCGCTCTTGCCGGTGCATTCCTGCCGGAACGATGCGAATGCGGTCGCGGGCAAACCGCCACACGCCATCGCGGAATACCGGTACGAACAACAGAAAGCCCAGCGTGTCGGTCACGAAACCCGGCGTCAGCAGCAAAACCCCGGCCATCAGGATCATCACGCCATGCACGAGGTCGCGGCCGGGAATGTTCCCGCCGTCGAGTTCGGCCCGCATGCGGGTCAGCAAACCGAAGCCCTGGACGCGCAGCAGCACCGAGCCGATCACAGCGGTCAGAACGACCATGCCCAGCGTGGCAAACACGCCGATCTGCGATCCTACGGCAATGAATACGCCGATCTCGGCCAGCGGAATGGCAAGCAGGAGAAAGGGAATTAGCGAAAAGGGCATTTTGCGGCGACTCTTTTTGGTTTCTGCAACTGTTATTTAGGAATTCGTTGTGCGATTTGAATGGCGGTCATTCATGGCTATATGAGTGCCGGTAACCATCGGATTTTGCGGGACACCCTTATGGAAGGCTCCAACCTTGTAACCCTTATCTTTGTCGTGGCGGCGGTTTTCGTGTTCCTGCAACTTCGAAACGTGCTCGGCAAAAGGACCGGCCATGAGCGCCCGCCCTTCGATCCCTATTCGCGCGGCAAGGACGCGCCGGCCGAAAACGGCGCCGACGGGGCATCTGAATCCGACAACGTGATCACCCTGCCGGGACGTGGCGAGCCGGCCCCCGACGTCTATCGCGAAATCGACAAGGCGGCGCAGCCGGGATCGGATCTCAATCATGGTCTGCGCGCCATCAAGGACGCAACGCGCGAGTTCGATCCGGCCGAGTTCCTCGGCGGTGCGAAACTCGCCTATGAGATGATTGTCATGTCGTTTGCCGATGGCGATCGCAAAACATTGAAAAACCTGCTGTCGCCCGAGGTCTATGAAGGTTTCGAAGGTGCGCTGAACGAACGCGAAGCGCGCAGCGAAGCGGTGCAATCGAATTTCGTCGGTATCGACAGTGCCGAAATCGTGTCGGCGGAAATGCGCGACCGCGAGGCTATGGTCACGCTGCGCATCGTCAGCCAGCTGATTTCGGCGACCCGCGACAAGGATGGCAATATCGTCGACGGCGATCCTGAAGCCGTTGTCGAGGTGAAGGACATCTGGACCTTCGCGCGCGACACGCGGAGCCGGGATCCGAACTGGCGGCTGGTTGCGACCGAATCTGAAGAGTGATCCGGCTGAGCGATGTGGAGCCTGCGGCCGGTCGGCTTTGAGGATCTGCCAGGCTGGGCCGCCGATGACCATCGCGCCGCGGTTTGTGCTTTTGCCCGTCACGCGGGCACCGTCGGCAACAAGCCATACCGCACCGGCGCGATCGGGATAGAGCCGGGCGATCTGCAGCCCCTTCACATCGCCGCCGGAAAGACCGCCGCCCGGAACGATCCGCGCCGGTTCCTTGAGGAAGAATTCCAGCCTCTCGCGTTGTTGCCGGAAGCGGGCAAACCCGGCCTCGTCACCGCCTTCTACGAGCCGGAAATCGAGGCGTCGCCGGTTCGCGACTGCCGGTACACGACGCCGATCCACCGCCGCCCGCCGGATCTTGTAGCAGTCGATGACAGCAACCGGCCGTCAGCATGGGGCAAGGACGTGCGGTTCGGGCAGATCGGCGCTGGCGGCTCGATTTCACCCTATCCGGATCGCCGTGCCATCAACAATGGCTGCCTTGACGGTCGGGGGCTTGAGATCGCTTGGGTCGAGGATGCCGTCGATGCGTTCTTCGCGCATATCCAGGGTGCCGCGCGATTGAAAATGACCGACGGTTCGATCGTCAGGATCACCTATGATGGCAAGAGCGGCCATCCGTTCACCCCGATCGGCCGGCTGCTGGTCGAGCGCGGTGAAATCGCAAGCCATGCGGTCGGCATGCAGACGATCCGCTCCTGGTTGGCGAAGAACCTGGATCGCGCGCGCGCCCTGATGGAGGAGAACCGCTCCTACATTTTCTTCCGGGTCGAGCCGGTCGACGATCCCGACGACGGGCCGATCGCCGCAGCCAAAGTCCCGCTGACCGCTGGCCGCTCGCTCGCCGTCGACCGGTTGATCCACACCTACGGCACGCCGGTTTTCGTTCACGCCGGCAAAGTCGGCGGTGCGGACTGGTCGCGGCTGATGATCGCCCAGGATACCGGCAGCGCGATTGTCGGTCCGGCGCGTGGCGATCTCTTCATGGGTTCGGGCGACCGGGCGGGCGAGGCCGCCAGCGATGTCTGCTCAGCGGCGGATTTCTATCTGCTCGCACCGAAAGCGTCTGCCATCGCCGTCGCTGCGGGGATGTCGCCATGAATTCGCGCAAAAACAAGCGTTTGTTGAGCGAAGAGGAGGAGATCCTCTGGCACCAGGTGAAGCGGACGGTCACGCCGCTTTCCACGAACCGGCCGAAGCTCGATGCCGTTATGCCGACAATCACGGATCCGGTGCCGGAAAAGAGCGGCACGACGCCGAAGCCGGCCGGCAAGAAGAAGGCCGGCATTGCATCGGCGAGTTACGATCCCCGCCACCAGCCGCCGCCGGTCAGGCAAGACCCGATCCGTCCCGCTATCGACCGGACCACCACGAGAAAGATATCCAAGGGACGGATCGCCATCGATGCGAGCATTGATCTGCACGAAATGACCCAGGCCGTCGCCCATGACCGGCTTTACACTTTTCTTGCCGACTGCCGGTCCCGCGGTTTGCGCCACGTGCTTGTCGTCACTGGCAAGGGACGGTCGCTTGGCAGCGAAGGTGCGCTGAAGCGGATGGTTCCGATCTGGCTGAACGGCGGCCGGTTCGCCGAACTGGTCAGCGGATTTGCGTCCGCCGGGCGTCGCCATGGCGGCGAGGGCGCCATCTATGTCAGGTTGCGCAAACTGGCGAAGGCCGACGGGAGCTTCAGACCATGACGCCTTTTGGCGAACGGTTGCGCAAACTGCGCGATGAGCGCGGCATCACGCAAAAACAGATGGCGCGCGAAATCGGTGTTTCCGCCGCCTATCTGTCGGCGTTGGAACACGGCCATCGCGGCATCCCGTCCTGGGGGCTGCTGCAGCGGATCATCGCCTGTCTGAACATTATCTGGGACGAGGCCGATGACCTGCAGCGCCTCGCGCTGCAATCGGCGCCGAAAGTCACGATCGACACGTCGGGGATGGATCCGCGCGCAACCGAACTCGCCAATCTGCTCGGACGCAAGATCGGTGATCTGGACGGCCATGAACTTGAAGCGCTGATCAGGCAGTTGCGGAACGGCAGCGGCGACTGACGTTCGTCAATCGAGAAGCTTTCGCAGTTCGTCTTCCCGCTCGTTGATCAGCCAGCCGTAATAGTTCTCCTCGGGGCGGATCTTGCGCCCGGCACGCTTGCTGCGGGCGGCGAGCGCTCGCGCTCTGCCGGCTGAATCGCCGGTGTTGTAAAGCGTTGCCGTCAGACCGGGGTTCTTGGAAATGTCGAAGTCGGCGATCTCCCGGTAGTCGTCGATGGCCGTCGCCAGGGTGGCGGCGATATAGGGAAGCGTTTCCTTGGGATCCATGATCGCGCGATAGACGCGTTTCCCGTTGGTATGGGAGAGCTTGCGTGCGCCGGTCACCGCATTGACCCGGTCGGTCATCATCAGCGCAGTCAACGGATTGAGCTGGCCGATCCCGAAGGTCTGGCCGGCATAAAACGGCTGAAAAAACACGGCGCTGAAGCGGTCGTTGGGAAACTTGTCGCCGTCCACCGACTTGCCGCGAAATGTCTCTTCCCAGACATCTTCCCGGCAGCTCCAGATCGAACGGCTGTCGTCGAGGGTATCGCAGCCGGCGAACTCCGGCCGCTTGATGAAGTCGTCGATATCTTCGCCATGATAGCGAAAGTTGATCGAGTCCTTCAGATAGGCGATTGCCTTCACATAATAAGTCTGCGCCCGGTCATAGGCGTCGACATTGTAGGTGTGCTCGCCAACGATGGCGCCGACCATGTGGATCGGATCGATGTCGAATTTCCTGGACACCGTTTTGATGTTGCGCATCAGGCGCTTGTCGTTCTCCAACAGCGCGATCACCCTGGCGTATTTGCGCTCGAAGGTGGTTTTCAGGGCCGCGGTGCGGTTGCGCGACGCGCCTGGAATCTTGGGCTGTTCGGCGTTGCGATTGCCAGGCTCGACAACCGTCAAAGCCTGAGCCGGGATCGCCATCCCGGTCAGAAGGGCGAGTGTGGCGATTGCAATCGACGTGCGAAAAGCAAACATGGTTCCGTTTTCTGCAAATTGCCCCACAGCGCTAGTAAAATCTGCGCCGGGCGGAGTCGAGAGCCCGGCGCAAGTAATATGCGATTATGGCTTTTCGGTCACAGGACGTAGCGTGACAGATCGGCATTACGCGCCAGATCGCCGATCTGGGTGCGCACATACTCGCCATCGATGACGAATTCCTCTCCGGCCCTGTCAGGCGCGACAAAGGAAATCTCGTCCAGCACGCGCTCCATGACGGTTTGCAGCCGGCGTGCGCCGATATTCTCGATCGTTGTGTTCAGATCGACGGCGATATCGGCAAGTGCGTCGATGGCATCGTCGGTAAACGTCACCGTGACATCCTCGGTGCCCATCAGCGCAATATACTGCCGGATCAGGCTGGCCTCGGTCTCGGTGAGGATGCGCTTGAAATCGTTACGGTCGAGTGCCCGCAACTCGACGCGGATCGGCAGACGGCCCTGCAATTCCGGCAAAAGGTCGGACGGTTTGGAAACATGAAACGCGCCCGACGCGATGAACAGGATGTGGTCGGTCTTCACCGGACCGTACTTCGTCGCGACCGTCGTGCCCTCGACCAGCGGCAGCAGGTCGCGTTGCACGCCCTCGCGGCTGACGCCCGCGCCGAACCGGCCTTCGCTCGCCGCGATCTTGTCGATCTCGTCGAGGAACACGATACCGTCGTCCTCGGCGGCCCGGATCGCTTCCTGGACGACCAGGTCTTCGTCGAGCAGCTTGTCGGATTCGTCGTCGATCAGAAGCTCGTAAGAGTCCTTGACGGTCGTCTTGACCGTCTTGGTGCGCGCGCCGCCTAGCGCCTTGCCGAGCATGTCGTTGAGATTGATCATGCCGACATTGGCGCCCGGCATGCCGGGGATCTCGAAACCCGGCATCCCGCCGGTGCCGGCGTCGGCAATCTCGACTTCGATTTCCTTGTCGTCGAGCTGTCCCTCGCGCAACTTCTTGCGAAAACTGTCCTTTGTGGCCGGGCTCGCGGTCGCGCCCACAAGTGCGTCCAGCACCCGCTGTTCGGCGTTGACATGTGCCTTGGCTTTCACCTCTTCGCGCTTGCGTTCGCGCACCAGCGTAATGCCCACTTCGACGAGGTCGCGGATGATTTGTTCGACATCGCGACCGACATAGCCGACCTCGGTGAACTTGGTCGCTTCGACCTTGATGAACGGCGCGCCGGCGAGTTTCGCCAGGCGGCGCGAGATTTCGGTCTTGCCGACACCGGTTGGGCCGATCATCAGGATGTTCTTCGGCATCACTTCGTCGCGCATCGCGCCATCCAGGCGTTGGCGGCGCCAGCGATTGCGCAGCGCGATGGCCACAGCGCGTTTCGCGTCGTTCTGTCCGATAATGTAACGGTCGAGTTCGGAGACGGTTTCCCGCGGAGAGAAATCAGACATGGTCACTCACAGTTTGATGGGGGGAAGTTTGGTTAGAACCGATGTGGGTAGCGTCGGAACGACAATCAAGCGCCTGATCCGCTGCCATCCGGCGCCGAACATGATGATCATGCTGCCGATAACCAGCAGAATCAGCGCAAAGGGCGGTACGCCGGCCGTGTTGGCGGCGTTGTCGATGAGGTAGTAGATGCCGAGCGAACCGAAATAGGCGAGCGTCGGGATCAAAAGCGATCGCCGATCGATGGCGAGCGCCACATAGACGAACGCCGCGATCAGCAGCATCAGCATCACCGAAGCCGAAGCCCCGGGTTCAATCTCGCCGAATACGACATCCTGCCCGGTCGCCAGGATAAACAGTGGATGCACCAGCAATGGTGCCGAGATCGCATGCAGCCAGAAGGCGCAGTCCGACCACACCGTGTAGCGTTCACGGTCGTGCAGATCGAACGCAACCGCGGTACCGAACACAACCAGCCCGCAGAGCAGGGGCATGTAGAGCGCCCGCGCGATGACATCCGGGATTTGTTCGAGCGTCGGCATCAGCACCTGGCCGTTGACCACGCCATCGTAGAAGTAGAGCACCGTGAACAGGAAGGCTGCGCCGGTAAACGAAAGCGCGAGGACAGCCGCCATGATCGGCACACGAAACCGCACGAAGTAAAGCACTGCCGCCGCCGCAGTCGCGGCAAAGAACAATGCGCCCCAGCCGCCGATCCTCGGCCGCAGCGCTGCGAGCTGCAGCGGATTGTCGATGGCGTCAATTTCGATCCGGCCGCCGATATGGATCGACAGGATTGTCACCGCGGCGGCGATGAAACCGAGGCCGAGAACCGTGCTCGAAAGCCGCATGCGCCGCTGTCGGGTGACGAACTCGGCAACGATCCAGATTGCGGCGCCGAGAATGGCGGCGATCATCGTCGTCTCGTTACCGATGATCGACTGAAGCACGAAAAGGGCCCCGGCAAACAGAAGGACGATTCCGACTGTCACGAACAGGTCGTTGCCGCCGCCCACGAGGCGCATCGGCTCGTCGCCGCCCGGCGCGTTGGCCGTGTCGGCCTGTGCGGCCTCGTTCGCCAGACCGGCCAGCTTCAGCCGTTGGTCCTCGGTGATGACGCCCTGCCGGACGGCACGCTCCAGCGTCTCGCCGCTGATCACTTTTTCAGTTCCTCGATGCGCTCCGGCGGCAACCGCATCAAAAGCGTGACGCCGTCCTTGTCGATATGGCGATCATAGGCGACGAATCCGGCCTTTTCATAGGCGCGCACTGCTCGCCCATTGGCCTCGTCGGGATCGATGATGATGGTTTGGAAACCTTCGCCGGCCAGACGGCGCAGAAACGCGGTCAGCACAGCGGTTCCGACACCCTTGGACAGGCGGGCCGGATCGCCGATCGAGAGATCGACGCCGATAGCCTCGGCGGGCAGATCGGCGAGCCAGGGTTCCTTGTCCTGAAATCCGGCGGCGATCGCATCGCCGATGATCCAGTATTGGATATAGCCAAGCCGCTCGCCATCGACATGAAAGATGAAGGGGCGTGTCGTGTCGCGGCCTTCCAGCATGTCGCTTATATAGCCGAGTTCGGTGTCCGCATCGCCCCACCATTCGCGCATGTGCGGACTTTCCAGCCACGCGCGCAAAACCGGCAGGTCGGCCGCAGTCACCGGCATGAACCGGATATCCGGGTCAGGCGGCATCCAGGCTCTCCACGATCACGCTGCCATTGGTGTAGACACAGATATCGGCGGCGATTTCCATGGCGCGGCGCGCGATTGCCTCGGCGTCCATGTCGGTGTCGACAAGGGCGCGCGCGGCGGCCAGTGCATAGTTGCCCCCCGAGCCGATCGCCATCACACCATGCTCCGGTTCCAGCACGTCGCCATTGCCGGTAATGCACAGCGAAACCGACTTATCGGCGACCAGCATCATGGCTTCGAGATTGCGCAGGTATTTGTCGGTGCGCCAGTCCTTGGCGAGTTCCACGGCCGCGCGCATCAGCTGGTCGGGAAATTGTTCCAGCTTCTTTTCCAGCCGGTCGAGCAGCGTGAACGCATCGGCGGTCGCGCCCGCGAAGCCGGCAATCACCTCGTTGTTCTTGCCGACGCGGCGCACCTTGCGCGCATTGCCTTTGATGACAGTCTGTCCAAGGCTGACCTGGCCGTCGCCGGCGATGATCACCTTGCCGTCCTTGCGCACCGTGACGATGGTCGTCGCGTGCATGGTTCCGTAGGGGTTGTGTTCGCTCATCTGTGGTCCTTTCCGCACGCGGCGTGTCCCGTATTCGGCAACCGCGCCGCGCCTGATCTTCCCGCTATGTAAGCCGCCACCGGGCATTTGCAATCGCACGCCGGCCGTACTGGCAATTGCCCGGAAGCCTTGATATGACCGGCACTTGCCGAACGCCAACAGGGGCCATTAAATGACAGCGCGTACCGCGGAGGTCCTCCGCGAGACAAACGAGACCCGGATATCGGTCGCCGTCAATCTCGACGGCACCGGACGGCACGACATGCAGACCGGGATCGGCTTTTTCGATCACATGCTGGATCAGCTGGCGCGGCATTCGCTGATCGACATCGCGGTCGGCGCCGATGGCGACCTGCATATCGACGACCACCACACGGTCGAGGACACGGGCATCGTGCTCGGCCAGGCGATCGCCAAGGCGCTCGGCGACCGTCGCGGCGTCACCCGCTATGCCAGTCTCGATCTGGCGATGGACGAAGCGTTGACCCGCGCCGCAGTCGACATATCCGGCCGGCCCTTTCTCGTCTGGTCCGTGGAGTTCCCGACCCAGAAAATCGGCACGTTCGACACCGAACTGGTGCGCGAATTCTTCCAGGCCTTCGCCCAGAACGCCGGCATCACCCTGCATGTTGACAATCTCGCCGGCGTCAACAGCCACCACATCGCGGAAACCTGCTTCAAGGCGGTCGCGCGCGTGCTGCGCACGGCAGTGGAGATCGATCCGCGCCAGAGAGACGCGATACCGTCCACCAAGGGAACGCTCTAGGACCAGGCAATGGCGAGTTACGTGGTCATGGCGGGCGGTGAAGGCTCGGCGCGGGGCGATCGAACCGAGTTCGTGCGCGACGAGTTCGCGCCCTTCGCGCTGATCCTTCCGCTGTTTTGGCTCATCTGGCACCGCTTGTGGTTCGCCGCGCTGATGGTGCTTCTTGCGCTGGTCGGCATCGGCCTGGTCGGCGAACGCTTGCAGTCGCCGGGACTGGTGCTCGCCGTAAATCTGTTGCTCGGTGTGCTGGTGGCGCTCGAAGGACCGGCATGGCGGCTTGCCCGTTTGCGGCGCGGCGGGTTGGCCGATGCCGGAACAGTTGTCGCTGAAAGCCTGTTGGATGCCGAGCACCGCTGGTTTGCACGGCGTCCGGTTGCCGCCGCCGCCGCACCGGCAACAGCCATGAAGGTCGCCCCGCAGCGCCATGACACCGGATCGGATTTCCTGTTCGGCTTCGGCCAGGATACGGGACGCTAGACCATGCGCACGGCGATTATCGATTACGGATCGGGCAATCTGCGCTCGGCGCTGAAATCATTCGAGCGCGCCGCCCGCGAAACCGGCCTGAACGCGGAAATCGAACTGACATCCGATGCGGAGCGCGTGGCGACTGCCGACCGCATCGTCCTTCCGGGTGTCGGTGCCTATGCCGATTGCCGCGCCGGCCTCGACGCCGTTCCCGGCATGGTCGAGGCGCTGAACGAGGCGGTCGTCGGCAAGGGCCGCCCCTTCTTCGGCATCTGTGTCGGCATGCAGTTGATGTCGTCGCGCGGTCTGGAAAAGACCGTCACCGGCGGCCTCGGCTGGATTGCCGGCGACGTCGTCGAGATGACGCCTGACGATCCGGAGCTCAAAATCCCGCAGATCGGCTGGAACACGCTCGATCTCGTCCGCCAGCATCCGTTGTTCGATGGCATCCGCACCGGCCCGGACGGGCTGCATGCCTATTTCGTCCATTCCTATCATCTCGACGCGCGCGACGAGGCCGATGTGGTCGCGCGAACCAGCTATGGCGGCCCGGTCACAGCCGCCGTCGCGCGCGGCAACATGTTCGGCACGCAGTTTCACCCCGAAAAGAGCCAGACGCTCGGTCTGGCGCTGATCGCCAACTTTTTGAACTGGACGCCCTGACCCGATGGCCGACCCAAAGATCCTCTTTCCCGCCATCGACCTGAAGGACGGCCAGTGCGTGCGCCTCGTCAAGGGCGACATGGATCAGGCGACCGTCTACAACACCGACCCCGCCGCCCAGGCGAAAGACTTCGAGGCGCAAGGATTCCGCTGGCTGCATGTGGTCGACCTGAATGGCGCGTTTGAGGGCGAGTCGGTTAATGGCGCCGCCGTCGAGGCGATCCTTTCGGCGACCAGGAACCCGGTGCAGCTCGGCGGCGGCATTCGCACGCTTGCCCATATCGAGAACTGGCTGGAAAAGGGCCTCGCCCGCGTCATCCTCGGCACCGTTGCGGTGCGCGATCCCGATCTGGTGAAAGAAGCCTGCCGCCTGTTTCCGGGCAAGGTCGCCGTCGGCATCGACGCCAAGGGCGGCAAGGTTGCCGTCGAGGGTTGGGCTGAAGCCTCTGAACTCGGCGTCATCGAGCTGGCGCGCGCCTTCGAGGGCGCCGGCGTCGCGGCCATCATCTATACCGACATCGATCGTGACGGGGTGCTGACCGGCATCAACTGGGAATCGACCCTCGATCTTGCCGATGCGGTCTCCATTCCGGTCATTGCCTCGGGCGGCCTTGCCTCGATTGCCGACATCCTGCGCATGACAATGCCCGACGCGGCGAAGCTCGAGGGCGCGATTTCCGGCCGCGCGCTCTATGACGGCCGCATCGATCCGGCCGAAGCGCTTTCGATCCTGGGCGGGACGAAATGAACGAGCGGCGCAAACGGGTCGTACGGTTTTTCCTGTTTCTTCTCGTGCCGATCGCGTTGGTCGCCTTCGGTCCGGTGATCGTCCAGCTTGCCGCCACCGGCTATGCCCGCTCGCATGACTGCGTGCTGCACGAAGCGTTCTCCAACCCCTGTTTCGTCGATGGCGCCGATCGCGGCGAACTGCTCTATTCGCTCTATCTCTTTGGCTGGCTCAGCCAGATAACCATCCAGATCGGCATTGTCGCAACCGCGTTCTGGGCGCTGCTGTTCCTGATCTACTTCGTCTCCGCGCGGGGCAAGGACTGAGCGGTATCTTTACGCGATCGGTTCCCGGCCCTATGAGTTCGCGAGTTTTTTCGAGCGAGGACACCAATTGACCCTCAAGGCCCGTGTCATACCCTGTCTCGACGTCAAGGACGGCCGTGTCGTCAAAGGCGTCAATTTCGTCGACCTGATCGATGCCGGCGATCCGGTCGAGGCCGCCAAGGCCTATGACGCCGCCGGCGCCGACGAATTGTGCTTTCTCGACATCACCGCCTCGTCGGACAACCGCGAGACGATCTACGACGTCGTGGCGCGCACCGCCGAGCAATGCTTCATGCCGCTCACCGTTGGCGGCGGCGTGCGCGCGGTCGAGGATGTCCGCAAGCTGCTTCTGGCCGGTGCCGACAAGGTTTCGATCAACACGGCCGCCGTCAATCGGCCGGAACTGGTCGCCGAAGCCGCCGACAAGTTCGGCAATCAGTGCATCGTCGTGGCCATCGACGCCAAGTCTGTCGACGAGGGCGACGGCGAACCGCATTGGGAAATCTTCACCCATGGCGGCCGCGTGCCCACCGGCATCGACGCGGTCGAGTTCGCCCGCAAGGTCGTCGGTCTCGGCGCCGGCGAGATTCTTCTGACCTCGATGGACCGCGACGGCACCAAGATCGGCTACAACATTCCGCTGACCCGCGCCGTC
Source organism: Oricola sp. (assembly GCF_965230365.1). Lineage (GTDB taxonomy): Bacteria > Pseudomonadota > Alphaproteobacteria > Rhizobiales > Rhizobiaceae > Oricola. The sequence continues at coordinate 576,047 of NZ_OZ246003.1, read as the reverse complement.
GCCGATGCCGTGCGCGTGCCGGTCATTGCGTCCGGTGGCGTCGGCAATCTCGACCACATGGTCGAGGGCATCCGCGACGGCCACGCCACTGCGGTGCTTGCCGCGTCGATCTTCCATTTCGGCACCTACACGATCGGCGAGGCCAAGCAGCACATGGCCGCCGCCGGCATCGCGGTCAGGCAAGACGGATTGCGGGAGGCCGCGCAATGAGCGATTTCGACCTCGCGGATCTCGAGCGCATCGTCGCCGAACGGGCCGGTTCGGGCGATCCATCGTCCTGGACGGCGAAGCTGGTTGCCGCCGGCATCGACAAGGCCGCCAAGAAGCTCGGCGAGGAAGCGGTGGAGACTGTCATCGCTGCCGTAAACCAGGATGACCGGGCGGTTGTGGCGGAGAGTGCCGATCTGTTGTACCATTTGCTGGTCGTGCTGAAGATGCGTGGCGTTTCGCTTCAAGACGTTTTCGACGAACTGGAGGGGCGCACGGCCAGGACCGGGTTGCAGGAGAAGGCATCCCGGCAGGAGGAGTGAGCGGGCCCTGACCATGGATCAGTCAGTCAAGCGCGATATTGATTTCGAGCAGTCCGACCCGCTCGACCAGCTGACCGGCAGCCAGCTGTCGCCCTATCGGCGCTTTACCGCCGAGCAGTGGTCCGCATTTCGCGCCGATACGCCGCTGACACTGACCGAGGACGAGGTCGCCAGGCTGCGCTCGCTCAACGACCCGGTCGATCTCGACGAGGTCCGCCGGATCTATCTGTCGCTGTCGCGGCTGCTTTACGCCCATGTCGAGGCGTCGCAGAAGCTGTTCGAGCAACGCAAGCAGTTTCTGAGCGTCAACGAGGCGATCAAGACGCCGTTCATCATCGGCGTTGCCGGCTCGGTGGCCGTCGGCAAGTCGACCACGGCGCGTATCCTCAAGGAGCTTTTGGCCCGCTGGCCGTCCAGCCCGAAGGTCGATCTGGTCACCACCGACGGTTTCCTCTTGCCCAATGCCGAACTGCGCAAGCGCGGCATCATGGAGCGCAAGGGCTTTCCCGAAAGCTACGATGTCGCGGCCGTTCTGCGCTTCCTGTCTTCCATCAAGGCCGGCGAGCATTCGGTTCGCGCGCCGCTTTATTCGCACCTGACCTACGATGTGCTGGCCGACGAGTACGTAACCATCGACCGGCCCGACATCCTCGTTTTCGAGGGCATCAATGTGCTGCAGGTCCGCGATCTGCCGGAAGACGGCAAGATGGTGCCCTTCGTCTCCGACTATTTCGATTTCTCGGTCTATATCGACGCCGACGAGGAACTGATCCACGACTGGTATGTCGAGCGTTTCATGCGGCTGCGCGAAACGGCGTTCCGCGACCCGCGCTCTTTCTTCCATCGCTACACGGAATTGTCCGACGATGCGGCGCTCGCCATCGCCGAGGGCCTGTGGATCAACACCAACCTGAAAAACCTGAAGGAAAACATCCAGCCGACGCGACCGCGCGCCGACCTGATCCTGCGCAAGGGCTCGAACCACCTGGTCGAGGATGTGTTGCTCAGGAAGCTTTGAGCCTGTCGGTTTCAGGGCTGTCATTCGTCCGGCCATGCGCGAGCGAAGAAACCGCCGAGAATTTTTTGTTCAGATTTATCCACCACGCCCGAACCTCTCCTACAATCGCAAATGCCTTCTCACGGAAGTCTGGGTGCACACCGGCTCACAGGGAGAGGGACGGTGCCTGGCTGGTGGCGCAGAGGTGCGTTGCTGGGTGATGAACCCCCAAGTCAGGGCGGCATGAAGCGGCGCGCGCAGTCTTGTTTTCCCGGACAAAACGATCCGGGCCGCCGACCGAAGCTGCTAGGTGAGGCCCGTTCCGGCGCAGCCGGAGCAATCGATCCGGTGAATCGATTGCAGGGCCGAACGAGCGGGCGGTCCGAGGATCGCTATTACTAACTAGACGTTGCGATGCTTTGACCGCCCGTCTTCCAACTACGAGATAATCCGGCCTCAGGGAATGAGGCGCGGCGCCGATGCCGCGCGCCTGTCTCTCCCCGCGCCGGGTGAGGCGCCGCTTCTACGGCTTCGTTACCCTTCGAAGCGTCAAATTGATGCGTCCGCCATTTTTCAACAAGGCCGAGGTCGCGGGATAGATCCGGTCGACGCCGTGAAAGCACAATCGTCCTTCGCCGCCGAGCATCACGATATCGCCGCTGTCGAGCTTGAAGGAAACCGTCCGCCCACCCCGTGTGGTCTCGCCGACCCGGAACAGGCAGGTGTCGCCAAGCGAGATCGAAACCACCGGCGCGTCGAAATTCGCCTCGTCGCGGTCCTGGTGCAGACCCATCTTCGCGCTGCCGGCGTAGAAATTGACGAGACAGGCCTCCGGCGGATGCGGATAGCCGCTGTAAGTCTCCCAGATTTCCATCAGCGAGGCGGGGATCGGCGGCCAGGGCGCGCCCGTCACCGGATGCTCCGGCTGATAGCGGTAGCCGCGTTCCTTGTCGGTCACCCAGCCGAGCGAGCCGCAATTGGTCATGCGCACGCTCATTTCCTTGCCGGTGCGCGGCATCGCCGGAATGTAAAGCGGCGCCCGCGCGACGATCGCCCGGATCTCGTCGACCAGCGCATGCTGCGCGTCGGTGGAAAGCGCTGCGGGAATGTGTCGGACGCCCTTGGGAAGAACCAGCATGCGCCAAGTAATATGCGACGGCGGCGCGGCATGCTACCGGCCGCCACCATATTGGACCGGGTCAGCCGAGGTTCGGTATGCGCAGCACCTGGCCGGGATAGATCTTGTCCGGATGGGTCAGCATCGGCTTGTTGGCCTCGAAAATCGCCTCGTATTTGGAGCCGTTCCCATACGCCTTCTCGGAAATCGCCCACAGCGTGTCGCCGGACTCGACAGTATGGAACTTCGGCTCGTCGGCCGGCGCGGCGGCCGCGATCAGGGCGTTCATGTCGACCCCGGCGGCGAGTTTCAGGCCGCTGTCCGGCGGTACGACGCGCAATTCGGAAGCCTCGACCTTGGAAATGCCCAGCGTGTTTCCGACGGCCACGACCGCCTTCTCGAAAATCGACTGGTCGGCGACCGCGCCTTTGACGATCGCGGTGTCGCCCTTGACCTCCACCTGTACCGCATCGGTGCCGAGCCCGTGCGAGTCCAGTTCCTTTTTCAGCTCGTTCGCGTTCTTCTCGTCATCGTCGCCGAAGCCGAGCTTTTTGCCTGCGGATTTTACGAAGTCGAAAAAACCCATTGCATCGATCCTTCCAGGAGTTGGATTGCCGCCCCACGCCATATGGCGAAAAATAGATAGCCCGGAGACAATGCTCGATGCTAGTCCTCGACTTCGACGCCGCCCCGCATTTTCTTGATCTGCGACCGGCCCGCCTTGGCCTTCAGCCGGCGTTCGACAGCGCCACGGCTTGGCCGCGTCTTCTTGCGCGGTGGTGCCGGCGGTTCCAGCGCCTGCAGGATCAGTGCCTTCAGGCGTTCGCGCGCATCGATCCGGTTGCGGTCCTGGCTGCGGTGCCGCCGCGCCTCGATCAGGATCGAGCCGTCCTTGGCCGCGCGCCGGCCGGCAAGCTTCATCAGCCGCGCCCTCTGCGTATCGGAGAAAAGACCGGTCACGCCCGGATGAAAGCGCAACTGCACAGCGGTCGCCACCTTGTTGACGTTCTGGCCGCCGGGGCCGCCGGCCAGCACGAATTCTTCGGTCATCGACCAGCCCGGCAGTTCCATTCCCGGTTTGATTGGCAGATTCTCGGCGCTCATCTGGAATGCTCCGTCATGGCGCTCCTATACCGCGTTCGCGCGCATGAAAAAACGGCGCCCGCATTCACGGACGCCGTTATCGGTCTTTATTCGGCGTTGTTACTCGGCGGCTTCGAGAAATCGAGGCGCCGCATCCATGACCTCCAGGTCGACATGGTCGGCGAATTTCTCGAAGTTGCTGTTGAACATGTCGGCCAGCTTGCGGGCCTGCAGGTCATATTCGGCACTGTCCGACCATGTTCCCCGCGGATCGAGGATCGCCGTTTCGACGCCGTCGACAGCCACCGGAACTTCGAAGCCGAAATTCGGATCGATGCGGAAGTGGGCATTGTCCAGCTTGCCGCCGAGGGCCGCCTGCAGAAGCGTGCGCGTCGCCTTGATCGGCATCCGCTTGCCGGTTCCATATGCGCCGCCGGTCCAGCCCGTGTTGACCAGCCAGCAATTGACGCCGTGGCGGGCGATCAGGTCGCGCAACAGGTTGCCGTATTCGGAAGGATGGCGCGGCATGAACGGCGCGCCGAAGCAGGTCGAGAAGGTTGCTTCCGGTTCGGTGACGCCCTTCTCGGTACCGGCGACCTTGGCGGTGTAGCCGGACAGGAAGTGATACATCGCCTGCGCCGGTGTCAGGCGGGCGAGCGGCGGCATGACGCCGAAAGCATCGGCGGTCAGCATGATGATGTTCGTCGGCTGGCCCGCCTTGCCCGTGGCGCTGGCGTTCGGAATGAACTCAAGCGGATAGGCGCAACGGGTGTTTTCGGTCAGCGTTGCGTCGTGGAAGTCCGGCATGCCGACATCATCAAGGATGACGTTTTCGAGGACCGTACCGAACCGTTCGGTGGTCGAGTAGATTTCCGGCTCGGCTTCGCGCGACAGGCGGATCGTCTTGGCGTAGCAGCCGCCCTCGAAGTTGAACACGCCGTTTTCGCTCCAGCCGTGTTCGTCATCGCCGATCAGTGTGCGCGACGGATCGGCCGAAAGCGTCGTCTTGCCGGTGCCCGACAGGCCGAAGAAAACCGCCACGTCGCCTTCGGATCCTTCGTTGGCCGAGCAGTGCATCGGCATCACGCCGGATTTCGGCAGCAGGTAGTTAAGCGCTGTAAACACCGATTTCTTCATCTCGCCGGCATAGGACGTTCCGCCGATCAGGACGATCATCCGCGACAGGTCGACCGCGATGACCGTGCCTGTGCGGCATTCGTGGCGGTCGGGATCGGCCTCGAACGACGGCAGGTCGATGATGGTCATTTCCGGCACGAACGACTCCAGCGTATCGCGCGCCGGGCGGCGCAGCAGGTTGCGAATGAACAGCGAATGCCAAGCCTTCTCGGTAACCACCCGCACCTTGATCTGATGTTCCTCGTCGGCGCCACCCAACAGATCCTGGGCGAACAGATCCATGCCGCGCGCCTGGTCGAGGAAATCCTGGTGCAGCCGGTCGAAGGCCTCCCGGGACATCGCCTTGTTGTTGTCCCACCAGATGTGCGCGTCGACCAACCCGTCGCGGACCACGAACTTGTCGTTTGCCGAGCGGCCGGTATGGACGCCGGTCTTGGCGACAAGCGCGCCATGAGCGCTGAGTTGTGCCTCGCGCCGGCAAATCGCTTCTTCATAGAGTTGTGCTTCGGTGAGATTGTAATAAACGGCTGCGGGTGCCTGAAAACCATGTTTCTCAAGTCCGTGTGCGGGATTGTGCAAGCCGTTCGCCATCATTGTCCTCACCAGAATTTCGTTTGTTTCGTTTTCAGATACGCATCGCGAATGCGACCCGGTAATTTAATCTGTTTAATTTCCCGTTTAAACAGAGTTAGTCCGTGAAACAGAAATGGCGATTGATTTCAAATGATTAATCGATTTAGGTGGCCAAGAAAAAATTAAATCGGTTCATTTGTGAGAAAACACCCGCAGTTTTTATAGTTAAGCCGGTGTCGCTTGTGCAACACGAGCGCCGGGTGCGTCCGGGGGCGCGATGACACCACCCGGTTTCTGTGCCACATTTTGCGCCAAGTTTCGGCGTCAACCGCTTCTTTTGCGCAAGAGCAAGGGACATGACGCCATGGCTGGGGAGAATTTCAGCATGCAGACCATCGCGCTGGTCGACGATGACCGGAACATTTTGACCTCCGTTTCCATAGCGCTGGAATCGGAGGGCTATCGGGTCGAGACCTTTACCGACGGCGCTTCCGCGCTCGAAGGCTTGCTGGCACGGCCGCCGGCGCTGGCGATCCTCGATATCAAGATGCCGCGCATGGACGGTATGGAACTGCTGCGGCGGCTGCGCCAGAAGACCGACATACCGGTCATCTTCCTTACCTCCAAGGACGACGAAATCGACGAGCTGTTTGGCCTGAAGATGGGCGCTGATGACTTCATCACCAAGCCGTTCTCGCAGCGCCTGCTGGTTGAACGCGTACGCGCGGTTCTGCGGCGCACGGCGGCGCGCGAAGTGGCGGTCAAGGGTGACAGCCCGGCCGCCGCCCAGTCGATCGTTCGCGGCAATCTTGTTCTCGACCAGGAGCGACATACATGCTCGTGGAGGGATCAGCCGGTTACCTTGACGGTGACGGAGTTCCTGATCCTGCATGCGCTTGCGCAGCGGCCGGGCGTGGTGAAAAGCCGTGATTCACTGATGGATGCGGCGTATGATGATCAGGTTTACGTCGACGACCGTACGATCGACAGCCACATCAAGCGGCTGCGCAAGAAGTTCAAGGTCGTCGATGACAGCTTCGACATGATCGAAACGCTGTACGGGGTTGGGTACAGGTTCCGGGAAGCCTGACCTGTTGTGGCACGGGGCATGGAGCCGGACTGACAGCGCGTTATGGTCGTGGAAACGGAGCATATCCCCTATCGGGCCGACGCCGCCGACGAAAAGCCGAAGGCAAAGCGGCAATCGCGTTGGTCCGCCGTCGTCATGAATCCGCTGCGCCGCATCTTCGGGCACTACCTGTTTTCGTCCCTGACAAGGCGCATCCTGTTTCTCAACCTTGCCGCGCTTGGCGTGTTGATGTCGGGTATCCTGTACATCAACCAGTTCCGCGACGGGCTGATCGATGCGCGCGTCGAAAGCCTGATGACCCAGGGCGAGATCATCGCCGGCGCGATTGCCGCGTCGGCCAATGTCGAGACCAACGCGATCCTGATCGATCCCGACAAACTGCTCGAATTGCAGGCCGGCGAGAGCATCGTGCCGAGCGCCGACCGCTTCGATAATCTAGATTTTCCGATCAATCCCGAACGTGTCGCGCCGATCCTGCGCCGGTTGATTTCGCCGACCCGGACACGCGCCCGTATCTACGACCCCGAGGCGAACCTTCTGCTGGACTCCCGCCATCTCTACGCCGGCGGGCAGGTGTTGCGGTTCGAGTTGCCGCCGGTGGAAGATGATGACGACGGTTTCGTGCAGCGGCTCGACCGGCTGGTCGCGCGGATCTTCAGGCGCCGCGATCTATCCATCTACACGGAGCAGCCGGGCGGCTCCGGCACGGCCTATTCGGAAGTCATGGGCGCGCTTGCCGGCGGCCGCTCGCGCGTCGTGCGCGTCACCGAGCACGGCGAGATGATCGTCTCGGTGGCGGTCCCGATCCAGCGTTTTCGCGCGGTGCTCGGCGTCCTGCAACTGTCGACCCAGGGCGGCGACATCGACAAGATCGTCCAGGCCGAACGCTATGCGATGATGCGCGTCTTCCTGGTCGCTGTGATTGTCAACATCATCCTATCGCTGGTACTCGCTGGCACCATCGCCAATCCGCTGCGGCGCCTGGCGGCGGCCGCGGTGCGGGTGCGCCGCAGCATCAAGTTGCGCGAGGAGATCCCGGATTTCTCCAACCGGCAGGACGAAATCGGCAACCTGTCGTCGGCGCTGCGCGACATGACCAACTCGCTATACGCCCGTATCGACGCGATCGAGAGCTTCGCCGCCGATGTCGCGCACGAACTGAAGAATCCGCTGACTTCCCTTCGCAGCGCCGTCGAAACCCTGCCGTTGGCGCGTAACGCGGAGACGCGCAAACGCCTGCTGGATGTCATCCAGCACGATGTGCGCCGCCTCGACCGGCTGATCTCCGATATCTCGGATGCATCGCGCCTCGATGCCGAATTGGTGCGCGAAGATGCGGTCAGCGTCGATGTCGCCAAGCTGCTGCGCGACCTCGCGTCCATTCTCAGCCAGAGCGTGACCAATCCGTCCACCGAGTTGCGGCTGTTCACCGCCAAACTGTCATCCGGACAGCGCGGCTACTTCGTCATGGGGCATGAACTGCGCATCGGCCAGGTGATCACCAACCTGGTCCAGAACGCGTTCTCTTTCGTGCCGGACGAAGGCGGCCGGGTCGATATCCGCCTGGCGCAGACAGCCTATCATGTCGTCGTCACCATCGAAGACAACGGCCCCGGCATCCAGGCGGAGACCATCGAGAAGATTTTCCAGCGCTTCTATACCGACCGGCCCGGCCCCGACCAGTTCGGGCGCAATTCCGGTCTTGGCCTGTCGATCTCCCGCCAGATCATCGAAGCCCATGGCGGCACGCTGACCGCCGAGAACCTGACGGATCCGGAAACCGGCGACATCGCCGGCGCCCGCTTTACGGTCCGGTTGCCGCGCGAATGAACCCCGACGGCACAGGTGAGCGCGACGGGCAGCTCGAACACGCGACGGTGGTCGAGATAGACGGCAGCGGCGTGATCATTCGCGGTCCTTCGGGATCGGGCAAGACCTCGCTTGCGATCGAGCTCATGCAGCGCTGCAAGGCAAACGGTATCGCGAGCGCATTGGTCGCCGACGATTATGCGCTGTTGTCTGCCGATCCGGTCTCGGGTCGGTTGCGGGCCGATGTACCCGAACGCATCGCCGGGCTGATCGAGTTGCGCGGCTGCGGTTTCGTCGCGGTCGCGCCTGACCGGTTCAAGCCGACGACCCAGGTGGCGCTTGCGGTCCTGCTGACCGATCGGACGGGCGCCGAACGCGTGGCCGATCCGGATCGCACCGTTCGCTTGGCCGGTGTGGCGGTTCCGGAGCTGGCATTGTTGAGCAATTCGCCGGTCAGCGCGGCCCATGCGGCTCTGGGCTGGCTGGATCTTGCCGGCAGGATTCTCTGATCGGATGATGGCCGGTAGCATGTCGGTCCAGGTAACACTGAAACTTCTTGTCATCGGGCACAATTGCTGATCATGTTGGGGCGATATTTGGTGGGTTTGTGGACGCCAATGGGAGGCGGGACGGAATGATCGGTGTCGTGCTTGTGACGCACGGGAACCTTGCTGCAGAGTTCAGGAACGCCGTGGAGCATGTCGTCGGTCCGCAGGAGCGGTTCGAAATCGTTTGCATTGGCGCGGACGATGACATGGAGCAGCGCCGCCGCGATATTCTCGCGCGCGTCGCCGAAGTCGACAGCGGCGAAGGCGTCATCATCGTGACCGACATGTTCGGCGGAACGCCGTCCAATCTCTCGATCTCGGTCATGGAAGCCGGGCGGGTGGAGATCCTGGCCGGCATGAACCTGCCAATGCTGATCAAGCTGGCGAAGGCCCGTAACGACAAGCCGATGAGCGAGGCGCTCGAGCTCGCCTGCGAGGCGGGGCGTAAATACGTCAATGTCGCCAGCCAGATACTCGCGGGAAAGTAGGCATACAGGAAGGCGCCCCAAAAAGTGGCCACCCGCGAACTCGTGATCACCAACAAGCGTGGCCTGCATGCACGCGCCTCTTCGAAATTCGTGCATCTGGTCGAGAGTTTCCAGGCAACCGTCACCGTCGCCAAGGACGGACTGACCGTGTTCGGCAACTCCATCATGGGTTTGATGCTGCTGGCTGCCGCTCAGGGCAGCAGCATTGCCGTCACGGCTGAAGGCCCGGATGCCGACGCGGCACTCGACGCCATCGCCGATCTCCTGTCGGACAAATTCGGCGAAGGCGAGTAGCAGCCGGCCAGATCATGGGCGGTATCACGATATAAAGATTTCCTTATGTTGTTGTTGTCAGCTGTTGTACCGTCTGATAGGCAGCGGAAAATTCAACGGAGCTGAACGATGTCCAGTACAAACGATTATGCGATTGCCGACATTGGCCTGGCGGATTTCGGCCGCAAGGAAATCGAGATCGCCGAAACCGAAATGCCCGGTCTGATGGCATGCTGCGAAGAGTTCGGCGAAGCCAAGCCGCTGACCGGCGCGCGGATCACCGGTTCCCTGCACATGACGATCCAGACGGCGGTGCTGATCGAAACGCTGAAGGAACTGGGCGCGGATGTGCGCTGGGCGTCCTGCAACATCTTCTCCACCCAGGACCATGCCGCCGCCGCCATCGCTGCAACCGGGACACCGGTCTTTGCGATCAAGGGTGAATCGCTCGAGGACTACTGGACCTATACCGATCAGATTTTCCAGTGGCCCGACGGCGGTCTTTCCAACATGATCCTCGACGATGGCGGCGATGCGACGATGTACATCCTGCTCGGCGCGCGCGCCGAGGAAGGCGAGGACGTGCTGTCGAATCCGGGTTCCGAGGAAGAAGAGGTTCTGTTCGCGCAGATCAAGAAGCGCATGGAGGCCAGCCCCGGTTGGTTCGTCAAGCAGCGCCATGCCATCAAGGGCGTGACCGAGGAAACGACGACCGGCGTGAACCGGCTCTATCAGCTGCAGAAGAAGGGCCTGCTGCCGTTCCCGGCGATCAACGTCAACGATTCCGTCACCAAGTCGAAATTCGACAACAAGTATGGCTGCAAGGAATCGCTGGTTGACGGCATTCGCCGCGCAACTGACGTGATGATGGCCGGCAAGGTTGCCGTCGTCTGCGGTTACGGCGATGTCGGCAAGGGCTCCGCTCAGTCGTTGCAGGGCGCCGGCGCCCGGGTCAAGGTTACCGAAATCGATCCGATCTGCGCATTGCAGGCAGCGATGGACGGTTTCGAGGTGGTGACGCTCGAAGATGTGGTTTCGACAGCTGACATTTTCATCACCACCACCGGCAACAAGGACGTCATCCGGCTCGAGCACATGCGCGAGATGAAGGACATGGCGATCGTCGGCAACATCGGCCACTTCGACAACGAGATCCAGGTCGCCGGGTTGCGCAATCTCAAATGGACCAATATCAAGCCGCAGGTCGACATGATCGAGTTTCCGAAGGGAAACCGCATGATCCTGCTGTCTGAAGGCCGTCTGCTGAACCTCGGCAATGCGACCGGCCATCCGAGCTTCGTCATGTCTGCGTCCTTCTCCAACCAGGTGCTGGCGCAGATCGAACTGTTCACCAAGGGCGAGGAATACCGGCACGAGGTTTACGTGCTGCCCAAACAGCTCGACGAGAAGGTTGCACGCCTGCATCTGGCCAAGCTCGGAGCGGCGCTGACCGATCTTTCCGACGAACAGGCCTCCTATATCGGCGTCGTGCCGGAAGGTCCCTACAAGCCGGAACACTACCGGTACTGAGTTCGTCCAACTCGGACACAACATATGGGGATCGGGGATGCCGGAACGGCTCCCCGGTCTTTTTTTATGCCCGTGACGCTTCACGCAGAATCCGCGTGAGGGTATTTTGGGTTGATTCGCGCGTTCGAGGATGGTGGCGATCGGGGCGCGACGTGTCGAAGCGGAATCCGTCAATGCCGTGTGATTTCGTGCTTGCGACAAGGGGACGCGAATGCCGACATCTGGGGTCGGGACGAAACGTAAGAGCCGAGGCATGCGCCTTGGCGGGCTGCGCTATGCGCTTGCCGCCACGGCGTCAACGGCCGCGCTGACGACGGCAACCCACGCCCAAGACGCCGGGGCTCCGGTCTTCGGCCTGATCAGTCCGGCGCTTGGCACGCCGGAAGTCGTGCAGTTCGCGCTTTTTGCCGGCGCCATGACCGCCGCACTCGCCTCCGCACTCTGGTTGATCCGCGAACGCGGCAGGACTGCCGCGCAAAACGATGCGCTGCGAGCCAAGGTCCAGGCCCTGAATGGCCAGATCGCGACCCTGGAAGCGCTGGCGCGCACCGACGGACAGCGCGCGATCATCTGGGAAGACAAGGACCGCAAACCGGCCGTGATCGGTGCGCTTGAAGCCTCGACCGGCGCGCCGGCGGAACGCTCCACCTTCCTCGCGTTCGGCCGCTGGCTGGAGCCGCGTTCGGCGGCGCGGTTGGAGCATCTGATCGCCGATCTGCGCGACGAGGCAAAACCGTTTTCCGACATTATCGAGACCCGCGCCGGCGCTCCGCTGGAAGTGACCGGCCGCACCAATGGATCGAGCGCGGTGGTGCGTTTCGCCAATCTGGCTTCCGAACGGGCGACCGGCGCCAAACTGGCGCTCGAACACAATCGCGTGGTGCAAATCCTGCAGACATTGAAGTCCCTGCTCGACGCGATGGATGCACCGGCCTGGTTGCGCGACTCCAACGGCGCTCTGACCTGGGTCAACGCGTCCTATGCCCGCTCAGTGCAGCAGGAAGACGCCGCGGAGGCGGTCGCGCGCGGATCGGAGCTCTTCGGTTCGCAGGCGCTGCGCCGGATCTCCGAGCAAAGCCGGACCGAGAGCGGATTCAATGAGCCGGTGTCGACGGTGGTCGACGGCGATCGCGTCGTCTTCGAAGTGTCGGAAACGCCAGGCCCCTGGGGGTCGGCCGGGATCGCCATTGATCAGACGGAATTCGATGCGATCCGCAGCGAGTTGAACAAGACGATTCGCAGCCACGAGGAAACGCTCGACCAGCTCAACACGGCCGTTGCCATGTTCGACGAGAATGCGCGCCTGCGTTTCTACAACCAGGCTTTTCGCGAACTGTGGGGCCTGGACGTCGCCTTCCTGGAATCCGTGCCCGACAACACCATGTTGCTGGACCGGCTGCGCGCCGAGGGCAAGCTGCCCGAGCAGCCGGAATGGCGGCGCTGGAAGGACGGCATCCTGGCGGCCTATCAGTCGATCGAGCCGCAGGAGCACTGGTGGCACCTGCCGAGCGCCCAGACCCTGCGCGTTGTCGCCAGCCCGCACCCCAAGGGCGGGCTGACCTGGGTGTTCGAGGATCTGACCGAGCGCATCGATCTGGAAAGCCGCTATAAAACCATGGTGCGGGTTCGCGGCGAGACGCTGGATCATCTCGCCGAGGGCGTGGCGGTGTTTGCCGCCAATGGCAAGCTGCAGCTTGCCAATCCGGCCTTTGCGCGGTTCTGGGGCATCGAGGCGCTGATTGCCGAGGATGGCGTGCACATCGCCCGGATCGCCGCCGAATGCGGCAATGAGGAAACCTGGAAGCATTTTGCCGGCATCGTGACCGGGTTCGACGATGATCGGGGCGATGAGGCCGGGCGCTGCGAACAGGACGGCCTGACGCTTTCCTGGATGATTGCGCCGCTGCCCAATGGCCAGACCATGATCACCTTCGTCGATGTCACCGCCAGCGACCAGGTGGAGCGGGCGCTGCGCGACCGCAATGACGCGCTGGAACGCACGGCGCGACTGCGCAACCGCTTCGTGCAGCACGTGTCCTACGAACTGCGCACACCGCTGACCAACATTGCCGGCTTCACCGCTCTGCTTGCGAGCGACGACACCGGTCCGCTGAACCGCAAGCAGCGCGAATATGTCGACCACATCTCCTCGTCTTCCGACGCGCTGATGCTGATTGTCGACGACATTCTCGATCTGGCGACGATCGATGCCGGAATCATGGAGCTCGATTTCCGGGAAATCGAGATCGAGCCGGTCATGCGCGAGATCGCCACCGCGCTCGCGCCGCGCCTCCAGGAACACGAAATCGATCTTGCCGTGCGCATCGATCCGGACATCGGCGCCATTCACGCCGACGGCTCCCGGCTGCGCCAGGCGGTCTACAACGTGCTTTCCAATGCCGCCGATTTCGCGCCCGAAGGAACGACCGTGGTGTTTACCGGCGAACGCGAAGCCAACGGTGTCGTCATCAAGATCCGCGATCACGGGCCGGGCATTCCCGAAGACTCATTGAACGAGATCTTCAATCCCTTCCATACGGGCAAGCCGGGCCGCCGGCGCGGCGCCGGTCTCGGCCTGTCGCTTGCCAAAAGCTTCGTAACCCTGCATGACGGCCGCATCGAGATCCAGTCGTCGCCGGAACGCGGAACCGAAGTCCACCTGCATTTCCCGCAGGTTCCCCCCAGCATGCAGGTGGCGGCCGAGTAAGACCGCGAGGGTGTGGCTGCAAGCGTGCCGATGGAAGCCGTAGTGACGTGCGAAGCCCTGTCAATGACATTTTCCGGCGAGGCCGCGTTCAGCGCCTTTGCCGCCGACTTCGCGCGTGCGCTCGCACCGGGCGACTGTGTGCTGCTGGAAGGCGACCTCGGCGCCGGCAAGACGACCTTCGCGCGCGCCGCGATCCGGGCGCTGGCCGGTGCTGGTGGCGACCGTCTCGAAGTGCCGAGCCCGACCTTTACCCTGGTACAGACCTATGATCTGGCGATGCCGGTCGCGCATTTCGATCTTTACCGGATCGCCGATCCGCAGGAGTTGGACGAACTCGGGGTGCCGGAGGCGCTGGCCGAGGGTATCGCGCTGGTCGAGTGGCCGCAGCGCGCGGCGGATTTTCTGCCGGGCGATGCGGTGCATCTCGCAATCCGTGAACCGGCCGACGACCCGGCATCGCGCGCCGTGACCGTGACCGCGTCGGCCGGCTTTGCCGCGCGGCTGCACCGCAGCCTCGATATCCGGGCGTTTCTCGACGCGCGGGGTTGGTCAGGCGCAACGCGCCGCTTCCTGCTCGGCGATGCATCGACCCGCGCCTATGAGACGGTCGAGCATGACGGCAAAACGGCGATCCTGATGGACGCGCCGCGCCGGCCCGACGGCCCGCCGGTGCGCGACGGCAAGCCCTACTCGCAGATCGCCCATCTGGCCGAAGACGTGACGGCCTTCGTCGCCATCGGCAAACTGCTGGCCGGGCGCGGCTTCCGCGCGCCGCTAATCCATGCCTTCGACCTCGATTGCGGCCTCGTTCTGCTGGAACATCTCGGCGATGCCGGCATTGTCGATGAAAACCGCGTGCCGATCCGCGACCGCTATCTGGCGGCGGTGGAATGCCTGGCGGCGATGCATGCCGCCGACTGGCCGCGGACCGTCGAAGTCGGCAACACCAGCCACCGGATCCCTGAGTTTGACCGCGGCGCCTTCCTGATCGAGACGGGGCTTCTGACCGACTGGTTCGTGCCGCGCGCGACGGGATTGCCGCCGGGCGAGGCGGCAACGAAGGAATTTCGCCGGCTATGGAGCGAGGCCTTCGAACAAGTCGATGCGATGCAGAAAAGCCTTCTTCTGCGCGATTTCCATTCGCCGAACGTGTTGTGGCTTGCCGATGAAATTGGATCGCGCAGGGTCGGGCTGATCGATTTCCAGGACGCCTTGTGGGGTTCGACCGCCTATGACGTCGCCTCGCTCGTCCAGGATGCGCGCGTCGATGTCCCGCCGGGGTTGCAGGTCGAGATGCTGGATCGCTACTGCGCCTGCCGCGCGGCGCAACCGGGCGGCTTCGACGAAGAGGCGTTCCGTATGGCGTTCGCGGTCCTCGCCGCGCAGCGCGCGACCAAGATCCTCGGCATTTTCGTGCGGCTCGATGAGCGCGATGGAAAGCCGGCTTACCTTTCGCACATCCCGCGCCTGCAGGCCTATCTGCGTCAGGTGTTCGATCATCCCGCGCTCGCCGATCTGGCGGCATGGTACGAGCGGCATGGCGTGCTGGACGCGACGATAGGGCCGCAGCGGCAATGAGCGCGAAGATCGATACGGCGATGGTGCTTGCCGCAGGGTTCGGCAAGCGGCTGCGGCCGATCACCGAAGCGATCCCGAAACCGCTGGTGCCGGTTGGCGGGCGGACCATGCTCGACCGGGCGCTGGACGCCGCCGAGGATGCGGGCATAACCAAGGCCGTCGTCAATGTGCATTGGCTCGGCCAACAGATCGTCGATCACTGCGCGCACCGGGCGTCGCCGGAGACCGTCATCAGCGACGAACGCGACCGCATCCTCGAGACGGCGGGCGGCGTGATCAAGGCCTTGCCGCTGCTCGGCGGTGCGCCGTTCCTGCTGTTGAACGCCGACACGTTCTGGGTCGAACGCGGCAAGTCCAATCTGAAGGCGATGATCGACGCTTTCGACCCGTCGCGGATGGATGTACTCCTCATGCTGTGTCCGCTTGACCGGACGACCGGGCATAGTGGCGGCGGCGATTTCGCGATGAATGCCGACGGCCGGCTGGCGCGGCTGGAGGACAAATCCGATCCCGCCGGCCTGCTCTATGCCGGCGCGACGATCTACAACCCTGCTGTCTTCAACGGCGCCAAAGCCGAGCCGCATTCGCTGAACGTCTATTACGACAAGGCCATTGCGCAGGGCCGGCTGTTCGGCCACGTGATGGAAAACGCGCACTGGTTTACGGTCGGAACGCCCGAGGCGCTGCCGGCGGCCGAAGCCGAACTGGTATCGCTCTCGCACCGGTTCCATTGACCGCGACATGCGTGGCAGCCGACAATCCGGTTCGAATCATTGAGTGAGGATCGCCCTTGGCGAAGTTCGTCCAGCCGCGCGTTTACACGGTTCCGCCGGGCGCTGCCTTCTTGCCGGCGGTCGCCGGTGCCTTGTGCGACGGGCATTTGGTTCCGGGCTTTTCCTACGGTGGCGATCCGCTCCGGCTTTCCTCTGCCCTGATCTACGTTCCGACACGGCGCGCGGCGCGCGAACTGCGATCCGCATTCCTCGACCATCTTGGCGGTGAATCGATCCTCCTGCCGCATATCCGCCCCTTGGGCGAATTTGATGAGGATGCCGGCCGGTTCGACGGCGACGGGGCTGCCGCGGCAGATATACCGCCGGCGATCGACCGCACGGAGCGCCTCTTGCTGCTGGGCCGACTGGTCGCCTCCTGGACCAAACATCTCAAAATCGATACCGGCCGCCTTTACGGCGACGAAGTCATCCAGACGCCTGTGTCGCGGGTTGACGCCTTCTGGCTTGCCCGCGATCTCGCTTCGCTTATGGACCAGTTTTCCACGGGCGGGGTCGATGCCTCGCAAATCGCGTCGCTGGATACGTCGGAACTGTCCGAATGGTGGAAGGTGACGCTCGCCTTCCTCGAGATCATGCGCCGCGAGTGGCCGGATATCCTTGCAGAACGCGGGGTTCTTGATCCGGGCGACCATCGCAATCGCCGCATCCTTGCGGAAGCCGAGCGACTGAAGCGCAATCCGCCGTCCGGGCCGGTCGTCGTGGCCGGATCGACGGGCACGATCCCGGCCACGGCTGAACTGATCAGGACAATCGCCAGGTTGCCGACGGGCGCGGTGGTGCTGCCGGGATTCGATACCGGGATGGACGAACCGTCCCGCGATGCGCTCGCATCGGATACCGATGTCGCCTCGGTCATCGGCCATCCGCAGTACGGTCTCTACAGGCTTGCCGCTGCCATCGGCATCGCGCATGACGCGGTGGAGCCTTTGGGCGAACCGATTTCGCACGCGTTGCAGCAACGCCAACTGTGGGTCGCCGAGAGCTTGCGTCCGGCCTCGGTTACGGACCGATGGATGCAAACGCGTCCACGGGTAAGTGACGCCGCTTTCGAGAAAGTCGAATTGCTGGAAGCGCCCAACGAACACATGGAGGCAGCGGCGATTGCAGCCGCATTGCGCGAGGCTATTCACGATCCGGACGCGATGGCTGCGCTTGTGACGCCGGATCGCGATCTGGCGCGTCGCGTCGTTGCCGAACTGGCGCGTTACGGTATTTCAGCGACCGACACGGGCGGCACGCCGCTCGCGGCGACCGTGCCGGGCAGGCTGCTCTGCCTCGTGCTGGAAACCGTCTTCAATCCGGGAGATCCGTCGACCCTTCTGGCGCTCCTGAAGCATCCGCTGGTCAAGATATCCGCCACGCCTGACGCGCATGGCCGAGCCGTGGATCTGTTCGAAATCGCCATACTGCGCGGTGGCGCCGGACGCATCGATACGGAAAACCTGGCGGACTTTGCCGCGCAGCGGCTGGTAAGCGAGGCGCAAAGGGGCAGCCGCCGCGCTGTATGGCTCGGGCGGATGACCGAAACCGATATTGGCCTCGTGACGGGCTTCGCGGAACGAACAAGCGCCGCCCTTTCGCCGCTTGCCGCATTGGCGGCGCGCGACGATGAAATTCCCTTCCTGTCGCTGATCACAGCCACGGTGATGTCGCTCGAGGCCTTGTGCCGCGATGCGGACGGCCGTCATGACACGCTCTACAATGGCGAGGACGGATCGGCGGTCCAGGCCTTCCTGGGCAATCTGTTGGCTGCCGATACCGGATTTTCGATGCCGGCGCGCGAATGGCCGCAGGCGGTCGCGGCGCTCATGGCCGACGCAGCGGTCAAGCCCGCGCCCGGCGGCCATCCCCGGATATCGATTTGGGGCACGCTCGAAGCCCGATTGCAGACCGTCGATCTCATGGTGCTGGGCGGTCTCAACGAGGGCGGCTGGCCGCAGCAGACCGCCAACGACCAGTTTTTGACCCGCTCGATGAAAGCCGGCCTCGGAATCGAGCCGCCGGAACGCCGGATCGGCCTGTCCGCCCATGACTTCCAAATGGCGATGGGCCAGCGCCGGGTCATCCTGTCGCGCTCCGAACGCTCCGACGGCGCACCTTCGATTGCATCGCGCTGGCTTCAACGCCTTGCCACCTTTGCCGGCGGTGAGACAGTCGCCCGGCTCGTTTCCGCCGGAAATCGTTATGTCGATTTGGCACGCGCCGTCGAGTCGACCGAGAAGGCCCGTTATGCGCCGCGCCCTCGTCCAGCGCCGCCACTCGATGCGAGGCCGAAATCGATCTCCGTGACCGAGGTCGAGACGCTGATCCGCGATCCCTATGCGGTTTATGCGCGCCGCGTCCTGGGATTGGAACCGTTCGACGATCTGGTGCGCGATCCGGCGGCCGCCGAGCGGGGCATGCTCTTTCACGCCATTTTCGAGGAGGCCGTTCGCGAAGGGGTCGATCCGCTCGGCCCGCAGGCCGCCGCACAGATGACCGATATCGCGCGGCGGCTGTTTACGGCCGAGGAACTGCCGGTCGAAATCCGAACCGTCTGGTGGCCGCGCATCGAAACCGGCGTCGCCGGCATCGCCGATTGGGAGGCCGGGCGCGCCAGCCGGGTCAACCGGCGCTTTCCCGAGATTGCCGCCGCTCCGACAGTGGTTGACGGGACCGATGTCAGTTTGCGCGGCCGGGCCGACAGGCTGGATGTGATGCAGGACGGATCGGTCGAGATCATCGATTTCAAAACCGGATTCCAGCCATCGGCAAAAATGGTGCGAACGCTGTTGTCCCCGCAAATGCCGCTGGAGGGCGCATTGTTGCGGCGCGGCGCGTTTTCGGAAGTCGGATCGAAAGACATTGCCGGGATGCTCTATCTCAAGGTCGACGGCAGGGGACAGGTCAAGGAAAGCGACGTGCTGAAAGGCAGTCGCACAACTGGAGATGTTGATCCGGCCGCGCTCAGTGAGAAAGCCTGGAACGAATTGTCGGAGATGCTGAGATGGTATGCGGATCCGGCTAACGGATATCTGTCGCGGCGCATGCTTCACAAGATCAGTCAGCAGCCTGGTGACTACGATCATCTGGCGCGCGTGCATGAATGGCTGATCGGCGATGGAGACGGCGATGAGTGAAACGCCGCCAATCGCGCCGCGCAAGGCGCTTCCCGACCCCGAGACCTTGCAGCGGCAGGCGCGTGCTGCCAGCCCGCTGAAGTCGGTCTGGGTGTCGGCCAATGCCGGCGCCGGTAAAACTTACGTACTGGCGACAAGGGTCATTCGCCTGCTGCTCGATGGCACCGATCCCTCGCGCATTCTTTGCCTGACCTATACGCGGACCGCAGCCGCGGAGATGAAGGACCGGGTCTTCAGGCGTCTCGGGGAATGGGTCGCCATGCCCGAGGGCGAATTGCGCAAGGTCCTGACGGATCTCGAAGAGCACGAACCGGACGCAAACAAGATCGCCTTCGCGCGCTGCCTGTTTGCGCGGGCGCTGGAAACGCCGGGCGGACTGAAGATCCAGACCATTCACGCCTTTTGCGACGCGCTGCTGCACCGGTTTCCCCTTGAAGCCAACATTCCCGGTCATTTCCAACAACCGGACAACGAGACCATCGCCGTACTGATCGGCCGCGCCCGCGCGTCGTTGTTGGCGCATGTCGAGGACGATGCCGATGGCGAGCTTGCGCGTGCGTTCCAGACGGTGATCGGCCGCGTCGGCGAGAGCGGCCTCGACGAGATGCTCGACGAGGCGATCGCCTCCCGCTCGCGCCTTGTCGCCGTGCTGCGCGGCATGTCCGAGCCGGGCGGACGAGAGGCCGAAATCCGGCAGGCATTCGGTTTCGGTGCTGATGACAGCGCCGAAACGATCGTCGAGGATGCGTGGCCGATGGCTGCTTTCAATCGGGACTACGCCGAACAGGTCGCACAAAGCGCGAGGCGGCATCGAAAGAAAACGGCGGAGGGCGTTGGGGCGGGCGTTCTGGCCGCCTGCGCGGAGACTGACAGCCACCGCCGTTTCGACCTGCTTGTGGCGACGTTCCTGAAAGCGGATGGTACGCCGAAGCTGCACAACATGTTTCCGGCCGACGTGATCGCCGATCTGCCGGACTATCGGGATCGCTACACGCAGGCGGCCGAGCAGGTCGCGGCGGCCAGTGACCGCATTGCGCTGCTGACGCAGATCGAAAACACGCTCGCCGCACTGACCATCGTTGATCATCTGTTTGCCGGCTATGAAAAACTGAAGCGCCAGCGCGGCTATCTGGATTTCGACGACCTGATCGAACGCACCGCCAATCTGTTGACCCGCCCGGATGTCGGTGCCTGGGTCCGCTACAAGCTCGATCAGGGTATCGACCATGTCCTTGTCGACGAAGCGCAGGACACGAGCCCGCTGCAGTGGGATGTCATCCGTGCGCTGACCGACGAATTCTTCGATGGAAAGTCGGCGCGCGATCTGCGCCGCACGCTGTTTGCCGTCGGCGACGAGAAGCAATCGATCTATTCGTTCCAGGGTGCGGATCCGGCAAGTTTCGGTACGGCGGGCGCGGAGATCGCCGGAAAGGCGCGCGAAGTCTTCGGCGAGGACGGCTTCGAAAAGGTACCGCTGACGACCTCGTTTCGCTCGACGCAAGACGTGCTCTCGGCTGTCGATATCGTCTTCGGATCGGAGGACATGCGTAGCGGCCTCGTCCATGCCGGCGCACCCGATCCCCATACTTCGCTGCGCCATGGGCAGCCGGGTCGCGTCGAGGTATGGGAAATGGCCCGTGCGCAGAAGGCCGACGAGAAGAGCGACTGGACCGCGCCTGTCGACGCCCCGCCCGGACCGTCGGTCGTCGCCGCCGAGCGGATCGCCGACACCATTGCGGACTGGCTGGAGAATGGCGAGATACTGGAAGGGACAGGCCGGCCCGTCCAGCCCGGCGACATACTTGTCCTTGTGCGCTCGCGCGACAGTTTCGTCGGCACGTTGTCGCGGGCCTTGAAGGACCGTCATGTGCCGGTGGCCGGCGCTGACCGGTTGCGCATGACCGACCACATCGCCATTCTCGATCTCCTGGCGTTGGCCAAATTCGTTCTGCAGCCAGCCGACGATCTGTCGCTTGCCGCGATTCTGCGCAGCCCGCTGTTCGATCTTCCCGAAGAGACGCTGTTTGCCATCGCCCATGACCGTGGCGACCGAACCCTGTTCGAGGCGCTCGAAGCGGCAGCGGGTTCCGATCCAGCGCTGGAGGCTGTACGGGACAGGTTACGCGACTGGATCGAAAGGGCGCGTCTCCTGCCGGTCTACGAATTCTTCTCGTCGGTGCTCAGCGGCGACCGGATGCGCGACCGGATGATCGGCCGGCTCGGCCCGGAGACCGCCGACATGCTGGACGAGTTCGCGCGCTTTGCGCTGGCGCATGATCGCGACGGCCTGCCGTCGCTGCAGAATTTCATTGCGGTGCTGGAAACCGCAAGCCCGGAAATCAAGCGCGAGATGGACCCGTCGCAGGCGCAGGTGCGCATCATGACCGTGCATGGCGCCAAGGGGCTGGAAGCGCCGGTCGTGTTCCTGGTCGATCGCGGCGCGAAGCCGCATTCGGCGCGAAAAGAGAGGCGGTTTCTCGATGTCGGCGACGGTCTCGTTTTGTGGAATGCGGCCGGTGCGCCGAATTCGGTGGCAATTCAGGCCGCACGCGACGTCGTCGCCCGCAAGGCCGGCGAGGAATACCGGCGATTGCTCTATGTCGGCATGACGCGCGCCGCCGACCGGCTCGTCATCGCCGGCTATGCCGGTCTGCGCGGCGGCGGTGACGACACCTGGCATGCCGTGGTTTCGCGTGCATTGGAGCCGCATGCGACCACGGTTGATTATCCGGGCTTCGAGGCGCTGCGCTACACGGCCACCGCGCCGGTCGCCGTTGTCGCCGAGCCGCCGCGCCCGGACGCACCAAAGCACGCCGCCGTCATGCCGGACTGGTTTACCGGCAATGTCCCCGCCGAACCGCCATTGCCGCGCCCGCTGGCGCCATCGGGCGCTACTGGCATCGCGATCGAACCGGAGAGCGACACGGCGCTGTCGGCGGGAGTGCCTTCGCTGCTTGAAACCGGCGACGCTGACGAGATGGCGCCGGCGCTAGCCATGCGGCGCGGCACCGCCACCCACCGCATGCTGCAGTTTCTGCCGGGTGTGCCGGCCGACCGGCGGCATGAGCGCGCGGCCGAATACTGCCGTCAGCTGGAAAGCCGATGGTCGCCGGAAGATGTCGGCAAGCTCGTGCAGCAGGCGCTCGACGTGCTGGACGATCCCGAATTGGGCGTCTTGTTCGGCCCGAATTCGGCGGCCGAAGCACCGGTCATGGGAACGCTTCAGCTGGCCGGCGAACAGCGCGCCGTATCCGGTGTCATCGACCGGATTTTCGCGAGCGATGACCGGGTGCTGATCGCCGATTTCAAGACCAACGCGTTCGTGCCAAACACAGCTGACGAGATTCCGGACGTCTATCTGCGCCAGATGGCGCTTTATCAGGCCCTGGTCGCGCCCCTCTATCCCGGCAGACCGGTCGAAGCCTGGCTGATCTACACTGCCGGCCCGCGCACTTTTCGGTTGTCGCAAGGATTTCTTGACCGGGCGCTGGCATCCTTCAACAGGTCGTGAACCGGGCCGGGCGCGTTCTGGCCTTGAATCGATATCGATGATACCCAGATGGGACCGATCAAGAAGCAGGAGTGGCCACGATGGCAACCGTAAATATCGACGGCAGCAACTTCCAGAACGATGTCCTCGGCGCTGATACGCCGGTGGTGGTGGACTTCTGGGCGGAGTGGTGTGGTCCGTGCAAGATGATTTCCCCGGCTCTCGAGGAAATCTCCAATGAGATGAATGGCGCGGTCAAGATCGCCAAGGTCAATGTCGACGAAAACCAGGACCTGGCCGTGCAGTACGGAGTGCGTTCGATCCCGATGCTGCTGATGTTCAAGAACGGCGAGATCGCCGACCAGATGGTGGGCGCGGCGCCGAAGGCCAAGCTCGTCGACTGGATCAAGAACGCGGCCGCCTGATCGGCCCGCTCCGCGAATCGAAAGCCCGGCCATGTGCCGGGCTTTTTTGTGCGGGTACACCCGGCTATTGCGGCGGCGTGCCGTTTTCGCGCAGCACCTCGCCGACGAGATAAAGCGACCCGCCGATCATCACGCGCGGCGGCGGCTCTAGTTTGTTCCAGCCCTCGCCGAGCAGGCGAAGCACTTGCCCGACGCTTTGCATTGGCTGCGCAGTCAGGCCGGCGGCGATCGCATCCTCGGCGAGCGCGTGCGGATCGACACCGGCATCGCTGCCGGTCACGGGAACCGTAAAGCAATGCCGGGCCATGCCCTCGAAGGCGCGGAAATAGCCGCGCGGGTCCTTGGTGTTGATCATCCCGGTGATCAGGAACAGGGGCCGTTCGGTCAGGTCGTACATGCCGGCCAGCGTTTCGGCGATCATCGCGGCCGCATGCGGATTGTGCCCGCCGTCGAGCCAGATTTCCGAACTGTCGGGCAGCAATGCGGGCAGCGGGCCTTCGCTGAGACGTTGCATCCGCCCGGGCCAGCTGACTGCCGACATGGCGCGTTCGGCTGTTTCCTGTGAAACCTCGAAACCTGTAGCCGCCACCGCCGCGAGCGCCGTCGCCGCATTGGTGATCTGATGCCTGCCGGCCAGTCGTGGCAATGGCAGGTCCATAAGGCCGCTGTCGCTTTGAAAGACCAGGCGGCCGTGCTCCTGATAGGCATAGAAGTCCTGGCCGTAGACGCTTGCCGGCGCGCCGACGCGGTCCGCCGCATCGATCAGCACCTCGCGCGCCACATCATTGTCCTGATAGCCGATCACCACCGGGCAGCCCGGCTTCATGATCCCGGCCTTTTCCATTGCGATCAGCTCGATCCTGTCACCGAGATAGGCCTGGTGATCGAGCCCGATCGGCATGATGACGCTGACCGCCGGACTGCCGATCACGTTGGTGGCGTCGAACCGGCCGCCAAGGCCAACCTCGACAATGGCGGCATCGGCGGGATACTCGCTGAACAGCAGGAACATCACAGCGGTCAGGATCTCGAATACGGTGATCTGCTGGCCGCCATTTGCATCGGCAACCCGGCGGATGGCATCGGCCAGCACGGCGTCTTCGACAAGCGCCCCGGGGCCGTCGGCAGAACCGATCCGGTAGCGCTCGTGCCAGTTCACCAGATGCGGCGAGGTGTGCACATGCACGCTGTGCCCGGCGGCTTCCAGCAGCGCACGGCAGAGCGCGGCACACGAACCCTTGCCGTTCGTTCCGGCAACATGGATGACGGGCGGCATGCGGCTCTGCGGATTGCCGAGGCGGTCGAGAAGCTTGGAGATGCGATCGAGCGAGAGATCGAAGCCTTTCGGATGAAGGGCCATCAACCGGTCGATTTCGCGCTCCGCTTCCGTTTCGCCGGAAGGCTGCGGTTCCGGACTGCCGAAACGATCAACCGGTTGCGTCAAATCGGCTCCGATCAGAAGCTGGGTGAGGGCTTTTGCGTCGTTTCCGCGGGCGCGAGTTCGCCCGCCTTGGTCTCGACGATCTCGACCGTCTCTTCGGCCCGTTCAGCCTCTGCGGGCTCGTCTGGCATTTCGGCAATCGCCTCTTCCACCAGTGGCTGTTTGGTCAGGATGCGCAGCAGGCGCGCGATCGTCGGCCGCAGATCGTGGCGGTTGACGACCATGTCCACCATGCCGTGATCGAGCAGGTATTCCGAACGCTGGAAGCCTTCCGGCAGCTTTTCGCGGATCGTCTGCTCGATGACCCGCGCCCCGGCAAAGCCGATCACCGCGCCCGGTTCGGCGATATGGATGTCGCCGAGCATCGCATAGGAGGCAGAAACGCCGCCGGTTGTCGGGTTGGTCAAGACGACGATGTAGGGCAGCCCGGCTTCCTTCAGCATTTCCACGGCAACGGTGGTGCGCGGCAGCTGCATCAGCGACAGGATGCCTTCCTGCATGCGCGCGCCGCCGGATGCGGCAAACAGCACCAGCGGGCGCTTCTGCTCGACCGCCGTCTCAAACGCCTTGACGATCGCTTCGCCGGCCGCGATGCCGAGCGACCCGCCCATGAAGCTGAAGTCGTGCAGGCAGGCGACGATTGGCAGTCCTTCGAGTGATCCAAGCGCATTGACGATGGAGTCTTCCAGGCCGGTCTTCTGCTTGTTGTCGCGCAGGCGGTCCGTATATTTCTTCTGGTCGCGGAATTTCAGCGGATCGACCGCAACCGCCGGATTGGCGATGATCTCGAACTGGCCGTCATCGAGGAAGTGCCGCAGCCGGTCGCGCGCGGATATCTTCATGTGATGGCCGGACGACGGGATCACCCACTGGTTTTCCTCCAGTTCCCGGTGAAACACCATCTCTCCGGTCTCCGGACACTTGATCCAGAGGTTTTCCGGCATATCGCGGCGGCCGAGCATCGAATTCAGCCGCGGGCGCACATAGTTGGTGATCCAGTTCATCGGAATTCCCGTTTCAGTCTGCGGGTAATGTGGTCCGTCTATTCGGCGGCTTCAAGGCGCGCCGACCGCACCCCGCCGGCAAGGCCTGACACCAGCGTTGCCACCGCCTCTGCCGTATCGGCGGTCGCCTTGTCGCCGTCCAGCGTGTTGGCGACGGCCTGCACGATGGCGGTTCCGACCACCACGCCGTCGGCGTCGCGGCCGATCGTCTTTGCCTGTTCGGCGGTTTTCACGCCGAACCCGACGCACACCGGCAGGTCGGTGTGCGCCTTGATCCGGTTGACCGCGTCGCCGACGGCCTGCGTGTTGGTGATGTTGGCGCCGGTAATCCCGGTCATCGACACGTAATAGACAAAGCCGGATGTGTTGGCGAGCACGGTGGGCAGCCGCTTGTCGTCGGTCGTCGGCGTCGCCAGGCGAATGAAGTTGATGTCGGCGGCCAGCGCCGGCAGGCACAGTTCATCGTCCATCTCGGGCGGCAGGTCGACGATGATCAGCCCGTCGACACCGGCTTGTTTGGCGTCGGCCAGGAAACGTTCGACGCCGTAGATGTAAATCGGGTTGTAGTATCCCATCAGCACCAGCGGCGTTTCTGTATCCGACCGGCGGAACTCGGCCACCATCGCCAGCGTCTTTGCCAGCGTCTGACCGGCGCGCAAGGCTCTGAGGCCCGCCGCCTGGATTGCCGGCCCGTCAGCCATCGGATCGGAAAACGGCATGCCAAGCTCGATCACGTCGGCACCGGCTGCGGGCAGGCGTTTGAGGATCGACAGCGACGTGTCGTAGTCCGGATCGCCGCACATGATGAAGGTCACGAGGCCGGGCCGGCCCTCCGCCTTGAGTTTGGCGAAACGGGCATCCATGCGAGCGGTCATGATGACTGGTCCTTATCGCGGGCGGCGATGCGCTCGCCGTCTTCCTTGGTGAAATCGCCGACCTTGTCCGCATCCGGCAAGATGTCGAGCACCTTCTCCGATGGTCTGCAAAGCGCCGTGCCGAGCGGCGTGACGACAATCGGCCGGTTCATCAGGATCGGATGCTCGACCATGAAGTCGAGCAGTTCGTCATCCGTCCATTTCGGATCGCCAAGGCCAAGTTCGCCGTAGGGTGTGCCCTTCTCGCGCAACACGTCGCGCACAGGCAAGCCGGTCGCCTCGATCAGTTCCACCAGCCTGTCACGTCCCGGCGGGGTCTTCAGATACTCGATCACCTCGGGCTCTTCGCCCGACGCGCGGATCATCGCGAGCACGTTGCGCGAGGTACCGCATTTCGGATTGTGGTAGATCGTGATCGCCATTCTCACATCTCGTGCCCGAGGATTTTTCCGACCGTGAACACGTCCTTGTCGCCGCGGCCGCACAAATTCATGACGATGATCTGGTCCTTGCCCATCTGCGGTGCGCGCTTGACGACCTCGGCGAGCGCATGGCTCGGCTCCAGCGCCGGGATGATGCCCTCGACACGGCACAGCAGCTGGAATGCCTCCAGCGCCGCGTCGTCCATGCACGGCACATATTCGACCCGGCCCGTATCCTTCAGCCAGGAATGCTCGGGTCCGATGCCCGGATAGTCCAGCCCGGCGGAAATCGAATGGCCGTCCTTGATCTGGCCGTCGCCGTCCTGCAGCAGATAGGTGCGGTTGCCGTGCAGCACGCCCGGCGAACCGGCGGTCAGCGAAGCGCAGTGCTCCTCGCCTTCCAGTCCCTTGCCGCCGGCTTCCACGCCGACGATCTGCACGTCCTTGTCGTCGAGGAACGGATGGAACAGGCCGATGGCGTTCGATCCGCCGCCGACCGCGGCGACGATCATGTCGGGCAGGCGGCCTTCGGCGGCCATGAGCTGTTCCTTCGTCTCATTGCCGATCACCGACTGGAACTCGCGCACCATCTCCGGATAGGGATGCGGGCCTGCGGCGGTGCCGATCAGGTAGTAGGTCGACTCGACATTGGTCACCCAGTCGCGCAGCGCCTCGTTCATCGCGTCTTTCAGCGTGCCGTGGCCGGAGGTCACCGGGGTGACATCGGCGCCGAGCAGTTTCATGCGGAACACGTTCGGCGCCTGCCGCTCGACATCGGTCGCGCCCATATAGACATGGCACGGATAGCCGAAGCGGGCGGCTACGGTCGCCGAAGCCACGCCATGCTGGCCGGCGCCGGTCTCGGCGATGATCCGGGTCTTGCCCATTCGCTTGGCGAGCAGGATCTGCCCGAGGCAGTTGTTGATCTTGTGCGAGCCGGTGTGGTTCAACTCGTCGCGCTTGAAGTAGATCTTGGCGCCACCGAGATGTGTCGTCAGCCGTTCTGCGAAATAGAGCGGCGACGGGCGGCCGGTGTAATGCGCGTTGAGCGACTGCAATTCGGCCTGGAATTCCGGATCGACCTTGGCAGTCTCCCATTCTTTCTGCAGGTCGAGGATCAGCGGCATCAGCGTTTCGGCGACGAACCGTCCGCCGAAAATGCCGAACTTGCCCTGTTCGTCGGGCCCGGTCCTGAAGGAATTCGGTTCAACCGGTTTGTTCATCGTCTGCTCCCGCTTCGTCGGCCTCGGCCGCTCGCGCCGCCGCGACAAATGCGGCGATCTTCTCGATATCCTTGACGCCCGGCGCGCTTTCGACACCGGAGGACACATCCAGCGCCCTGGCGCCGGATATCTTCAGTGCCTCGCCCACATTTTCTGGATCGAGGCCACCGGAAAGCATGTAATCGACGTTTCCGTCAAGCGCCGCCAGCAGCTTCCAGTCGAAGGAAACGCCGTTGCCGCCGGGCAGGTCGGATCCCTCCGGCGGTTTGGCGTCGAAAAGAAAGCGATCGGCGGCAGTCAGATAGGGTACGCAGCGGGCAAGGTCCGTTGCCTCGCGGATGGCAAACGCCTTCATCACCGGCAGGCTGAAAGCGGCCCGAACCTCGGCGACGCGTTCCGGACTTTCCTTGCCATGCAATTGCAGGATGTCCGGTTTCACCGCAGCCACGACCGCATCGAGAAACTGGTCATCGGCGTCGACCGTCACGGCAACGGTTTTCAGGCCGCCGGCGCGCGCTTGATCCGCCAGTTCCGCTGCCACGTCGATGCCCACATTGCGGGGGCTTCTGGAAAAAAAGATGAAGCCGACATGCGTCGCGCCGTTGGCGACCGCAGCCTCAATCGCCTCCGATGTCGAAAGACCGCAGATTTTGATGTCGAGTTTCATGGGGGCGACATAATCCCCCGTGCGCAAAGAGTCGAGATGGTCGCCGTTGTTGCGCTTCAGAACCCGATCGCCTGCAGCGCCGTACCGTTCTTCTTCAGCCAGGCCTTGCACCGCTTGGTTTCCGGGCAAAGCTCTTCGCACAGCGCCCAGAAATCCGGCCCGTGGTTCATGTGCACCAGATGCGCCACCTCGTGGGCGACGAGATAGTCGATCACCGGGCGCGGCGCCATCACGATGCGCCACGAAAACGACAAATTGCCCGCTGCCGAGCATGAGCCCCAGCGGCTGACGGTATCCTTCAGCTGGATCGACTTGGCTGGTCGGCCGATTGTCGCGGTGTGTTTTTCGACCAGCGCGACGATTTCCGACCTCGCTTCCTTCTTCAGGAAATCGGCGATACGGCGCGGCAGGTGTTCGGCGTCGCCGCGCGCGATCAGTTGCGCGCCGTCCGTTGTGCGCTCCGCACGCGTCACCCCGCGACCCGCCTCATGGACGATTTCGTGATTGACGCCGCGGATCGGGATCTTGATGCCCGGACGCACCTGTGGGTGTTCGGGCAGGCTTTGCAGCTTGTGTTCGAGCCATTTGCGGTTGCGGAACAAGAACCGCTCCACCTCCAGCATCGGCACGCCGACAGGCGTGGTCACGGCGAGGCCCTGTGCGCCGGGCTTGATGCGCAGCGTCAGCCGGCGCGCGCGCGGATTTTCCGAGATTTTCAGTGGCAACACGCGGCCGGCCACCTCGTGGGTCGCGTGCCGGACGGACGAGGACGTTTTTGCGGGAGCGGTTCTGCGGGCAAAGCCGAATACCATGAACGTCCGTTTAGCCGATTCTCGTGACAGCGTGAAAACCAAAATACCGATGCGCTTGCGTCGGGCCGGGTCTATATGATCAGCGCGCAGCCGGTGCCTGCGAAACGTCGGCCTCGTTACCGGCCCGATCCGGGCGCGCCCGGTTGACGGCAAGCGCGCCGGCCAGCAACAGCGCCGCGCCGAATGACAACCAGCTCAGCCGGTCGCCGAACACCAGCGCTCCGAGCATGGCGGCAAAATCCATCGCAACGTAATTCGCCAGCGCGACGAAGGTCGCGCCATGATCGCGCGCCAGTTTCAGATAGACCAGCAAGGCCAGCCCCTCGAAACCAGCGATAGCAGCGACTGCCGCCGGATTTCTGGCCACCAGGTCCCAGTCGCCGATCGTCTGGGTGACAATCGCGCCGCAGACTGCGGCGGCTGAAACAATCAGCGCCTGCGCGTGGGCGACATGCAACGCCTCGGTCCGGCCGGGCCAGCGCGAGGCGACGAAAAGCGTGTTTCCTGCGTAGAGCAAAGGTACGCCGAGCGCGAGCGCGATCCATGTCCAGTTCGCGCCCGCCTGTGCCATCCCGCCCGAAGCGGTGTCCCAGGCGATCATCAGGGCGACGACGAAGCCAAGCGCGATTGCCGCAAGGCCGCGTATACCGGGTCGCTCAATGCCGAGGGCGGTCGACAGAACCAGCGTAAAGACCGGCATTGTGGCGATGACGATCATGAAGACAAACACCGTCAGATGCGGCGCCACCGCCGTTTCCAGAATGAAAGGCAGGGTGAACCCGAACAATCCGCTCAGGATGTAGAACACAATCGCCGCCCGCCCGGTCGGCGGCCATGAGCCCCGCCTGATCGCCACAACTGTGAAAAACAGTGCGATGCCCAGCACCGACAATGAAACTGTGACATGTATCGGAATTCCGGAAACACCCGCCGCCTTGATTGCTGTCAGACGGGCGCTCCAGAGAAATCCGAGCAGCAGCAGGAGAACATGTTTCACGACGGACCTTCCTTGACGTCTAACCCCGACACAGTCTGGGACCTCAAGCCTCCTTAAGGTCAAGAGCTCTTGTTCCAGAATGTGGCGCATTGACCGAAGCGCGCGGCCCGCGGTGCCGCGCTGCTCCTTTGGCGGCGGGCAAGGCAGCTGCAGTTTGACAAAGGCCGCCGCAAGTCCCGGAATCCCGGCTTTTCCCGAAAAACTTGTCCACCGCCCCCAAACTCTCGCTTACAATCTTACCCGCCTTCTCACGGAAGTCTGTCGTGCACACCGGCTGATGGAGAGAGGGACGGTGCCCGGTGGGTGATACAGAGGTGTATTGCTGGGTGATGAACCCCCACGCCGGGGCGGCATGAAGCGGCGCGCGCAGTCTTGTTTTCCCGGACTTTTGTTCCGGGCCGCCGACCGAAGCTGCAAGACCACCGAGCGGGCGGTCCGAGGATCGCTATTACTATCTAGACGTTGCGATGCTTTGACCGCCCGTCTTCCAGTTCCAGAACAATCCGGCCCCGAAAAGGGGTGCGGCGGCGATCGTATGTGCAAAAAAGAGGCCCGCGGTTTGTGCCGCGGGCCGAGCCATGGAGGTCAGTTTGGAGGTCAGACCTGTAAATAGGCTCAATAGTTCGGGCGATCTGTGACATCGGTCACAGTGCCGTCCGGGCCGGTGTCAGGCGTCTTGCGGCCGCGCATGAAGCGGTCGAATTCTTCCTGGTCCTTGGCACGGCGCAGTTCGCGCATATAGGTGTCGAACTCGTCACGCATCTCGTCGAGCTTGCGGCGTTCTTCGGCCAGTCGCTCGAGCTCCTTCTCGCGCCAGTCGTCGAAAGCGACGTTGCCGGTGCGGTGGTGAGAGCCGTGATGACGGCGCGCATGGCCGCGGCATCCCTTGAACATCTTGTCTGTCATCTCGTTTGCATCCCGTTTGAAACCGTCCAGCCTGTCGCCCCAGAGGATATAGGCCAGCATTGCCAGGCCGAGCGGCCAGAAAATGATGAAGCCCAGAACCATCAGCGCGATCGTGGCCGGTGTCCATGCCGGGCGGATCATTGCGGTCTGTGTCATATGTTACCCTTTCGCGTTCGGGCTGCATCCGTCGCTGCCCGTTATCGAGGTGGGTACATGTCCGCCGGATTGCAAATCGCCAAAGCCCGGAATTCCGGCGTTTTCGGGCGACTCACTGGAGTTTTCTCCAGTGGAAAAAATTTGAAAAAAATACCACGAGGCCCGCGACGAGACCCCAAAACGCCGATCCGACGCCGAAAATCGACAAACCGGAAGCGGTCACCGCGAGCGTGATCACGCCGGCCAGCCTCTCGTTTTCGTCACGCAGGGCGATCGCCATCGCATTGGCGAGTGGCGCGAGCAGCGCCAGTCCGAGGATGAGATGGATCAATGTAGCGGGCATTGCCGCAACGGTTGCGATCAGCGAGGCCCCGAACGCGGCGAACAGGAAATAGAACGCCGCATACCACGGACCGGTCAGCCACCGCCTTTGTGGATCCGGGTGCGCATCCGGCCCGGTGCAGATTGCGGCCGTCAGCGCCGAGAGATTGGTCGTCGAGGCGCCGAACAGCGCGCTGATCGTCGAAAAGGCGCCGGTTACGCCAATCATCGGTCCGGGCTTAGGCTCGTAACCGCTGGTCTTGAGAACGGCGATTCCCGGCAGGTTTTGGGACGCCATGGTCACCAGATAGGTCGGCAGCGCCAGCGCGATGATGGCCACCGGATCGAAATGCGGGGCGATTGCGACGAGGCCGGAGAACGCCGGCTCGATCGATCCGGTCGATCGCCCGGTGGTCAGCGCGATTGCCACGCCAGCGACCAGCACGGCGACGATCGCCAGGGCCGGGTTCCAGAGCCGCAACAGGAAAAACAGCACGATCAGCGGCAGTACGAAACCGGGATCGAGCGACACTGTTCCGGCGGCCTGCATGACGAAAGGCAGGATGATGCCGGCGAGCATGCCGGCCGAAACCCCGGTCGGTATTCGGTCCACCAGCCAGGTCAGCGGCCGGAACAGACCGGTGGCAATCAGCAGCGCGCCGGCCACGATGAATGCGCCGGTGGCCTCGTTGATCGTGAACCCCTCGCTTGCGCCGACCAGTGCCAGACCGGCTACCGACCACGCGGTCACCGAAGGGATACGCAGCCAGACCGAGAGGATCAGCGTTTCAAGCCCGATCGCCAAACAGATCGCCGTGACCCAACTCGCCGTTTGTGCCGGCGATGCGCCGACGGCTTCTGCCGCCGTCAGAACCAATGGCAGCGTTCCGGCGAAACCGACGATACTGGCGATCAGCGCCGCCGAAAACGTCGAGAAACGCATCAGCCTTGCCGGATGGTTTCGACCATCCCTGTCACCGTGCGTTCCAGCAGGCTCAGGTCTTCCGGCCGCGACAGCCGGTGATCGCCATCCTTGATGAAGGTCAGCGTCACATCGTCCTTGGACAGCAGCGCGGCGAGCTTCTCGGCGTGCTGATAGGGCACATCCGGGTCTTCCATGCCCTGCAATATGTGCACCGGGCAGTGGGTGTCGATCGGACCGGTCAGGACACGGTTTTTATCGCCGTCCTCAAAAAGTTCTCGCGTGAACACGTAGGGCTCGTCGGAGTAGCCGCTCGGCGCCTCGAAATAGCCGTGGGTCGCCAGGGATGATATCTGATCCTCGGTCAGTTTCGGCGCATGCAGGTCGCTGGTGAAATCCGGGGCCGGTGCAAGCAGGATCAGGCCGGCGATCCGGTCGTCCGCCGCGCCGCGATTGATTTCCTGGACCATGCGCAAGGCGATCCATGCACCCATTGACGAGCCGACAAGGATCTGCGGTCCTTCTGTGTAGCGCTCAAACACGGCGATACTTTGCGCGAGCCACCGGGAAATCGTGCCGTCTCGAAACGCGCCGCCGGACTCGCCGTGGCCGGAATAGTCGTGGCGCGTGTATGACAAACCCGACTGGCTCGCCAGCGCCGCCAGTGTCTCGGCCTTGCTTCCCAGCATGTCGGACATGAACCCGCCGAGCCAAACCAACCCGGGCGCACCGCCCGCCTGGTGACGAACGGCGATGCGGGTGCCTGAAACATCGAGGAACTGCGGTTGTTCTTGCATGGGGCTGCCGGCTGTTGCGTCTCGGGATCGTTGTTGCGGTCGCGGACGCTAATTGATTACCGCTGAAGGCGCCATGGTGATTTTTCCATGCAACCATGCTATTGACTCCGCCGGCGGAATCCCGACATAGCGCGATCCCGCCAGAAGGCATATCCGAAACAGTTGAGGAGACAACGACCATTCGCCGTCCATTCCGAGCGCCCCCAGCTCAAAAAACAGGCCCCACAGCAAATCGCGATATCCGCGAGCCCCAAATTCAATTGATTGATGCCGACGGTGAAAACCGAGGCCCGACAGATACCGAAGCCGCCCTCCGGATCGCCGAGGAAGCCGGGCTGGATCTTGTCCTGATCGTTCCTAACGCCAGTCCCCCTGTCGCCAAGATCGTCGATCTCGGCAAACTGAAATACGAGCAGCAGAAGAAGGCCGCTGCCGCGCGCAAGCGGCAGAAGACCGTCGAGGTCAAGGAAATCAAGATGCGGCCGAATATCGACACCCATGACTATGAGGTGAAGATGAAGGCGATCCGCCGGTTTTTCGACGACGGTGACAAGGTCAAGGTGACCCTTCGCTTCCGCGGTCGTGAGATGGCGCACCAGGAGCTCGGCATGGAACTGCTGCAGAAGGTCAAGGGTGACACGGAAGAGATCGCCAAGGTCGAGGCCGAGCCGAAACTCGAAGGCCGGCAGATGATGATGGTGCTGGCACCGCGCTGACGGCCTGCGCGGTCATGAACAATGCTCTTGGAAAGGCGGCCATGGGCCGCCTTTTTTGTTTCTCGCGATACTGCTCACACGCCGGCCGCCAAACTGACAAAACGCTGACAGTCCGGATCAGCACCCTGTCAGCGGCCCCTTGCTAGTCTTCTCTCCATCGCCGGGACAGGCGACTTCGAAAAATGGAGACTGGATGTGACTACTCTAACGAAAAAACTGGTACTTCCCGCCGCTTTCGCGACTTTGCTCGCGGGCGCTGTTGTTCCTCCGTCCTCTGGATGGGAGCCGGTCGAAGGCTTCTGGACGAAGTACATTGTTTCATCGGCTCACGCTGACGACGGCGATTCCGATGGTGGCGACTCCGACAGCGACGGCGGCGATTCGGACAGCGATTCCGATAGCGACTCCGACAGCGATTCGGACAGCGACAGCGATGACGGCGATTCCGACGACGATGGTGATGACGACGACGATGACGACGACGACGACGGCAGCACCTCTGCCGGAACAGCCGGCACGACTGGGCCGAGCACGCTTGTCGAGCTGCTGACGCAGCCGGCGGCCCAGTAAGTCCTGACGTTCTGACCTGAACGAAGGAGCCCACCGACCGGTATCCTGTCGCCCGACCCTTTGGCAGTGCCGGTCCGGCAAGAGCGGGCAATTGCCCGCTCTTGCCTGTTTTTGTTGATCGGGTAGATTTCGACCCGCCATGAGTACTGGAAACAAATCGTGGATAACCCGCCGCCTGTTCGTGCAGCAGTCCGCCGTCGCAGTCGGCGCACTGCTGATCCCCGCATGGGTTCTTCTTTCAGCGCCCGTCCACGCGGACGACGGAGACTCCGACGGTGGGAGCGACTCCGATGGTGGGGGCGAATCCGACGGTGGCGAATCCGATGGCGGTGACGGTGGCGATGGCGGCGACAGCGATGGTAGCGATGGTGACGCCGACAGCGACAGCGACGGCGATGATAGTGACGACGGTGACGAGGATGGCGGCAAGGCCGCTGGCGCAAGGTCACTCGATCAGACTGGCGCGGCCAGGGCAGTAAGCCAGGGACAGGCGATTCCTTTGAGTTCCGCGCTGCGCAGCGTGGAAAAGCGGTTTGGCGGTACGGTCATCGACGTGTCGTTGCGCGAAAAGGGCCGGCGCCTGGAGTATACCTTCAAGGTGCGGACAGAACGCGGCACGGTACGGACTGTGCGCATGGATGCGGAATCCGGCCGTTTTCTGGGTCTGGGTGCCCTGTTCCGGTGACCGCATGAACATTCTGCTTGCCGAAGACGATCCCGTAATCGCGCGTCATGTCAAAGAGGCGTTGACGCAAGAAGGCTATCGCGTCGATCACAGCGATAATGGCATCGATGTCTGGGAAAAGGGCGATATCGGCGAATACGACGCGGTCATTCTGGACCTCGGATTGCCGGACCTCGACGGTCTGACCCTGCTGCGCCGTTGGCGGCGCGCCGGCAACGCCGTCCCGGTGCTGATCCTGACCGCCCGTGGTTCATGGATGGAGCGGGTCGACGGGTTCGACGCCGGCGCCGATGACTACCTGCCGAAACCGTTTCGAAACGAGGAACTGCTGGCGCGCCTCAAGGCGCTGCTGCGCCGCGCTGGCGCGGCACCCGCGACGGTTGTCGATGTCGGGCGTTTCCGTCACGACGAGGTGCGCAAGACAATCCTGTTCGATGGCCAGCCCGTGGAATTGTCGCCCCAGGAATACCGCGCCCTGCTGATGTTGATGGCCGACCCGGATGCGGTGGTTTCTGCCTATGATATGGCGCATCATGTCCAGGGGCGTGACGATGATTCGGCCAAGAACGCGGTGGAGGCGATGATCCGGCGCATTCGCCGCAAGACCGCGCCGGACGCGATTCTCACGCGCCGCGGATTTGGTTACACTTTGGGGTCCGAAGAACCTTGAAAAACGGGTCGCTCCGGCTGCGCCTTCTAGCGGGTGCAGGCTTATTCATCGCCCTGGGCGTTCTGGCGACCTGGTATGGTCTGCAGCAGATATTTGCTGGGTACGTTGCCGCGCAGTACGAACGGGAAATGTCGACGGCGATCGATACGCTGGCCGCCGGCGTCGAGTTTGACGGCGAGGTGCCGGTCATCGGCCGTATGCCGACAGATCCGCGATACGAATTGCCGGCCGGCGGGCGTTACTGGGAAGTCGTGCCGGAAACCGGCGATCCAATCCGCTCGCGGTCGCTGTGGGACACGGCAATTGTGCCCAAAGACTTGACGCGATCGGGCTATGCGGCCTTCATGACCGCGCCGGGGCCGGATGGAGAGCCGATGCTCGTGCTGGCACGCCCGCTCGTCTTTGAGTCTGCAGGCGGAGGTCGGCAAATCCGGTTTTTCGCCGGTTTCTCGGCCGCCGAGATGGAGACCGCGCTTGCGGGGTTTCGCCGCGAGCTTGCGTTCATGCTCGGATTGACCGCCGTCATGCTGATGCTGGCCTCAATCCTTCAGGTCCTCGTTGGCCTGCGGCCGCTTCGTGCGTTGCTCGCGGATGTCGCCAAGATCCGCTCCGGCGACGCGAGCCGACTGCGGGCCGATGTGCCGACAGAGGTTCAGCCGCTCGTCGCCGAGATCAACTACATGCTCGACGAGAAAGCCGAGGCGCTGGACCGCGCCCGCGCCCGCGCCGCCGATCTGGCGCATGGGTTGAAAACGCCGCTGACGGCGATCCTGCAAGCCGCAGAGACCTTGCCGCCGGAAACCGGAGGGCCGATTATCGAGCATGTCGGCATGATCAGGCAGCGCGCCGACCGCCACTTGCAACGGGCCCGCATGGGCGTTGGCCAGGATGGCGGGACCGATCTCGCCGAGATCGCCGGCAAGGTGGTCAAGGTGATCTCGGCCATTCCTTCAGATCGCGTCGTCGACTGGCGGGTCGACATCGCGCGTGACCTGAAAGCGCCCATCGACACGGCGGATCTCGCCGAGGTTCTGGGTAACATTCTGGACAATGCGCGCAAATGGGCGACATCGCACGTGCTGGTGTCAGCGGCGCGCCGCGGCGACCGGGTCGTTATCGATGTCACCGACGACGGCCCGGGCATCCCGCCCGACGAGCGCGAACGGATCCTGCAGCGCGGGGTCCATGCCGGTGACCCTGAAAGCGAGACCGGGCTGGGACTGGCGATCGCCAGCGAGATCGCCGACGCCTATGGCGGAATGCTGACGCTCGGCGGTGCGCCGCAGGAGGGACTTAGGGTGACCATCGCCCTGCCCGCCGTGGTTTCAGGCAAGGTCAAGAGCCCGGCCTGACGTTGCCGGACGCGCGTCGCGCTTGCATTTATCGGCGCTTCATCATATAGAGCCGCGTCTCGAACGGGCCGGCAGGGCATGCCGTGTCAGTTCTGAATGCAAAAACAGCGTTTCCATCGCCAGACAATCGGAACGGGTATCGCATGGCCGACATGTGAATGCCGACCGCTTTCCCGATTGCCGGAATATACGGTGGATCGAACAAAACGGAGAGCAAAATGCCCAAAATGAAGACGAAGTCTTCTTGCAAGAAGCGCTTCAAGATCACGGCCACTGGCAAGGTCAAGGTGCAGGCTGCTGGCAAGCGGCACGGCATGATCAAACGGTCCAACAAGTTCATCCGCGACGCGCGCGGCACCATGGTGCTCGCCGATCAGGATGCCAAGATCGTCAAGAAAATGATGCCCTACGGCGACTGAGCCGTCACCACCTGAACCTGGAGAACACCAATGGCACGTGTAAAACGCGGCGTGACGGCTCACGCCAAGCACAAGAAAGTCATCAAGCAGGCGAAGGGCTTTTATGGCCGTCGCAAAAACACCATCCGTACTGCCAAGGCGGCCGTCGACAAGTCGAAGCAGTATGCTTATCGCGACCGCAAGGTGCGCAAGCGCAATTTCCGCTCGCTGTGGATCCAGCGCATCAACGCGGCCGTGCGCGAACACGGCCTGACCTATGGCCGCTTCATTGACGGCCTCAACAAGGCCGGCATCGAACTCGACCGCAAGGTTCTGTCCGACATGGCGATCCATCAGCCGGAAGCATTCGGCAAGCTGGTCGCGCAGGCCAAGGAAAATCTGGCCTACCTGAAGGACGCGACGCCGAACGAATACGAAGCTGCGGTTTCCTGACCGACCTTGAATGGCGGTTGGCAATTTCGAGGCCCGCGGCGTTTACGTCGCGGGCCTTGTCATTTGGCTGTCATGACGTCAGCTTAGCCAGAGCACGCGGAAATCGGAGGCGGACATGTCGACATATACGGCCGTAGTGGTTCACAGCGAAACCGGTGGCGAAGGCCGTTACGATTTCGACTATGACGGCGATCTCTTGGCACGCTCGCCGGTCAAGGTCGTACGCGCGTTCATGGATGTGGTCGACAAGAAGTACCTGCCGTCTGAGCAAGTCGACTACGAGATCAATGCGGCGCTCAAGAGCCCGTCCGGCAATACGGTGACGGCGATGGGTTCGCTCATCCACGAAGGCGACGGCGCGTCGCCCTTTATGATGATGATTTCCAAAAAGCCGAGCTGAAGCCTCATCTCTAAGCGATAATGGCAGCAGTCAGCGGCAGGTGTGGACCTGCGGCAGATTCCTGATATGAGAGCGGCGACCGGCGCGGCCCGCCTGTGGCCGCGCGTGTATCCGTGGAAAGTCTTGGACGAATGGAAGAACTGGCCGAACTCGAACAAAAACTGATGGCCGATATCGCTGCCGCCGAAGACGAGGCGGGCATCGAATCGGTGCGCGTGGGCGCCATCGGCAAGAAGGGCGCGGTTTCCGAGCGCCTGAAGACGCTTGGCAAGATGACGCCGGACGAGCGCCAGGTCATGGGGCCGGCGATCAACGGCCTGCGCGATCGCATCACGCAGGCGATCGTTGCGCGCAAGACCGAGCTTCGGGACGCGGCCATCGAAGCCCGGCTTGTCAGCGAGACGGTTGATGTAAGCCTGCCCGTGCGCCCTTCGCCGGCCGAAACCGGCCGCATTCACCCGATCACGCAAGTCACCGACGAATTGACGGCGATTTTCGCCGACATGGGCTTCTCGATCGCCGATGGTCCGGATATCGAGACCGACTACTACAACTTCACCGCGCTGAACTTCCCGGACGGGCACCCGGCCCGCGAGATGCATGACACCTTCTTCCTGCCGCCCGATGAAAACGGCGAGCGCAAGGTGCTGCGCACCCACACCTCCCCGGTGCAGATCCGCACTATGGAGGCGCAGAAGCCGCCGATCCGCATTGTCATTCCCGGCAAGACCTACCGCTCGGACTCCGACGCCACTCACACGCCGATGTTCCACCAGGTCGAGGGGCTGGTCATCGACCGAACGGCCAATGTCGCCAACATGAAATGGGTACTGCAGGAATTCTGCCGCGCCTTCTTCGAGGTCGAACAGGTGACCATGCGGTTCCGCCCGTCCTTCTTCCCCTTCACCGAGCCGTCGATGGAGGTCGATATCCAGTGCGACCGTTCCAAGCCGGGCGAGATCCGCATCGGCGAGGGCAGCGACTGGCTGGAGATTCTCGGCTGCGGCATGGTGCATCCCAATGTGCTGCGCGCCGGTGGCCTCGATCCCGATGAATTCCAGGGCTTTGCCTGGGGCATCGGCATCGACCGGCTGGCCATGCTGAAATACGGCATGCCGGATCTGCGGGCCTTCTTCGACGCCGACGCGCGCTGGCTCTCCCATTACGGCTTCCGCCCGCTCGACATGCCGACGCTTTTTGGCGGTCTGAGCAGCTAGATCGGAACAAGATATGAAATTCACGCTCTCCTGGTTGAAAGACCATCTGGAAACCGACGCCACGCTCGACGAGATCGTCGAGCGCCTGACCAGCATCGGCCTCGAGGTTGAAGCGGTTGACGACAAGGCGCAGTTCAAGCCGTTCACCA
This sequence comes from Oricola sp., assembly GCF_965230365.1. Lineage (GTDB taxonomy): Bacteria > Pseudomonadota > Alphaproteobacteria > Rhizobiales > Rhizobiaceae > Oricola. The sequence continues at coordinate 535,606 of NZ_OZ246003.1, read as the reverse complement.
TCGCCAAGGTGCTGACGGCCGAGAAACACCCGGATGCCGACAAGCTGCAGGTGCTGTCGGTCGATGCCGGCGACGGCAAGCCGGTGCAGGTCGTGTGCGGCGCGCCGAACGCGCGCGCCGGATTGATCGGTGCCTTCGCCGCGCCCGGCACCTATGTTCCCGGGATCGACGTGACGCTGTCGGTCGGCAAGATCCGCGGCGTCGAGAGCCACGGCATGATGTGTTCGGAGCGCGAGCTGCAGATGTCGGACGAGCATTCCGGCATCATCGACTTGCCCGCCGACGCGCCGGTCGGTTCCCCGTTCGCGTCCTATGCCGGGCTGGACGATCCGGTCATCGAAATCGGCCTGACGCCGAACCGGCCGGATTGTACGGGCGTGTCGGGGATCGCCCGCGACCTCGCCGCCTCCGGCCTCGGCACTGCGAAGACGCCTTCTGTTGCGGTGGCCTCTGGTGAAGGTGAATGCCCGGTAGGCGTGACCATCGAAGCGCCCGACCTGTGCCCGGGCTTTGCGCTGCGCATGGTCAAGGGCGTGAAGAACGGACCGTCGCCGAAATGGATGCAGCAGCGCCTGCTCGCCATCGGCCTGCGTCCGATCAACGCGCTGGTCGACATCACCAACTATGTCACCTTCGACCGCGGACGCCCGCTGCACGTTTTCGATGCCGCCAAGGTGGCGGGAAATCTGGTCGTGCGCCGCGCACACGACGGCGAGACCGTGCTGGCGCTGGACGGACGCGAATATGCGCTGACGCCTGAAATGTGCGTGATCGCCGACGACAACGGCGTCGAGTCGATCGCCGGCATCATGGGCGGCGAGCATTCCGGTTGTGACGAGAACACTACGGATGTGCTGATCGAATCCGCCCTCTGGAACCCCAACAATATCGCCCGTACGGGCCGCGATCTCGGCATCATCACCGATGCCCGCTACCGCTTCGAGCGCGGCGTCGACCCGGAATTCATGGCCGGCGGGATGGAGCACGCCACACAACTGGTCCTCGACCTATGCGGCGGCAAACCCTCAACGCCGCACATCGTCGGCTATGCCGGCCACGAGCCGAAGATCGTCGAGTTCCCGTTCTCCGAGGTTCGCCGGCTTGTCGGCATCACCGTCAGCGCCGAGGAATCGTCGGATATCCTCAAGCGTCTCGGCTTCGGCGTCTCGGGCAGCGGCGAGACCGTGTCGGTCTCGGTGCCGTCCTGGCGTCCCGACATCGACGGCAAGGCCGACCTCGTCGAAGAGGTGATGCGCATCCACGGCGAGAACAACATCGATCCGCAGCCCCTGTCCGGTCACGGCGCGGTCAATGGCCGCATCCTGACGACGCTGCAAATCCGCACCCGCGCCGCCAAGCGGGCGCTCGCCGTGCGCGGCATGATGGAATCGGTGTCCTGGTCGTTCATTCCCGCCGAGCATGCCGAGTTGTTCGGTGGCGGCTCTGCGCCGCTGAAACTCGCCAATCCGATCGCCGCCGACATGAGCGACATGCGGCCGTCGCTGCTGCCCGGGCTGCTTGCTGCCGCGCAGCGCAACGCCGACCGCGGCGTTGGCGATGTCGCACTGTTCGAGGTTGCAGCCACCTATCAGGGCGACACGCCGGAAACGCAGCGCCGTGTCGCCGGCGGTATCCGCCGCGGCACCGCCGCGCTTGCCGGCAGTGGCCGCCACTGGGCCGGCAATGGCGATCCGGTTGGCGTGTTCGACGCCAAGGCCGATGCGCTCGCCGTGCTGGAAGCCTGCGGTGCGCCGGTTGCAAACCTGCAGATCGAACCGGCGGCCCCCGGCTGGTATCACCCGGGCCGCTCCGGCGTGATCAAGCTCGGCCCGAAGGTCGTGCTCGGCCATTTCGGCGAGTTTCATCCGAAAGCGCTGGAAACGCTCGACGTATCGGGGGTCCTGTGCGGCTTCGAGGTTTTCGTCGACGCCATTCCCGAGCCGAAGCGCAAGGCCACTCGCACCAAGCCGGTGCTGGAGGTCTCGCCCTATCAGATGGTACGGCGCGATTTCGCCTTCGTTGTCGACAAGGCGGTGCCGGCCGCTGCGCTGCTGCGCGCCGTTGGTGGTGCCGACAAGAAGCTGATCACGGCGGTCAACATCTTCGACAAGTTCGAGGGATCGTCACTTGGCGAAGGCAAGAAGTCGATCGCGCTGGAGGTCTCGATCCAGCCGACCGAGCGCACCCTGACCGACGAGGATCTCGACGCATTGTCGGCGAAGATCGTCGACAATGTCGGCAAGGTGGGCGGCGTGCTGCGCGGCTGACCGCCGACACCACGCCAGCACACGCTTACAGGCTGCGCGCCACCCGGTCGCTGCGGTAGAAGATATGGCCGCCGATCTTGCCGATGCGGTCGATCTTGCGCCCCCATGACGGGTTCACATAATCCGTGTGGTAATGCGTGATCTTGTCGAAATCGGCATGCCGGCGCTCGCGGGGAGCGTCGGGCAACAACCGGTCGGTGGCCTTTTCCTTGAAGATGGCGCGCGTCAGTTCCGCGATCCGAAGTAGCGATGCTGGATTGCGCGGATAATCCGACAGTCCGTCACAGGCAAATGAGAACTGGCACCGGTTGGCGCGTTCCGCATTCTGGTAGACGACGCCACAAATGCTGTCCGGATAGGCCCGGCTGCGCGCCCGGTTGAGGATCACGCGGGCGACGGCGAGCTGCCCCGTCGTCGATTCGCCACGGGCCTCATGATAGAGCGCGGCGGCCATGCACAGCGAGGCAAGGTCGGGTTTGCGGATTTCAGGCGCAGTGGAAACTGATGATTTTTCAATCACCGTATGCAGCAACTCCGGGTTGACTCCGACAAGTGCCAGTCCCACGGTCTCGGCAAGGGCGGCTTTCGTGCCGCCTGCCAGCGCGATCAAAAGCAAGAACGCGAATACATGTACTCTCATGCCATCTGCCCCTAGTTGGCCAGATGGCATGGTAGGAAATCGCCATTGAAATCTGGTCGATCTGTCCGCTCGAATCCGAACGATTGCGGTTACCGGCCATTAACCACGCGGGAGGATGCGATGTTCAGGTGGGGCGTTTTGTCGACGGCCAAGATCGGGTTGGAGCAGGTTGTTCCGTCCATCTGCGATTCCCAGAATGGCGTGCTGACGGCGGTTGCCAGCCGCGATGCCGAACGGGCGCGGACATTCGCCGACCGCTTTGGTGCGCCGCACGCTTTCGGCTCGTACGACGCGATGCTGGCCTCCGATACGATCGACGGGGTCTACATCCCGCTTCCGACCTCGCAGCACATCGAATGGTCGATCAAGGCGGCCGAAGCCGGCAAGCATGTCCTGTGCGAAAAGCCGCTGGCGTTGACCGCCGCCGATATCGAACCGCTCGTCGCGGCGCGTGACCGCGCCGGCGTACTCGTCTCCGAAGCCTTCATGGTCGTCTATCATCCGCAATGGCACAAGGTGCGCGACCTGATCGCCAACGGGGCGATCGGGACACTGCGCCAGGTCGATGCGGTGTTTTCCTATTACAATGTTGATCCCGAGAACATGCGCAACCGGCCCGAACTCGGCGGCGGCGTGATCCCGGATATCGGCGTCTATCCGACTGTGACGACACGTTTCGCCACCGGCGCTGAACCCGAGCGAATCCACGCCGTGGTCGACTACGATCCGGATTTCGGCATCGACCGTTACGCCAGCGTGCGTGCCGACTACGGCGCTTTCGAGCAGACATTCTACCTTTCGACGCAGCTCGCCAACCGCCAGCACATGGCCTTCCATGGCGACAAGGGCTGGATCGAACTGACCGCGCCGTTCAACTCGAACCTCTACGAAGGCGATGAGGTGCGGCTGCACAGCCCCGGCCATGACCGCACCGAGGTCTTCCGCTTCACCGGCGTCAAGCAGTACCGCTTGCAGGTTGAGGCTTTCGCACGGGCCGTGTCCGGCGAAGGCTCTCTATTCACGCTGGAGGAATCGATCCTCAATCAGCGTGTGCTCGATGCGGTCTTCGCATCCGGCAAAAGCGGCCAGTGGGAAAACGTTTAGCCGGAAAAGAAAATTCGCTACTTAGGCGGCTAATGTAAACTGGCCGTCACCACCATACACCCCCGCGCCTGACCCTGATCCTCGGCCGGCTGCCATGCCGCTCCCAAGGGTTGAGCGCATTCTCGGCTGAGGGGTTGTCGCGTTCTTCGGCGTTCAACACCGGATCTGGCGGTGGTGTCCGGTCGGCGAGCGCCAGCCAGCGGCGCATTCGGTCGCGCTCGCCGAACCGGCCAGACCACGCAGGCTGGGCAAGCGGGTGTTCGGCGGCGGTCCTGCGCCCATGCAGGGCGTCGCGCAGCGCATTCAGACGCTCGATCCGGTCTTCGGTGCGTGGATGGCTGCGCAACAGGGAAGGGTCCGGCAGCCGGCTGCCCGGCATCACCATGCCTTCCCAGCGCCGGCCCTGCGCACGTTCCAGCTTCAGAAGCGCCATCGACAGGCCGTCAGGGTCGCCGGTCAGCATCGCAGCACCGTAGTCGGCATCGAACTCCCGTGTGCGCGACAACGCCAGTTGCAGCAGGCCGCCCACGCTGGGTGAGGCGATCATCGCCAGCACACCCAGCCACGGGATTGCGCCGAAGAAGCCGGTAAGGTTGAAGATCAGCGCGATCAGTCCGACCGTCGACAATGTCGAGGTCATTCGCGAGACCATGTCGGCGAGCGACATCACCTTGATGTCCTGGTTGCGAATGTGCGTGATTTCATGCGCCAGCACGCCCGCCAGCTCGCGCATGGTCAGCCCGCGCACCAGCGCATCCGTTACGGCGATGGCGGAATCCTCGCGCCGCCCGACGGCAAACGCGTTCATCATCCGAGATGGAATGACATGCAGTCTTGGCGCTTCCGGCAGGCCGGCTCGCTGGGCCAATGCTCTTGTGAGCCGGTAACCGGCGGGAAAGCTGCGGTCGTCGACGACTTGCGCCCGGTACATGCGCAGCACCATGGCTGGTGAGATACGCCTGGCCACTGCCAGCATCCCGCCGCCAATCGCCAGCGCATAGATCAATCCTGTCCACCCGGCGATCGACCATGCGGTGATCGCCAGCAAAGCCAGGCTGCCGGCGACCAGCAGCAGCGTGTGCAGCGTGTTGATCAATCTGTGTTGCCGGAAGACGAACTCGTCCTCGCTGAAAAATCGCGCGTTCATGGCCTCAATATGGGCATCTGCGCGGCGAATTGTGAGTCCGGTGTGCCCCGCTCACGCGCGGTTGAAGACGAAGCGCGAATAGCCGAAGTAAGAGAAGACGGCGACTGTAGCGACCGCGATGAACGTCGCCCAAAACGGCGAGAAGCCGGGAATCGCCAGCAACAGGCCGGCATAGATCGCGTAGTTCAGCCCGGCGCCGACAGCCCCCACCGATGAGTATCTGGCGCCCTCCTCGGCCAGGCTGCGTCCGCTGCCGCCGAAGGTGAAGGTCCGGTTGATCGCGAAATTCGAGATCATCGCGCAGATGATCGAAATGACGCGGGCGCTGAACGGCCCCAGTGGCGTGAAACTGAGCAGCAGCCACAGCACGCTCATGTCGATGACAAAACCGCTCCCGCCGGCAAAGGCAAAGCTGAACAGCTTGCCTGCTTTTGTCTTGGCAACATACTCGTTCATGCCGCTTCAGCGTGTTCGTTTCCAATGCCGGCCGCCGGCCGATCCTCCACGTAATATATGTCGCGGCCAACGTCCACGCACTGGTGTTTCTCGGGAATCGGAAACGCCGCGCGCAGGAAGGAGTGCCGGTACGGGAAGAAATTGAAGTGCGGGTTGAACGAATAGCGGTATTCGCGCTCGCGCGGCACCACGACGATCAGCCGTCGGGCGGCAACGCGGCGCAACTCGGCGAGTGATTGGCGGAAGTCCAGCACATGTTCCAGCACATGCGTGCAGACCACCGTATCGAATTCGCCATCGTCAAACGGCAACGCCTCAATGCGGGCCGCATGATATTCGATGCCGTCGAGCCGGGCTGCGTCGTCGATCACGAAGTCGATGCCGGCAAGCCGCTTGAGGCCGGGATTGGCCGAGCGGATGTGTTCGAGCAGAACACCGGTGCCGCAGCCAATATCGGCGACGCTGTCGCCGGTCACGTCCTGCGCGATCCTTTCGATACACGCCGCCGAATTGTCGGTGCCTTTGTGAACGCGCGGATGATTGCGATAAAGCTCGGCATATTCCTCGTCGCTCAGAAACGCCGCGCGCTCGCGAAACCGTGCCAGATCGTCGATATGCCGGCCCCAGGCAAGCCGCATGAGGCTGTGGAAGGCGGGCGAATCGCGCAGCAGCGGAGGGACCAGTTCCTCCATCACGAACCGGATGCGGTTTGTCGTTTCGCGATTCATGCTTCGATCTTCCGTTTTGACGGACGTGGGCGGCGTTGCGTTGCGGTCGGTGTTTTGGCTTGCGCGGAGCGGGCGCGGGTCTCGGCGCGCAAGGGCGGCTGCGCCAGATAGGCCATGCGCATCTGCTCCACGCGTCCCGCCGCCACCGAATCCAGCACCAGCCCGGCGACCATCATCAGCGTCGACAACAGCAACAGCCCGATCGCGCCGATCCAGGTCGGAACGCGGTTGACGAGGCCGAGCGTCAGATACTCGTAGACGGGCGGGATCATGAAGAACACGCTGGCCGCAAACAGGATGCCCGCGATCAACCCGAAGAATCTCAGCGGCTGGGTTTCTTTCATCAGCCGCGCGAACATCATCAGGATCTTGATACCGTCGCGCAGCGTCGAGAGCTTGGATGTAGAGCCCTCGGGCCGCCGGCCATATTCCAGTTGAACTTCGGCCACCGGCATGTGCAGCTGGCTGGCATGCACCGACATCTCGGTTTCGATTTCGAAGCCGTGCGAGATCGCCGGGAAACTCTTGACGAAGCGCCGGGTGAACACCCGGTAGCCCGACAGGATGTCGGTGAAGTCGCGGCCGAAGATGCGCCGGTACAATCCGTTGAACATTCGGTTGCCAAAAGCGTGGCCGGCACGTCCCGCATCGCCGGTGACACCGGCGCGCACCCCGACCACCATGTCGACGCGCTCGCTCAGAAGTGTCGTGATCAGCTGCGGCGCATCTTCCGGAGCGTAAGTGCCGTCCCCATCGGCCATGATGTAGAGGTCGGCATCGATTTCCGAGAACATCCGCCGCACGACATGGCCCTTGCCTTGCCGCCGTTCGCGGATCACCGTCGCGCCGGCAAGCCGCGCCAGGATTGCCGTATTGTCGGCCGAATTGTTGTCGAAGACATAGATCCGCGCGGTCGGCAGCGCCTCGCGAAAGCGCGACACGACGTCGCCAATCGTCAGGCCCTCATTGTAGCACGGCAGGATGACCGCGATGTCGAGATCGTTTTGCGATGGCTTCGCTGGCATGCGCTCTTCCTCTGGCTTCGGCTTTACCATTTCTTGATCGGGTTAAGTTTACGTGTAGCTATCTGAATTTGCGCCGGATTTGTTTATGGCAGGAACGTCGAATGGTCGCTCCGTTTCGGCGGTGCAAACGCGCCGGGTGCGAGATTGGCTCCAGCGGCTTGAACCCTTGGCCTTGTGCGTCGGGGCGGCACTGTTCGTCACTCTGATGGGCCTGCGGGCCGCCGACGGCACCGGCGTGCCGAACTCCGACGATCTCGTCCGTCTGGTACAGGTGCGCGATTTGCTGGCGGGCCAGGGCTGGTTCGACCTCACACAATACCGGCTCGGTCTGGAGGCCGGGACGCCAATGCACTGGTCGCGGCTGGTTGACGCGCCGATCGCCGGTATTGTCGCGGTTGCGGGTCTTCTGACAGGCAGTCAGGCGGCCGGAGAGGCGCTCGCGCGGATCGTGTGGCCGGCGGTGACCGTCGTGATCGCCATGGCGGCCCTGATGACTGGGGTCGCGCGTACTGCCGGTCATGTGGCGCGCTTGCCCGTGGCAGTCATCGGCGGCGTCGCTCTTTGGACGATCGGTGTCTTCGCGCCCGGTTCGTTCGACCATCACAATATCCAGGTCACGCTGTCACTTTGGCTGCTTGTCCTTTTGATGCCCGGCGCCGCGCCGGTCCGCGCCCATGCATTCGCCGGCTTTGTTGGCGTGATCATGCTGGCGATCGGCATGGAGGTGCTGCCCTATGTCGCGGTTGCCGGCGCGGTCGTCTCGGCCGGGTTTGTCGCTGGCACAGTCGCGCCGCAACAACTGCGCGCCTTCGGTGCCGCAGTCGCGGCCACGACCGCACTGGTGTTTGTCGCAACCATCGGGCCAGGCCATTATTCGGCCGACAGTTGCGATGCCTTCTCGTCGTTTCACCTCTTGGCGGGCGTTGGCGGTGGTCTCGGGCTGGTCGCGGTCAGCGCGGCCATGCCGACGATCCTCGCACGCGGGGCCGGTGTGTTGTTGCTGGCGCTCAGTCTGTTGATCGCGGTGGAGATATTGTTCCCCCATTGCCTGGAAAATCCGCTGGCATCGCTCGATCCGAAGTTGCGCGTCTTCTGGCTGGAAGGCGTGATCGAAACCCGTTCCCTGGCCGATCTCTGGGCCGCCGATCCCTTCGCGCTCTTCGGCCTTTATGGACTTGGAGCAACGGCCCTGGTGGCAAGCGTGTTGACCGCAGTGGCCGCCTCAGGCGAGGCGCGCGCTCGCGCGATCGTTTTCGTCGCTTTCCTGGCGATGGGCCTGGCGGTTACGGCTTGGCAGCAGCGCGGTTTCACCTTCTCGACTGCCTTCGCGGTTCTGCCGCTCGGCCTGTGGATCGCCGACCTGCGAAGGCGGCGCGTAAACCCGCTTCGGCTCGCCGGCGCGTGGCTGGTTTCAGTCAATCTGGTTTGGTGGATGGCGGGCGCGCAGCTTGCCGCGCATCTGTCTGGCGCACCGACTGTCCAGCAACAGGCCGCGGCGGCATCGGCGCGGGACTACTGCTATACCGCCGATGTCTATACGCCGCTCGCCGTTGAACCGCCTGGCGTCATTCTCGGCGCGACAGACCTCGGTGCGCCGATTCTGCTTTACACCCCGCATCGCGCCGTGGCCGGGCCCTATCATCGCAATGTCGATGGCAACCTGTTGCTGATCGAGGCCATGCTCGCCCCACCCGGCGAGGCGCATGAAATGCTGCTCGAACATGGTGTCACCCATATCGCCGATTGCCTGCGTTCCGCTGACAGCGCCGACTTCATCAAGGCATCGCCAACCGGCCTGCAGGCGGCACTGCGCTCCGACGGCATTCCGCGCTGGCTGACGCCTGTTGCGGCGACCGTCGGCGAGCCAATGCCGGTCTATCGTGTTGGCCGATAGCGCGCGCGTTTTGCCGCTGCCGCAATTTGCGGCTACATTCAGCCCAACGGTCCGGAAAAAGAGACGAGCCTTGCTGATTCGCAGGACCATGAAATCGATCCTCCAACGTGCCGCGCTTTGCCTGGCGGCGGCATCGGTCGCCACGGCCTTGGCGCTTCCGCTTGCCGTGTCCGCCGAAACCCCGGCCAAGGAACAGTTCGGCCGCATGCCGCTACCGTCGGTCGCCGATCCGGTTGTGCACGGCTTCTATTCCAAGGGTTGCATTTCGGGCGCGGTGGCCATGCCGGTCGACGGGCCGAACTGGCAGGCAATGCGGCTGGAACGCAACCGCCGCTGGGGGCATCCGGCGATGATCGCGCTATTGCAGCAACTGTCGCGCGATGCGGTGCGCGATGGCTGGCCGGGATTGCTGGTCGGCGACATTTCCCAGCCGCGCGGCGGGCCGATGCTGTCGGGCCACGCGTCGCATCAGGTCGGACTGGACGCCGACATATGGCTGACCAAGATGCCGGACCGCCGCCTGACCTACAGCGAACGTGCCAATATCAGCGCCATCTCGATGTTGAAGAAGGATTCGCTCAACGTCGATCCGAAGAAGTGGACCCCCGCGCATGCCGGGCTGATCGCGCGCGCCGCCTCCTATCGCGAGGTCGAGCGCATCTTCGTTCATCCAGGCATCAAGAAGGCGATGTGCGGGACTTATGGCTCCAACCGGGCCAACGACGCCTGGATGCGCAAGGTGCGCCCCTATTACGGCCACCACTACCACTTCCATATCCGCATCCGCTGCCCGGCCGGTTCGCCAAATTGCCGCAAGCAGAATCCGACCCCGCCCGGCAATGGGTGCGATGCATCGCTCGACTGGTGGTTCACCTCCGAGCCATGGGCGCCGGCAAAGCCGAAGCCGGGCAAGAAACCGAAGAAACGCCGTGCTGTCACGCTCGCCGATCTGCCATCGGCTTGCCGGGTGGTGCTTGGCGAGCCTGCGCCGGCCAGCGAGGCACTGGTGACGCTGGATGGCGCCTACGATCCGGTTGCCGCGCGCGCGTCTGCCGTCCCTGTGCCGCCGGTTGCGGTCGGTGCCGGCCGCTTGCGGCTTCCCGCGATCATCCCGATACCCACGCAAAGGCCGGATTAGTTCCGTCATATCCGCGAAAGCGCTTTATGCTAACGCAAGGATCGACTATGCGGTTTCAAACGATTTAGGTGGAGTTTGCGGATGGGCGGTAAGCGATGCGTCGCACTGGTCGCGCACGACCAGAAGAAAGACGATCTCGTTGACTTCGTCACCGACCACAGAGAGCAGTTGTCGCGCTTCGAGCTGGTCGCCACCGGCACCACCGGCGGGCGGGTGAACGAAGCCTGTCCGGAACTGTCGGTGCGGCGGCTGAAGAGCGGGCCGCTCGGTGGCGACCAGCAGATCGGCGCGATGATCGCCAATGGCGAGATCGAGTTCGTGATTTTCTTCGTCGATCCGCTGACGCCCATGCCCCATGACGTCGATGTCAAGGCGCTGATGCGTCTTGCCATTGTCTATGACATCGCGCTCGCGCTAAACCGGAGCACGGCCTTGTTCCTTTTGGCGTCGTTGACCGGGGGAACGGCGCAAGAGGTTTCTATCGATGGTTGACACGCTTGTGCAGGACGACCTGTCGCTCCCGTTTCCGATCCTGATCGCCGATATTGGCGGGACGAACGCGCGGTTCGCGATCGTCACCGACAGCAATGCGGAAGCCAAGCGGTTTCCGCAGATCAAGACCGCCGACTATGATACGCTCGATGCGGCCATCCAGGACGTGGTTCTCGACAAGACTTCAATCATGCCGCAGACCGCCGTGCTTGCGGTGGCCGGGCCGACCAGCGGCGACGAGATCGACCTGACGAATTGCGACTGGGTCGTGCGGCCGCGCCGGCTGATTTCCGAACGCGGCTTTTCCCGCGTGATCGTCCTCAACGACTACGAGGCGCAGGCGCTGGCGGTGGTCGCGCTCGACACGGATTACCTGAAGCCGATCGGCGACGGCGAGCGTGTCGAATCGGCGAGCCGTGTCGTCATCGGGCCGGGAACGGGCCTCGGCGTGGCCGGCATTGTCCATGGCGCCAGCACCTGGATCCCGGTCGCCGGCGAGGGCGGCCATATCGATCTCGGTCCGCAGACGGAACGCGACTACGAGATTTTTCCGCATGTCGAGAGCATCGGCGGGCGCGTGTCCGGCGAACAGCTGCTGTGCGGGCGCGGGCTGGTCAATTTGTATCGCGCGGTCGCTGCGGCCGATGGCAAGCAAGCGCCCCTTTCGCGGCCGGAGGATATCACCGCCGCCGCGCTGGACGGTTCCGACGCGTTGGCGGGCGAGGCTGTTCGCTTCTTTGTCGAATATCTTGGCCGGATCGCCGGCGACATGGCGTTGGTTTTCATGGCGCAGGGCGGCATCTATCTGACCGGTGGCATCACGCAGAAGATCCTGCCGCTCATCGACGAGGATCTGTTCCGCCAAGCCTTCGACAACAAGGAGCCACATCGCCAGTTGCTGTCCGAAATCCCGGTCTACGTCGTTATGCATGACCAGGCGCCGCTGGAGGGGCTTGCGGCTTATGCGCGCACGCCCGCTCGATTCGGTGTCGATATCCGCCAAAGAGTGTGGAGCCGCCCCTGACGGCGTCGAATGGCACGTATCATTTTGATTTGCGCTGCATTATAGCTCGCCCGGATCATGGCGCGAAAGAAACACCAAAGACTGATGCTTGAGCCCGGTGCGGAGCCCGTCGTAACGGCGGGCAACGTGTATCGGCTGTTGCGGCGTATCGTGTCCGAGAACGGCCGCGAATACATCGGCTACTATGTCGCCGCCATCGTCTGCCTGATGCTCGTGGCGGTTTCGACGGCCTTCGCGGCCTGGATCATGCGCGATGTCATCGACGAGATCTTCTACCGCCAGCGCGCCGATCTGATCAGCCTGATCTCCTTTGCCGTCTTTGCCGCATTCTTGATCCGCGGCCTGTGCACTTATGTTCAGGCGATCATGCTCGCGCGGATCGGCAACGACATCGTTGCGCGCTATCAGAAGCGGGTATTCGACAAGCTGCTGTCGCTCGGCGTGGATTTCTTCAACAACGAGCGGTCCGGCGTGCTGTCGGCGCGCATCAACGCCAATATCGGCGGTGTGCGTGACGTGTTGTCCGTGACGATTACATCCTTTGCCCGTGACATTGTTTCCCTGATCGGGTTGCTTGCCGTCATGGTGATGCAGGACTGGGTCCTGTCTCTGATTGCCTTCCTGATTGCGCCGCCGCTGATCTTTACGGTTATCTATGTTTCGCGCCGCGTGCGCGGCGTCGTCCACGAGACTGTCGTGCTCAATGCCGGCGTGATCGGTACAATGCAGGAGGTCTCCCAGGGCATCACCGTCGTCAAGGCGTTCACGATGGAAGATCAGCTTGCGGGCCGCATCGGGTCGCTCATCGACCATGCACGTGAACGCTCCGACAAGCTGGCCAGCGTATCGGAGCGGGTAACGCCGTTTGCCGAATTGCTGGCCGGTTTGGCGATTGCCGGCGTCATTGGCTATGGCGGCTATCAGGCGGTGGCGCTCGACGAACCGCCCGGCGCGATGTTTTCCTTCATCACCGCCTTGATGCTCGCCTACGATCCGGCCCGCCGTCTGGCCAGGCTTCAGGTGCAGCTGGAGCGCGCCATGGTCAATGCGCGCATGATCTACGAATTGCTCGACATGGAGCCGCGGCAGCGCGACATCGACGGTGCCGGCGAGCTTGTCGTCACCGAAGGTCGTATCGCCTTCGACAAGGTCGATTTCTCCTATGAGAAGGGGCTGCCCGTCCTGCATGAACTGTCAATGATCGCCGAACCCGGCAAGACCACCGCGATCGTCGGTGCCTCGGGTGCCGGCAAGTCGACAATCATCAGCTTGTTGCAGCGATTCTACGATCCGGAGAGTGGCTCGATTTCGATTGACGGCCAGGACATCGGGGCTGTGACAAAGGCGTCTTTGCGCCGGTCGATCGCCTATGTCTCGCAGCAACCCTATCTCTTCGAGGGTTCCATTCGCGACAACATCCGCTACGGACGGCCCGATGCGACCGATGCCGAAATCGAGGATGCGGCGCGCCTCGCCAATGCTGACGAGTTCATCCGTTCTCAGCACCAGGGATATGAAACACCGGTCGGCGAGAACGGCATCACCCTGTCTGGCGGTCAGCGGCAGCGGCTGTCGATTGCCCGCGCGATCGTCCGCAACACGCCGATCCTGTTGCTGGACGAAGCGACATCCGCACTCGACAACGATTCCGAGAAACTGGTCCAGGACGCGCTCGACCGCGTCATGGTCGGCCGCACGACGATCGTGGTTGCTCACCGCTTGTCGACCGTGATCAATGCCGACAAGATCATCGTCGTCGACGCGGGCGAGGTGGTCGAAACCGGCACCCATCACGAGCTTCTCGCGCTGGAAAACGGTATCTATGCACGGTTCTACGAGTTGCAGGCGAGCCGCACGAAAGACCTGCTGGAAAGCGCCGAAGAGCCGGCGCAATAGACGGTAAGCAACAAGGGGAGCTATCGCATGGCAAAGGTGCGTATCGCCGTGGTCGGGGCCGGAGGACGGATGGGACTGAACCTCATTCGTGCAATCGATGAAAATCCCGATAGCCAATTGAGCGGTGCGCTGGAGCGCGAGGGTTCGCCGCATATCGGCGCGGACACCGGAGCGCTAGCCGGTCTGCCCGCCAACGGCATCGCGGTCAGTTCGGCGATGGACACCGCGCTTGACGGCGCCGAAGCGGTTGTCGATTTCACCGCGCCCGCCGTTTCCGCCGAGATCGCGCGTCATGCCGCCGCATCGGGCATTGCCCATGTCATCGGTACGACCGGCTTCGATGCTGACGGCGAGGCCGCGATTGCAGAAGCCGCCTCGACGACAGCCGTCGTCAAGTCGGGCAATATGAGCATGGGCGTGATCCTGCTGTCGGTACTGGTCGAGGAGGCCGCCCGCGCGCTCGAGGCGGCCGACTGGGACATCGAGGTTCTCGAGATGCACCATCGCCACAAGGTGGACGCGCCGTCCGGCACGGCCCTTCTGCTCGGCGAGGCGGCGGCGCGCGGTCGGCAGATCGGCCTCGCCGGGAACGCCGTGCGCACGCGCGACGGTCACACCGGGCCGCGCGAGGCGGGAACGGTCGGCTTTGCGACCCTGCGCGGTGGCTCGGTCGTCGGCGACCATTCGGTCATCCTCGCCGGGCCTGGCGAGCGGGTGACCCTGTCGCATCACGCCGAAGACCGGATGATTTTTGCGCGCGGCGCGGTTCGGGCCGCAATGTGGGCCACGGGCCGTGCGCCCGGGCTCTATTCCATGCATGACGTGCTGGGGCTCGCCCGGCGGAACTGACACAAGCAAGGGAGCAATCGATGTCAGGGACGATGGTTCTTGTCCGTCACGGACAAAGCGAATGGAACAAGCTCAATCTGTTTACCGGTTGGCGCGATCCCGATCTGACCGAACAGGGCATCCGGGAAGCCGAGACAGGCGCGCAGGCGCTGCGCGATTATGGCATCAAGTTCGACATTGCCTTCACCTCGGTTCTGGTGCGCGCCGAGCGGACCTGCCAGATCATCCTCGACGGCATCGGCCAGTCCGATCTGGAAACGATCCACGACCAGGCCCTGAACGAACGTAATTATGGCGATCTGGCCGGTTTGAACAAGGACGATGCCCGCGCCAAATGGGGCGAGGACCAGGTTCATATCTGGCGACGCTCCTATGACGTGCCGCCGCCCGGCGACGAGGGCGAGAGCCTGAAGGACACCGGCGCGCGTGTCTGGCCCTATTACATGACAGAGATCCTGCCGCGTGTGCTTGCCGGCCAGAAACTTTTGATCGCCGCGCATGGCAATTCGCTGCGGTCGCTGGTGATGGTCCTCGACCGGCTGGACACGGACGCCGTCACCAAGCTCAATCTGGCGACCGGCGTGCCGATGGTCTACAAGCTCAATGCGGATTCCACCGTGGCGTCGAAGGAAGTATTGGGCGACATGTCGGGCGCTCATTAGGCGCAAAGCGGCTTCGCCGACGAACTGAACGCAAAAAGGGCCGCCGGCATGCCGGTGGCCCTTTCTTTCTTAAGGTTGGTCGCTTGACCCAGTCAGGCGGCGTCGCGATTGTCCAGGCGCGTGAAACGCGGATTGCCGCTGACCCGGTGCAGCTCGTGGAAAGCGCTTCTGTCGAGCGGCAAGCCCGACACATAGCTGATATCGCCGCGCAGGACGCCGATATCGCGCAGCATCGCGTCGTTCATATGCAGCAACTCGCGCATTTCCTTGCGCACGCGCCTTTCCCGCTGCCGTGTCGCCCAGCGCTCGCGCAACAGGCGCATCGAGCGAAAGACCACGGCGTGCCGGCTCGCGATGTCGGGATAGGGTCGGGTGTTGGTTTCATCGGTCGTCGTCATTGCATTTCTCCTCACAGGGTTGGTGAGCAACATTTGCTCGATGGCTGGACAATCGCGGTTTTCCATGTTTCAATCAAACGAATAGTTCTTCACTCAACTTCGAAAATAATTGAAAGTGAGCGACGATGACCTTCCACAAACCGGGCCCGGTGCCGCTGATCGATCTGGATCTTTTGCGCACGCTGGTGGCGATCGCTGAAACCGGAAACTTCTCCGCCGCCGGCGAAGCGGTCGGACGAACGCCTTCGGCGATTTCGATGCAAGTCAAGCGCATGGAAGAGATCGTGCGCTGCCCGGTCTTTGTCCGTGACAGTCGCTCGGTGGAGTTGACCCGCGCCGGCGGCATGCTGCTTGAGCACGCCCGGCGCATGTTGGCGCTCAATCGTGACATGGCCGCGCGGCTGATCGAGCCGGAACTGAGCGGAGAGGTGCGCCTCGGCGCCCCCGATGACGTCGCCGAGCGCTTTCTGCCACACATGTTGCGCCAGTTCGCCGATACCTGTCCCGGCATCACCTTGAATGTGACGATCGATGCCACCGACCGGATGATGCCGATGGTCGATGACGGCAAACTGGACATCGCGATCATCACCGCCGAAGCGGGCTTTCGCGGCGACGATCGGGCCGAGGTTGTCTACCGGGAGGACATGATCTGGGCGATGCTCGCCGGCGGCGTTGCGGTCGAACAGCATCCTCTACCCGTCGCCGTCTGGGACGAGTTCTGCACCTGGCGCAAGGCCGCGCTCGAAGAACTCGACGCGCGCAAGCGCGCCTATCGCATCGCCTTCCAGAGTTCCAACATCACCGGTCAGC
Source organism: Oricola sp. (assembly GCF_965230365.1). Taxonomy (GTDB): domain Bacteria; phylum Pseudomonadota; class Alphaproteobacteria; order Rhizobiales; family Rhizobiaceae; genus Oricola. The sequence goes on along the minus strand of NZ_OZ246003.1, from coordinate 519,073 downwards.
GTGCCGGGATGCTCGCCGATCTTGCGGTTGCCGTGGTGCCGGCCTCCACGCTCGGCGGTTCCATTGTCGAGGTGCACCCGCGCTACGACCTGCCGCCGCTGCCGCAATATGCGCTCGGAATGATGGTGGTGCGCGAGCCGTCCGATCCGGTGCGCGTCGCCGCCGACTATGTCCGCAGGTCGTTCGCGCGGCGCTGACGGGCAAGAGCGTGCAATCTGGCAGGGGTTGGGATTTACCCCGCAGCGAGTTGCCCCGCTTCCCAGCCGAGGATTGCCCGCTTGCGGGTCAGTCCCCAGTGATAGCCGGTCAGCGCGCCTGATTTTCCGACCGCGCGGTGGCAAGGCACCACAAACGACACCGGATTTGCGCCGACCGCCGCGCCGACGGCGCGAGACGCCTTCGGCTTGCCGATATCGTCTGCGATCTCGGAATAGGCGACCGCCTTGCCCATCGGTATCTTGAGCAGTGCGTCCCACACGCTGACTTGGAAGTCCGTGCCGATCAGCACCACCTTCAGCGGCCGGTCGGCGCGCCAGTTTGCCGGATCGAAGATCCGCGCCGCATAGGGCGCGGTCGCCGCCATGTCCTCGTCGTAGCGGGCGTTGGGCCAGCGGCTCTGCATGTCCTCCAGCGCCGCCCGTTCGCCGCCGGGATCGCAGAATGCCAGTCCGGCAAGCCCGCGCTCGGTGACCATCACCAGGGCCAGCCCGAACGGGCAGATGTGAAACCCGTAGCGCATCGTCAGCCCGGCGCCGCGCGCCTTGAACTCGCCCGGCGTCATTGCCTCATGCGTGACGAACAAATCATGCAGGCGGCCGGGACCGGAATAGCCGACCTCGAATGCCGTTTCGAGCAGCGGCAGGTCGCTTTGCAGCAGGCGGCGGGCATGGTCCAGCGTCACCGCCTGCAGGAAGCCCTTGGGCGACAGTCCGGCCCAGCGCGTAAACAGTTTCTGCAGTGCCGTTGGCTCCATGCCGACATGGGCGGCAAGATCTTCCAGCAGCGGCTGGTCGCGGTAGTTTTCGCTGATCGCCTCGATCACGCGGCGCACGACCTCGTAGTCGCGGCCCGCTTCGGCCTCACCGAGAAGAACGGTCTGCGGTTTGCTGGTCTGGTTCATGGCTTAAGTCCTCGTTTGCGCCGAGAACATCACGACCAGACCGGTGCCGCCACCCGATTCTTGAGGACTGTGCGGCTATCTTCGGGCTGTGGCGAGCGCGTGGGAAAACGCGTCGGCGAAACTCTCGCGGTCGTCGGGATTGAGAAAATGGCCGATCGTCGTCGATTTGCCTTCGCCGGTCACGGCCATTTGCGTGATGCCGATGGCCTCGTGCCGATCGACCGTGAACCGCGCCCAGAACGGATTGTAGTGCACGTCCGTCGCCTTGCCGCTCGGCGCGATCTTGCGGATCAGCAGCATCGAGCGCCACACGCTGACTTCTTCCGCCGCCCGCGCTGCCCGGTAGTTCAGCCGGAACGCCACATAGAGCGCCAACAAGTCGAGGCCGAGAAACGTGACGATCGGCCATGCACCGGTCACGAAGAAAAAGAATCCCTGTACGAACAACACGCTTCCGGTCAGCAGCATCAGCACGGTGAAGCCGCCGCTGGACAGCGACCGGTGCGGCGACAGATGCGCGGCGAAGACGGGCTTTTCGGCGGGAAGCGGGTTTGACGGATCGGCCTGCGTTGTGTCCTTCATGGCGGGAGCATATAGGGGGCGGCATGCCAAAGCCAAACTCAAATTCGGCCACGTCCGGAAACGCACGCCCCAAAACCAGACGCCCGGCCCGCTCGCGTTACACGAAAGCGGAGATATCGGAGATTTTCCGGCGGTTCTCGATCCAGCGGCCGGAGCCGAAGGGCGAACTGGCCCATGTCAATCCGTTCACACTGGTCGTTGCCGTGGCGCTGTCGGCGCAGGCCACCGATGCCGGCGTCAACAAGGCAACGAAAGTACTGTTCGAAATCGCCGACACGCCCGAAAAAATGCTGGCGCTGGGCGAGGAGAAGGTCGGCGAGCACATCCGCACCATCGGGCTATGGCGCAACAAGGCGAAAAACGTGATCGCCCTGTCGCGCAAGCTGGTCGATGATTTCGGCGGCCAGGTGCCGCGCACGCGCGAGGAACTGACGACACTGCCCGGCGTTGGCCGCAAGACCGCGAATGTGGTCATGTCGATGGCGTTCGGCATCCCGACCATGGCCGTCGACACCCACATTCTGCGCATCGCCAATCGCATCGGCCTGGCGCCGGGCAAGACACCGGATGCGGTCGAGGACATCCTGATGCGGGTGATCCCGCAGGAATATCTCTTCCACGCCCACCACTGGCTGATCCTGCATGGCCGCTATTGCTGCAAGGCGCGCAAGCCGGATTGCGAGGCCTGCGTCATCGCCGATATCTGCAGGTCGAAGGAAAAGACCTGCGATGTTCCGGCGCCGCTGGTCGAACTGCCGGCACAGGTGATCGGCTGATCGTCAGGCCGGCGCGCTGCGTCCGAGCCGCGCCGCCCGTTCGCCTTCCTTTGCCGCGATGGCCTTGTGCAGGTGCACCATCAGCGCCGCACCGAACAACGGCGTGAGCAGGTTGACGATCGGGATCGCCAGGAACACCGCGATCACCAGCCCGGCGCCGAGGATCGTCCCCGAATGCCGCCCGCGCAGCCCGCGCACATCGCTTTCGCTGGCGAAACGGCGTGCGGCGAACTCGAAATACTCGCGTCCGAGCAGGTATCCGTTGACGACGAAAAACGCGACCAGGTTGACGCCCGGCACCAGCAGTAACGCCAGCGCCAAAAGATTGCCGAGCACGACCACCCCGGCGAACTTGATCGACAGCACCACGCCCTGGCCGATCGACATCGCCGTGCCCGGCGGGTCGGCGGGATAATCGGCTCTTTCGATGTGCTCCGCGACATCGTCGAGAAACAGGCCGGCGATCAGCGCGCTGACCGGACCGAGCAGGAAGGCGAGGCCAAGCGCCAGCCCGATCCCCGCCGCGATCGCGGTGAACAACGAGACCCAGCCGGTCCATTCCGGCAGGGCAACGTTCCACGGCATCAGGCCGGCCAGCCACGGCAGCGCCAGTTCGGTGACCCCCGACGCGATCGTGAACCAAAGCGCGATCAGCGCCAGAACCGTCAGTCCCAGCGTCTTCCACAAAACGCTGCGCATTGTGGGATCGGTCAGCGCGCCAAGCGCCTTTGTTGCGGCCGAGAAAATCATGGCCCTGACATGGCGATTGCGGTCTTGAGGTGCAAGATGGCGCCTGTTTCTTGCCAACGATGCGAAGCGGCCTTCTCAAGGTGGACGGCAACGTATAAAGGCGGCGGAGCACAATTCCGGGGAGCCCATGTCCGAATACGACGTCCTTTGTATCGGCAATGCAATTGTCGACATCATCGCCCGCGCCGAAGACGACTTTCTTCACGACAACCAGATCATCAAGGGCGCGATGAACCTGATCGACGCGGAGCGCGCTGAGCTCCTTTACGAGCGGATGGGTCCTGCGGTCGAGGCATCGGGCGGAAGTGCCGGCAACACCGCCGCCGGTATCGCCAGCCTTGGCGGACGAGCCGCCTATTTCGGCAAGGTCTGCGACGATCATCTCGGCGCGATCTACCGTCATGACATTTGCGCCCAGGGCGTTGCCTTCGACACGGCGCCGCTCCCTCAAACGCCGCCCACCGCGCGTTCGATGATCTTCGTCACGCCCGATGGCGAGCGTTCGATGAACACCTATCTCGGTGCCTGCGTCGAACTCGGCCCGGAGGACATCGAGGAGGACAAGGTTGCCGCATCGCAGGTGACCTATTTCGAAGGCTATCTCTGGGATCCCCCGCGCGCCAAACACGCGATCCGGAAGGCAGCCGAGATCGCCCATGCCCATGGCCGCCAGATGTCGATGACCTTGTCGGATCCGTTCTGCGTCGACCGTTATCGCGACGAGTTTCTCGACCTGATGCGCTCCGGCGCGGTCGATATCGTGTTCGCCAATGAGGATGAGGTGAAGTCGCTTTATCAGACCGCCGATTTTTCGACCGCTTGTGAGGCGATGCGCGCCGATTGCAGGTTGGCCATCGTGACGCGCTCGGAAAAGGGCTCGATCGCGATGAGCAAGACCGAAACCGCCAGCGTGATTGCACATGAGATCGACAATCTGGTCGACACGACCGGCGCGGGCGATCTCTACGCCGCCGGTTTCCTTTACGGCTACACGGCCGGTCGATCGCTGGAGGATTGCGCCAATCTCGGATCGCTGGCCGCGGCAGTGGTCATCCAGCAGATCGGCCCGCGCCCGCAGGTCTCGCTGCGCCAGTCGGCCATCGACGCCGGTCTCGTCAAGGGCTGATACGACAAAGGGCCGGGAGACCCGGCCCTTCGTTCGTCATGTTGCCGATGTGATCAGGGGAATTTGATGCTCAGGCGTGCCCGGACCGCGTGGGCGTCGGAATCGAACGGCGTGACATCGAAATTCTGTATGTTGCTGTACAGATAGTCGGCGCCGACAATCACGCGGTCAGTCACCGCGTAATCGATGCCAGCACCGGCGACCAGGCCACCATCGTCGAGGTTCGCGAACCCGGCATCGACCCAGGCATGGCCATAGCCGACCGAACCCGTGACAAGCAGGCGGTCAAATGCAACGCCAGCCCTGAGCTTCGCGGCGACAAAAGCATCGACATCCACGCCGACAATGCTCAATCCGGTCAGGTTGGCTTCAACTTCCGGGCCGAAAACGAACTGGCCGTTCTGCCACAGGTAGCCGGCATGAATGCCGCCGATCACGTCGGTGTCGTCCGGACCGAAATTGATCGATCCTGTGGCAACACCCACTTGTGCACCGGCATAGAAACCCGACCAGTCATAGGGAACCGGGTCGGCGATGAACACCTCGTCGGCAGCCGAGGCGACCGTGCTCGACATGGCGACGAACAGAAATGCAGACAGGTACTTACGCATTGGAGCCTCCGTGAACTGAAGATTTCCTAGCGTAAGCGACTGTAGAATGAAAGCGACTCTACGTAACTTTGCCGCAGTGTTGCATAATAACTACAGTTATTACTCGATGCTGTCGTCCGAACTGCTGGCTGAAGACTCCACCGTCTGCTTCGGACCGCCCTTGGCGACGCCGACCATGGCCGGTCGCAACACACGGTCGCCGATCTGGTATCCGGCCTGCACCACATCGACGACGGTGTTGTTCGGCACGGCCGGATTCGGCACCTCGAACATCGCCTGATGGAAGTTCGGATCGAACTTCTGGTTTTCCGGCTCCAGCTTGCGCACGCCATGTTTCTCCATGGCCGAATGCATGGAGCGCTCCGTCAATTCGACGCCTTCCAGCAGGTTCTTCAGTGTTTCGTCGGCCGCCGCACGCTGTTCTGCGGTCACCGCGTCGATGGCGCGGCGCAGATTGTCGGTCACTGTCAACATGTCGCGCGCAAAGCCGGTGATGGCGAAAGTGCGCGCGTCCTTGACCTCGCGCTCGGTGCGCCGGCGCAGGTTTTCCATATCGGCGGCCAGCCGCAGCAGCCGGTCCTTCATGTCGGAGTTTTCGGCCTGGATGGTAGCGATTTCGTCAGCGATCGAGGCTTCGGCGACTTCCAACCCATCGTCGCTGTCGCCCGGTTCCGCCTCGCTCCACGCGCTCTTCTGCGTTTCGCGTTCCGCGTTGCGGCCCTGCTTCAAAATCTCGTCGGCAGCTCGGCGCAAGCTCTCGCGATCATTCGGGTTGATGTCGGTACGCGCCTTTTCGTCCGGCGCCTTGTTGTTCTCAGCCATCGGCGGGTCTTTCGTGTCGAACGGGAAATCTTTGCGCGCGATATCGATGTTCAAGCCGGAAAAATCAAGTCCGGGCGGCCTCAATGCGCGAATTCGACGCTCAGCAGACCGCCTTTTCCAGCTCACCGGCCTTCCAGGCATCGACACAGGTCCGGATATGGTCGGCCATTGCCTGCGTCGTGCAGGTCGCATCAGGTCGGGACATCATCCGGATCTGCGTTGGTTTCATGTCCGGGAAACCCTGTGCGGGTCCGAGCCGCGCCATAGAAGGCCCGATCAGCAATGGAGGTATTGGCGCGATGGCCAGATCGGCCTCAATCGCCGCCATTTGCACCACATAGTTACCGCTCAGATAGGCGACGCGATAACGGCGCCCCGCCTTGTTCAGCGCTTCGACGGCATTTGTCCGCCAGACACAGCCCTGCTCCCACATCGCCAGTGGCAGCGGGTCGCGCGTGTGGGCGCAGCCGCCACGCTTGCCCACCCACACGAGTTCCTCTTCGAGCAGCACTTCCGAGTTGTCTTCCAGAGGGTCGCCGGGAATGGTGTTGTAGATGATGATATCGGCTTTTTCGGCCCGGAACCGTTCCTTCAGGCTGTCGGAAGAGTCGATAATCCCGTCCACGATGACATTCGGGTGCGTGATCGCGAATTTCTTTAAAACGTGCGGGATCAGGGCGGTCCCGTAATCGTCTGGCGCGCCGATCCGCACGGTCCCGGTCATTTCCGGTGTAGCGAACCGAGCCAGCATTTCCTGGTTGAGCGCCAGGATCCGGCGGGCGTACGACAACAGGATCTCGCCACTCGGCGTCAGCGCCACGGACCGCGAGTCGCGTTCGAACACGCTGGTTCCGAGCAGTTCCTCCAGCTTCTTGATCTGCATGGACACCGCCGACGGCGTCCTGAACACCGCTTGCGCCGCTTTGCTGAAGCTTCCGGTGTCGACGATCGCCGCAAAAGTCCGCAGCAGGTCGTTGTCGATCTGAAGCTGGCCGGCGAGAGCCGTGAACTTGTCGGGTGCGTTCATGTCGAACTCCAATTCAGAAAAACTGAACGATAGCTTTAGTTATTTTCGTTTGATTGAAGCATGGCGCCACGGCATTGTCCAGTCGAAACCGGCGCCTCTCCCACGGCACCTTGCCGGTTCGAACCGAGGAGAACGGCAATGACCACACTGGATATGCCCCGCAGCAACCGCGCCCGCGCGTTCGTCGTCGGCAATGCGGTTCGCATCTACGACACATTTGCAGGCGCGCTCCGCGAACGCCGGCAGCGCAGGAAGCTGCGGCGTTTGGCTGATGCCGAGCAGTGGATACTCGATGATATCGGCATTGGGCGCGGCGATCTCGATTGGGCGCTTCACCTGCCGATGCATGTCAGCGCTTCGCGCGAGATCGAGAAGTTGCGCGATCGCGCCCGCCATCACCGCTGAAATGGGTTGTAGCCGTTTATCGGCTTCGCCCTGACTGCCAGGCCCGCATTTTCGGCTCTCCCTCCACGGGGCAGGGATTTGCGAGGCCAGACACGCTTCGCGGCGTCGCCCCGCCGTCGCGAAGCGTGTGGTTTCTATTCTGAGTTCTGCCAGTTCACGCGATAAAGTTCCGGCCGCCGGTCGTGCAGGTTGCGGACCGAGCCGGTTATCCGCGCCTCGTCGAGCGCATCCATGTCGAGATCGGCGAAGATCAGTTGTTCGACGTTTTCGACCGCCTGCTGGGCGATCCCGTCGCGCGCAAAGGCATGGTCGGACGGTGTCAGGATGGCGGATTGGGCATGGTTGATATCGATGTTCGCCACGTTCTGGACGTTGCCCACCATCCCCGACGTGACCACATAGCACTGGTTTTCAACAGTCCGTGCATGGCAGCAGTAGCGCACACGCAGATGGCCGTGCCGCGTGTCCGTGCAGTAGGGCACGAAAAACAGCTGCGCGCCGGCATCCGTCAGGTGACGCGCCATTTCCGGAAACTCGCTGTCGTAGCAGATCATCACGCCGATGGCGCCGCGATCTGTCTCGATCGGTTCGGCCGCATCGCCGCCGCGAATGTTCCAGACGGCCTTTTCATCGGGCGTCGGATGCAGTTTGGCGCGCGCGTGCAGCGTCCCGTCGCGCAGTGCGACGAAGCAGAGATTGTGCAGATGGCCGCCATCTGAAAGGGCGATATGCGATCCGCCGATGATGTTGATGGCATGCTGCCGCGCCAGCTTGCGCAGATGTTCCTTGAGCAGCGGCGTATACTCGCCCAGTTTGCCGGCCGCATCCTCGGGCGTCAGCATCGATGCTTCGCCGGACAGCAACTGCAGCGTGAAATGCTCTGGAAAGCAGACGAAGTCGGATCCGTATTCCGCCGCCACCCGCACATAGTGGGCGACGCGGCCGAAAAACGCCTGCGGCTCTGGTGTAAACTGCGCCGCCAGCTGCACCGAGGCAACGCGGACGATCGATGCTTCGTGTCTCATGAGTGTTCTCTCGACAAAAAACCGCCGGCGTTTCCGCCGGCGGCATCATTATAGCATGTCCGTGACGATCAGTACGGGCAGCTGTTGTCTTCGGTGAAGTTGTGGACGGTGACTTCGCCGGCGATGATCTTTGCCTTGGCGTCTTCAACGGCCGCCTTCATTTCGTCGCTGACGAGGCTGGCGTTGTTGTCGTCCATTGCGTAGTCGACGCCGCCTTCGGCGAGACCGAGCACGTTGATGCCGGGCTCGAAGGAGCCGTCCATGCCGGATTTGAAGGCGTTGTAGACGGCGACGTCCACGCGCTTCATCATCGATGTCAGAACGCTGCCCGGCTGCAGGCCGTTCTGGTTGGAGTCGACGCCGATGCCGAGCTTGCCGGCGTCAGCCGCCGCCTGCAGCACGCCAACGCCGGTGCCGCCGGCTGCGTGGTAGACCACATCGGCGCCCTGGGCGATCTGCGCCTTGGTGATTTCGCCGCCCTTGACCGGGTCGTTCCAGGCCGCCGGGGTGTCGCCGGTGAAGTTCTCGATCACGGTTGCGTCCGGATTGACCGACTTCACGCCGCCGACATAGCCGCAGCCGAAGCGCGAGATCAGCGGAATGGACATGCCGCCGACGAAGCCGACCGTGCCGGTTTCCGAAGCCTTGGCGGCCATCACGCCGACCAGATAGGAGCCTTCATGCTCCTTGAACACGACCGACTGCACGTTCGGTGCGTCGACGACCATGTCGATGATGGTGAACTGCGTGTCCGGAAACTCGGAAGCCACTTTCTCGATGGCCGGGGCGAAGGAGAAGCCGGCGACGACGATCGGCGAATTGCCGTCCTGGGCGAATTTGCGCAGCGCCTGTTCGCGCTGGGCGTCGTTCTGGATTTCGAACTCACGGAAGCTCGAGCCCGATTCCTCCTTGTATAGAGTGGCGCCGTTGAAGGCTGCTTCGTTAAAGGATTTGTCGAATTTGCCGCCAAGATCGTAAACGATCGCCGGCTCTGCTTGCGCGGAGAACGACAAGGCGGTTGCGGCCAGAAGGCCCAGTGCGATACGGTTCATACTTACCTACCCTGTGATGGTTTCAGTATTTGGCTCCCTCCGGCCCGCGCGGCTGCGCGCCCGACCGGCCCTCTGCGGAGGCCAATCCTCCGCGAGTGCTTCACTGTTGCACGGCTATTTTTCAAAATCACGTCAAAAATGCCGAAAAAAGCCGATTTGAAGCATAGGGTTAGCGTCGCTGCTTCACGTCGTTGCGGCCGTCCGCGCTAGCTGCCGGGGCAGGTGATGCCGGTGCCTTGCAGGCCGCAATATCCACCCGGGTTCTTGGCAAGGTACTGCTGGTGGTATTCCTCGGCGAAGTAGAATTCCGGCGCCATGCGGATCTCGGTGGTAATCGCAGCGTTACGGTTCGCTGCCTTCAACGCAGCCTGACAGGCCTCGCGGCTGGTCTGCGCCGCCTCGAGTTGCGCGGCGGTGGTGGCATAGATCGCCGAGCGGTAGGTGGTGCCGACATCGTTGCCCTGGCGCATTCCCTGTGTCGGGTCGTGCTCTTCCCAAAACAGCGCCAGCAGCCGGGCCAGCGCTACCGTCGCCGGATCGAAGACGACCATCACAGTTTCGGCGTGGCCGGTCTGGCCCGTGCAGGTCTCCTGATAGGTCGGGTTCGGCGTGTATCCGCCCTGATAGCCGGCCGCGGTCACGTGCACGCCTTCGGTCTTCCAGAACAACCGTTCGGCGCCCCAGAAGCAGCCCATGCCGAAATAGATGATCTCGGCGCCCACCGGATAGGGGCCCTTGAGCGGCTGGCCGTTGACGAAGTGCCGCTCGGCTGTCGGCAGCGCGTTATCTCGTCCCTTCAAGGCGTCATGCGGTTCGGGAAGTCTGGTCTTCTTTTCGAACAAATTGGCAAGAAACATCGCGCTGCATCCCCTGTGGTTGCGCCGGCTCAGCGGCCCGCCCGCGCGAGCCCGCGCCTGCGCGGCGTCCGGCCGACCAGATAGAACACGACGGCCAGTCCGCCGAACAAGGCGAAAGTGGGCCACCGCAGCACGCTTTCAAGGATGGTCCGGCTCACAAATTCCGGCGCATTGACCGAAAGCCAGGCCCGCAAATCCTCCAGCATCAAGGGTGCGGTCAGCTCGACGCTTTCCTGAAAGGGCGTAATCAGCAGCGTCGAAACGCTGATGGAGCGGGTGGCGTCGATCACCACGAACACCACGGCGATGGCAAAGCAAATCAGGGCAAGCAGGCGGAAGAGAAAGCGGATCATCGAGCCTTTCCGGTCGTGTTCTGCCGGGTTCGTCGGGGCGACGGTGTTCGATCTTTAGGCAACGGGCGCAAACTCCGCAATGCCGCCGGACCTTTGGTAACCTGTTTTCTACTGTAACGGCGCGAATTCCCGCGCCTTGGTGTTGACCTTGGCGGGGACTGGCGATAGTCCGCCGGTTCATGTTGTTCCGGCTCCGATGGCGGCCGGCGCGAATGAATGGTGAGGTGGCCGAGTGGTTGAAGGCGCACCGCGCCTGTTGGCTTTGCCAGCAGCGCATCACTTGGGAAAAGCGTGCGCTTTTCTTCAACCCACTCGGTCGCAACCACCGGGTGAACTGGAATGGTGAGGTGGCCGAGTGGTTGAAGGCGCACCGCGCCTGTTGGCTTTGCCAGCAGCGCATCACTTGGGAAAAGCGTGCGCTTTTCTTCAACCCACTCGGTCGCAACCGCCGGGTGCAATGGAATGGTGAGGTGGCCGAGTGGTTGAAGGCGCACGCCTGGAACGCGTGTAGGCGGGAAACCGTCTCGAGGGTTCGAATCCCTCTCTCACCGCCACTCTGCCAAAACTGATCCACCGCCCGTCAGCCGGCGGCACCCCTCACACCCGCAAGTGGCCCGGTTTGCCGTGCCAAAACCCGTTGGCAAAGGGTATCGCGCCGGTGATGAGCCGTAGCCGGGCCTCGGCTTCATCCGCACCCAACTCCCCGTCGAGCACCGCGCGGAACAGGCCGGCGATCGCCACCATGTCCTGCGAATGCGGCGACAGGCGGAAATGCGTGATCCCGGCTGAAACGAGATCGGGCAGGTCGGTCAGATAATTCAGATAACTTTGCGACAGCGTCTGGATGCCGTTGACGGCCAGAAACGGCTTGCCATCGAGCGTTTTCAGTTCCATGCCGTCCGGGTCTTCCTCGCAGACGAACTGGCAATTGTCCTTCGTGCGTGCATGCGCCCTGGCGTGATAGCAGCGCGCCGAGACCGCCAGCGAAGCACGCCCGAACACCTGCAGTTCCACGCCCGCCCCCAGGCTTTCCGCCTGCTTGGCCAATAACTGCGCCGATGTCCTGGGGATTTCCACCGGCAGGCTGAAATGGGTCGCCCCGCCTCTGGCGAGATAGGCCATCGTCGCCTCGTTATAGACATTCATCATCGGGCCGATGCGGTGCGGCCGGCCATCGATCTCGAGCAGCGCCGACGTGTTGTTGAGCTCGATCTCGTGTCCGGCGAGATCGCAGAACGCCGCAATCGCCTTGCGTTCGCGTTTCAGGACGACCTCGCTGAGCGAGGAAAACACCACCGTCTTGCCGCCGCGCTGCAGCCGCTCGGCCACCTCGCTGTAATGCTGCTCGAAGAATGGCGCCCGTTTCGAGCAGATCACCTCGCCGAGATAGACTGTGTCGATGGCCGCCTCGTCGGCGATCCGGGCATAGAAATCGAGTTTCTTGTTGGCCGGCCAATGAAACAGGATCGGCCCGAGTGTCAGGTTGCCGGTCATTGTCACCGCCATTTCTTGGTCTTGAACGCGCCTTCGGTTTGCTTTTGCCCCTCGGTCAGGGCGACCAGATCGGCGATCTTCGGTTCGCCGCCCGAAAGCACGGCGTCGACGGCCTCGCGAAACGCGCTGACGACCGATCTCACATAGGCGCGGGAGCGTTGCCGGCCTTCGATCTTGAAGGCATGCACGCCGGCTCCGATCAGGTCGGGCAGCAGATGCGCCAGGTTGAGGCTGATCGGTTCCTCAAAGGCGTAATAGCCGCCCTCTCGGCAATCGGTCAGGTAACGTCCCTTGCAGATCGTGGGATAGCCGGCCTTGTCGGAACACGAGAAGCAGTCGATGGTGTAATCGCCGAGCCGGCTCGACAGATTGCCGTCGGCGTCGCGCTCGTATTTCACGTCGGCGGCCGGCGAGCAGACCCCGTCCATATTGGTGGAAAGCCCGGTCACGTAGTTCGTCAGGCTGCAACGCCCCTCCACCATCAGCCCGTGATTGCCGAAGATGAAGGTCTCGATCTCGCAGGGGATTTCCTCGGCGACCGCCCTGATCTCCGGCACGGTCAGGATGCGCGGCAGCACCACCCGCTTGACGCCGAATTCGCGGCAGTAATAGCAGATCGCCTCCGGGCTGGATGCCGCCGCCTGCACCGACAAATGCAGCCGCGTGCCCGGATATGTCTCCGCCGCATAGGCCGCGACGCCGATATCGGCGACGATGAAGGCATCGACCCCCAGCCGGGCGCCGGTGTCGATCGCGTCCTTCCACAAATCGAACTTTCCGGCCGGCGGAAACGTGTTGACCGCCAACAGCACCTTCGAGCCCTTGTGGTGGGCATAGGCGACGGAGTGCTCCAGTTCGTCGGGCGTGAAGTTCAGGCCGGGAAAGTTGCGCGCGTTGGTCGCGTTCTGGAAGCCGCAATAGATCGCGTCGGCGCCCGCATCGGCGGCGGTGCGCAGGGCCGCCGGCGTTCCGGCGGGACAGATCAGCTCCGGTCGCAGCATGGTGTCCTCTCAGGCTTCAGGGGGTTGGTAGCCGGCGGCGCGGCGCAGCGCTGCGAGCGCCGCCCGGCCCGGCAACCCGAACATGTCGGCGACGCGGGCGGCCAGCGACCCGTCCAGATCGTCGAGCGCGTTGCGCAGGCTGACCACGGCTTCCGTGTTGCCGGAAATGTCGAGACCGCGCGAAAAGAACATCGCATCCCCGTCCTGGTCGCAATCGACCAGCTGCAGTAGATCGAAGAACTTGCCGGAGATCCGCGCGTCATGATCCGGCAGGTCGTGACGCGGACAGGCCCTGAGCAGCAGATTGTCCGGGTCTGGATGAAGCTGCAGCACAAACGGCATGTTGGCCGGATCGATGATGTAGCGGGTGTGTTTGTGCGGCCCGAGCCGGTTGAACACCGATGGCTCGTCGGCGGCCACCTTGCGGACGATCCGCGCAAGGATCGGCTGCAACACGAAAAGCGGCAACGGAAGGCGAGACAGCGCCGGCAGATGTCCGGGTTCTGGCCCGCGATAAAGCGACGGAAACTGGGTCATGGCCCTTCCCGGCTAACATGCGGGGTTTTATCGCCGCTTGACCAACGTCAAGTCCGTTTGGTGACGCGTGGCGTCCTGTGCCGGCGAGCCGCCGTCCGATCGGCCATGTGGGGGACAGGCTTTTATCGGGCTTGCGGATTCATCCCGCATTTTCGGGAGGTTGAGCCCCGGCGGCGAGATATCTGTCCACCGCACCTCACCCTCCGCCATGCTTGTGCGCATGGATTACGGCTCGGATGAATGGTTTGACCTGGAGATCGCGCAATACCGCGCCACGCTGTCGCGCATTGTGCGCACCCTGTGCATCAAGACCGGTCTGGATGTCGGCGGTGCCGACATGCAGCCGGAATGCATCTGGCGGGCGGTCCTGCGTGTGTTGTATCCCGCCGAAAGCGCCACCCGTCGCCTGCTGGCGGTCGCCGCGCGCAACATCGCGGTCAAGCTTCACGTCCGGCGGGCCAAACGCCGGCCGTTTGCCGGGATCGCGGCGGCAAAGGCCGCTGCGCCCGCCGCTGCCGACACCGAAACCGACGCCGCTGCCGATCTGGATCTGACCACGGTGTCGGAGGACGCCGCGCTCGACGTGCCGGCGTCGGTCGTGGCCTGCCTGATCGTGAGGGACAAAAGCCCCAGGCCGATGACCAACATCGTCTACCAGGGCAAACAAGTGCCCGTCGGAAAGACACCGTGGGCGCCGAAGCCGCCGAAGCCGGCAAGACAAACAGCGCCGTCGCTCAATCCGGCCTTCGCGCTGTTCGATCCGCCGATCGACTATGCGGCGATCTTCGCCCCGCCGCGGCCGCGGCGCAAAGCCGTGCCGCGCATCACCTTTTTCGGCAGCGACGCGCCGCTGCCCGTCGATCCGCCCAAACCGTCGCCGCCGGTCGACGGGCTCGGCCGCACCCTGATCAATGCCGCCCATGTCTGCCGGCGCGTCCGCGCATTGAAGGCCGCGCTGGACGATCTGCCGGGCCATGCCGTCCGCTTCGCAAGAAGAAAAGCGCGGCTTGATTCCAGCCTGACCTCAAGCCAGAGCCAGGTCGGGTTCGCATCAGCGAGCGGTCCCGGACAGCGGCTCGCCGCTTACGAGACAGATAACCGGCTTAAGGACGCGAACCAACCAGGAATTCCTCCCGAACCGATCACAAAGATCCAGATCCCGCTGCGCATCGGTCATCCGCCGGGCCGGCGGCGACGATCCGAAATCCCCATCGACGACATCCTGAAGGAATGCGACGCGCTCGCGCGTTATGCGCGGGCGCGTCGGGGCCCCGGCAACGGTGAGGAGCTTTCCGCTGCGCGGACGAAAAGCCAACGATTTGGCTTTTCGCGCGACGAACGCCCGGAGCCATAGCGAACGGCCGAACGAGGCGCTTAAGGCCGGGGCAGATAACCGCTCGCAAGGCGGGCGCGGCAACGCTGAAGCGGGCCTGGCGGCGGGCGAAGCGAAACTTAAGGCTGGGGCATTGGCCCGCCGGTCGGATCGGCCACGTGCTCATCGACAACATAGCGGGACGTATTCTGCTCATCTTGGTGGCTTGTCGTCATTCGGACCCGCAACGACAGCGTATTATTCTTTGACGATGAATTGGTGCTTTCCGCGCGGCGTCAGGCCGAGGGAGCTGGTGGTGACGACGTCGAGATCTAAATCGTTGCCCACCTTCTTCTGAAACAGGGACCTGATAAGCCGCTTGTCTTTCTCCTCGAACCCTTGATCGGGAACCAAGCGAAGCTCACACGTTCCAGGCGTGTTTTGATAGAATTGAAATCTCTTGACATGTTCGAGAACGGAGGAATGCGTGTTCAGGGCTGTCATGTATATCCGCGACCCCGATTTGCCTTCCAGGAACTCCTTGCCCCACCGCCCCGAAATCTCGCCGAATGATGTTAGAAAGCGCTCGTCCGGGTTCACGTTCTCGGCCGCGTCTCCGGTGCGGTAGCGGATCAACCGGGTTGCGCGGTTCAGGAAACCGGTGGCCACCAGTTCACCGTCGATTGCTTCACACACCCCGTAAAGTGGGTGTGGTATGAAGCTGCCGTCAACCAGCGGTGCGAAAACCAGCCTTTCGGTCATTCCGTAAAACGAAATTGGCTTGCATGAGAACACCTCCTCGATCAGCTCTTTCTGAAAATCGTAAAGCTTCTCGGATACAAGCAGAATGCCGGAGATTCCTCGAAGCTGCCTGTTCGTCGTTTTGAGGGTTTTGGCAAACTCGTAGACGGATGATGGGTAGCCATGAAGCCAGCGGGCATTGAACCGTTGGATTTCGTCGAACGAGTCGACGATCACCGCCTCCGACATTTTGAGCGGGGAGACCAAGAGTTCTTTATACAGCGGATTATACTCGATCGCCCGATTCTGATCGTTGCTGTCGACACCGCGCAGTGAGATCCTTTTGCGGTTTACGTCGATCCCGTTCTCGGCGAGGAAATGGGCAACAAACGCCCATTCTCTCGAATAGCACTCGTTTTCGAGAAAGAAGCTGAACTGCTTGCCGGTGCTGCCGCCGGTCGAAACCAAATAGCGGGAACGCGCAAATCTGGGGTCGAGAAAGGAGTCCAGATCCGCCTGCACTTCCTCCTTGCCGATAATCGGAAAGTCGAAATACTGATCGACATCCGTGACCTCTTGAGTGCCGCTTTCCGCTGCCCAGTCCTTGTAGAACGGAATGAAATTGATGGCATCGTTCAGGTAATCCAGCAGCAGGGCGTCCCGCTTGGTTGCGCGCCGGCTGTCACAACGGCTCTCTTGTTGCTTCAATGCGCGGCGTTGGGTCCTGTAGGACGAACCACAAAAAACCTCGAACGGCAGGTAGTAGAGGGGATACCGGATGAACGCGGGACTTTTCACATAGATGGATTTAATTCGTTTCAGGTTCAGCGCCATGTATTTTGCTTCCGAGGTGTCCTGACTACCTTGACGGGTCTGGATAGCGACCGCCGCGCCGCTTGGACTTGCCGGTCAGATGATTGGTCCAAGGCTCTTTCGGTGGGCGCTGTTTGCGGTTGGTCCGGTGGAAATTCTTTTCGGCCCGAAAAGGGCGAACGCGGCCCGTGTGCAACAATCGCCAAACGGCTCTTCAGGGCATGCGTATGTTCTCACAGATCGCCAGCGCCCTTCGGGTCGCAGCGCCTGAATTGTAAGGCCAGAACGCCCGCGCCGAACGCGTTTTGTATTCTCCGTGGTTCTGCAGCACGGTTATCAGCGCGTTTCTCAACTCGGCCACATTCCTCGGCTCGACAAGCACCCCGTTTTCTCCGACCAGTTCGGGAACCGCGCGCCATGTCGTGGAAATGACGGGCAATCCAACCGAAAACGCCTCGATTATCACGCCCGGATATCCCTCGCCCTCATAATATGTCGGAAGCGCCAGGACGTGACTTTTCGACATTCGCTCGATCACGTCCGCGCTGTCGATCACACCCACATAAGTGGCATTGTCTTGGGATTCGATCCTGCGCAGGATCGTCTCGTCCTGGGGCGGGCCAGCCACCGTCAATCTGAAGCGCTCATCCCCGAGCACCGCATCCAGAAGATCGACAACGCCCTTTTCTTTGCACATGGTTGAAGCAAACAGGATCTCAAACCGGCCATGCCGGTATGGCGGGCTCTGCAGGTTTGCCGCTCGGCGGACATTGGGGAAAAGGTGCGTGTTGCCATTGAGCCGCTTGAAGAACGCCACTTGATCCTTTGTTTCGAAGAACAGTACGTCGAACCTTTTCAGCGTAAGGCGGGTAATTTGCCGTTTCCAGAAACATGACCCTTGATATGCGACTGCGAACGAACCCGCGAACTTTCGAAGCGCAACGCGCTTTTTGAACACGATCTTCCAAATGGCGATAATGGGACCCAGAAACAGGACATCGTTCTGCGTCGCATTGAAGATGAGGATGTCCTTGTCGCAATTCTGGACTAGGCCCTTCAGCACGGCCAAAAACATGGCCAGCTTGCCGCTGTAGCTTCGGGAGTTCGTGTCGAGGACAACGAATTCTCGGCGGCACTCTACCAGGTCCGAGCAGAACAGCTCGAACAAGACGGTTACGCCGCCACGGGCATTGTCCGCATGTTTCGGCCCCAGCAACAAGATGGTCGAAGCGTGTGCAGACGCGTTTTTGCTCTTCGTTGATTTCTTGCTCAATGATGTCCCGCCGGACCCGTCATGGGAAGCCTGATCTGGATCAATCGGTCGTGTGGCTTGCGTCGTCGGCAGGCGAAGGTCACACATAGTCCGATTTCTTGATCCCGGATTTGATTTTCTTGGCTGGAACTCCAACCATCAGCGAACCTGAATCGACGTCTCGAACAACCACCGCATTCGCGCCGATTACTGAATTGGAGCCGATGTTGACATCGCCAAGCACTATGGCGCCGGCACCTATGAAGACGTTGTCTCCTACTCTCGGGACATTGGCATTCTTTGAGGTGCCGCCTATGGTTACACCTTGGTTGATGTGGCAATTATCACCGATAACGGCGCGTTGGTGTATCACGATTCCCAGACCGCCATAGGCCAGGACGCAGCCTTTTCCGATCCTCGCTTGGTGGGGCAGGTAGCAGGAGTAAAACAACCTTATGAAGTAGGTGATAAGGGAAGGAAGAAGAGGCGCGCGATACGACCAAAGCGTATGCGCAAAGCGATAGGCATAGATAGGATTCTTCGCCCATTTGGTAATACTCATCGCGGCTCCTTCCTGAGTACGCTACTGGGCGGCTTTTCTTCGATGCGAAGAGAGTTGGTGCCGCGCGTTCGGAAAACATCCTCAATTGCAAGCTTGAGGCTCTCCACGTCATTGGCGCGAACGATACGACCTAGGGGCGAGAGATTGGCTATTCGCGGCAGATCCCCAACATCCGTGACGATGAAGGGAACGGAGTAAGTCAGAGCCAAAAGAGCGACCCCCGAAGATGTTGCGGACAGGTAGGGCAGCACCAGGCAATCGGTGTCAGCGATCACCTGATGGAATTCGATATCCTCCAGAAAACGGTTCTGAAAATCGGCGCGTTCGCTTTGGAGGAGGACATCGGCAAAGGGGTGATCAATTGCCCCGCGACCGGCGATCGAAAGCACCATCCGTTTTGCCAGCTGTGGTGAGTGCTCGTCGATGCCGCGCAAGGCGTCGATCAGCACTCCCAACCCTTTGTAAGGCTCAATTCGACCCGCAAACGCGATCCGGAATCTTTCGTCTTCGGTTCGCTTTCTCTTCGTCAAGGCCGCTGGAAATGGGTGGCTCGAAAAAACTTTCGAACGCACTGATTCCCATGAAAGGCCTTTTATCAACTCGGGTTCATGGAAGTGTAGGACGATCTTGTCCCGTCTCGCCAACTGGCGCAGGCACCAACGGTTTAGACGATAAAGCACAGTGGACACGAGGGATTTTGTATGACCCTCATGGGGTACAGGATCGTGGATGGTAACCTGCACACGACCGGCAAGCGACTTCCCAAGCACACCGACATATAGAGAAGAAAACAGGAAGTCGTCGACAAGCCAGACTTCATCGATCTGCTTCTCGCGCAACTGGCGGCTGAGTGCGCGAATTTCCTTTCTGGTGCGGTGAAATGTGAGAACCAGATAGGGAATAAATCGCTTGTATCCGAGGCGATCGATCTGGGTGTCGAACAGAAAGGCGTCAACTCCATCCACCGACTTGACGACATCGTGCGCCCCAATCACTCCCTTGAGCCGCCCCTGAGACTTCAGGGACTGCGCCCATGCGCTAAAATACTGAGACATTCCACCGAAGGGTTTGTGCGTGCCAAGCATCAGAAGCGCCACTTGGCCCGGTTTCTTTCCGCCGCCCATGGATGTCGTCTCGATTTCAGTTATTTCGGACACAAACCCGCACGCGGGGATCCCAGTTTGGGGTCGGGCGTCCAACGTTTCTTGACCGGCTTCTTGACGCTGCCGCGCGCGGTACGCCCTGGTTCAAGAAGAGGCCTATGATAAAGTAAAACAGAGGATACTCGTAGTAGCGCCCTACATAGGAAACAATAAAGTACAGGTCGTATGTAAAGCCTGCGGCAAGAACGACGAACACAAGCCCTCTTGGAACATTAAGCGGTCCCCGCACAAGCAGAAATAGAAGGTATGAGAGGAGCATGGCTCCAACGACACCCAATGTCCGGAACGTTTGGAGATAGAGATTGTGATAGGTTGTGACGATCTCTCCAATCTTGATCTCTGTGGGGATCGGGTACACGCCGAAGCCGAACAAAGCATCCCGCCAGTTCGCGTCCACCGTGGTTGCGGCCCGCCACAGTTCGGTTCGGCCTGTTGTGTCGAGGGACCACACTCTCGAAAAATAGAGAAAGCTTTCCGTAGGCAGCGAATCCAGGAACATCAGGCGGAATGCCACACCAAAAGCCAGCATCAACGAAACGGCCCGGATGAGCCCGATGGATTTCGAGAGAGCAAAGAACATTATTCCGCAGCACAAGAAAATCTGGGCACGGCTTAGCGAAATGGCCGTCAAGCTTGCAAGGACCACGAAGACCAAAACCAGCTCAAGCCTCGATAGATTGGAAAAGAACAAAGCCAAAAGCAGCAACAAGGGGAACACCAGATTGGTGGAGTAGGGCCTGGATGTGGAGTAAAGGCCGACCTCGAGGACCTCCAGCGATCCAGCGATGATGAAAAGAACAGCCAACCCCATGAACCAGCGGCCGACCACCGCATGTCTTTTCGGGTGGATCAGCCCCAGATAGAATCCGCAAAAAGAGAGCACGCAACTAACGATGAGTTTTATCGCATGCGATTGCTCGTATTCACCTAGCTTGTCACCATTGATGAGGATGGTGGTGAATATAGTGTAGCATTGAAGAAGCAATACGACGCCAACACCGGGCCGAAGAAAAAACTTCCGCGAAACCAATAGCTCGACAACAAAGGCAGACAGGCAGAGAGCCCCCCCTGCATAGACAAGCGGAAACAACTTCACCGCGTAGTCGCCGTCGAGATCGCGAACATACGGGTTCATCCCGGCAAAGGCTGTAAAGAGTAGCGAACCCGACAGAAAAGCCGGGTAAACAATATCCTTCTTCTTAATGAGGGTGCGCAACTGGCGAGTACCGAGGCTGTTTACGGGAGAATGCCCTGGCGGCCTCCGTGCTGTTTGTGTGTGTGTTGATTGCGATCACAATCGTGCCGCTCGCCAATCAGGAAATTCCGATGGGGTTGGAATGTAACAGGTGTCTCGCACGCTGTCTGAAAGCCCGAAGGGCGCGAAACGCGCCATGGCCATAGTTGAATTTGGACGTGGAACTCGTGCAACTCAACTCGTGCAAATAGTCGATTACGATGCCCCGGGCGGCCAGCACCCTTGCCATCGAAACGTCCTCTGCCTCGCCCCAGGGGACATCTGAGATCGCAGCGTATGGATTGAAGCCGACTTTGTCTCGTTGAAACACGCAGACGCCCCCATCCACATAAGGTGTCCATCCTCTTGCCAAGGGAAAGAAATACCGGCTGCCCAATACCGAGCCCAACAACGGTGCGGACCTCGACGTGCCGGCGCTATCCAGCGTCTTGAGATAGACGAAATCCAGGTAGGGTAAGCCGCCTTCAAGATGGACCTGCGGGGCCGCTACCTGAATGGGGAGCCGCGCGATCTCCTCAAGGAAAGTCTCCTGCAAGAGGATCCGTGTATGCATTATGACGCGCAGCGCGTAACGAGCTTCATCCCAGAGCTTGGCCTTCTTCTCGGCGATGTAGATCTGTTCGTCGCGGCCGCAGTCATGCTGTATGAACCTGACTTCGCACATCCCGTGCGTGCGCTTGCGAACCTCGGCGTCCACTTTCGCATTGATGTCCGTCAGGCAGATAACGATCTCCAGGGGCAACTCGGACTTTGTTGCCGAAGTGAGAATCGCATCCACGCATTCCAGCAGCTTCTGGAGTTCGCGCTGATCGTTCGAAGACACTATGCAAACCGAGACGCCATCAGCTGCGATGGGTTTGTGTTTCCTGCGGAAGCACAGTCTTCCGGGTTCCTGTTGAACCTGCTCGAAATCACGCAGTGCAGGGCTTCGAAAAAGAGATTGGATTTGCCAACGGCGAACCGCCCGCTTTCCGAAACCGTATCCCTTCTCTTCGACATTGGAAAAGGAGACAGTTCCTCCCTGTTCGATCGTGTTTGCGGACCAATGCAGGGCTAACCGGAGCAGGGCACCGGAGAACCGCCGCGCGTCAAGTTCGACAGAATTGTAGGAGATCGCCGGATCGCGCACACATAGAAAATCCGCCTGCCGTCTCAGCGAACATTTACGCGTCATTTTTTCAGTACCTTCAGATAAAATGCCACAAATGTGGAGACCGAGAAGACGGCGTAGATAAACAGATACCCGTAAAGGACCCCCGACAAGTCAAGCACCGAGGGCCCGAAGAGGAACAGGGCAACGATCGCGACAGCCGTTGGAACACTGATGCGCTTGGTAATCACCAGCCCAGCTTTCGTCACACCGGCAAACGCGCCCGAAACGTGCAGAATGCTGTTTGCGACGACCATCAAGGAAACGAATGCGATATCGGCATTGGTGAACGCGTATCCATCGACCCACACGTCGAGAAGCGTGTTTCCAAAGGCGAAGAATCCGATACCCAAAGCGAGCGCGGTTCCTGTTGAAAGAAGCTGCGCCTTGTAAAACACGCCCTCCGCGGCTTCATGCTGACTGGAATGAATGTGTTGAGAGAAGCGATGTAAAAACACGTCGCCAAAAACGCGCACAATCAGGGTCAGCATCAGGTAGAAACGCATCAGGAAGCCGAAAATAACGACCTCTTTCTCGCTGAAAGAAAAAGGCATCACGAAGTATCCGAAGTTGTAGATGGAGATTTCTGCAATCGAATAGACCAAGCTGTGGCCAACCAGGCCAATGGTGGGCTTCTGCGAGTTGAGATTTCGCACTCCTGGCCAAGCCGCAAAGCCGCGAAGCACACTCTTAGCGACCGGCCCGATGACAACGAGGGCCAACAAGCAGGCGATCGCGCACGCGGCATACATGCCCAGCAAGAACAAGACGATTACGAGCACCAAGCTTATCAGGCGCTTCATCACATCCAGTATGTCGTACAGAATTTGGCGGTCAGTGGCGTAAAAAATCGGGCGGTAGAGCGCAAAGAGTGTAATCAACAATGAAAAGATTGTATAAGCCGGCGTCCAGCCTGCGCCATAAAGCTGGAATCGCCTCGCCAGTACATGGCTAGTAAGCGAGAATGACACTAGAAGGACTATCGCCAGGGCGACAAAAAACAGGCTGGAGAGGGCGAAGGTGGCTTTGTAGTCCGATTTGGCCACATACTTCTCACGTATGGTGATATAGAATGCTCGGCCGGCACCGGCATCAAACAGCGACAGATAGGTAACTATGCCCAGGAATGTGAACAGATATGCGAGTTCGCTTGTCGTCAGATGGCGGGAGAAGACAATGGGCTGAAGAAGGCCCGTTCCAAATGTGATTGCGCCTCCGGCTGCTTTCAGCGCGAGGAGGCGGCGTTCCAGGTTGTCTTTCATTGCGAAGCGATCAGCCGTGAAGGATGGGCCAGGTCATTGCCCGGTTGCCTTGATCCTGATCCGAAGCCACCGCAACCCGTTTTCAGCCCCGTTGCCGATCCCAGGGGCTCGTGCCGCCAAGGTCCTGAAGGAATTCATACTCTGCGGGGACTCCGCAAAAGATGACGTCGTCCCTGGGGATCGTGGTGAACCGGATATCCCGGCCCCTGGAAATCAGGTTGTTGTACAGCGGTGCGACATAGATCTCGCCATTCTTCAACTCGCTGTCGGGCTTCATCTGCTCCATTTCCAGCGCCAGCCGAAAGTCCGCGATGGTGGAGAAATGATAAAGCCCGGTGCAGCAATGCGTGGAGATCGGGTCCTTCTCTGCCGTCCGCTTGACGGTGTCCTCGCATCCCGGCTCCACAAAACTCCAATTGTCACCTTCGCCAATGAAGGTTTCCAGGAATCCTGCCGCCGATGGCATTCCGGTTGTCGCAGGATATTCGAACCGACTCCGAAAAGTGTCGACGTTGAAGATCGTGAGGCCGTCCGTCGGCTCATCGTGCAGTGCGTCCAAACCAAATGAAACCGTCTCGGCCTGCCCCTTTGTGGTGTGTTTGAGCTCGACGGTCCGGAAGTCGCTTATTCCAAGCGCACGACACTGCGCGCTTACGAAATCCGTGGTGACATGATCCTGTCGGCAAACAAAAAGAAATTTCCCGTTGTCGAAGTAGCGCGCAAAGCCGAGGACAGCCCAATGGAACACTGTCTCGCCGAACAGGGGCAATTGATATTTCGGCTTGGTGTAACCTTTGTCCTTGAAGCGCTTGGACTCGCCAGCCATTGGGAACACGATCATGATCTATCCTTCGCCGAACAGGAGAAATTGGGCAGGTAATGCGGTTTCGTCGAGAACTGCGCGGGACCGCGCCCTGAGCGGTTCGTCAGGTTGCACCGATAGCTACGGCTGCGCCGGTCGAGGCCCGCAGCGGGCCAGCCCATTGAAGTTGTGATTCAGCCGGCGAAACAAGATCAACCGCGCAAGACGGGGTAACGATCGATCAGTTCTTCATACAAGCGAATGGCGTTTGCGATGAACGCGCATTGCCTTTTGAAGGAGTCGGAATGCAACGGTAGCATAGAAAGAAACAGGTGAATCGTTATCGACAGCACTTCCGCTTCGTCAATGTCGAATCCGGCGAAGAGTGATCTCGAAAACTGCTCCT
Source organism: Oricola sp. (assembly GCF_965230365.1). Taxonomy (GTDB): domain Bacteria; phylum Pseudomonadota; class Alphaproteobacteria; order Rhizobiales; family Rhizobiaceae; genus Oricola. The sequence goes on along the minus strand of NZ_OZ246003.1, from coordinate 494,817 downwards.
GGATCTGATGAGTATCCTGGTTCACCTCGATATCGAAATCCAGGCACAAGCCGCCGCTTTGCACCTCTAAGGTGTATCTGTCCGCGATTATGAAGTCGTAGAGGCCAATAACCGAATGGTATAGCTTGGCGTAGTCATAGTTCTGGTCGCCATAGACGGTGGTGTCGCCCTTTAGATTCAACCCCCTGGGATCCAGTACCTTGATCGACTGGGACCGAAAGTCGTACAGGATGTTGCTCATGCAAAAATCGCCGTGCACGACGCATGGAGTTGAGGCTTGTCTGCCTTGGACAGGCGCCAAAGACCTCTTTGCAATCTCATTGAGGCTCGGGCTACGCCTGCCATTGATTGTCAGTTCTTGATCCAATCGAAAGCCGGTTGTTCTGGCAAACTCTGACAGCCTTAGTCTCGTCTTCGCGTGAACCTCGCCGGCAATGTCGACCGCGGAGCGGTCCTTTGCCATATGCTCCCGGCATTTACTCAGGAAGGTCCCGCAGGCGTCGAAAATCTTTCGCCACGTGTACTGGGAGTGGTTCGCATAGACGAACAGGTCGTTTAGCGGGAGTAGATGGAGATACTCGCTGCTGTATCCAAACCGCTGCTCATCTTCCTTGCAGAAAGGGTCCAGAACGCGAGGGGTGTGCAGCTTTATCTCACCGGGAATGTCGGTAAACCACAGATACTCGGAATTTATCTTCTTCTGGTCCGCGCTGCTCTTGGTTACCTTCTGGTTGGCAATGGAAAGGGAATTGAAGCTCCTTTGTGTTGTAATCTTTGCTCGTGAGCGGAAGAAGCTGTTCAGATGTCCGAAATCCAGCCAGGTGCCGGATTCCGCATACTCGATTTTCCTGTCCTGGCCATATCTACGGAGAGCCTGCACGAAATCATAATCTGTCGTGGAAAGGCAGTGGCGAAAATGGGCCGTGTCAGAGAAGGAGAAATAGCCGGACAGAACCAGGTCGCCCTCTTCTGCAAACTGTGTGGCGGGCAAGCCGTTGTGGCAATGCCCGTTCTTCTTCTGGACCACAGCTCTTTCGTAATAGCCGTCGTTGGTCGCTACAGAGACAATGTCTTTCCGATCGGTTGAGATCCCGGACAACAGGGTGTCGCCGTGGAGGATCTTCAATCCATCCTCCGTCCAGTGCGGTTTCGTCTGGTCAAGGACATGCGAAACAGAAGCGCCCAGACTTAGGCCCTCTGGAACCGGGACCGTCGCGGCGCCTGCTTCCTTCAACTTTCTGGTGTCGGTCTTTTCCGGGAGATACGTTTCCGGCAGCGAAATGAACGTCTTTTCCGTACAGTCTTCAAACAGGCGCAGCTGATGCTCGAAGAGACGGCGGTTTCCGATCGGAAGGAAACTCGGGGGCGTCCGTCCAAGTTCCGCAGTTAGATCGTCGGAGATAAACGCTGCGGAAGTGATCAGGATCATTGCTCTTCCGAGCCTTGTTTCGGCCGGCTCGCACGACCCTTTTCCAGCAAAGACAGAATCTCGTCGTATTCGAGATTGGCGAACTCGTTTGGCCGTATCGCTTTATCGTCGACATAAAAACCGCCGTCTCCACACCATGGTTTTCCGACGTGGATCTCGTCGAATGGAATGCCGTGCTTCTCCAGCCAGGTGACAATCAGGGGCAATGTCTTTGCGCAGATCAGGCCCGTATTGTTCGCGTGCGTGTTCATGTTTCGGGCAGTGTAAATCGCGATCTGAAACCCGAGATTTCTGTATTCGCGAAGCTTTCGAACAGTGTCGGGGTTCGGCGATTGATCCGGGTAGGGCAAATTGCTGCCCACCGTGATCGTATCGTCGAGATCAACAACCAGTTTTTTCATTTTGGTGTTTCTTCAAGTGGTTCCGTTGTGTCGGACTGTGCGCCGGTCCTGCCCGGAAAATGGTCTGTGCTGTTCAAGCGGCTTCAGTCCGGCCGCTTGGGTGCAGCGCCGGCACCACTGGCCAACTCGCCCTGCAATGCGTCGATTTCCGCCTTCATGTCCTCGTATTCCCTCAGCTTGCGCTCCAGGAACCGGCGGGTGATCTCGGCTTTGCGGGCGATGCCCTTCGGGGTCAGGATATAGGCGTATCTGCGCTTGTCCGCGGCGGCGGAGAAATTGCCGAGCTTCACCAGACCCTTGCCGACCAGGGCGTTGAGTACGTAGTGGACACCGCCCACACTGACGCCGGCGGCCTCGGCCAGTTCGCGCTGCGACCTCTCCGGGTTCTCATGCAGCAGCCGCAAGACACGGAAATGCGTGTCCTCTTGAACCTCGGCGCGTCTGCTGGTCATGTCTGGGAGAGGGTTTTTCGCAAGCTACCGCACAAGAGCTGCCTTAAGGGGCGCCTTGTGGTGCAGAGCTGGAAATTTAGGGGCGAATCGCATCGCTCAGTTTTGAGCGCTAGCACATCGGTGCGTGCGCTCACAAGCAGCACTGCCCACCTTTTGATGAATGTCTATTCAATCGCTTCGAGGCCGGTGGTTGCGGGCGCGTGCCTGGAGCGCCTCCGCGTCGACGATAGGCGTCGAGATCGCACCGAAAGCGGGCACCTCGCCGACCGCTTCTCGCCACCCGTCTCCTTGCAGCATCGCCGCGCCGATCATGACCGGCGCGACGTCGGCAAGATCGAGCAGGTCGAGGACAGCGCGCATCGAACGCCCCGTTGACAGCACGTCGTCAACGACTGCCACGCGGCGATCCTGCAGCAATGGGATCATCCTCGGATCCATGTAGATGCGCTTCCCTTCGCCCGGTGAGGTGACAGACGAAATCGGCATCGACTGCGCTTCATCGTACCAGAATTTGCGCGACGTGCTGAGCGGCACGAGACGCGTATGTCCGAGCCGCCGGGCGACGGCTTCGGCGAGCGGCAGGCCGAGTGTCGGCACACCGACGATCACCTCCGGCCGGTGGGTTGCAAGCGCCTCGCTGATCCGGTCGGCGAGCGCGTCCAGCACCACGAAGCTCGCCTGGGTGACGATCAGCGAGGCGACGTGATTGCCGGCATCGCCGGGAAGCCGGCGCAACGGCAGCAGCAGTGTCTTGCCGCCGCCGAAATCGGCCGCGAATGACTCTCCGTCGGGTTGAACACCGGGCACCAGACCGTCATGAATCTCCTGCCAGACGTCCGTTCTCGTCGTCATCTCACGGCTTCCTCTTGCACTGCACGGTCCGATCGGTAGGGTTCCGCAAAAACAGGGGTGAATGCATGTACGACCGGACGCGTTTGGATGAGTGGGTGGCCTTGCGGCGCGATTTGCACGCCCATCCCGAACTCGGTTTCGAGGAACACCGCACTGCCGGCATTGTCGCCGAACGCCTCGCCGAAGCCGGATATCGCGTCCGGTGCGGATTGGGACAAACGGGCGTTGTCGGCTCGATGACCAGGGGCGGAGGCTCGCGTTCCATCCTGTTGCGTGCCGACATGGACGCGCTTGCCATGACCGAATGTAAGGGCCGCTCCCATGGTTCGACGATCGACGGCAAGATGCATGCTTGCGGGCATGACGGTCATACGGTCATGCTGCTGGCGGCAGCCGAGAAGATCGCCGCACTGGATTTCGATGGAACAGTGCATCTGGTGTTCCAGCCCGCCGAGGAGGGGCGCGGCGGCGCGGCGGCCATGGTTGCCGACGGCCTCTTGGACGAGTTTCCCGCCGACGCTGCCTATGGTCTGCACAACATGCCGGATTTGCCGCTTGGCGTGATAGCCGCTGTCGAGGGGCCGCAGCTTGCCAGTTCCGACAGTTGGGAGGCGGCGTTTCGTGGCGTCGGATCGCATGGCGCCAAGCCGCACCAGGGCCGCGACGCCGTCACGGCGGCTGGCGTGTTCTTGGGGCAGCTGCCCGGTATCGTCGCGCGCGAGGTCGATCCGCTGCAATCGGCCGTGGTTTCCGCCTGCGCGTTGTCGGCGGGCGATTTTGCCGCCTTGAACGTGATCCCGGCCGAGGTGCGGGTCGGTGGCACCGCGCGCGCTTATTCGGCGGCAATGCGCGATCATCTCGAAGAAGCGATCGGTCGGCAGGCGCAAGGTGTCGCTTCTTCCTGGGGCATCGAGGCCGACTACCGCTTCATCCGGCGCATTCCGCCGGTCGTCAATGATCCCGGCCCCGTTGCGGTCGCGCGTCGGGCTGTCGTCAAAGCCCTTGGCGGCGAGGCGCTGCAGACCGTCTTTCCCCCGTCGACAGCCGGTGATGACTTTGCGGAGTTTTCCGCCCGCGTTCCGGGTGCCTATGTCTGGCTCGGCATGGGCCCGTCGGTCGAGACCGGCGTGCACCACAGCCCGCGATACGATTTCAACGATGCCTGCATGAGCGCCGGTATCGAGTATTGGTGCGCAGTGGTGGCCGAGGAACTCGGCGCGAAGTAGGCTGGCCGCTGCGGCTCCGCATCTTGCGGTTGCCTCAGCCATTCAGCCCGTCGAGAAGCGCCTTGCGCAACGCCGGCGCGTCGAGCCCCATGGCGACCTGCAGCGCATGCGGGCCGGGCAACAGCGCGCCGCTTTCCGTGTCGACGGCAAGCCGGTGTGTCTGGCAGGAAAACAGTGACGGTTCGAGCGCCAGCAGCGGCACGCACGGGTCGTGCAGCGGGCGGCTCTCCGCGCCACCGGTCGCGGCGAAATAGGCGGCGATCAGGTCGGCTGAAGCCTTGGCCGACGGCGATCCGGCTTCGCGCAGTTCGGCGATATAGTTGGCGTCGGCGCGCAACTGGCGTGTGGCGTCAAGCGGGATCAGTGTCAGCGGCAGGCCGGCGGCAAAGACGGCAGAAGCTGCTTCCGGATCGTGGGCGATATTGAATTCGGCCTTCGGACCGACATTGCCCGGTTCGTCCACCGCACCGCCCATGGCGATGACACGCTCGAAACGGCGGGCCGTATCGGGGCTTTCCTCCAGCAAACGGGCCAGATTGGTGAGCGGGCCGAGGCACATCAGCGTCAGCGGTTCATCGGCTGTTTCGGCCAGCCGTCGCATCGCTCTCGTTGCGGACTCGGTGTCAGCCGCGAAGCCGGGTTCGGGAAAGGCCACGCCACCCAAACCGTCATTGCCGTGAATTGCGGTCTCGAAACGCGAAGCGCGCTTGAGCGGGCGGTCCGCCCCGGCATAAACCGGCACTGAAACACCGGCGAGCGTGGCAATCCGGCAGGCATTCCGGGTCGTTGTCGAAAGGCCGATATTGCCGGCGACCGTGGTCAGAGCGGCGACCTCCAGCCCGGGATGGCGTAACGCGTAGAGGATCGCGATGGCATCATCGATGCCGGGATCGGTGTCGATGATCACCCGCATCGCGAAATCCTGTCGATGACATGCACCCAGCTCCGCGTACCCTTTTCGAAAGATGACAGGTCGTATTTTTCGTTCGGGCTGTGAATGCGGTTGTCTAAATTGGCGAAACCGACCAGAAGCGCGTCGACGCCGAGTGCGTCCTGCAGCGCGCCGACGATCGGGATCGAGCCGCCGGTCCCCATGGTAGTCGACCGGCCCCACTCGTCGGCCAGCCCGTCCAGCACCGGCTGGATATAGGGATTGCCCGGTTCGAGCGCCCAGGCTGGCGCCGAGGCCTGGGCGGTGAACGTCACCTTGCAGTCGGGCGGCAATCGCTTCTCGACATGCTTGCGGAAGATTGCGCGAATGCGCTCCGGGTCCTGCCCGCTGGCCAGCCGGAACGAGATCTTGGCGTTCGCCTCGCAGGGAATGACCGTCTTGTAGCCGGGGCCGGAATAGCCGCCCCAGATGCCATGGATCTCGCAGGACGGGCGCACCCACAACTGCTCGAGAACCGTCCGGTCTCTTTCGCCGGCCGGCGCGTCGAGGCCGATATCGGCAAGGAACTTGTCGCCGTCGAACGGCAGTTTCGTCCAGGCGTCCGCCGTTTCCGTCGGCAGCGGTGCGACGTCGTCATAGAACCCGTCGATGGCGACGCTGCCATCAGGAGCCCTGAGGCTTGCGAGGATAGTGGTCAACACGGTCAGCGCATTGGCCGCCGCATTGCCGAACATGCCGGAATGCAGGTCGCGGTCGGCGCCGGACACCGATATCTCTTCGGCGACGAAGCCGCGCAGTCGCGTCGTCACCGCTGGTGTCTTCGGATCGAACATGTCGCTGTCGCAGACCAGCACGACGTCGCAGGCCAGTTCGTCGGCCGCGTCGTTCAGGAAGCCGGGCAGAGACGCCGACCCGCTTTCTTCCTCGCCCTCGAACAGGAAGCTGACTGTAAGCGGAAGCTTTCCCTCTGCGTCGATCCAGGCGCGGCAGGCCTCCACGAAGGTCATAAGCGCGCCCTTGTCGTCGGACGCGCCGCGCCCGACGATGTGGTGGTCGTCGCCCGCCGGCCGCAGCACGGGCTCGAACGGTTCGGTTTCCCACAGTTCAAGCGGGTCCGGCGGCTGCACGTCGTAGTGGCCGTAGAACAGCACATGCGGCGCGCCATCCGGCCCCTTCAGGTGGCCCAGCACCATCGGATGACCTTCGGTATCGCGCACATCCGCTTCCGCGCCCATGTCGCGCAGCGTTGCCGCCAACCAGTCGGCCGCCCGCCGCACATCGGCGGCATAGGCCGGGTCGGTGGAGACGGACGGAATGCGGACCAGCTCGAACAGCCGGGCAAGCCTGGCATCGCGGGTCGTGTCGATGCGCTTGAGGATTGTCTTTGTCATGCCGAAGCCCCGTCTATCTCCCTGATCCTGTCCTTGAAGCGGTCGGCGACCTGGAGCGCGTCGGCGACGGCGCGTTTCGCCTCGACGGTCTCGACCACCCTGTCGCGCATCAGCCACCGTCCGGCGACCATGGTCGCGCGCACGTCGCTCGGCAAAGCCGCGAAAACCAGCGTGGCATAGATATCGTAGACTGGCTGCAGCCGCGGTGCGTCGAGCGACATGCGCACGAGATCGGCCTGCTTGCCCGGCTCCAGCGATCCGATCTTTGCGCCGAGGCCCAGAATGTCCGCCCCGCCCTGCGTCGCCATGTGGATCACGTCGGTTGCCGGCAGCGGTTTGCGCGATCCGCCAGCGATCTTCTGGAACATCGAGGCGGGGGCGAACTGCGAAAACAGGTCGAGCGTGTTCGACGACATCGGCCCGTCGGTGCCGAGCCCGACGCGCACGCCGCGCGCCCGAAGCGCCGCGATCGGGGCAATGCCCCGCCCGCCCTTGCCATTGGCGCGCGCATTGTGGGCCACACCCGTCCCGCCTTCCGCGATAAGGTCCATGTCGGCTTCCGATGGATACATCGCATGCGCGGCGATCAGCCTTGGCGTCAGCAGCCCCGACCGGCGTGTCAGTTCCACGGTCGAACATCCATGCTCGCGCTCCGCCCAGGCCATTTCATCATGCGTTTCGGCGAGATGCATCTGCACCATAGCATCGCGGTTCTCCGCCCATGCGGCGGCGCGTTCCATCACCGCCGGCCCGGTGGAATAGGGCGCATGCGGCGCCGGTGTGGCCGAGATCAGCGGATGATCGCGATAGCTGTCGTCAAGCGCGTCGAGCAGGGCAAACGCTTCGTCGGTGCCGGCATGATCGGGCGCGGCGAAGTTGGCGATAGTCTGGCCGATCAGGCCGCGCAGGCCAGCCTCGTCCAGCACTCTGCCGATCCGGTCCTCGAAATAATACATGTCGGCGACCGTGGTAACGCCCCCCTGTATGCACTCCAGCGCCGCCAGACGCGCCCCAGTCTCCACCACGTCGGCGGTGACCAGCGCGCGCTCCAGCGGCAGTATGTAGCGGAACAGCCGGTCGTCGACATCCTCGCCGAGACCGCGAAACAACGTCATCGCCAGATGCGTGTGCGGATTGACCATGCCCGGCATGATCAAATCGCCGTCCATGTCTTCCACGACATCATCCGGCGAGCCGCCGGGCGGATCTCCGGCACCGAGCGCGGCAATGCGGTCACCCTCGATCGCCAGCCAGCCGCGTTCGATCTCCCGCCGTCCGGCATCCATCGTTAGCAGGCGGGCATTGACGAGAAGGGTCACAGTTCCTCGCGCGGCAGGGCGCAGCAATGGTCGGGTTCAGGCACGATTGTCACCGCTGTGCCCGGTTCCATGGGGGAGGACAACGGCCCGTTCGCAGTCAGGCTGCCCATCTCGGTGTCGCAGACATATTGATAGGCGCGCCCGAGATAGGTCCGCAGATTGACGGTCGCCGGAATGCCGATCGCGTTCGCGGCGGCCTCCACGCGCAATCCTTCTGGCCGGGCGGCAAGCACGAAGCGCCGCGCCGGTGGTTCCAGCCGCACCTTCGGCAGCGCGACGGTCGCGCCGCTTTCGGTCGTCGCCCGCACCGTTGTGCCGTCGTCGCCGGTCACCTCCATGCGGATCATGTTGTCGAAGCCGACGAAGTTGGCGACGAACATGTTGGCCGGCTGCGCATAAAGCACCTCCGGTCGGTCGAGCTGCATGATGCGGCCCTTGTCCATGATCGCTACCCGGTCGGAGATCGAGAAGGCCTCTTCCTGGTCGTGCGTCACATAGACCGCGGTGGTGCCGTTGGCGCGTTGCAGCCGCCGGATCTCGACGCGCATGTCGACGCGCAGCTTGGCGTCGAGGTTCGACAGCGGTTCGTCGAACATCAGGAGCGGCGGATCGATGACCAGCGCGCGCGCCAGCGCCACGCGCTGCCGCTGACCGCCGGACAGGTTTCCGGGATAGCGATCCGCGAATCCGTCGAGACCGACGCGCGAGATCATCGCATTGGCGCGCTTGGTGCGTTCGGCGGCCGCGACACCGCGCTGCTTCAGCCCGAACGCGACATTGTCGCGGACGGTCAGGTGCGGAAACAGTGCATAGGTCTGGAACACCAGGCCGATGTTTCGCGCGTGCGCCGGCAGCCGCGTCAGGTCGCGGTCGCCAAGCGTGATCGTCCCGTCGGTCGGTTGCAGGAACCCGGCCACCACGCGCAGCGTCGTGGTCTTGCCGCAGCCCGATGCGCCGAGCAGCGATACGAGTTCGCCCTTCGTCACGTCCAGCGAGAGGTCTTTGAGTACGCGTGTTGCGCCATAGGAGGCGGACACGCTTTCAAGGGTCAGGGATACGCTCATTTTGTCAGGAAGGTCAGGCCAAGAGTGCGTTCGACAATCGCCATGACGGCGACGGTGACGAACATCAGGAGGACGGAAACGGCGGCGATGGTCGGATCGAAGAACTGTTCCATATGCGCCAGGAGCTGGATCGGCAGGGTCGAAACCCCCGGTCCGGTCAGGAAGATCGACACCGACACATCGTTCAGCGATGTGATGAACGCCAGGATGAAGGCGGCGATCAGGCCCGAGCGGATGTTCGGCAGCACCACGGTCAGGAAGGCTTTCCAGCGCGGACAGCCGAGCGAGACCGCCGCTTCCTCGATCGAGAAATCGAAGCTGGCGAGTGCCGCGCTGGTTACCCGCACGCAATAGGGCAGCACCAGCAGCGCGTGGCCGATCAGGAGAGACGTGATGATCGGCAGACCGACACCGTTGGCCACCGATTTCATCAGCGAGAAACCAAGCACGATTTCGGGGATCAGGATCGGCAGGATGTAGATGTTGCCGAGAAACTTCGGCAACTCCACACGATAGCGCGCCATGGCGTAGGCCGCCGGGACGCCGATCACCAGCGACAGCGCCGTGCCGCCGACCGCCAGCGAGAACGAGGTCACGAAGGTTCGCCGAAACGCGCTGACCTCCCATATGTTTTCGTACCAGCGCAGCGACAGGCCGCGTGGCGGAAACGCCAGATAGGTCGTGTCGGAAAGCGAGGTGCCGATGATGATGATCAGCGGGCCGAGCAGGAACAGAAAGGTCAGCACGGCAAAGCCGATCAGGAGCGGGTGTAGTTGGCGTTGCATCGTCTACCCCGCTACCGGATTGAGCCGCCGCGCCAGCCAGTTCATGGCGATCACCGTGGCGAGCGTTACGATCACCATCACCGCGGCGATGGTCGAGGCGCCGACCCAGTCGAAGACCACCATGGCGCGCTGATAGAGGAAAGTTCCCATCATCATCTGCCGTTCGCCGCCGAGTAACTGCGGCGTCGCGTAGGAGGTGAATGAAAGGGTGAACACGAGGACAGCGCCAACGATCAGCCCCGGTACCGCCAGCGGCAGCACAACCTGCCGGAACACGCCCCAGGGCGATGCGCCCAGCGAGGCCGCGGCGTCGGTCAGGTCGACCGGTATGCCTTCCAGCACGCCGACAAGCGTCAGGATCATCAGCGGCACAAACAGATAAACCATTGCGACGATCACCGCGCCCTCGGTGTACAGCATGGTGAAGGGCTCGTTGGTCAAGCCGATCCACAGCAGGAAACTGTTGAGGATGCCTTCGCGCCCGAGAATGACCAGCCACGCAAACGAGCGCACCACAACACCGGTGAGCAGCGGAAACACCGCCGCGACGATCAGGATGCTGCGCAGGCGGCCGGGCGACTTCGCGACCACCCAGGCGGTCAGAAAGCCGACGACAAGCGAGATCGCGGTGGTCGCAAGCGCCACCTCCATCGTCCGCCAAAGCACTGTGCGGCGAAAGGCCGACGAGAAGAACGCCTCATAGGTTGAAAACGGTCCGGCCGGTTCGCCAAATGTCGTTTGAAACGTCGCGAGGACGGGCAATCCGAGAAACAGCGCGACCAGCAGTGTGGCGGGCAGGGTGAGCGCCCAAGCAATAAAACGGGGGCTCATGACGAGCCCCCGCACATTACGAAGGTCATCTGGATCACATTCCGAAAACTTCGTTCCAGCGATCGATCCAGCCGGACTTGGCGGCGTTCATCTTGCCGTAGTCCATGCGGTTCAGCTTGCCGACGGCTTCCGGGCCGTAGGTCCAGCCAGCGGCTTCTTCCGCCGACAATTCGACTTCGGTGTTGACCGGAGCATCGACACCAGTTGCGCCGTTGAGCGTCTGGATCTCGGTCGAAAGCACGAAATTGATGAACTTATGCGCCAGTTCGACGTTTTTCGCGCCGACCGGAATGTTGATCGTGTTCAGCGTCGCGATATCGCCATCCTCAAGGTCGGCCCAGACGATCGACGGCACGGCTTCCTTGAGCGAGCGCAGAGCGAAGTCCTGTGCGATCGACACGTTGGCTTCGTTGGTCGACATGAGATTGATCATCTCGGAACCGGTGTTGTAGGTCTTCACCACATTCGGCTCGATGGCTTCGATATTTGCGAACGCGCCGTCTGTATCGGTGTAGGCATCGACACCGGCCAGGTCGCCGGCCCGCACAACCACCATCGGTCCGGCGGTGGTGGTGATGCCCGGAAGCGCGATCTGACCCTTCAGGTCGTCGCGCCACAGGTCATTCCACTCGGTGATTGGTTCGACATCGGCGCTGTCATAGACAATGCCGGCGCGGCCGACCGTGTAGGCCGGACCGAACTCGCCCTGCGGCGCTTTCGCCATGTCGTAGAGTTTCTCGATGTTCGGGATCTTGGAACGGTCGATGGGCTGGAAGATGCCGGATTCCACGCCGATCTGGCTATAGCTGTCGGTCAGGTAGATGACATCGACGCCCTTGCCGCCGCGTGCGGTCAGCTTGCCGAGACGGTCCGCATTGTTACCGGTTTCGAAGATGACTTCGCAGCCGCACATCTCCTCGAATGGTTCGACGATATTGGCATTGAGTTTGTCGCCGTTGAAGCCCCACCAGCTGATCGTGAAAGTTTCGGCCTGGGCCAAGCTGCTCGATGCGGTCAAAAGAATCGTGCCCGCTGCGAGCGCGCGTGCGCTGAACATCGTGTTATACCCCTTCATTTTCTTGATGTTGTTTACGGTCTGCACAGTTGCACCGATTCTTGGCGGTCGCAAGACGCATGTGGGGACCGAGATTGAGAAACCTGACATTGGAAGAGAAATTTTTCAGGCAGCGCCCAATTTTTAGGCTCGCGCTGTCGTAATCCTGAACGAAGCGGCCTCGTGACATAAAAAAACTGCGCCCCCGAGTGTACTCGAGAGCGCAGGAAGTCTTTTCAAACCGGCCCCGGCCCATGCAGGCCGGGACAGCGCAATGATCAGCCGATAACGGCGTTGTCGTCGCGCTTGATCACGATGACCGACGAACGCGGCAGGCCTTCACCATCCGGCCAGCTGCCGCCCGGATGCTGGATGCCGACGAACATCGAACGCATGTCGGCCGACCAGCAGAGACCGGTGACTTCGCTGCCTTTCGGTCCGGTCATGAAACGGACGATCTCACCGGTGACCGGGTCGCCAACCAGCATCTGGTTGTTACCCATGCCGGCGAAATCTTCCTCGTTCTTGTCGGAACCGTCGGTCTGGATCCAGACCAGGCCGGTGGTGTCGAAAGCCATGCCGTCGGGCGAGTTGAAGATGTTGCCCGCATTGACGTTCTTCGAACCGGCGCGATCGTCGCTGTGCACGGTCGGGTTACCGGCCATGACATAGAGATCCCAGTCGAAATCGGCCGACGCATGATCGTCGTCATTCGGACGCCAACGCACGATCTGGCCGTAGCGGTTGGCTTCGCGCGGGTTCGGGCCGTTGACCGAGGTGTCGTCGCCGCCGGCATTCGGCTTGACGCCACGGTTCTTGTTGTTGGTGAGGCAGCAATAGGCTTCGACGGCCTGCGGGTTTGCGGCCACCCATTCCGGACGGTCCATGGTGGTGCCGCCGACAGCCGAAGCGGCCATGCGGGTGAACACCAGGATCTCGGCAGCGTCCATGCCGGTCGCTTCCGGGGTCAGGGCCAGCCATTCGCCGGTCATGTTCTCGTAGAACTTGGCGACATAAAGCGTACCGTCGTCGAGCAGGCCCTCGGTGGAACCGCCCGGCTGGTAGACGCCGTTGGAGACGAACTTGTAGAGATACTCGCCACGCTCGTCGTCACCCATGTAGACGACAACACGACCGTCCGCAGCCACGACGACTTCGGCGTTCTCGTGCTTGAAGCGGCCGAGACCGGTGTGCTTGACCGGTGCTGCATCCGGATTGCTCGGGTCGATTTCGACGATCCAGCCGTGACGATGCGGTTCGTTCGGGTTCTTGGAAACGTCGAAACGCTCGTCCCAAACATGATAGTCGTAGCCCCAGCCCTTCTCGCCGACACCATAGCGCTTGAAGCTGTCGGCATGGCTTTCCGGGATACCGCCGGTCGAGCCGAAGTAACCGTTGAAGTTTTCTTCACAGGTCAGGTAGGTGCCCCACGGGGTCTTGCCCGAACCGCAGTTGTTCAGTGTGCCGAGCGCGGTGGTGCCGGCAGCATCGGCGGCGGTTTTCAGCAGGTCGTGGCCGGCAGCCGGACCAACGATCGTGGCCGGTGTGTTGTGGTGGATACGGCGGTTGAACGGGCTGTCCTTGACAACCGACCAGCCGTCTGCGCCCTCGGCGATTTCCATCACATTCACGCCCTGCAGGTTCTGCAGTTTCAGCACATCATCGGCATTGGCCGGCTTGCCTTCCTGGGCTGCAGGCAGGTTGGTCTTGCGGTTGGTGTATTCGCTGTTGATGGCGATCAGCTGACGGCCCTGGTAGGAGAAAGTCTCCATACCGTCCGTGTTCTCGCCGAACACCATGTCGGATTTCTCGACCGGGCCGCCTTCGGCAACGTCATAGCCATCGGCAGCGGAGACCAACGGATCACCCCAGCGGACCATGACCTTCCAGTTGTAGCCTTCCGGCACGTGGACGTCGAAATCGGTCTGCGCGGCGATCGGCGAAAACGGGAACCGCGACGTGCCCATGGCCAGTGCTTCGGAGGTTGCCGAAAGCAGGCCCATGTTCATGGCAGCGGCGCCGGAACCGAAGGCTACGACTCCGCCTAGGAAACCGCGCCGGGAGATGGCGCGCTCGACGACGCGGTCGAATTCCTGCTCCTCGGGACGCGGGAAGTTGATTTCATCCCAATCGTCAGCGGAAATCGTGGAGTGGTCTATATCTTTCATGGAATGCTCCTCAGATTTGATACATTCTAAAGTTACGACCCTACTGTGACGGGTGCGTGAAAGCCGCGACCGGTTGTGCTCACACACTCACCTTTTTCAAGGCGCGGGTTTTTCGCTCTGGGTCTTGGCGGATTGGCGCGCGTTCACGCCTTGCATTGGCCCCGCTGCAGGGCTAGACCAACCCCATGGCACGAACGGGGGAAATCGTGACTTTGGGTGTGCGGCGCGGTCGTTTTTCGGTCGTGGCGTTCATGCTTGCTATCGTCGCGCTGGTTCTCGCCGCTGCCTTCCCCAAAGGTTATATGCCGGCGCTCGGGCAGGACGGGGTTTCGGTCGTCATCTGTACGGACAACGGCATCGTCCAAGTCCAGTTCGATGCCGACGGTAATCCTGTCGAGGACCATGAAACGTCGTCGGAGCGTTGCGTCTGGGGCGCTGTCGCCAAAGCCTTCGTTGCGCCGACTGCTTCGGCAAACCCGGGAATTCCCGAGCCGGTCGTCGGTCCGATCCCGGTCCGCTACGCCGATTTGCGGCTTCCCCGCAACAATGCCTCTCGTTTCGGTGCGCGCGCACCGCCGGCCATTCTCTAAAATCGACACCTAGTAACACTCGGTAAAATCAGTCTTTTTTGGAGAATTTGGGTATGGTCTCTGTCGAGGCAACCCAGGCGGACGCCGATTCTGGGCGATCTGCGGGTATCAGCAAGTTTTATGTCGCTGCATGGCGCTGGCATTTCTACGCCGGCCTTTATGTGGCTCCCTTCATGATCATGCTGGCCGTTACCGGCCTTGTCATGATGTACATCGCCTTCTTTGACGGCCGCGACGGTGAAAACATCACCGTCCCGGTTTCAGGCGCTGTGCAAGCGATCTCGGCTCAGGCGCAAGCCGCACAATCCGCCTTCCCGGAGGCTTCGCTGGTCGAGTGGATCAGCGCCAAGACGAAGGGCGGCGTTTCCGTCTTTCGCGTCAACGATGATGGCACCAATCACATGGTCGCCGTCGATCCCTACACTGCCGAAGTCGTCGACAGCTGGATCCGTCAGGACGGTTGGTACGATTTCGCGTCCGACGTTCACGGCACATTGCTGATCGGCGATACCGGCGACCGGCTGATCGAGATCGCCGCCGGCCTCGGACTGGTTCTCGTGGTGACCGGCATCTATCTCTGGTGGCCGCGCAACGGCGCCGGCCTCGGCTCGGTGCTGGTCCCCGAATTCGCTGCGCGCGGCCGTGCGCTGTGGAAATCGCTGCACACCGTGATCGGCTTCTACATATCGATCATCCTCATCATCTTCCTCGTCTCGGGCATGGCCTGGGCCGGAATATGGGGAGAACGAATGGTTCAGGCCTGGAGCACGTTTCCTGCTGAAAAGTGGGAAAACGTGCCCCTGTCCGACACGACCCATGCCAGCATGAACCACGGCGCAATCAAGGATGTGCCCTGGGGGCTCGAACAGACGCCGATGCCGCTTTCCGGATCGGATGCCGGTGTATTCGGCCTCGGTGAAGGCGTGCCGGTAAATGTCGACACGATTGCCGCTCTAGGGCATGCGCTCGGCTATGAGGGTCGGTTCCGGATCGCTTATCCGCGCGGCGAGATCGGGGTATGGACGCTCAACCAGGATTCGATGAGCAATGACAGTGCGGATCCGACCGCAGACCGCACGGTCCATGTCGATCGCTACACCGGCAAAATCCTCGCCGATGTCGGCTTTGCCGACTACTCGCTCGCCGCAAAGGGGATGGCTGTCGGTATCGCCTTCCATGAAGGCGACATGGGCATCTGGAACCTGGTTCTGAACACGGTGTTCTGCCTGTTAGTCGTGTTCATGTCGGTCAGCGGGCTGGTGATGTGGTGGATCAGGCGTCCTTCGGGGGCCAACCGCCTCGTCGCGCCGCCGCTGCCTGCCGACCTGCCGCTTTGGAAAGGCGCCGTGTTCCTCGGCCTTCTCCTTTCACTGTCCTTCCCGCTGGTCGGTCTGACCCTGCTGGCGGTTCTGGCGCTGGATTTGCTGATCCTGTCGCGAATGCCCGTGTTGCGCCGGGCATTCAGCTGACGGTCGTATCGGCAGGGTGCCGTCGGCCCTGCGAAGGGTCGGCGGCAACCAATTCGCTTCCTGTCAAAGCTGCAGGAAGAAGCCCACACCCTGCGCACGCACGCCGCGCGGGCACTCTCGCTCCAAAGCACCGGATACCGGGCCGACTTCCACATCGGCGAGCGCTGTAAACCCGTTCATCAAGGCGCGTGTCTTCAGTTTCAGCAGCACATCGTCGCGCGATGGCGGAAGGATCGCTCTCTGGTTCGGGCATATGCTTGCCGACAGATTGGCCGTCCGGCCGGGATTGTCCGGCAGCACCTCGACAATGCGCACTAGAGCCGCCTGTTCCTGCGACGGCACCCTGGCGCCGGACGAATCCGGCCTGATGTCGAGCGTGTTGCTGGTGCATCCGGAAACCGCGATGATGGCGATGATCGGTAGTTTCTTCATGGCGACATACATGTGTGCGAGTTGATTGATCGTTTGGTTGCCGTTCAGACCGGCAGTTCTCACAGTTTTGGCTGTAACGCCAGTCGATTGCAGCTTCGTTGACATGCTTTTGATTTCGCGACACGGGATTTGATGCTTATCCTGTCTTTGGGAGGAAGCCGGGATGATTGACCGCAGACGTTTTGGTGTTTCCGTTGCGGCACTTGCGGCCGCATTGATGCCCGGCCTCGCCGCCGGGGCGGAACTTGGCGACAATGGCCTGCATGTCCAGCCCTGGTTCATGCAGACCTTTCTCGATCTGGCCGAGGACAAGGCAGAGGCGGAGGCCGAGGGCAAGCACTTCGCCATTCTGTTCGAGCAGCGCGGTTGCCCCTATTGCCGGGAGCTTCACGAGGTCAATCTGGCCCGCCCGCAAATTGCGTCCTTCTTCGCATCGGAGTTCGGCGTTCTCCAGCTCGACTTGTGGGGGTCGCGCGAAGTGACCGACTTCGACGGCGAGACGCTTGAGGAGCGCGAATTGGCCCGCAAATGGGGTGTGAACTTCACGCCCACCATCGTGTTCTTTGCGACAGGCGGCGACGCTGCGGACCCGAAATCGCTCGAAGCCGTGCGCATGCCCGGCTACTTCAAGCCGTTTCACTTCGTCACCATGCTCGAATTCGTTGCGGAAGACGGCTATGCCCGACAGCCGTTCCAGCGATATCTGCAGGAAAAGTTCGCCCGCTATGAAAAGGAAGGCAAGGTTCCCGATCTGTGGTGAGCGGGCAGCGCTGTCAGCCGGTTGAAACGACTTGGTCGCGCCCGGCTGCTTTGGCCAGATAAAGGCGGCTGTCAGCGCGTGCGATCAGGGTTTCGGGTGTCTCTCCCAACCGCAACGCGGCAACCCCGAACGACGCCGTTACGGTTCCGATTGGTTTCTTGCCGTTGACGGTCCGCAACGTGGCGTTGCCCAGCTTGCGGCGGATGACCTCTGCCAGGCGAACCGCCTGCGCCTTGGCGGTGTCGGGGAGAACGATCGCAAATTCCTCGCCGCCATAGCGCGCTGCCGACAGCCGGTTGTCGAGGGAACTGATGATAACCTCGGCAAACATCTTGATCACATCGTCGCCGACGATATGGCCGAAGGTGTCATTCAGCCGTTTGAAGCGGTCAAGATCGGCCATAACAAGGCACAACTCGCCGCCGGCCCGGCTGGCAGTCTCGATGGCCCGCGCGAGATAGCCGTCGAAATGTCGCCGGTTGCCCAGCCCGGTCAGCGGATCCCGAAGTTCGTTGATGCGCGATCGCGCCAGGCTGTTGCGCAGCTTGCGGACGCGCGCTTTCGAGTCCTGTAGTTTGTTTGAAAGCTGCGCGGATTCGTTGCGCATCGCGCCAAGTTCCTTGACGAGGCCGGTGATGATCATGCGCAGATCGTCTGCGCCCGGTTCGTTTTGCAAGAGCCTGGTTGTCGACTGGAAGATACGGTCACGTTCGCTGTTAGCGCGAATCTGCTTTTCGAACTCGCCGTCCATGCTGGCAAACATCTGCTCCAGGTGCCGGCCTATCACTTCGTAAAGCTCGGGATCGCCCGCTTGGCGCTTGCGAAGCTCGCTTGAGATTTGCCTTATATCGCCATCGGCCAAGGTGCCGGTGCGCGCAAGCGTCGATCCGACCTTGCTCGCGATGGGCTTGGGATCACCGCTAAGATAGGAATAGAGAAGTTCGTAGGATTCCGGCGTCTCGGGCGCGTTGTACCGCCGCATGAGCGCAGCGACCCGCCGCAACATCTGGCTGTTGTCTTCCGTGCTTCCGGTTGTCGGCTGGGCGTTTTCGCGCGAGGCTACGGTGTTGCTGGACATGATTCCGCTGTTGATTGCGGGTTGGTGAAGGCCGGCGCCTCGATCAAATTCCGGCATTATCCACCCGAAACTCACAGCCGCGCCGGTTCGGCGACCTTCTCATTTTCGGGGGCATGAAATAACTAGACAAGGTTCGTTTGGAAACGGTTAATCGAGCACCGATTTCCGTTACGTCAATGGGTTAGGCCATCGCGCTATGACAGTGGCCAGATGAGTGGGATCGTCACCATGGCGACCGCGAATGTTGTCAGGTCCATCAGCACGCCGGCCCGCAGGAAATCGCCGAAGCGATAGCCGCCAGCGTTATAGACCAGCGTGTTGGTCTGGTAGCCGATCGGCGTCATGAAACTGGCACTGGCCGCGATCATGACGGCGACGACGAAAGGTCGGGGGTCCAGCCCCAGAGTATGCGCCAGCCCGATCGCCACCGGCGTGACGATCACCGCCACCGCGTTGTTCGTCACCAGTTCCGTCAGGACGGTGGCCAGGATATAGACGGCGGCAAGCGCGGCCAGCGGAGGCAGTTCCGCCAGCCCCGGCGCAAGGAAATCGACTGCGATAACCACCAGCTCGGTCTTCTCCATTGCAACGCCGATCGACAGCATCGCGAAGATCAGGCCGAGAATGCGCCAGTCGACCGACTGCACCGCCTCATCGGCTTCCACGCAACGCAATGCCAGCACAATCACCGCGCCGATCAGCGCCAGGGCGGCGATCGGCAATATGTTGAGCGACGCACCGATCACCACGCCGGCCGTGACGGCGATTGCAATCGGTGCCTTCGACCGTCGGAAGCCCTTTTCGGTCGGTTCGGCGACATTGACCAGATTGTTGTCCTCGGCGAACCGGGTGAGATCTTCGGGCGCCCCCTCCACAAGCAGCGTGTCGCCGACCGTCAGCGGCGTTGTTTCGAACCGGTCGGCCATGTTCATGCCGCCGCGATGCAGCGCCATCGGATAGACCCCGTAACGTCGCCACAGACGCAGGTGCCTGAGCGTTCGGTTGAGCACGCGCGCACCCGGCCCGATCAACACCTCGACGATCTCCGAACTCCGCGATGCCGTCTGTTGCAGCCGGTTTTCGGCGCCGAGCGCCAGTTCGCCCTCTTCCTTCATGGACAGGATTTCGGCGATCGGCGTACGCAGAACGACAATGTCGCCGGCTTGCAGCGTGACGCTGTTCAGTTCGCGCCGCAGCGACTGGTCGCCGCGTACCACATCGACCAGCCGCCGATCTGGCCGCTTGAATGCACCGATCTCGCGCACTGGCGAGCCGGCATGCGGTGAATTGTGATCGATCACAGCCTGGACGATGAATTTGCGCCCCGACTGCAGATCGCCGACCGAACTGGCCGTCACCCGATCCGGTAGCAGGCTGCGGCTGGCCAGGATCACGGCGATCCCGAGCAGTGTGGCGATGATCCCGACTGGCGCGATCTCGAGGATGTGAAACGGTTCCATGCCATTTGCCCGTGCCACGCTGTCGACGAGCAGGTTCGTCGATGTGCCGATCAGCGTGCATGTACCGCCAAGGATCGCCGCATAAGACAGCGGGATCAGGATCCGTGATGGGGTCTGGCCCATCTCGCGTGCCAGGCTTGTGGCCACCGGTATCATCAGCATGACCAGCGGCGTGTTGTTCATGAAGGCCGATGCCGCCGCCACCGCGATGAGGAAAGCAAAGAATGCGACCGCCGGCGAAGAACGCGCGTGCTCGGTCACGAAACGCGCGAAGTACTCTATGGCGCCAGTCCGGATCAGCGCCGCCGACAGGATGAACATGGCGCCGATTGTCGCAGGCGCGCTGGTCGACAGCACCCCGAGTACGTCGGAAACATCGAGAATGCCGACGACCATCAGCACCGTCACGCCTATACCGGCCGTGATTTCGGGCGGTCGCCATTCGGCGATGAACGCCGCCAGCATGGAAAAGATCACCAGCGCGACGATCGCCGGTGCCAACAGATCCGGATCAGGAAAGAGTGTCACTCTGTAATGGCTTCCCGGTTACCAGTGGGGCGGTTTCGTGACCGGAACATCGGAAAACGTCTGCTCTTCCATGGCGCGAAACCGCTCGCTCAACGCCTCGACGATACTTTCCAGCCGGTTGATATGTTTTTCCTGACGCACGACCACTTCGTTCAGTTCTTCAAGCAGTCTTGCCTGGTGCGCGATGACGATTTCCAGTTCGTCGAGACGCTCGTCAGTGCTCTTGGCCATCGCATGCTCCCTTTGCGCGCCCTCATACTATCCGTTGCCGGACAGCGCGAAAAGAGAAAGCCTGTTCGCGCTTTCATCGCCTATTGGCAAGGCATTGATTTAACGGCTGGCATTGACGAAAAGCCATGCTAGGGTCGGTGTCGGGGACTGATTTTCAAGAAACGCCAATTGTGTAGCACCGAATGATGGTTTGACATGGTCGAATATGCGATCGAACTTGAGGGTATTAACAAGAGCTTCGGGCCGGTCAGGGCCAATCGTGACATCGACTTGAGTATCGAACGTGGAACGATCCACGGCATCATCGGCGAGAACGGAGCCGGCAAGTCGACGCTGATGTCGATACTCTATGGTTTCTACCAGGCCGACAGCGGCAAAATCCGCGTTGCCGGCAAACAAACCGTCATCAACACGCCGAACGATGCGATTGATCTTGGTATTGGCATGGTCCACCAGCACTTCATGCTGGTCGAGAACTTCACGGTTCTGGAGAACGTCATGCTTGGCGCCGAGGGTGCGCAGCTTCTGTCCGGCGGCATCGCGCGGGCCCGCGCCGAACTCGAGCGGCTGGAACAGGAATATTCCCTGGAAGTTGACCCCGACGCGATCATCGAGGAGCTTCCGGTCGGCCTGCAACAGCGTGTCGAAATCCTCAAGGCACTCTACAGGGGCGCTGATACGCTTATCCTCGACGAACCGACCGGCGTTCTGACCCCGGCTGAAGCCGAACACCTGTTCGCGATCCTCAGGCAGTTGAAGGAGCAGGGCAAGACCATCGTCCTGATCACGCACAAGCTGCGCGAGATCATGTCGGTGACCGACAATGTGTCGGTGATGCGTCAGGGCACGATGGTTGCAACGCGCAGAACCGCGGAGACCTCGGTCGAGGAACTCGCCGAACTGATGGTCGGGCGCCGCGTTTTGCTGCGCGTTGACAAGGGCGAGGCCGATCCGGGCGATACCAAGCTCAAGGTCGAAAATCTCACCGTGAAAGACGCGCGCGGCGTCACCATGGTCAATGACGTGTCATTCGAGGTGCGCGCCGGCGAGATCGTCGGCATTGCCGGTGTCGCGGGCAACGGACAAAGTCATCTGATCGAGGCCATAACCGGCATCCGCCCAGCGCTGCGCGGCAAGGTGTTGCTTGATGGTGCGCCGATTGACGTGACCGGCGACGCCGATCCGGCGATGTTGCGCACGCGAGGCATGGCTCACGTCCCCGAAGACCGCCATCATATGGGGCTCGTGCTGGCCTTCGAGCAGAACGAGAACTCGATTCTCGGCTATCACAACAAACCGGAATACAACGCTGGCGCGATGCTCAAGATTGAAGACATCCGCGCCGATGCAGCCAGGAAGATCGAGAAGTACGATATTCGCCCGCCCAATCCGCGTCTCAAGACGGCCAACTTCTCGGGCGGCAACCAGCAGAAGATCGTACTCGCGCGCGAGATGGAGCAGGATCCGACGGTGCTGGTGGTCGGTCAGCCGACGCGTGGTGTCGATGTCGGCGCCATCGAGTTCATTCACAACCGGATCATCGAGATGCGCGATCAGGGCAAGGCGGTGCTGCTGGTGTCTGTCGAACTCGACGAGATTCGCTCGTTGGCCGACCGCATCCTCGTCATGTTCGCCGGCCGGGTCGTTGGCGAACGGGGACCGGAGGCCACCGAAGGGGAACTCGGCTTGCTGATGGCCGGCGTTGAAGACGGCCAGGTCAAGGCCGCGGAGTAAAAGATGGCAAAACCCTACGCAAAATTGCCCGGTTGGGTGGATTACGGACTGATTCCGCTGGTCAACCTGACTGTCGCTTTCGTGGTTTCGGGCTTGGTGGTGCTGATGGTTGGCGAAAGCCCGCTGCGGGCCGCCGTTCTCATGGTCGAAGGCGCGTTTTCAACAGGCGACGGTATCGGATACACGCTGTTTTACGCGACAAGCTTCATTTTCACCGGTCTCTGCATGGCCGTCGCCGCCCATTGCGGCCTGTTCAATATCGGCGGCGAAGGCCAGGCCTATGTTGGCGGACTGGGCGTTGCCATCGCGGCGCTCACATTTGGCGGGATGTTTCCCTGGTGGATAAACCTGCCGCTCGCCACGGCAATGGCAGCATTGGCGGGCGCGCTATGGGCGCTGATCCCCGCCTATCTGCAGGCCCGCCGCGGCAGCCACATCGTGATCACCACGATCATGTTCAACTTCATCGCCGCCAGCATGATGGTGTGGTTTCTGGTCGATGTTCTCAAGCCGGCCGGCCAGATGGCGCCGGAGACACGGCGTTTCGGCGAGGGCGCGGAACTGCCGCGCCTCGATTGGCTGATCGAGATGTTCGGCTTCACCATCCGGTCCGCGCCATTCAACATCACCTTCCTGCTGGCGCTGGTTGCCGCGTTTCTCGTCTGGGTGCTGATCTGGCGCACCAGGCTCGGCTACGAGATGCGCACCATGGGCCACAATCCGTCGGCCGCGAAATATGCGGGCATCAGCCAGACCCGGATCATCGTAGTCGCCATGATGATTTCAGGCGCGCTGGCCGGCATGATGGCGCTCAACCCGGTGATGGGCGCACAGGGGCGCCTGCAGCTCGATTTTGTGACCGGTGCCGGCTTTGTCGGCATCGCGGTCGCGCTGATGGGCCGTTCCCATCCCGCCGGTATTGTACCGGCCGCCATATTGTTCGGCATGCTCTATCAGGGCGGCGCTGAAATCGCGTTCGAAATGCCTGCCATCTCGCGCGACATGATTGTCATCATCCAGGGCCTGGTCATCCTCTTCGCGGGTGCGCTTGAGCACATGTTCCGGCCGTCGATCGCCGCACTTTTTGCCAGGATCTCCGCGTCAAGAGCTGGTGCCGCGCAGGTGGCCGCAGGGGAGAGCAACTGAGATGGATTCGTTCACGACACTAATCCTGATCCTGGATTCCACCGTCCGCCTGTCGATCCCGCTGCTTTTCGCCTGCCTGGCCGGCTTGTTCTCGGAGCGTTCGGGCGTTTTCGACATAGGCCTTGAGGGCAAGATGCTGGCCGCCGCCTTTGCCGGTGGCGCCGCCGCAGCCGTTGCCGGCTCGGCCTGGATCGGGCTGTTCGCCGCGGTCTCCGTCTCGGTCTTCTTTGCGCTGGTGCATGGCTTCGCGTCGATTACCCATCGCGGCAACCAGATCATCTCCGGCGTGGCGATCAACTTCATCGCCGCCGGATCGACAATCATTCTCGGGCAGGCCTGGTTCAGCCAGGGCGGGCGCACGCCGGCACTGGCCGCCGAAGGCAGCCGCTTTACCGGCATCAATTTGCCATTCGCCGAAACGCTCAGCGATGTGCCGGTCATCGGCCTCATCTATTCGGAGTTGATCTCGGGCCATTCCATTCTGGTCTATCTGGGGTTCCTGGCGGTTCCCTTGACCTGGTGGGCCTTGTTCCGCACGCGCTTTGGCCTTCGCCTGCGCGCAGTCGGTGAAAATCCTGCCGCTGTCGACACCGCAGGCATCTCGGTGACCTGGCTGCGTTACCGAGCAGTGATCTGCTGCGGTATCCTGTGCGGTTTCGCGGGCGCTTACCTTTCGGTTGCCCAGAATGCCGGCTTCGTGAAGGACATGACCGCCGGCAAAGGCTTCATTGCGCTCGCGGCCCTGATCTTCGCAAAGTGGCGTCCGGTCGGAGCGATGATGGCCTGCCTGCTGTTCGGTTTCCTGGATGCAGTCGCGATCCGCTACGCCGGTATCCGGATTCCCGCGGTCGGCGAGATCCCGCCACAGTTTATGCAGGCGCTGCCTTACGTACTGACGGTCATTCTCCTGGCTGGCTTCATCGGCCGGGCGATCCCACCGAAAGCGGGCGGTGTGCCATACGTTAAAGAGCGCTGACATGGCGTGCACTGACGTGATAAAGGTCCGGTGACATGGCCGATCTTGATGCACTGTTCGATGCTGCCCGCACCGCGATGACGCGCGCCCATTCGCCGTACTCGAAGTTCCCGGTTGGCGCGGCAATCCTGACCGAGGACGGCCGAATTTTCGCCGGCGCCAATATCGAGGTGATGAGCTTCCCGGAAGGCTGGTGCGCCGAAACGACAGCGCTTTCGCACTACGTCATGGCCGGAGGCGGGCGCATCACGGATATCTGCGTCACCGCCGAGAAGCTTGATGAATGTACGCCTTGTGGTGGCTGCCGACAGCGCCTCGCTGAATTCGCGCCGCCGGATGCGCGCGTCCATCTGACTGACGCCAACAGCATAACGCGGACGATCACCGTGGCCGAGCTTCTGCCGCTTGGGTTTGCGACGGAGGTGCTGACCCGATGAAGACGGCCAGCGATATCATTGTCGAGGCGCTAGCCGGTCTGACCCCGCGCATCGCGCTGGTTCTCGGTTCCGGTTTGGGCGGCCTGGTCGCGGCCGTCGAGAAAGCCGTTCACATCCCCTATTCCAGGCTCCCGGGTTTTCCGCAAAGCGGTGTCAGTGGCCATGCCGGCGAGATCGTCGCGGGCACCATAGGCGGCAAGGCCGTACTTTTGCTGTCGGGCCGCATCCACTATTATGAGAAGGGCGATGCCGCGGCTATGCGCCCGGTTCTTGAGATCCTCACGGGTCTCGGTATCGAAAAGCTGATACTCACCAACGCCGCCGGGTCGTTGCGCGAGGACTTGCCCCCGGGTTCAGTGATGCTGATCGAGGATCATATCAACTTTTCGGGCACCAACCCGCTGATCGGCGAGGAGAGTGACGCGCGCTTCGTTGGCATGACCAGCGCCTATGACGCCGATATCTGCGCTGCGATCAGCGGCGCTGCGGCTGCCGAGGGCATCGAGATCGGGCGCGGTGTTTACATGTGGTTTTCCGGGCCGTCTTTCGAAACGCCCGCCGAAATACGCATGGCGCGCACCATGGGCGCCGACGCTGTCGGCATGTCCACGGTGCCGGAGGTTATCCTCGCCCGTTTCATGGGGCTTTCAGTTGCCGCGTGTTCGGTGATCACCAACTACGGTGCCGGGATGACGGGCGGTGAGCTATCACACGCCGAGACCAAGGACATGGCGCCAATTGGCGGTCAGAAGTTGCAGGCGATTCTGACCCGGGCTGTCGGAGAACTGGGATGAATTCGGCGATTGCGCAACAGGAAAAGACCGGGACGGGATCGCAACTCGTTTCGCTGGGTAGCGCGCACGAGCGCAATCCGGGCATCGGCTATACGCCGGCGCTGTTTGAGAACATGTCGGTCAACCTATCGGCCGCCGAGCGCCGCATCGCGACGCTCACAACACGGCGCACGGTCAAAAAGGCCTGGCAGGCTGCCTGGCTGGTGCGCGCTATCGAGTGCATCGACCTCACGACGCTCGCCGGCGACGACACGTCCGGTCGCGTCGAGCGGCTTTGCGCCAAGGCGCGCAATCCACTGCGTTCCGACCTCGTCCGCGCGCTCGGACTGGAGGGTTACCGTCTGACCACCGGCGCTGTCTGCGTCTATCCGGAGATGGTCGCTCCTGCGGTGCGCGCGCTCGAAGGGTCTGGCGTTCCGGTTGCCTCTGTCGCCACCGGATTTCCGGCCGGGCTGACGCCGTTTCGCGAGCGGCTGGCCGAGATTCGCTATGCAGTCGGCGAGGGCGCGCATGAGATCGACATTGTCATTTCCCGCCGCCACGTACTGACTGGCGACTGGACCGCGCTTTACGACGAAGTGCGCGCCATGCGCGAAGCCTGTGGCGATGCGCATATGAAGGCGATCCTGTCGACGGGCGAGCTGAAGACGCTGTCGAACGTCTACAAGGCGTCGATGGTGTCGATGATGGCGGGTGCGGATTTCGTCAAAACATCGACCGGTATGGAAGCAGTCAATGCCACATTGCCGGTCAGCCTCGTCATGGTTCGCTCGGTGCGCGACTATCTGGAAGCCACCGGTCACGTCTGCGGCTTCAAGCCGGCAGGCGGTATCCGCACCGCCAAGGACGCCATCGCATGGCTGATCCTGATGAAGGAGGAACTGGGCAATGACTGGCTCAAGCCGGACCTGTTCCGTTTTGGCGCCAGCTCCCTGCTTGGCGATATCGAGCGCCAGCTCGAACACCACGTGACCGGCCGCTACTCTTCGGCGGATCGGCACGGCATTTCTTGAGGCACCCGCGATGAACGAGGTCAGGGACATTCTCGCCACCATGGATTACGGCCCCGCGCCGGAAGGCGACGGCGACGTTCGCGCCTGGCTGGAGGCCCGCAAGGGCGGCATCGGCCACTTCATCGCCGGCGCTTTCACCAAGCCCGGCAAATCAACTTTCGCCGTTCACAATCCCGCCAATGGCGAGACGCTCGCGGATGTGGCGCTGGGGTCGCAAGGCGATGTCGACGCCGCGGTGGCTGCAGCGACAACGGCCATGAAGAAATGGCAGGCACTGTCCTGCAATGAGCGGGCGCGTCATCTCTATGCGATCGCCCGGCATGTCCAGAAACATGCCCGCTTTCTCGCCGTCCTTGAAACGCTCGACAATGGCAAGACGATCCGCGAGACCCGCGACATCGATATCCCGCTCGTCGTGCGCCACTTTTACCATCACGCCGGCTGGGCCGAACTGCGCGACAGCGCCTTTCCCGGTTATGAGGCGGCCGGTGTCTGCGGCCAGATCATTCCGTGGAATTTTCCGCTGCTGATGCTCGCCTGGAAGGTGGCGCCGGCGCTCGCCGCCGGCTGCACCGTCGTCCTCAAATCCGCCGAACACACGCCGCTGACCGCGATCGCCTTTGCCGAGATTTGCGCCGAGGCCGGGCTGCCGGCGGGTGTCTTCAATCTCGTCAATGGTGACGGGTCGACCGGCGCTGCGCTGGCCGCCCATGACGGCATCGCCAAGCTCGCCTTTACCGGCTCGACTGAGGTCGGCCGGGTATTGCGCCGCCAGACTGCAGGCTCGGGCAAGAAACTGTCGCTGGAACTTGGCGGCAAATCGCCGTTCATCGTCTTCGACAACGCCGATCTCGACGCTGCTGTCGAAGGCGTCGTCGACGCAATCTGGTTCAACCAGGGCGAAGTATGCTGCGCCGGTTCGCGCGCCATCGTGCAGGAAGGCATCGCCGATCGTTTCCATGACCGGCTGCGCGCCCGCATGGAAAAGCTGCGCGTCGGCGATCCGCTCGACAAGGCGATGGACATGGGCGCGGTTGTTGCCCCGGTGCAGATCGAGCAGATTTCAGCCAAGGTCCGTGCCGGCGTCGAGGAAGGCGGCCGAATGTGGCAGCCGAGCTGGGCGGAGAGCTTCTCGACCGGCGATGGTTGTTTCTTCCCGCCAACCCTGTTCACACATGTTTCGCCCGCTTCCACCCTGGCACAGGAAGAGGTGTTCGGGCCGGTGCTCGCCTCGATGACCTTCCGCACCCCCGGCGAGGCGGTGGAGATCGCCAACAATTCGCGCTACGGGCTTGCTGCCTCGATCTGGTCGCAGAACCTCGACGAGGCTTTCGACACGGCCCGCAAGGTCAAGTCCGGCGTGGTGTGGATCAACGCCACAAACCTGTTCGACGCGATGGCCGGTTTCGGCGGCTACAAGGAAAGCGGCTATGGTCGCGAGGGCGGCCGCGAGGGCATGCTCGAATATCTTGCGCCGGTCTGGCGCGCCAAGGCAAAGCCGCTGCCCGCCGCCGTCCCCATCGCCGCTCCCCTGCCCGTGCCGGGCAGCGCGCCCGTCGGTATCGACCGGACGGTCAAGATGTATATCGGCGGCAAGCAGGCGCGCCCCGATTCCGGCTACTCCTATCCGGTCGCCGGCAAGAGCGGAAAACACCTGGCCGAAGTGGGCCTTGGCAACCGCAAGGACATTCGCAACGCAGTCGAGGCCGCGCACAAGGCGTCCGGCTGGAGCGGCATGAGCGGCCACGCCCGCGCCCAGGTGCTTTATTTCCTTGCCGAGAACCTTGAGCTGCGTGCCGACGAAATTGCCGCCCGCCTCGCCGAGGCTGGTGCGTCGGCCGCCGCCGCCCGTACCGAGGTCGCGGCCTCGGTTCGCCGCATCATGTTTTATGCGGCGTGGGCTGACAAATATGATGGCGCGGTCCGCGCGCCCGCCGCGCGTATGTTGTCGCTTGCCCTGAACGAACCTTGGGATGTCATGGGCATTTCCTGTCCTGATGAGGCGCCGCTGCTCGCCTTCGTGTCACTTGTCATGCCGGCAATCGCGCTTGGCAATCGCGTCGTTGTCACGCCGTCCCCGGTCAAGCCGCTCGCTGCTTGTGATCTCTATCAGGTGCTCGACACGTCCGATGTGCCAGGCGGTGTGGTCAACATCGTCACCGGTGACCGCGACACGCTGGCTGACACAATGGCCAAGCACGACGATATAGCCGCACTCTGGTATTTCGGGACCGCGGATGGTGCCGCCGCCGCCGAGCGCGAATCGGCGGGAAATCTGAAGGCGGTGTGGACGGACGGTGGCAAGGCGCGCGACTGGTCCGATCCGGTGCAGGGCGAGGGCGAGGAGTTCCTGTTTCGCGCAACCCGCATAAAGACGATCTGGACGCCCTTCGGCGTCTGACGGAGGTCCCATGCTCGCCCAGGAATTCATTCGCAAGAAGCGCGACGATGCGGAACTCGCCGCTGAGGAAATTGCCGAATTCGTTACCGGCATCACCGACGAGAGCGTTACCGACGCGCAGATCTCCGCCTTTGCGATGGCGGTGTTCTTCAACAGCCTGTCGTCGCGCGAGACGGTGGCGCTGACGCTCGCCATGCGTGACAGCGGAGCCGTGCTCGAGTGGCAGGGCATCGAAAAGCCGATAGTCGACAAACATTCCACCGGCGGTGTTGGCGACAATGTCTCGCTGATGCTTGCGCCGATTGTTGCGGCCTGCGGTGCTGGCGTACCGATGATTTCCGGTCGCGGCCTCGGCCATACCGGCGGCACGCTAGACAAGATGGATTCGATACCCGGCTACATGTCGCAGCCCGGCAACCAGCTCTTCCGCAAGGTTGTTGACGAGGTCGGCTGCGCGATTATTGGCCAGACCCGCGATCTTGCTCCCGCCGACAAGCGTTTCTACGGAGTGCGCGATGTTACCGCGACGGTGGAAAGCATACCGCTGATCACCGCGTCCATCCTGTCGAAGAAGCTGGCCGCGGGCCTCGGTTCATTGGTGCTCGACGTCAAGTTCGGCTCGGGTGCGTTCATGGCCGCCTACGAAGATGCGAAGGATCTGGCCACAACGCTGGTGCGGGTCGCCAATGGTGCCGGCACGAAGACCACCGCGCTCCTGACCGACATGGATCAGCCGCTGGCATCTGCGGCAGGCAACGCAGTCGAAGTGCGCAATGCGGTCGAATTCCTGACCGGCGCGCACCGCGATCCCCGACTTGAAGCAGTCACCCTCGCGCTAGCGGCGGAAATGCTTGTCGTATCGGGTGTCGAAAGCGATCCGGCGAACGCCGCCGCAAAGAGCCGCGCGGCACTGGAAGATGGCCGCGCCGTCGAGATCTTCGATCGCATGGTACATGCGCTGGGCGGCCCGTCCGATTTCGTGTCGGGTTATGACCGCTACCTCGCCAAGGCGCCGCTGGTGAACCCGGTGCTCGCGTCGCGGTCAGGCCATGTCGGCTCCGTCGAGACGCGCTCGGTCGGCGTCGCCGTGGTTGAGCTTGGCGGCGGACGCCGCACGCGTAGCGACGAGATCGATCACGCTGTCGGAATAACCGGCTTGTTGCCTGCTGGCACGCGCGTCGAGAAGGGCGATCCTTTGTGCATGGTGCATGCGCGCAACGAAGCCGAGTTCGAGGCCGCTCGGGAGAGGATCATGGTCGCCTATGCGATTGGTGACGAAGCGCCCGAACCAGCTCCCTCGGTCGCCGACCGGATCACCGGCTGAGCGGCTGGCCGCGCCATCAGGTCGATAGGTATCTCCTGCCGTGTTGAAACGCAGCCGCCGCGGCTTTAAACTGAGAGCATAACCGAGCAGAAGCGCGACACCCCGGGGGCAAGCATGCGCAGGACTGGTTCTGCCGCAGCAGCGCTCTTTCTTCTGACTGCGTTTTTGTTTGCCGGCAAAACACCATCAGTAGCCCAGGCTACCGATACGTTGCCGCTGATCCTCGGCGAAGATGGAAATCCGGTACCCGGCAGCATCGTCAGCCTGCAGAAGGTCAATCTTGGCGGCGTCGGACAGTGGATCCTTATTCGTGGTCGCGACCGCACCAAACCGGTGTTGCTGGTCCTGCACGGCGGTCCGGGGTATTCCATGATGCCTTGGGTCGACATGTTTCAGCCCGACGAACTGGAAGAGCACTTCGTTGTCGTGCATTGGGATCAGCGCGGTGCCGGAAAATCCTTCTCCTCGGCGCTGACTGCCGAGGATTTTGCGATCGACGTATTCGTTGACGACACGCTCGAACTTGCTGGCTTGCTTACGCGGCGCTTCAGTCAGGAAAAGATATTCCTGACCGGCGTGTCCTGGGGCAGCGCGCTCGGTTTTCTGACGCTGAAGCGCGACAGTTCACCGTTTCGCGCCTTTATCGCGGTCAGCGAGCGCGTTGACTGGAATCGCAGCCAGATGATGGGTTTCGAATGGGTTCGGGCGGAGGCTGCGGCGCGCAACAATGCAGAAGCGATGCAGGCCATTGCCGAGATCGAACCGTTCGATCCGGCGCAGGCTGCCGATGTCGGGCTGAAGAACCGTTTGGTGGAAGTGTTCGGCGGTGGTGAGTTCCATACCGAGGGGCGGTGGCAGGGCTATCTCGATTATGCGCTGGAAGGAAGGAGCCCCTACTACCGGGAGGCCGAGATACGAAACTACATGCGCGGGATTGTCACATCGCAGGGTTTCGTGCTGCCGCAGTCATTGGACTACAACCTGTTAGAAGATTTTCCGGAAGCGGACATTCCGGTCCATTTCATTTCGGGGGCCGAAGACTGGCAAACCCCGGTCGCGCTGGTCGAGGAGTATGTCGAGGCGCTGAAAGCGCCAGACAAGAGCCTGACGATCATTCAGGACACCGGCCACAACGTGCCGCTCGATGCACCCAGAGCTTGGGCCCGCACGCTCATACGCATCGCCGACGAAGTCGCCGTGCGCTAGCCGGCATACGCTCTAGAGTTTCATCTCCAGCACTCCGTTCGAGAATTCGAAGTTCCTGAGCCGGTTGAGGAAACTCATGCCGATTAACACGATGTCGAGTGCGTCGTCTTCCAGGATCATCGCCTCGACATTGCGCACGCGGATCGACCCGATCCGCACTTCGTCGACAATCACGCGGGCCGCCCGCGTCGTGCCGTTTGCGGTACTGACCGGATAGATGAAATCCTTGTGGGCGACGTGCACCCCGGCTCGCCGCGCTTCCGAGCGGTTGAGTGCGATCAGCGTCGCGCCCGTATCGACCACGGCTTTGACCCGATGCCGGTTGAGTTTGAACTCCGCGACATAGTGGCCGCGCCGGTCGGCGCGCAGGCGCTCGGTTCCGGAAAGCGTCGCCTTGCTTGCCTGGATGGATTGCACCCCGCGTTTGGCCTTTTCTGCCTCGATCCGGTCCTTGGCGATCACGGCCACAGTGTCCAGCGTGTCGGGATTGTCGTGCATGAACCGCACCGCGCCGAGCGCGGATACCGAGATTGTCACGACCATGATCAGATAGCGCAGCATCGGCGGTCTCCGTTCGCCGCCATTGTCGCCAACTCTGCTCGCCAGCGGATTAATCGGAACCAACTATCCACCGGCAAGGTTAACCGCAATCAAGCAGTTTACGGAGAATTTGACCGGTCTCGCCTCTGGGACGACGTTGCGACGTCCGGCGTGCGGCCGCGGGTCCTTGCGCTACTTCGTACCGTACATGCGGTCGCCGGCATCGCCTAGACCGGGCACGATATAGCCCTTTTCGTTGAGCCGCTCATCGATCGCCGCAGTGACGATCGGCACGTCGGGATGCGCTTTGCCGAATTTCTCCACACCCTCAGGCGCCGCGAGCAGGCAGACGAACCGCAAGTCCTTGGCACCGCGCTCCTTCAGCTTGTGAACGGCGGCGATAGCCGAGTTGGCCGTCGCGAGCATCGGGTCGACCACAATGGTCAGCCGATCGGACAGGTCGTCGGGCGCCTTGAAGTAGTATTCGACCGGTTCCAGCGTCTCGTGGTCGCGGTACAGGCCGACATGGGCGACGCGGGCCGACGGTACCAGATCGAGCATGCCCTCCAGAAGCCCGTTGCCGGCGCGCAGCACCGAGGCGAAAACCAGCTTCTTGCCTTCCAGAACCGGCGAATCCATCTCGGCGAGCGGTGTCTCGATCCGTTCGGCGGTGAGCGGCATTTCGCGGGTCACCTCGTAGCACAGCAGCAGCGAGATTTCGCGCAGCAGCCGCCGGAAGCCCGCGGTCGAGGTTTCCTTCTTGCGCATGAAGGTGAGCTTGTGCTGCACCAGCGGATGATCGACGACGGTGACGCTTTTCATGGTATGCCTCTCGGGTCAGGATGGCGGCACATTACCGGCCAGATTGGGGGTGCGGAAGCCCCGCGCCGGCGTATCCACCGCAGCTATTCAAGTCAGTTTTGCAAGCAACGCCGCCTGGGTTTCGGCATCGACGAAGGCCGCCTCGATCGCCGTGCGTGTGGTTTGCATGAGCGCCGCTTCGTCCATGCCGAAATACGTGGCGGCGATCTCGTATTCGCGTTCCAGCGAGGTGTGGAAGAAAGGCGGATCGTCAGACGACAGCGTGACCTTGCAGCCGGCTTCGCGCAGCTTCGGAAACGGATGATCGGCAAAGGAAGGAAAAACCGAAAGCGCGATGTTCGAGCCGGGGCAGACTTCCAGCACGACCCCTTCATCGGCAAGCCGGCGCACCAGGTCGCCGTCCTCGATGGCGCGCACGCCATGGCCGACGCGTTCCGGGCGCAGATGATCGAGCGCATCGCGCACGCTCTGCGCGCCGACGAGTTCGCCGGCATGCACGGTAATGCGCAGCCCGGCGTCGCGCGCGATGTCGAAGGCACGGGCAAAATCGCGCGGATGGTGCATCCGTTCGTCGCCCGCCATGCCGAAGCCGGTCACCAGCGGGTGCGGATTGGCGACGATGTAGCGCGCCGCCTCCTCGACCGCCTCCGGGCCCTTGTGGCGCAGGCCGGTGGCGATCATGCGCGCCTCGATGCCGGACTTTTGCCTCGCTCGCCGCATGCCTTCGGCCAGCCCTTCAATATAGGCCGCCGGCGACAAGCTAGCCGTCTTTGCATGGTCTGTCGAGATGAAGAACTCGGAATAGATCGCGCCCTGGTCGGCAGTCTCGCTCAGATAGGTCTCGGCCAGCTGCGCATAGTCTTCCTCGGTGCGAAACAACATCGACGCCACGTCGTAGGCATGGAGAAAGGTCGTAAAGTCCGACCACACATAAGAGCCGTCGCGGATGATGGCGGAAACATCGGCTCCGTATTTTTGAGCCTGTTTTTCGACCAGCGCGGGGCTGGCCGCACCTTCGATATGGCAGTGGATTTCCGCCTTTATGACCATGATCGCCTGATCCCTTCTCGTGCTCGCGTTGATCCGTGACATGATGGCGCGCCTTGCGCAATGGCCCCGTTGTCCGGCATAGGCTAGTTTCGATCAAACACCGGCTTCGGCCGGGTAATGGAACAGGGCCATGTCGCAATCCAGAACCACTGCCGGCGGCGCGATGAAGACGTCCTTCGGCTATCATGATGTCGGCGAAGGCGAGAAACAGGCGCGTGTCGACGATGTGTTCCACGCTGTCGCGCGGCGCTACGATGTCATGAACGATCTGATGTCGGGCGGCATGCACCGCGTCTGGAAGGACGCGATGGTGACCGCGCTCAATCCGTCGCGTAGCGCGCCGTTCCGGTCGCTCGATGTCGCCGGTGGCACGGGCGATATCGCATTCCGCATCGTAGAAGCCTCGCGCGGCAATGCGGATGTCACCGTGCTCGACATCAACGGTTCAATGCTTGAAGTCGGCCGTGAGCGGGCTGCGACACGCGGGCTGGCCGACAATCTGTCCTTCGTGGAAGCAAATGCCGAAGACCTGCCGTTCGACGACGCCGGTTTCGACAGCTACACGATCGCCTTTGGCATCCGCAACGTGCCCGATATTCAGAAGGCGCTGTACGAGGCCTACCGGGTGTTGCGGCGGGGCGGTCGGTTCCTTTGCCTGGAGTTCTCCGAAGTCGACCTCCCGGCGCTCGAGCGGGTCTATGAAACCTGGTCCTTCAACGCCATACCGCGCATTGGCGAGATGGTCACCGGCGACGGCGAGCCCTATCGCTATCTTGTCGAGTCGATCCGCAAGTTCCCGAACCAGCAGAATTTCGTTTCCATGATCCGGACCGCCGGTTTCGGCAGGGTTGCATTCACCAACTACTCCGGCGGGATCGTCGCCCTGCATTCCGGGTGGAAGATCTGACCGCATGAACGGAGTTTTCGCCACTATCCGGCTGATCCGGGCTGGCTGGGTGCTTGCCCGTGAAGGCGTGATCGCCGGGCTGCCGGCGCAGGGCCTGGTCGGGCCGGCCGCGTTCGCCCACCGCTTCGCCGGAATGCTGGCGCGACGCCGCAGCCGCGGCCTCGACAATGCCGAGCGGATGACACGGGCGATTGCCCGGCTTGGCCCGTCCTATGCCAAGCTCGGCCAGTTTCTCGCCACCCGGCCCGATGTCATCGGTTTCGATCTTGCCGCCGATCTCGCCCATCTTCAGGACCGCATGGAAAGCTTTCCGAACGCCGATGCGGTGGCGCGGGTCGAGAGTTCTTTGGGCAAGAAACTCTCCGAACTGTATGCAACATTCGGCGAACCGATCGCCGCGGCCTCGATTGCCCAGGTGCATCCGGCGACGGTGACCGGCACCGATGGCGGAACACGCAAGATGGCCGTCAAGGTGATCCGACCGGGCGTGCGTCGCCGGTTCAGTCGCGATCTGGAGACGTTTTTCCTGTTCGCACGCATCCAGGAGGAGCGGTTTCCCGAGACGCGGCGGCTTCGCCCGGTGGCGGTCGCCGAAACCCTGAAACAGTCGACGCAGATCGAGATGGACTTGCGGCTGGAGGCAGCCGCCTTGGCCGAGATGCGCGAGAACACCGCCGACGATCCGGGGTTTCGCGTGCCCGAGGTCGATTGGGAACGGACCGGGCGTGACGTGCTGACGATGGAGTGGATCGACGGCATCAAGATGAACGATATCCAGGGATTGCGCGCCGCCGGTCACGACCTCGACAGGCTCGCTGACTCGGTCGTCCAGCATTTCCTGCGCCACGCCATGCGCGATGGCTTCTTTCACGCCGACATGCATCCCGGCAACCTCTTCGTGGTCGACAATGGCGATATCGTCGCCGTCGATCTCGGTATCGCCGGCCGTATCGGCCTGAAGGAGCGCCGCTTCCTCGCCGAAATCCTCTACGGTTTCATCAAGCGCGACTTCCACCGGGTGGCCCAGGTGCATTTCGATGCCGGTTATGTGCCCGAACACCATTCTGTCGAGGCTTTCGCACAGGCGATCCGCGCCATCGGCGAACCGATCCACGGCCAGCCCGCCGAAACGATCTCGATGGCCAATCTGCTGACCCTGCTGTTCGAGGTCACCGACATATTCGACATGCAGACGAGGCCCGAACTTCTGCTGCTGCAAAAGACCATGGTGGTGGTCGAGGGCAATGCGCGTGCGCTCAATCCGCGTTTCAACATGTGGAAAGCCGCCGAGCCGGTTGTCGGCGACTGGATCGCCCGCAATCTCGGGCCTGCCGCGCTGCTGACCGATGCGCGCCACGGGCTGGAATCGCTCGGTCGGCTGGCGCGCACCCTGCCCGACCTCGCCGAACGCACCGAGCGGCTGACCTACGAGGTCGGCGAGATGGCGGAAAGCGGCCTCAAGCTGGCGCCCGAGACCGTCGACGAGATCGGCAAGTCGGAAGCGCGCGAGTCGCGTTCAGGCCGGGTCGCGCTGTGGATCATCGCGCTTGCCGCGCTCTGGATCGCCTGGCAGGTAACTTGAGCCGCGGTTTCGGACCGCACGTCATCCATGTTAAGCCAATCGAAGGCAGGAGACCTTAGCATGGTCGCGTTCGCCGGGACTTGGGCAGATGATTGAACAGACATTCGCGGGAAGAAGCGTCCTCCTGATCATTGGAGGCGGCATCGCGGCCTATAAGAGCCTCGATCTGATCCGCCGCCTGCGCGAGCGCGGCGCATCGGTTCGCCCGGTCATGACAGCAGCTGCCGCCGAGTTTGTCACGCCGCTGTCGGTCGGCGCGCTTGCCGCCGACAAGGTGTTCAGCGACCTGTTCGACCGCGAGGACGAACATGATGTCGGCCATATCCGGCTGGCCCGTGAGGCAGATTGCATTGCCGTCGCGCCGGCGACCGCCGATCTGATGGCCAAGATGGCCAACGGGCTCGCCAACGATCTCGCTACCGCCGTGTTGCTGGCCGCCGATGCGCCGATCCTCGTGGCGCCGGCCATGAACCCGGCCATGTGGTCGCATCCGGCGACCCAGCGCAATCGGGAAACATTGGAGATGGACGGAGTCGCTTTTGTCGGACCGAACAGCGGCGAGATGGCTGAAGCCGGCGAGGCGGGCGCCGGGCGCATGGCCGAACCGCTGGAGATTGTTGCGGCATTGCGTGATTTGCTGGATTCACTCCCAATGCCCTTAGCCGGCAAGCGAATCGTCGTGACATCCGGGCCGACGCATGAGCCGATCGATCCGGTGCGTTACATCGCAAATCGTTCGTCGGGTAAACAAGGGCATGCGGTTGCGGCCGCCTTGGCCCGGCTGGGTGCTGCGGTTCACCTTGTCAGCGGGCCGGTCACGATCGGCGATCCCGCCGATGTCGAAGTTACGCATGTCCAGACGGCGCGCGAGATGCGTGACGCCGTCGAAGCGCTATTGCCCGCAGACGCGGCGGTTTTCGCCGCTGCGGTCGCGGACTGGCGGGCCCAGACCGAGGCCGGCGAGAAGCTCAAGAAGGCAGGCGGCAAGGGCCCGGAAACGCTTCCCCTGACAGAGAACCCGGACATCTTGGCCGGTGTTGGCAACCGAACGAAAGGACGGCCCGCGCTGGTTATCGGATTCGCCGCCGAAACAGAAAAACTGCTTGAGCATGGCGGTGCGAAATTGGCCCGCAAGGGGGCCGATTACATCGTCGCCAACGATGTGTCGCCCGACAGCGGCATTGGTGGCGAAGGTGTGATGGGTGGCGATCGCAACCGTATCGTGCTGCTATCGCCCGATGGCGCGGCCGAATGGCCTGAAATGTCGAAGGACGAGGTCGCCGAGAGGCTGGCCGCGCTGGTCGCCGAGCGGCTCGCCGAGTGACTGCAATCCCCGAGCTTGCGACGGACCGCCTGCTGCTCCGCGGCCACCGCGTCGAAGATCTGGATGCGATCTGGGCCCTGCACAGGGATCCCGATGTCATGCGGTTCATCACCGGTGAGCCAATCTCGCGCGAGGAAACGTGGAGCCGAATGCTCCGCCATCGCGGCATGTGGGCGATGTACGGATTCGGCTACTTGGTGGTGGTCGAGAAATCGACAGGCCGGATTATCGGCGAGTGCGGGGTGCAGGAGCGGATGCGCGAGATTGATCCGCCGCTTCTCGGCACGCTTGAAGCCGGCTGGATGCTGGCGGCCGATGTCCAGGGCTTGGGGTATGCCACAGAGGCGATGAAAACCGTGTTTGCTTGGTGTGCCGGCGCCCATGCCGATAAGCAGATCACATGCATGATCAACACCGCAAACGAGCGGTCGATCCAACTGGCAGAAAAACTGGGCATGGCACGGCAATGTGCGACCAGCTACCACGGGGATCAGGTCGTCATATTCGCCCTTCCCCCAATTGTCGCCGCCGGTTGAACAATCCGTCATCGGCTGGCAGCGTTGTGAACACCGGGTCCTCCGCCCTACTTGCAGGGCAGCAAAGGAGTTGATCTGATGTCCATCCGTCCCGTGAAGCAACTTTCGGGCACCCAGACCTTCATGGAGGGCGCCGGTGTCAAGCTGGAGCGTGTCTTCGGGTTCGGTGATCCGTCGCTGGCCGATCCGTTCCTCCTGTTCGACGATTTCCGCAATGAGCGGCCCGAAGACTATCTGAAGGGCTTTCCCTGGCACCCGCATCGCGGCATCGAGACGATCACTTATGTGCTCGAGGGCTCCGTCGAGCATGCCGACAGTCTGGGCAATGCCGGCACACTAGGGCCCGGCAGCGTTCAATGGATGACCGCCGGTTCCGGCATCATGCACCAGGAGATGCCGAAGGGCGATGCTTCCGGCCGCATGCATGGATTCCAGCTTTGGGCCAACCTGCCGTCGGACCTGAAGATGTCCACGCCGCGCTATCAGGATATCGGCGCCGCCGACATTCCGCAGGTCGTCGACGATGACGGCACGCGGGTGCGCGTCGTGGTCGGGGAATTCTGGGGCCGCAAGGGTCCTGTCGATGGGGTCGCCGCCGATCCGCAATATCTCGACATCACGGTGCCCGCCGGCAAGCGCAAGATCTTCAAGGTCGACACTTACAGGTCGGCGTTTGCTTACATCTTCGACGGTTCAGCCACGTTCCGCGACGCGTCGAAGCCATTCGGCGTGCTGGTCGAAAAGGAAGTGGCGGGTGAGGAACTGCATCTGCGCGACATGTCCGGCAATCGGACCCTTGTCGTGTTCGACACGGGCGACGAGGTCGTCGTCCAGGCCGGCGAACAAGGCGTCAGGTTTCTCCTGGTCTCCGGCGCGCCGATCCGCGAACCGGTCGCCTGGCACGGGCCGATCGTCATGAACACCCGCGAGGAATTGGTGCAGGCGTTCAGCGAACTGCGCAACGGTACGTTTATTCGCGAGAGCCCCCGCATATAGCAACTCGCGGGCAAGGAACGGGCCGGCATTCGCGCCGGCCCGGGATCACGCCGTCAGGCGTTCGGCTGTTTGATCTTGCGCAGATAGGGCAGCACCGCGTCGAACTCGCCGAATTTGTCCCGTGCCTGATCGTCATTGAGCGACAGCGCGACAATCACATCGTCGCCCGGCTGCCAGTCGGCCGGCGTGGCGATCGGCACGCCTTCGGTTGCGCGCACCGCATCGAGCGCGCGCAAAACCTCGGCGAAGTTCCGGCCGATCGACATCGGATAGGTCATCGAAAGGCGCAGCTTCTTGTCCGGCCCGATGATGAAGATCGAGCGCACCGAAGCGGTATCGTTGGCGGTCCGCCCGTCCGGCAGGTAGGCCTCGGCCGGCAGCATGTCGAACAGCTTGGAGACCTTGAGATCCTTGTCGGCGATGATTGGAAACTTCGCCGGAAGTCCGGCATAGGCTTCAATATCGCCTTTCCACTTCACATGGTCCGGTACATCGTCGACCGAAACCCCGATCACCTTGGTGCCGCGCTTGGTCCACTCGTCGTCGAGGCGCGCAACGGCGCCAAACTCTGTCGTGCAGACAGGTGTGAAGTCTTTCGGATGGGAGAACAGGATCGCGTAGCTGTCGCCGATCCAATCGTGGAAATCGATGGTTCCTTCGGTGGTTTCGGCTGTGAAGTTCGGCACGATATCATTGATACGCAAGCTCATGTTTCGCTCCTTTGGCTTCTTGGCAGTCCGGTGATGTGTAGGCCCGTAGCTGGCCGCAGCCATGAGATAGTATTGCGCAACGTCAACGGAAACTGAAAAATCCATCCGCAAAGCGCGACCGATAGGCGCA
This sequence comes from Oricola sp., assembly GCF_965230365.1. Taxonomy (GTDB): domain Bacteria; phylum Pseudomonadota; class Alphaproteobacteria; order Rhizobiales; family Rhizobiaceae; genus Oricola. Next base: position 454,777 of record NZ_OZ246003.1, on the reverse strand, counting down.
ACCTTCAGTTTTGCATTAAGGTTTTTTATTGTGGGGCTTGCCGTAAAGGCAATCAACAATCAGAGATATCAAGGCGTCGCGCGAAACAGTCTTTGCGGTCGTTTTCTTGTAGGGGGCGGCAGGGGAACACCTTTGTTAACAATGTCTATTCTCGTGCCGGGGTGCTTGCGCACCCGGCGTCGGTTCAAGCCGGGTCTGTGCAGGCCATGACCGGCGAAGTCGAACTTGCCCGGGCTCAGGGCGACGGTGAAAGCCGGATCATGGTTGCGATTCCAACATGCAACCGCCCGGAAGATCTGGCGCGCTTGCTGGAGTCGCTGGGCGCATGCAGGGTGCCGGACCAGACGCATTGCAGCGTGCTGATCGTCGAAAACGGAACGCGATTGCCGGCCGCCCCGGTAGTCGAGGGGCGCGAGCTGTTCGGTGGCCCGGTCCGCCTTGTTGTCGAACCCCGGAAAGGCATCCCCTTCGCGCGCAACGCCGCCCTCGATCGCGCCTTGGCAGAAGGTTTCGATTACCTGGCATTCGCCGACGATGACGAAACCGTCGACGCCGACTGGCTGGTCAGTTTGTTCGCGTGCCTCAAGGCGTCGTCTGCCGATCTCGCCGGCGGCCCGGTCTATGCGCGGCGGCCGCCCATTGAGCTTTCTGCATGGCAGACCTGGCTGATGCGCGGCTATGAACGTTGGTACGATATCCGTCAGGTGCGCAACGAGACGCAACTTCGCCGCGGCGCGCAGGACCGGATTACCGTGCTGACGAACAATTGGTTGCTCGATCTCGGCTTCGCACGCCGCGAAGGCATGCGGTTTTCCGACAGGTTTCGCATCTCGGGCGGTTCGGACGCGCATTTCTGCAGCGAATTGAGAAAGCTCGGCGGCGTGACCGCCTGGTGCACCACCGCCGCTGTGTACGAAACCGTGCTGCCGGAGCGGCTCTCGGCCCGATACATCCTGTTCCGCGGTGCCCAGCAGCGGATCAACCATCTCGAGCGCGGCCGCGAGCGCGGCTGGAGCATCTATGCGCAGGCTGTCGCGTTGTTCCTGCCTCTCCTGGCTTACGGCCTGTTTCGCACCGTTTCGTCGCCGCTTGTCGGGCCATACGCGTTTTTCGATGGTGTGCGATCTTGCGGCAGGGCGTTCGGCGGGATCATGGGCGTGTTTGGCGCCCGTTCGGGCCTCTACGAGATCGGCGATTGACAACGGCAAACGGCGCGCAGGCGCTCAGGCGACGGCCCGCTCCCCAAGGCTCGCGATGTAGTCGCGCGCCGAATGCATCATCTCGCGTCCGAAATCGGTGTAATCCGCATGCTCCTCGAGCACGTCGAAGCCGTCCCAGAACAGTTTGCGGGAGCTTTCCGCGCGGTCCGCCGCCTCCTTGCGCATCTCGGCTGGCAATGTTGTCGACTCGGCAAATTCGTGCATTGCAAAACACATGCGCGCCAGCACAAACGTTGCGTGATAGATGCCATCGAGTGGCCGCGGGTCTTTGCGAAGCGGCGACTTCCGACGTTCCTCCGGCGAGTTGCGGACATGAAAATCGACCGGCGCGCTGCCGAAGATGAAGCTGTGTACGCCCTCATGGACAAGCGCTTCGCTCAAGGCAAGCGGCCCGCCAATTGCGCGGCTGTTGATCAGCAACGATCCCCAGCGCTCCAGGCTGCTGCACGCGCCAAAACCCTTCGTGTCGCCGCTGGCCACGCCGTTGGCGACAATGATCTCTGTATTGGTTTCGCGGAACTCCGCATATGACTGCGGCGCATGTTCGGCAATCAGCACAAGCGCGGTCTCAATTTCCGATTTCAGTTCCGCGCCGGTCTCTTCATCGACCGTGACGATTTCCTCGTCGCGAAGCGATTCGGAAACGAAACAATCGCGTGTGTCCCGCTCCGTATCGCCCGGAAACTCTTCAGATGTGAGCGGCCGGATTGCGACACCGTGCGAAGCCTCGATCGGTTCCAACAGCAGCTCCGCCAAGGCGGCCTCTACATCACCCAGATTCGCAGTGGGCGGTTCGGCATTGGTGGCCTCAATAGTCCTGACAGCCCGAAAATACCGGGAGTAGACAGACGGTTCGGCTATCCTTTCAGACCGCAGCAGGCCGATGAGGGCTTCGCCACGGGCCTCGTCGAAACCGGCTTTCCCGCGACTTTGCTGCAGCACATGCTCGACGCTCTCGGCAAGCCGGGCTTGAATCAACCGGCGAGACCGGCGGCCATTCTCGGCCGAAGGCGTGAAGATATCAGCCATAAAATGAACTCTTCTGTCCGCTAACAGGATAACGGGCTTACAGTCGCCGACACGACAAACCGGTCTGTCAGACCGGTTTGATCAATTCGGGCTTCGGCACACCGAGCATGCAAACGCCGTTGTTGTCATTGCCGAGTAGGTGCGCGTAATTGAGCTCGATCTTTTTGACCGGTTTCTCCGAGTCCGGCTTGGTGGCCCCGACCATGGCAACGCCGCAGGTGTCGTTGCCGAGGAGGCGGGAGCGGTCGAGCACGATGCTGTCTCTCGGCTTGTCACCGAGCATTTTCACGCCAACGCTGCTGGCACCGAGGAGTTTTCCGGTTTCAATCGTGATCTTCGCCTGCATTGATACCCCTTCCAAACTGTGAACCTCTTATAGGTCCAGTTAACCCTTTGCGGCTGTAAGCCGGTAGCGGGGTACTATTTTTTGCCCGGTTTGATCGATGCCGGTTTGGGACTGTTCATCGTGGCGCCAGCCGAGTTGTTGCCGAGCATCCGCGTGCAGTCGAGTACGATCTTGTCATTTGGTTTCGGGCCGCCACGCATCTTTGCGCCGGTGCTGCTCGCGCCGAGAAGCTTGCCGATTTCAAGTGTGACCTTCGGATCCATGTCTCTGATCTTCCCTTTGGTTGCTTCGCCCTTTTTCTCAATAGATGACAATTGACTGGCGATCAATTACGGATCATCGAATAATTCCGGAGCATTGCAGCAAAGACACAGCCGGTTGAGCTGTTCGCTGTCGCGCTTGCACTCCGTCAGGCCACCGCAATGATTCTGATTGTTACCAGTTCCGACCATCGATACACCTTCCGCCATGTCGTACCTGCGCTGACCGGGCGCGGGGTCGCCAGGGTTGTCACCTATGACTGGCTGTTGCGTCGCCGCCAATTGCGGGCATCCTGCATTGTGTTCACCGATTTCGATCGCCTGCATGGCGGCGAACTGAAGGCAGCTGCCTTCGTCTATCGCCGGGCGCGTGAGGCGGGAATCCGCGTCCTCAATGACCCCGCGAAAGCCCGGCAGCGTTTCGATCTGCTTCGCGCGCTGCATATCGCCGGGCTGAACGGCTTTCGCGCCTATCCCGCGCTGTCGCAACCGCAACCGGCGCGCTTTCCCGTTTTCGTCAAATCGCAGGTCGATCATGGCCAGGAATTCGACATGTTGATCGCCGATCAGGCGGAACTTGAGACCACATTGCGCCGAATTGAGGATGATGGTCATTCGCTGCGCGATCTCCTGGTCATCGAGTTCGCCAACACGCCGGTTCGAGAGGGGATTTACCAGCGCCGCACCATGTATCGGATCGGCGATCGCTATTTCGCCGGTAATCCGGTCGGCGAAGAAAGCCCGTTCGTCAAATATGGCACCTTTGGCCTGTTGGCCGATGACGACTATGTGGCGCTGGCTCGCGAGATGCATGAAAGCCCCGATGCGCCCCATTTCCATCGCGTGTTCGACGTGGCGCGCATCGACTATGGTCGCGCCGACTACGGCTATGACGAGGGCCACATCGCGGTTTACGAGATCAACACCAATCCGAAGATCGGCACCCGTTTGCCAAACCCGCACCCCGATTTTCTTGCCGCCTCCGTCGAAAGCCTTGACCGGGTCGTCGAGGCGATCCGTGCGCTGGACGGCGAAAACCGCATCGTGACGCTGGACTGGTCGGCGCTTGGCCGCCGCAGATTCCGTTTCCGTACGGGTTTCGTGCTCGAACGCAATTGATTGCGCTCCTCTTGTATGGTTCGACATCCAACCATATGTGGTTTGATATCAAACATAAGGAGTGTGACATGAACAGACGACGTTTTCTGGTTCTGACAGGCGGCGGTGTCGTGCTCGCGGCAACGGCCGGCGCCGGTGCATTCGTTGCGACCCGCGACCCGGCAATCGCACGGCAACCGTGGCAACAGGCGGGTTCTCTGTACTCCGAACCCCGCATGCGCGCCCTGTCCTATGCTGTCCTCGCCCCCAGCCCGCACAATCGTCAGTCCTGGACTGTTCGGCTGCAGGGAGAAGACGAAGTTATCGTCGGCTACGATGTCGAACGCGGCCTGCCGCAGACCGATCCCTTCGACCGGCAGCTGACGATCGGCATGGGTTGCTTTCTGGAGCTCCTGGAGATGGCGGCAAACGCCGACGGATGGCGCTTGGAAACAAGTCTCTTTCCGGATGGATCGAGCCCGCAAAAACTGGACAACCGGCCGGTTGCGCGTATTCGGTTCCTTCGCGACGCCAATATCGCTGCGGATCCGCTGTTCGACCATGTCCTCGACCGCAGGACCAACCGGTTGGCCTACGACGTCGAGCGGCCGGTACCGCAAGCCGCGCTCGAACGCGTCATTGCGGCTGCAAGGAGCGTCGAAATCTCCGGCGGCACGGCAGACATGAACGATGTCGAACGCCTTCGTGCAATCACGCATGACGCAATGGCCGTTGAAACCGACACGCCGGCCCCGCACATGGAAAGCGTCGCGCTCTTTCGCATCGGCAAGCGCGAGATCAACGCCAATCCGGACGGCATCTCGCTTGGCGGACCGATGATGGAAATTTTGTCGCTGCTCGGCTTGATGAGCCGCGAGGCGTCGATCGACCCGACATCCCAAACCTTCAAGCAGGCGCGCGACATGATCCTGGCGCCGCTTCACACATCGATGGGCTTCGTCTGGCTGGTCACCGGCGAAAACAGCCGCGAGAGCCAAATCGCCGCCGGCAGGGACTGGCTGCGCATGCAACTGGCCTGCACGGCGGAGGGCCTGGCGTTCCAGCCGAACAGCCAGCCGCTGCAGGAATATCCGGAGATGGCAAGCCTCTATGAGGCCGCGCACGATGCGCTGGCGCCGGATGGCGGGACGGTTCAAATGCTGTCGCGGATCGGTTATGCAGGCGATGTTCCGCCGTCGCCGCGCTGGCCGCTCGAATCGCGGATACTGGCAACGTGAGCAGGGGCGTTTTGCACGGGAATGCGCGATAACGACATCGCATCGGTCTTCGGCTTCTTCACCGAGATCGGCATCATCGCTCAGCTTTCTCAGGCCATGCTTGCCAAGGCCCTTCCCGATGGCGTTCATCCGGCTCATTTCGCGATCGTCAACCACATGGTGCGTCTCGGCGACGGTTGCACGCCGCAACAGCTTGCTTCGGCGCATCAGGTGACCAAGGGCACGATGACCCACTCGCTTGGCGTGCTGTCGCGCCACGGTTTCGTGCGCATCGAACCGCATCCGACCGACGGCCGCTCGAAGATCGTCTACCTGACAGACAGCGGCCGGGCGTTTCGCGAACAGGCCATCGGGTCCGTCTCCGCCATGTTCGGGCAGGTATTGGACGACGACCATCATGCGCTGATGCGCCAGGCAATGCGGAGTTTACACGAGATCCGCGTGCTGTTGGATAAGAACCGCGAGCCGCCGAAGCCGCCGCAGGGCTGAAGGTCACGCCGCCTTAGCGCGGATCTGGTAGTCCTTGATCGTGTCGAACTTCATGCCGGGCGCGCGGTCGGCCTCGTAGTTCAGCGAAAACGCGTTTTCGGCCAGGAACACCGGATCGCCATCCAGATCGCGGGCGATTGCCGCGCGCTGCTTGGTCATGAAGGCGTCGAGCTGGGCGCGGTCCTCATGCGAGATCCAGCGGCAGACATTGAAACGCGCCGCCTCGAAGTCGACCGGCAGGCCATATTCCTGTTTCAGACGCTCCTTGAGGACATCGAGCTGCAGCGCGCCAACCACGCCGACGATCGACGGCGAGCCGTCTTCGGGAATGAACAACTGCACCACGCCTTCCTCGGCCATCTGCTGCAGCGCTTCCTTCAGCTTCTTGGCCTTCATCGCGTCGCCGAGCCGCACCCGGCGCAGGATTTCCGGCGCGAAGTTCGGCACGCCGCGGAACAACAGGTCCTCGCCCTCGGTCAGCGTGTCGCCGATGCGCAGCGTGCCGTGGTTCGGGATGCCGACCACGTCGCCGGCCACCGCATTGTCGGCCAGTTGCCGCTGATGCGCGAAGAAGAACTGCGGCGCCGACAGGGTCATCGCCTTGCCGGTGCGCACCAGCTTCGCCTTCATGCCGCGATTGAGCGAGCCGGAACACACTCTGACGAAGGCGATCCGGTCGCGGTGGTTCGGGTCCATATTGGCCTGGATCTTGAACACAAAGGCCGTCAGTGCCTTCTCGGTCGCCTCGATCAACCGCTTGTCGCTTTCCTGGGCGCGCGGGCTCGGCGCAAAGGCACCAAGCGCCTCGATCAGGTCGCGCACGCCGAAGTTCTTCAGGGCCGAGCCGAAATAGACCGGCGTCAGGTGGCCTTCCAGGAACGCCTGCTGGTCGAAGGGGCGGCAGGCTTCCTGCGCCAGCGAGGCCTCTTCGATGAAATGCTCGCGCTCGTTTTCCGGCAGCAGCCCGGAAACCGCATCGCTCTGCGGGCCGTTCACCCTGGTCGGCTCGATCTGGGCGTCGTCCTGGCGCACCGTGCCTTCGGCCATGTTCCAGGTGCCGGCGAAGGTCTTGGCGCGGCCGATCGGCCACGTTACCGGCGCGGTGTCGAGCGCCAGCTTCTGTTCGATCTCGTCGAGAATCTCGAACGGGTCGCGGCTTTCGCGGTCCATCTTGTTGACGAAGGTGACGATCGGGATGTCGCGCAGCCGGCACACCTCGAACAGCTTCAGCGTGCGCGGCTCGATGCCCTTGGCGGCGTCGATCACCATCACGGCGGCGTCGACCGCCGTCAGCGTGCGGTAGGTATCGTCGGAGAAGTCCTCATGGCCAGGCGTGTCGAGCAGGTTGAAGACATGGTCGCCATATTCAAAGGTCATCACCGAGGTGACGACCGAGATGCCGCGCTCGCGCTCGATCTTCATCCAGTCGGAGCGCGACTGCACGCGGTTCCGCTTGGCCTTGACCTCGCCGGCAAGCTGGATCGCGCCGCCGAAAAGCAGCAGTTTCTCCGTCAGCGTGGTCTTGCCCGCATCCGGGTGGGAGATGATCGCGAAGGTACGGCGGCGCGCGACGGCGTCGCGAAGTGGTCCGGTCATTTCACTGTCCTGAAGAATGTGCCGCGCTTCTGGCAGCAAGCCGGCGCGCTGTCAAACGCCTGCCTGCCGGGCATATCGAAGCGCAAGGCGAGAAACCCGCATTGACTCCAAACCGTGTCGCGGCATCATGTGAGGACCGCGGGAGCGAGACAGTTTGTCGTTCCGATCCGGGAGGTCCGGTTGCATGGCTGATACGGTCACGGACTGGCCGGCGCTGAGATCGTTTGCGCTCGGTCTCGGGCTGCCGGAGGTCATCGAGGCGACGAGCTGGGGCGAGCCCTGCCTCAAGGCGCATGGCAAGCTGTGGACCTGGTGGAGCCCCAGCGCCCATTGCCCGGTCTTCAAGGCCGGCTTCGAAGAGCGGGAGTTCCTGCTCGACATGCGCTCCGACACGTTTTTCATCACGCCGCATTATCGTTCCCACCGTCTGGTGCTGATGCGCCCGGAGGTCTTCGACGCCGAATGGGCGGAGGCCAATTTGCGCCGTGTCTGGCGCGACCAGGCGCCGAAGCGCTTCCTCAAGGCCTGGGATGCGCAGAACGGCGGCGAAACCGACGGCGCCGGCTGAGGCGGCGTCCGCGCAACTGACGGGAGGAATACGAGATGGCATATGTCGACGGTGTGGTCTTCGCGGTCGCGAACGCCAGGAAGGATGAATTCGTGGCGCATGCGAAGCGCCTCGCGGCCCTGTTCAAGCGCCACGGCGCTACCGAGGTGGTCGATTGCTGGGGTACCGATGTGCCGGACGGCGATGTCACCTCGTTTCCGATGGCGGTCAAGAAGGCCGATGACGAGACGGTCGTCTTCTCCTGGATTGTCTGGCCGTCGAAACAGGCGCGTGACACGGCCTGGGACACCGTCATGGCCGATGCCGAGATGAACACGGCGATGGAGGTCATGCCGTTCGATGGCAAGCGCATGATCTATGGCGGTTTCGAAGTCGTCTCCTCCTGACGCTGCGGCGGGCGGCGCGGACAGCGTCAAAACGCTGGAAAACCCCAGATTTTGCTTGTTTGCGGGCGCGCGGAACGCCAGATAGGCGCGATGAATTTCGAGTTGAAACTCGTGCGCCTGCCGCATGGCGCCGATCTGCCGCTTCCCGCCTATCAATCCGCCGACGCCGCCGGCATGGACCTGCTCGCCGCAGTCGCCGCCGACGCAGCCCTGGTCATCGCGCCCGGCGCGCGCACGCTGGTGCCGACGGGGTTCGTCTTCGAAATCCCGGCCGGCCACGAGGGGCAGGTGCGGCCGCGTTCGGGCCTGGCCTTCAGGCACGGCGTGACCTGCCTCAACACCCCCGGCACCATCGACGCAGACTATCGCGGCGAGGTGCAGGTTCTCCTCATCAATCACGGCAATGAACCCTTTGAGGTCACCCGCGGCATGCGCATCGCGCAACTGGTGCTCGCGCCGGTAACCCGCATGACGATCGTCGAGGCCGAACTCGCCTCGCAGACCGATCGCGGCGAAGGCGGTTTCGGATCCACCGGCACGCACTGACATGACGCCCCCATCCCTTGTTATCTTCGACTGTGACGGTGTCCTAGTGGACACCGAGGAAACAGCCAACCGCCGGCTCGCCGAGATCCTGACCGAGCACGGCCTGCCGACAACGTCTGCCGAGACGCGCCAGCGCTTTGTCGGCCGCTCGATGGCCGCCGTCGCCGAGATCGTGCTGGCCGAAGACGGCATCGACATCGGGCCGGACTTCGTCGGGCGCTGGTACCGTGAACTGCCGGCGATCTTCGCCGATGGCGTCGAGGCGATACCGCATGTCCGCGAGGCCCTGCTTTTCCTGTCGGCGATCGAAACGCCCTATTGCGTCGCCTCGTCGGCACAGGTGGAGAAGATGCACATCACGCTCGGTTCCTGCGGCCTGCTGCCGCTGGTCGCCGAGACGCTGTTTTCGGCCTCGATGGTCGAAAACGGCAAGCCGGCGCCCGATCTGTTCCTGCATGCTGCGGCCATGATGGAGCACGAGCCGGAACGCTGCGCGGTCATCGAGGACAGCCCGGCCGGTGCGTTGGCGGGCCAGGCCGCCGGCATGCGGGTGCTGGGCTATGCGGGCGATCCCGCCACCGACGCCGAAGGACTTGCATCCGCCGGCGCGACGGTGTTTGAGGACATGCGCGAACTTCCCGTGCTCCTCGGATTCAACTGACATGACCCTCGCAGGTTTCGTCACCTATGCCGTGGCGCTCTCCATCGCCGCCGCGATCCCCGGTCCCGGCGTGATCGCGCTGGTGGCGCGCGCGCTCGGTTCCGGCTTCCGCCCAACCCTGCCGATGCTGTTCGGCCTGGCGCTCGGCGATGTCGTCTATCTTGGCGCCGCCGTGCTTGGCCTCGCTTACGTTGCAGCCACCTTCGGTGCTGCCTTTACCGCAATCAAATATCTCGGCGCGGCCTATCTCGTCTGGATGGCGATTTCGTTCTGGCGCGCTGGTGCGTCGACGGAGAAAGTGGCTGCCCGGTCCGCCGGCACCGCGTGGTCCGGTTTCGTCGCCGGTTTTCTGGTGACCATGGGCAACCCCAAGGTGATCATCTTCTATCTGGCGCTGCTGCCGGCGTTTCTCGATCTGTCGTCGGTTGGCGTCGCCGATTTCGCAGTGCTGATTGTGCTGACCTTCGCGGTGCTGGTCGGCGTGCTGCTGCCCTATGTCGCGCTCGCCGGCCGGGCGCGAACCATGCTGCAGACGCCGCGCGCGCTGGTCATGCTCAACCGTGTGGCCGCGACCTTCCTTGCCGGTGCGGCGGCGGCAATCGCCTCGCGGACGGGCTGAGCAAGGGCGCGCTCTGCTGCTTCCGCGCCACATTCCCTGAGACCGGATTGCTGATAGACTTTTTTGCTCGCGGCAAGCTATCCCGGTCTGGCTGCGCCAGCCGGGGCATCGCGAATGGAAGACGGGCGGTCAAAGCATCGCAACGTCTAAAAGGTATAGCGATCCTCGGACCGCCCGCTCGGTGGTCTTGCAGCTTCGGTCGGCGGCCCGGAACGAAGTCCGGGAAAACAAGACTGCGCGCGCCGCTTCATGCCGCCCTGCCGTGGGGGTTCATCACCCAGGTGAGTGACCTGACACCGCCGCAGGCCCTTCGCGTTCAGCACTCGAAACGAACCACTGGATCGTTTCGCCCGCTTGCGCGAGACGTGCTTCACCTTCGGGCGTTCGTCGTTCCAATCGACAGTTCGTTGCCGATGGACCGACCTGCGGGCGAGCACTCCTCACCCCAGCAGGCACCGTCCCTCTTCCGGGCGGTCGGTTCTAGACCCGGCTTCCAAAAGAAGGCGGGAGTGAGTCTAAGGGAGGTTTGAGGCTGGTGGATAGATTTTCGCGCTGCGCCCTGCCCGAGGGCGAGAGGCGGTTGTGAATTCGGGCCGGTTGAACCGGCAGCGTCGGCGCACCGGCCCGAAACGCAAAGGCTCAGTCGAGCTGCGCGGTGGCCTCGATCTCGATCAGGAAATCGGGCATGGCAAGCGACTGCACGCCGAGCAGCGTGTTGGCCGCCGGTATCGTGTCGCCGTAAAACTCCTGGACGGCGGGCCCGAACACGGCCAGCTGGTCGGGCGAATAGTTGACGATGTAAGTGCGCAACCGGACGACATTGGCCGGCGTCGCCCCTTGCGAGGCGAGAACCTCCTTCAGATTGGCGAAGCACTGGCGCGTCTGCGCGCCGAGATCGCCAGGCCCGACAAGGTTGCAGTCCTTGTCCCATGCGACCTGGCCGGCCAGATGCAGCAGGCGCTGCCCATTGCTTTCCACGGCATGCGAAAAGCCGAACTGGTTGGCGTTGTACATGCTCGGCGGATTGACGGCTTTGACGGACATTGTGATCTCCCTGTTCTTGTTGTCCGCCAGGAACCTAGAGCCAATCCTGCCGCTGCGATAGCCTCGGGCCGGCGGACAAGGCCGGCCTCTCGAAAAGGTGAACTGGAGCGCGCTTCGGTCAGCACGAAGCGCCCGAACCCGGTCTTTTGCACCGTGAACGGCATTGCGAAACGCTAACGGGTACTACGCCGCCGCCGCCAGCCGCTCGCCGGCCATGCGATAGGAGATCGCTTCTGCGACATGGATGCGGCCGGTGCGTTGCGCACCATCGAGATCGGCCAGCGTGCGCGCGACCTTGAGAATGCGGTGATAGCCGCGCGCCGAGAACTTCATCTGGTCGGCGGCATCCGCCAACAGTGTCTGCCCGCCATCGTCGACATCGGCGACCTCCTCGATCGCCGAAGCTGGGCAATGCGCATTGGTGGTGATGCCTGAAAGCCCGCGCGCGCCATAGCGGGTGGCCTGCATGGTCCGTGCCGCCGCCACCCTTTCGGCGACCGAGGCGCTGGCCTCGCCGGGCTTGGCCCGGATCAGGTCGCCCGGCGTGACGGCGGGCACCTCGACGCGCAGATCGATGCGGTCCATCAGCGGGCCGGAAATGCGCGCCTGGTAGGCGTCGCGACAACGCGGCCCGCGCGCGCAAGTGTGGCCCGGCTCGCCGGCCAAGCCGCAGCGGCACGGGTTCATCGCCGCGACAAGCTGGATGCGCGCCGGATAGGAAACCCGGTGATTGGCCCGCGCGATCACGCATTCGCCGGTCTCCAGCGGCTGGCGCAGCGAATCCAGCACCTGCGGGTGGAACTCCGGAAATTCGTCGAGGAACAGCACGCCATTATGCGCCAAGGACATCTCGCCCGGCCGGGCGCGAAAGCCGCCGCCGACCATCGCCGCCATCGAGGCGGAATGATGCGGCGCGCGGAACGGCCTGCGGTCCGACAATTTGCCGCCGGCCAGTTCGCCGGCGATCGAGGCGACCATCGACACGTCGAGCAGTTCGGGCGGAGACAAGGGCGGCAGGATCGACGGCAGGCGCTCGGCGAGCATCGATTTGCCGGAGCCGGGCGGGCCGACCATCAACAGATTGTGGCCGCCGGCCGCCGCCACTTCCAGCGCCCGCTTCGCCGTTTCCTGGCCGCGAATGTCGGAAAGGTCGGGCAGCGAGGCAGGCGGCTCGCGGCGCACCGGCAGCGGCCGCGACAAGACCTGCGTGCCGCGAAAATGATTGGCAAGCGAGATCAGCGAGGCGGGCGCGACGATATCGACATCTTCGCCCGCCCATGCCGCCTCCGGCCCGCATTCCTTCGGGCAGATCAGCCCCTTGCCCTGGGCGTTGGCGGCGATTGCCGCCGGCAGCACGCCGGCCACGGGCGCGATGGTGCCATCGAGCGACAACTCGCCGAGCACGGAGTAGGATGCCAGCACATCGCCGGGCACCGCGCCGAGCGCGGCCATCAGGCCGAGCGCGATCGGCAGATCGAAGTGTGAGCCCTCCTTGGGCAGGTCGGCCGGCGCAAGATTGACGGTCACCTTCTTGGGCGGCATCGACAGGCCCGACGCATGCAGCGCCGACTGGACCCGCTCGCGGCTCTCGGCGACCGCCTTGTCGGGCAGGCCGACGATCTGCATCAGTTTCTTGCCCGGCGCGACCATCACCTGCACGTCGACCGGCACGGCCTCGATGCCCTGAAACGCCACTGTCGAAATGCGAGACACCATCCGTCCGTCCCTGGTCGCCGGAATGTACCGGACCATTAAGACTCAGAAATGAGAACAAGACAAGAACAAAATTGCAATCGGCGGATGCATATTCCCTAGAGGCAGCACAACCGCTTGTCGAGGCGAAGCGATTGCCTAGAGTGCGACCGTTGTCGGCAGATGAAGCCGATGCGACAGGGCGGCCCGGTTGGCTCCTGCCCCTACCGCTTCGCTTCCACCGCGTCCCAGAACAGCGCGGCGATGTCGGCGCCGCCGAATTTCTTCACCTCGCGAATGCCCGTCGGCGAGGTGACGTTGATCTCGGTCATCAGCCCGCCGATCACGTCGATGCCGACAAGGATGAAGCCGCGCTCTTTCAAGGAAGGGCCGATGCGCGCGCAGATCTCCAATTCGCGCTCCGTCATGCCGGTCTTCAGCGCCTGCCCGCCGACATGCATGTTGGAACGCGCGTCGGTTTCCGACGGCACCCGGTTGATCGCGCCGACCGGCTCGCCGTCGATCAGGATGATGCGCTTGTCGCCGGCGCGCACCTCGGCAAGATAGCGCTGCACGATCAGCGGCTCGCGCGTCAGCTGGGCGAACATCTCCATCAGCGAGGTCAGGTTGCGGTCGCCGTCGCGCAGGTGGAACACGCCGGCCCCGCCATTGCCGTAGATCGGCTTGATGATGATGTCGCCATATTCCCTGCGGAACGCCCAGATCTCGTCGATGTCCTTGGTGATCAGCGTGTCCGGCATCAGGTCGGCGAACTCGGTGACGAAGATCTTCTCCGGCGAATTGCGCACCCAGGCCGGATCGTTGACGACAAGCGTCTCAGGGTGAATGCGCTCCAGAATATGCGTCGTCGTGATGTAGTTCATGTCGAAGGGCGGGTCCTGGCGCAGCAGCACCACGTCCATCTCGGCAAGGTCCGTGCGCACCGCCTCGCCGAGCGTGTAGTGGTCGCCCACGACATCATTCAGCGTCATCTTTTCAAGCGGCGCGGTGACCCGGCCGTTGCGCATCGACAACCCGTCCGGCGTGTAGTGATACAACTCGTGGCCGCGCTGCTGCGCTTCCAGCCCCATGGCGAAGGTCGAATCGCCCTCGATCTGGAGCGTCGAAACATGGTCCATCTGGATGGCGATTCTGAGCGGCATGGTGCGTGTCCTCGGAGCGTCGGAGCGATAAGTGGCGGTTTGCCGGCGGAAAATCAATCAGGGATATATGGACGCGATGTGCACCGGCCAGCGCCGCGGCAGGATGGCGATCATGTCGAAGCGCATCGACAGGCGGTCATGGTCGGGCTGGCGGGAAAGCCACAGGTCTGCCGCCGCCTCGATGCGGTGAAGCGCATAGGGTGTGACCGCGTCCATCGCCTCGTCCAGTGTCGGCCGCGCCTTGACCTCAACAATCGCGACGAGATCGCCGCGCCGCGCGATCAGGTCGATCTCGCCGGCCGGTGTCTTGTAGCGCCTGGCGACGATACGAAAGCCCTTCAGGCGCAGCGCAAAGGCGGCGAAAAGCTCGCCGCGATGACCGAGGCCATAGGCGGCGCGGCGTTTTCGTTTGCCGGCGTCATTCACGGCCGCCTTCCTTGAGTTCGAGCAGCCGCCGATAGAGATCCGTCTTGGGCAGGCCGGTGGCGTCGGCTGCCTCGCGCGCCGCCTTGGAGACGGGCATCGCGGAAAGAAGATCGCGCAGCAGTGTGTCGAGGCGTTCGCCGGCCCACATCTCGCCATCGTTTTCCGCCGGCGCGATCAACAGCACGATCTCGCCCTTGATCGTTTCGCTGCCGAATTGATCTGACAATTCCTTGGCGTTGCCGGCCGTGATGGTCTCGAAGCGCTTGGTCAGTTCACGGGCGACACAGACGGTGCGGTCGGGGCCGCAGGTCCCGGCAATGGCGGCCAATGTAGCGGCCAGCCGGTTGGGGGATTCGAATGCGATCAGCGTCGATGGCGAACCGGCCAGTTCCGCCAGCCGGTCGCGGCGCGCTTTTTCCTTGGCCGGCAAAAAGCCGATGAAACGGAAATCGTCGCTCGGCAGGCCCGATGCCGCAAGCGCAGCCAGCGGCGCCGAAGCGCCGGGCACCGGGATGACGCGATGGCCCGCCAAGCGCGCCTCGCTGACCAGCCGGTAGCCCGGATCGGAGACGAGCGGCGTGCCGGCGTCCGACACCAGCGCGACGGCCTTGCCTTCAGCCAGCGCGGCGAGCAGTCTCGGCCCTGCCTCGCGCGCATTGTGCTCGTGATAGGCGACGGGCTTGCGGGAAATCCCGTAGCGCTCCAGAAGCCGGCGCGTGATGCGCGTGTCCTCGCAGGCCAGCATGTCGCAGGCGGCGAGCGTTTCCAGCGCCCGGATGGTCACATCGCCCAGATTGCCGATCGGCGTCGACACGATATGGAGCCCCGGCTCCAGCGGCGGCGCGGTCAGCACGTGCCCGCCGACCAGGAATGTGCGCGCCGCGCTCATGCCGCCAGCTCCGCGACAACGGCGTTCAGCACCAGCCGGCCCGCCGGTGTCGCCCGGATGCGGCTGTTGGAGAGCGGCTCGACCAGTTTTTCGCGTTGCAGGGTTTCAAGCCGCCCGGTGTTGAAGCCGCGCCCGGCCAGCGTCTCGTAGCGCGCCAGGTCGATGCCCTCGGCGAGCCTGAGCCCCATCAGCAGCATCTCGTCGGCCTGCGCTGCGGTATCGAGTGTTTCTTCTTCGACGACGCCATGACCGTGTTCGGTGACGGCGGAAAGCCAGCGTTCGGGATTGCGCCCGGCCATGGTCACGCGCTTCGATCCGCCGTCGACGGCAAAGCGCCCATGCGCGCCGGGGCCGGTGCCGACATAGTCGCCATAGCGCCAATAGGTCAGATTGTGACGTGACTGCGCGCCAGGCGCCGCATGGTTGGAGATCTCGTAGGCCGGCAGGCCGCGCGCTGCCGTGATTTCCTGTGTCAGCGCATAGAGTTCGGCGGCGCGGTCCTCGTCCGGCATGGCGATACGGCCCGCCGCATGCAGCGCCTTGAACGGCGTGCCGTCCTCGATGGTCAGCTGGTAGAGCGACAGGTGATCGGCGGCAAGCGCGATCGCTTCGCCGAGTTCCGCCTGCCAGGCCGCCGGCGTCTGGCCGGGCCGGGCATAGATCAGGTCGAAGGACAGGCGCGGAAAGGTCGCGCGCGCCATCTCGATCGCCGCCCGCGCCTCCTTCGTGTCGTGCAGGCGGCCGAGCCATTTCAGGTCGGCATCGTTCAACGCCTGGATGCCGAGCGACAACCGGTTGATCCCGGCGGCGCGGTAGCCGGCGAAACGGTCCGCGTCGGCCGAGGACGGATTGGCCTCCATGGTGATCTCGATGCCGTCTTGAAGGCCCCACAGATCGTCGGCGACCGAAAGGATCGCGCCGACGGTCTCCGGCTGCATCAGCGACGGCGTGCCGCCGCCGACGAAGACGCTGGTCACCTGGCGCGGCCCGGTCCAGTCGCGCATCGTCGCCATTTCGCGCGAGAATGCCCCGGCAAAAACCTGCTGGTCGACGCCGCCATGGCGCACATGCGAGTTGAAATCGCAATAGGGGCACTTGGCGGCGCAGAACGGCCAGTGGACATAGATCCCGAAGCCGGGCGTCCCGTCATCCATCTGCCGCGCGCCGCCGCTCATTCGGCCCCGAGCTTGGCTTTCGCGAATGTCGCAAAGGCGCGCGCGCGGTGCGACAGGCCGAGATCGCCGCGCCCGGCCTCCCAGGCGTGCTTCTCCGAGGCCGGCATTTCGCCGAAGGTCTGGTCGAAACCGTCCGGCATGAACACCGGATCGTAGCCGAAGCCCATTTCGCCGCGCGGCGGCCACACCAGCTGGCCGTCGACCTCGCCGCGAAAATACTCGGCGTGGCCATCGGGCCAGCACAGGCACAAAACGGCGACGAAGCGGCCGGTGCGCTGATCGGGCGCGGTGGCGCCTTTGGCCTGCAGCTTTTCCTCGACATTGCGCATCGCCATGGCGAAGTCGCGTCCGCCTTCCGGCAGTTCGGCCCAGTCGGCGGTGTGCACGCCGGGCTCGCCGCCGAGCGCGTCGACGCACAGCCCGCTGTCGTCGGACAGGGCCGGCAGGCCGGTCGCCGTGGCCGCCGCATGGGCTTTGGTGTAGGCGTTTTCCTCGAAGGTTGTGCCGTGCTCTTCCGGCTCGGCAAGCCCCAGTTCGCCGGCCGAACTGACCGTAAAGCCGAACGGCCCGATCAGTTCGCGGATTTCCTTCAGCTTGCCGTCATTGTGGGTGGCCAGCACCAGCTTGCCGGGCTCAAGGTCGCGGGTCACGATCAGGCTCCGATCGCCTGCTTCTGCAGGTCGACGAGTTGCGTGATGGCGTTTGACGCCATGTCGCACAACGTGTCGAACTCGGCGCGCGAAAACGGCGCGCCCTCTGCCGTGCCCTGCACCTCGACGATGCCGCCGCTGCCGGTCATGACGAAATTGGCGTCGGTCTCGGCGTTCGAATCCTCGTCATAGTCGAGATCAGTGACCGCCTGCCCGGCGAAGATGCCGCAGGAGACGGCGGCGACATGGTCCTTCAGGATACGCGTCCTGGAGGCCATCTGGCGCTGGTGCATCCAGTCGAGGCAATCGTGCAGCGCCACCCAGCCGCCGGTGATCGCCGCCGTGCGCGTGCCGCCATCGGCCTGGATCACATCGCAATCGATGGTGATCTGGCGCTCGCCCAGCGCCTCCAGGTCGACAATGGCCCGCATCGAACGACCGATCAGCCGCTGGATTTCCAGCGTTCGCCCGCCCTGCTTGCCGGATGACGCCTCGCGGCGCATGCGATCGGTGGTCGAGCGCGGCAGCATGCCGTATTCCGCCGTCACCCAGCCTCGCCCGCTGTTGCGCATCCACGGCGGAACGCGCTCTTCCAGGCTTGCCGTGCACAGGACATGGGTGTCTCCGAATTTGACCAGGCAGGAGCCTTCGGCGTGTTTGGACACGCCGCGCTCGAACGAGACACTGCGCATCTGGTCGGACATGCGTCCGGAAGGGCGGGACATGAAAACCTCTTCGTCATTGGGGTGCTGCGCTGTTCTAGATCGTGTCGGACGGAAATGGAAACGGTTCTCGCCGGCGCATCACATTGCGGCTTACATTTTTTCGCCAATGCTTCTTATATTGGCACCATGAGCGACCGTGTTTCGACAACTCCAATGCAGGCAGGCAGCGAATTCACCTCCGAACTCGACGACCGTTCGCGCGACGTGTTCCGGCTGATCGTCGAAAGCTATCTCGAGGAAGGCGAGCCGCTCGGCTCGCGAACCTTGTCGCGAAAGCTGCCGCGATCGCTTTCGCCGGCCTCGGTGCGCAATGTCATGAGCGACCTTGAGGCGCTGGGCCTGATCTATTCGCCTCATGTGTCCGCCGGCCGGCTGCCGACGGAGCAGGGGTTACGTTTTTTCGTCGATGCGTTCATGGACACCGGCGAGGTCAGCGAAAACGAGCGCAAGCTGATCGAATCGCAGGTCAAGCGTGACGGCGGCGGCTCGGTCGAGAAACTTCTGACCGACGCCAGCCAGATGCTGTCCGGCATGTCGCGCGGCGCGGGTCTGGTGCTGGCCTCCAAGCGCGAGGGCATTCTCAAGCATATCGAGTTCATCCGCCTTGAGGAAAACAAGGCGATTGCCGTGCTTGTCTGGGACAGCGGCGATGTTGAGAACCGGGTCGTCGAACTGCCGGCCGGGATCACCGCCGGTCAGCTCGCCGAGGCCGCCAACTATCTGAACCATCATGGCCGCGACAAGAGCCTGTCGGATGCGCGGACCGTCATCGAGGAGCGCCGCGAGGCGCTGCAGCTCGAACTGGATGCCGTCAGCGCCGACCTGATCGACCGTGGGCTTGCGGTCTGGTCCGGCAGCGAGATCGGCCAGCCGTCGCAACTGATCGTGCGCGGCCGGTCGAACCTGCTGGAAGATGTCCAGGACCAGGAGCAGATCGAGCGCCTGAAGCTGCTGTTCGACGAACTGGAGCGCAAGGACGAGATCGTCCGCATGCTCGACGTTACCGAGGCGGGATCGGGCGTACGCATCTATATCGGTTCGGAAAACCGGCTTTTCTCGCTGTCCGGCTCGTCGCTGGTGGTCGCGCCCTATCGCGATGCCAATCGCCATGTCGTCGGCGCCATCGGTATCATCGGCCCCACCCGGCTCAACTATGCGCGCATCGTCCCGGTGGTCGACTATACCGCGCAGCTGATCGGCAAGATGATCGAGAAGGGCTAGGGCTTCAGCCCTCAGCCATATTTCGCAAGCGCCTCGGCAACTTCCATCTTCGGCACGCGCAACGTGCCGTCGCCGGCAGGCTGCGCCGCCTCCATGTCGAGATTGAAGATCTCGAAAGAATGTTTGGCGGCCGGATCGAGGCCAAGAACGATCGCGTCGAATGTGTATGCCGGTTCTTCGGCGATGAACCAGTGCACATTGTCCTCGTCTTCGCCTATGGAAGACAGGTCGCCGGGCAGGATGCGCTTGTCGATGCTCGGCCTGACCGTCAGCGCATCGTCGTCGCGCGCGATCTGATCGTATTGGCGCAGCCTGAACGCGCCGGTGAGCGGCAGATGCGCCGAGACCATGTTGGCATGACCGTGCGGGATGATCGAGCGGCCGCGGTCGACGGCAAACAGCTTGGCGATGAAGCGCAACCGCCGCACCTCGTCGCCGAAACGGATGCGCGTGGTCGCGACGCCAAGATCGGCGAAGCCGGTTCTTGCGGCCAGCGTGTCGAAATCGATCGCCGCCATTACGTCCTGTTCGGAAACGCGTGAAAAAAGCGCGTCCATGCCGGCGCGCCATTCGGCGACCGTAAGCGTCTCACCGCGCAAGGCGCCGGCCAACTCGTCGATCCGCGCGGCAAGGCGGATCGTCTCGCGGCCCGCCGACCCGGCGAAGGCCTGCGCGCCGACGCCAAGGCCGACCAGCGAGGTCAGCGCGCCGAGCCGGGCCACGAGAGTACGTCGTGTCAGGTTGTCGCAAAACGTGTCCATGAGGCCGATCTTACCATAAGGAAGGCGTGCGGACACGGCTTCGGCGCGCGAAACCGGAACGCCGGTCTTGCCGCAGGGTCAAATCGCCCTGGCGGCCATCAATGCGCCTCGTCCCAGTTGGCGGCGGCAGCCGCGTCGACTTTCAGCGGCACGGCCATGGCAATCGCCGGCATGGCGGCGTTCTCCATCACTTCGCGCACCACCTCGATGGTCTTGTCCGTCTCGGCGTCCGGCACCTCGAAAATCAGTTCATCATGCACCTGCAGCAGCATCCGTGCCGCCAGTCCGGCATCGTCGAGTGCTGCATCCATGCGCACCATCGCCCGGCGGATGATGTCGGCGGCCGAGCCCTGGATCGGCGCGTTGATCGCCGCCCGCTCGTTGAAGGCGCGCACCTGCGGGTTCGACGACTTGATCTCTGGATAATGCGCCCGGCGCCCAAAGATCGTCTCCACATAGCCGTTCTCGCGCGCAAACGCCTTGGTGGCGTCCATATAGTCCTTGATGCCGGGAAAGCGCTCGAAATAGGTCTTGATGTAGTCGCCGGCCTCCGACCGCTCGATGCCGAGCTGATTGGCGAGCCCGAAGGCCGAAATGCCGTAGATGATGCCGAAATTGATCGCCTTGGCCCGCCGCCGCACTTCCGAGGGCATGCCGTCGACCGGCACGCCGAACATTTCCGAAGCGGTCATGGCGTGAATGTCGACGCCGTCGGCAAAGGCCTGTTTCAACTGCGCGATATCGGCGACATGGGCGAGCACGCGCAGTTCGATCTGGCTGTAGTCGGCCGAGATCAAGGTGTTGCCTTTTTCGGCCACGAAGGCGGTGCGGATGCGCCGGCCCTCGGCCGTGCGGATCGGGATGTTCTGCAGGTTCGGTTCAGACGAGGCGAGCCGCCCGGTCGATGTCGCCGCCAGCGAATAGGACGTGTGCACCCGCTTTGTTTCCGGGTTGATATAACCGGGCAGGGCGTCGGTATAGGTCGATTTCAGCTTGGTGAGCTGCCGCCAGTCGACGATGCGGCGCGGCAGTTCGTGGCCTTCGGCGGCCAGATCCTCCAGCACCTGTGCCGAGGTCGACCACTGGCCCGACTTGGTCTTCGAGCCGCCGGGCAGGCCCATCTTGCCGAACAGGATCTCGCCAAGCTGCTTCGGCGAGCCGATGTTGAAGGTTTCGCCCGCCATGTCGTGGATTTCGGCCTCGATCGCCGCCGCCTTTTGCGCGAACTCGCCCGAAAGACGGCTCAGGATCTGCCGGTCAACCGAAATGCCGCGTGCTTCCATATTGGCGAGCACGGCGACCAGCGGTCGTTCCAGGCGCTCATAAACGGCGGTCATGCCGCGCGCGACAAGCTGCGGCTTCAAGACCTGCCACAAGCGCAATGTGATGTCGGCGTCCTCGGCGGCATAGGCGGTCGCTGTCTCCAGATCGATCATGTCGAAGGTCAGCTGTTTCTTGCCGGTGCCGGCGATGTCCTTGAAGGCGATCGGCTTGTGGCCGAGCCAGCGTTCCGAAAGCGCATCCATGCCGTGCCCGCCGGTGCCCGCGTCGATAACATAGGACATCAGCATCGTGTCATCGAGCGAGGCGATGGTGATGCCGTAGCGGCGCAGCACCAGCCAGTCATATTTCAGGTTCTGCCCGACGACGAGGATGGACTCGTCTTCCAGCAGCGCCTTCAGCCGGTCCAGTGCGGCGTCTGCCGGGATCTGGTCTTCGACCAGGCCGCCGCCGAGCAGATCGTCATTGCCGCTCTTGTGGTTGAGCGGCACATAGGCCGCCTCGCCGGGTGTCGAGCACAGCGAAAAGCCGGCCAGTTCCGCCTGCATGGCGTCGAGCGAATTGGTTTCGGTGTCGAAAGCGACAACGCCGGCGGTGCGCGCTTTGGCGATCCACGCATCGAGCGTGTCGAGGTCGCGGATACAGGAATAGGCACCGGTGTCGAACTTGCCGGCGGCGGCTGCCTCGGCGCGCTTCGCCGCCAGGCCGGCCGGTGTCATCGCGCCGCCCGCGTCGGAGGCGGTCGCGGCGTCGGCCTTTGCCTGCCCCTCGTCGAGATCCGGGCCGCGCGCCGCGCCTCCCGCCTCGACCGCCACATCGGCAGCCTCCACGTCACCGGCCTCGGTTCCGGTCGCCTCGGCGACGCGCCGGGTCAGCGAGTTGAACTCCATCGCCTTCAGGAAGGCGACCAGCCGGGGCCCGTCTTGCGGTTCCAGCTTCAGGCCGTCGAGGCCGATGTCGACCGGTGTGTCGGTCTTCAGCGTCACCAGTTCGCGCGACAGGCGCGCCTGGTCGGCAAAGGCGATCAGGTTCTCGCGCCGCTTGTTCTGCTTGATCTCCGCGGCCCGCGCCAGCAGCGTGTCGAGGTCGCCGTAATCGTCGAGCAGTTGCGCCGCGGTCTTCGGTCCGATGCCGGGAACGCCCGGGATGTTGTCGGTGGAATCGCCGGTCAGCGATTGCAGGTCGATCATCTTGTCCGGCGCCACGCCGAATTTTTCGATCACCTGGGCGGTGCCGATCTGCCGGTCCTTCATCGAATCGTACATCGAGACGTGCTCGGTGACGAGTTGCATCAAATCCTTGTCCGACGAGATGATCTTCGTGTGGGCGCCGACCGCCTCGGCCTGGCGGGCATAGGTGGCGATGATGTCGTCGGCCTCGTAGCCCTCGATCTCGATGCAGGGCAGATTGAAGGCGCGCGTCGCCTCGCGGATCAGTCCGAATTGCGGCACCAGGTCTTCCGGCGGGTCGGACCGGTTGGCCTTGTATTCCGGGTAGAGATCCTTGCGGAACGTCTTCGACGAATAATCGAAAATCACGGCAAAATGGGTGGGCGTGACGCCGGCCTGCGTGTCGCGGGCCTCTTGCAGCAATTTCCAGAGCATGTTGCAGAAGCCGGCCACCGCGCCGACCGGCAATCCGTCCGATTTGCGTGTCAGAGGCGGCAGGGCGTGGAATGCCCGGAAAATATAGGCCGAGCCGTCGACGAGGAAGAGATGATCGCCTTTGTTCATGGCCTCAGCCATAGACCAGGATTGCCGCGAAACAAACCATTTCCGCAACCGCGAAGACAGTTCGCGGTGTGACCGAATGCACGCATGCTCGCAAAAAAGTGATGCCAGTTGATGGGGGGACTCACTCTTTATAAACCATCTTGTATTGGTTAGTGTGGTCCAGGGGCATACAGCGAACGCAATGGGGTCCGCTTTGGATATGAAACGCTTTACCGCCATCCTGATTGCAACGGTGATCGCGCTGCCGGCGTTGCCCGAGGCCGTGCCTGTTGCAAAATCGCAGTCTCTGGTCGATCTGCTGTTCAACGGCGAGCGCCGTGCCAAACGCAAGCGTCAGCGCCAGGTTACGGTGAAGCGCGCGCCGCGCAAGATCGCGCGCATTTCGTCGCCCCGCTACTACACTTATTCTGCCGCGCCGCTGACCACGGTCGCGGTTGCGTCCATGCTGCCGGCGGCAACTGTCGACACGCTGGAACCGAGCCTCGATTTCGAAACGAAACGGTTTGCGGAAGCCGCCGCGCTAAGCTCCGAACTGCGCCTGCCCATCGAAAAGGAAATCGCCGACGCACTGAAGGCGCATTACGCCGACAACCCGACCTTCATCTGGTCGCGCGGTTCGGCTCCGACAGGCCACGCGCGCGCTGTCGCCGCGCTGTTCGCCGAAGCCGGCGATCATGCGCTGGTTGCCGCCGACTATGACGTGCCGATCCCGCCGGACGGCTGGTCGATGGACGCACCCGCCGCCCGCGCCGCCGAACTGCTCGAATTCGAGATGCTGATGTCGGCGCGTGCCGTCCGTTACGCGATGGACATGCGCGACGGCGTTATCCTGCCCAACAAGCTCAGCGGCTATCACGATTTCCCGCGCGCCCGGATGACGGCTGCCGAAGCGATCGCCGGACTGGCGGAGGCCGAAGACCCGGTGCTTTATCTGAAGAGCCTCGAGCCGCAGCATCCGGCCTATGGCAATCTGAAGCGCGAACTCGCCGCCCTGCGGGCGGAGGAGGTCGAGGAAATCGTCATACCGAAGGGAACGTTCGCCAGGCTCGGACAGACCGAGGAAGCGCTGCCGCTGATCATGAAGGCGCTGCGCCGCAAGGCGACCGAAGAGACCCGCGCCAAGCATGCCGCGACATTCGCCGAATATATGGGCGACGACCTCTATGACGAGGCAATCGTGGCGCTGGTGCGCGACTTTCAGCGCGACAACGGCCTGTCGGCCGACGGCATTATCGGCAAGAACACCGTGCGCTACCTGACCGATGTCGGCCACTCGACCAAGATCGACCGCATCGAACTGGCGCTTGAGCGCATGCGCTGGCACCCCGAGGAATTCGGCGAGCGTCATGTGCAGATCAACCAGCCCGCCTATCGCGCCACCTATTCGGAGAATTTCCAGGATACGTTGCCGATGCGCGCGATCGTCGGCAAGAAAGCGAACCAGACCAGCTTCTTCCACGACGAGATCGAGATGGTGGTCTACAATCCCTATTGGGGCGTGCCGCAATCGATCATCGTCAACGAGATGTTGCCGCGGCTCTACCGCGATCCGGGCTATCTGGATCGCGCCGGCTATGTCGTGACCAATGCATCCGGCAAGCGGATTGCGTCGGCCAATGTCAATTGGGGCCGTTACGCCGGCAAGGTGCCATACAATGTGCGTCAGAAACCCGGCCCGAAAAACGCCCTGGGCGAGTTGAAGATCCTGTTCCCCAACAAGCACGCGATCTACATGCACGATACGCCGTCGCGCAATCTGTTCGGCAACGAGCAGCGGGCGCTCAGCCATGGCTGCGTGCGCCTGCAGAAGCCGCGCGAGATGGCCGCCGCCGTGCTCGGCAAGAGCGTCGACCACGTCGTGTCGCATCTGGGCGGATATGAGCATCAGGAAGATCTGGAGGCCAAGGTCCCGGTCTATATCTCCTACTACACCGCCTGGCCGACGGACGATGGAACCGTGGAGTATTTCCCGGACATCTACGACCGTGACATGTATCTCGGCCGCGCCGTGCAGTCGCTGCGCAAGGTACGCGAGATCGGAGACGCCTGACGAGGGCCAGTCGGGAGAGGCGCTGGCGTCAGCGCCAGTTCCCGTCCGTCCACATGCGTGTCAGCGCGTCACGATAGGTGGCGTGCGCAAACGTAAACCCGGCCGCCTTCACCTTGGCATTGGAAACGCGCTTGTTCTCGCCATAGAACGAGCGCGCCATGGGCGACAATTCGGCGGTTTCGAAATCGATTTCGGGCGGCGGCTCCTTCCCCATCAGCTTGCTGGCAAAGGCCACGACTTCCTGCGGCGGCGCGGGTTCGTCGTCGGTGATGTTGAAGACCCCGCCGGTGCGCGCTTCGCCGAGGAACACAAGCGCCCGTGCGATGTCCTCGACATGGATGCGGTTGAACACCTGGTCTTTCTTGACCAGCCGGCGCGCCTTGCCCTTTTCCAGGTTGATCAACCCGTTGCGGCCCGGCCCGTAGATCCCCGAAAGGCGCAGGATCGCCAGCGGCTTGCCGGTGGTTTCGGCCAGCACGCGCCATGCTTCTTCGGCGGCGACCCGCTGGATCGAACGCTGTGAGACCGGCCGACACTCCGTTTCCTCGTCCACCCAGGCACCGTCATGATTGCCGTAGACGCCGACCGTCGACAGATAGGCGATCCATTCGAGTTTCGGCATCGACGCGATAGCCGTCGCGAAGTTTGTCAGCACCGGGTCGCCGGTTTCGCCCGGTGCGATCGAGATCACCAGATGCGTTGTACTTGCGAGCGCCTGGGCGATGTCGTCCGTCGCCACGCCGTTGAACACAAGCGGCGCGATCCCGTCGTCGCGCAGGGCGTCGGCCTTCTCAGCCGAGCGCGTGGTGCCGACAACCTTGTGCCCGGCCTGCGCGGCCAGACGGCCGAAGGCGCGCCCCGAAAAACCCGCGCCGAAGATGAAGTAGGATGAAGCCCCGTCAGTCATGCATGTCCCCTGTCGCGCGCGACCACTCCGCGCGCACCTCCTTGTCTTTCTCGTGCAGGTAGCGGGCGTCGCGCTCGGCGTCCAGCCGTGCCTTGCCGGCAAGCCGGGAAAATGCCCAGACCGCCGCGCCGCGTACCACCGGATCGCCGTCGTCCAAATGCGGCGCGACGTCGTCGGCGTGCTCCGGCCGCCCGCTATTGCCGGCGGCGATCAGCACATTGCGGATGAAGCGGTTGCGGCCGATCCGCTTGATCGGCGAGCCGGAAAACCGCGCCCGGAACGCGGCATCATCGAGCGTCAGCAATTCGGCGATCGGCGGGCTGATCAGGTCGTCGCGCGCCCGCAATTTCGCCTCGGCGGCGGTCGCGGCGAACTTGTTCCAGGGGCAGACCGCCAGGCAGTCGTCGCAGCCATAAATGCGATTGCCCATCGCGGCGCGGAACTCATCCGCGATTGGCCCGGCATGTTCGATGGTCAGGTAGGAGATGCAGCGCCGCGCGTCGAGCTGGTAGGGCGCCGGAAACGCGTCCGTCGGGCAGATGTCGAGACAGGCCCGGCACGACCCGCAATGGTCGGTCTCCGACGCATCTGCCGGCAGCGCCATGTCGGTGAAAATCGACGCCAGAAAGAACCACGAGCCAAGCTCGCGGCTGACGAGGTTGGTGTGCTTGCCCTGCCAGCCGAGCCCGGCCGCGGCGGCCAGCGGTTTTTCCATCACCGGCGCAGTGTCGACGAACACCTTGACCTGCGCGCCCGTCCTGGCGGCGAAGCGTCCTGCCGCCTGCTTCAGCTTGCCCTTGATGACATCATGATAGTCGCGGTTCTGCGCATAGACCGAGATCGTCGCGCGGTCCGTCTTCTCCAGCGCGGCCAGCGGGTCGTTGCCGGCCTCCGGCGCATAGTTGAAGGCGGCCATCACGACCGATCTGGTATCCGGCCACAGCACCAGCGGATCGGCGCGCCGGTCTTGCGTTTCGGCCATCCAGCTCATGCTGCCGTGCCGGCACTCGGCAAGGAATGTGTCGAGGCGCGGTGCGGTCGTGGCGGCGACGTCCGGCGCGGCCACGCGCGCCGCGCTGAAGCCCTCGCGCGTCAACTCGCCCAGCAGGAAGTCCTTTGCCCTTTGCGCATCCATGGCGCGCCTTTTGACGCATTCCGCCACGGGCCGCAAACCGGACGCAGGATCAGAAATCGAGATCCGCGTAGTGCGAGGCCGGCGGCAGGCCGCGCACCCGGTCGCCGAGAATGTCGCGGAACGCCGGGCGCGACTTGATGCGTTGGTACCAATCGCGCGCCGCAGGCTCGGCCGTCCAGTCGATTTCGCCGAGATAGTCGAGGACGCTGATGGTCGCAGCGCCGGCGAGATCGGCGCTGGTCAGCACATCGCCGGCGAGCCAGTCGCGTGCCTGCGACAACCAGCCGACATAGCGCATATGCTGGCGAATATTGGCGCGCGCGGCCCTGAGCACCGCGGAATCCGGCGCGCCACCGCCATTGCCGGCCGGCATCTGCAGCTTGAACACCCGCTCGCGCACCAGGCCTCGCGTGACATCCGCCTCGGCCTTGACCAGAAACCAGTCGATCAGCCGGCGCACCTCGGCCCGGCCAATTGGATTGTCCGGCATCAGCCGGTGTCCGCGATGCATCGCGCCCGTCGTCTCGTCGACGAATTCTGCAATCGCATATGCGCCGATGATCGGCGCGCCGGTGTGATCGACCAGCACGGGCAGTGTGCCGGCCGGATTGATCTGCATGAACTCGGCGCGGCGTTCCCAGGGCCGTTCCTCGTACAAATCCGGCTCGATGTCGTATTCGCTGACGAGCAGCCGCACGAAGCGGGACGCGGCGGACATGGGGTGGTGAATCAACTGCATCGAATCAAGAACCGGCTCCGAAGTCGCGCTGTTCTAATGCTTTTTGCACTGCGAGCAAATCTCCGGTCGTCAACCTGTGAAGGCTTCGATATCCGCCAGGGTCGGCAGGTTGGCGCCGCGTCGCGTGCAGGTGACAGCCGCCGCCTTGATCGCGAAGCCGGTCATCGCGGCCAGATCCGCGTCCGGCGCCCTTTCCTTGTCGGCCAGCCCCTGTGCGCCGAGCCAGTGCAGGCAGGCCGCCTGGAACGTGTCGCCCGCGCCAACCGTGTCGACGACTGCGACATCGAGGCCGTCGACACGCACCGTGCGCCCGTCCGCCGAACAGGCCAGCGCGCCATCGGCGCCGAAGGTCACGCAGACCAGCGCCGCGCCCGCGGCCAGCGCATCGGCGACGAAAGCGTCGGTCCCGCCATCGGGGTAGAGCTGCGCCACGTCCTCGTCGCTGCCCTTCACGAAGCCGGCCAGCGCCGTCATTGCTGCGAACGTCGCCCGCCAGGCATCGATGTCCGGCTCGATCATCGTCCTGAGATTGGGATCGTAGGAGATGAAGCGCGCCCTGCACTCGCGCGCCGCAAGCGTCGCCAGCGCCGTCGCGGTCGGCTCCAACACGGTGGAGTAGGAACCGAAATGCAGCACTTGCAGGGCGGCGTCCAGCGAAGCCGGCAGGTCATCGACCGTTACCGAGCAGTCGGCGGTCTGCTCGGTGTAGAAAGCGTAGTCGGCGCTGCTGTCGTCCTTCAGGCCGATCACCGCCAGCGTCGTGTTTTGTGCGGTATCGACGCACAGGCTGCGATCGATGTTGTTGTCGTCCATGAAGGCCGCGATCCGCCGGCCGAACATGTCGTGCGAGACGCGCGTGAAAAAGCGGGCGTGGTTGCCCATGCGCGCCAGCCCCAGCGCCACATTCAGCGGCGAACCGCCGACATGACCGTCGAGCGCGATGCCGAATCTGTCGCTGGAGGGACTGGAAAACAGGTCGAACAGGCTATCGCCGCAGCAAAGATACATGACCGGATATCGTCGGCTTTCAGCTTTGGCCCTTCATGTGAACGACGATGCCTTCGCGGATGGACCGTTCCGCAGCGGCGCCCATTTCTACCGCGATCGCGCCGTCACGCAAGCTGACATCGGGTTTACCGCCATGGCGCAGGATGTTGGCGAACTTTTCGTGCTGGAAGAACGTGCCGCCGTGATGATCGCCCGCGCGCAGGATCTCCTCGTCGACATGAACCGCTTCGCGTTTCGGCGCCTTGTCGCGGCGCGAAGAAATGATGATCTCTGAAACCCGCTCCGCCCCGCCCGGCCAGAACCGCGCCGGGCCCGGCACCACCGCTTCGATCTTGCCGGCGTCGCCGGTCACCGAGACATGCTCCTGGTAGTAGGAACCCTCGGCGAACATGCAGAGATCGAGCGATGCGCGCATGCCGTTGGCGAAGTCCACGATAACGAGGGCATTGTCGAGAATGTCGGGCGTCGCCCCGTCGTGATCCTCGTCCAGATGGTTCACGTCCTGCGCGCCGGAGGCGAAAATCCGAACCGGTTCGCTTTGCGTCACCAGCCGCATCAGGTCGAAGAAATGGCAGCATTTTTCGACCATCGTGCCGCCGGAACGGGCATTGAAACGGTTCCAGTTGCCGACTTTTTGCAGGAACGGATATCGGTGTTCGATAATCGACACCATTCTCGGGTTTCCGGTCGCGCCGGCCTTCACCTCGTCGACCAGGCGGGCGACGGGCGGCATGTAGCGATACTCCATCGCCACCCAGATCGGCGATTGCCGGCCATTCGCCCGGTTTGCGATCGCCCAGGCGTCGTCGGCGGTCGTGCATGAGGGTTTTTCCAGCAGCACGGGCAGTTGCGTCGCCAGGAGATCGTCCATGACCGAGCGATGCGTGTCATTGGGACTGGCTACCACCACCGCGTCGGCCACGCCGCCGGACAGAATGGCGCGGTAATCCTCCAGGATTGCGGCGTCGCCAAAGCCACTCTGTTTGGCCAGCAGCCCGGCCGAATGGCGCATGGTCGCGTCGGTGTCGGCGATCGCCGTGACCTGGGCGCCGGGCAGCAACGCGATGTTGCGGATGTGCTCCTGACCCATCATTCCGGCACCGATAATCGCATAACGCAGTGACATTTGTGTCGGGTTCCCCGGTTTGCGGTTCCGCGAACTATCGCGGCATGCGCGAGACGGCAAGCGCGAATGTATCAATCGTGGATGAATTTAGCTTATCGGGCCTTTTTGACAAGCCGGCGCGAATAGCGCGAGGCTTGTCTTCACATACCGGCGGCTGGCGCGTATTCCTTTGTGAGCCGCGGAGCGAAGTCAAATGGAGGGATCAGCGCATGGCGAACATCAAATCGATTACGCCTTTCGTGCTGACGGCCGACATGGATCGGGCATTGGCGTTCTACGAGGGCCGGCTGGGGTTTGAATGCACGTTTCGGGCCGACAACTACGCCTATGTCAGGCGGGAAGGAGCAGCCATCCGGTTGATCGAGGTCGGTTCCGAAATCGATCTCGGCGACCAGCGCCGGCAAAACTCCTGCTACATCGATGTCGAGGATGTCGACGCGCTGTACCGGGAACTGGAGCCTCGCTTGTCGGAGCTCGCCGCGAGCCGCCTGCGCACGCCGTTCGACCAGGACTATGGCCAGCGCGAGTTTCATGTTGCCGATGAGGATGCGACATTGCTCATGTTCGGCGCACCGGTCGCCGCATCGGAGGACTGACGCTTCAGCGCAAGGGCTGGAACATCGACCTGACCGCGTCGAAGTCGTAGGCTTCCAGCGCTTCTGCGATTCTCGCCGCGTTTTCCTGCAGCTGCGCAAACGTGTGTTTCGAACCCGCCGGGCACGACAGTGCCCGGTCGTCGTCCGAAGCCGCCGGTCCTGCCATTGTGTCGGTTATCGGGCTTTCGAATTCCGTCACGTTCGCGCTCTCCCTTGAAACATATTAAGATCCATATATGGCACAGTAAGGGGGAATTGAAGTGGCGCGGCGCGATTCAATCGCCGCGCCTTGCCTAACCTGTCGAAAATTTCTTCGCCTGGCCTGTCAGGTGAAAATCAGCGTCTGGTTTTCAGCCCTGGCCTGTGCTCGCGAATAGCTGACGGAGTGAACGGTCTTGCCGTTCGGGTCGAGCAACCGGATTTTGCCGCCCTTGTTGCTCAATTGTGCCCCGTCGCCGGTCAGAATGAAGGAATGCGGCACGCCCGGCAGCAACTGGGCGCTTGCCAACACCTCGGTTTTTTCGTTCCTGTCGCGGATCATCCAGTTCGCCGCATCGATCGGGGTCGCGCCTGTGTTGACCAGCGTGACCGCCTCCTTGCCTGGATCGTGCGAAATCGGATTGACCAAGGCCGCCAAGATGCGCACGCTGCCCGTTACTGGCCCGTTCCCACCGCCGGGAAGCGGCTGGTCGGTGACTGGATCCGCCGCGCCCTTGAACACCGGATAGAAGGTGCGGATATGCCGATTGTTGGGCGACCGGAAGACCTTCATCTGGTAGCTGGCGCCCTCGATGACGGCGATCTTGGGCGCATTGGCGCCGATATGGGCGCGCACGGTGCCGAGCGCCATCAGGCATTCGGCGCTGCAGCCGACAAAGAAGCCGCCGATCTTCTTGTGCAACGGCCGCACCGCATTGGCGTCGTAGTCCGGCGCGTTCCACTTGTAGGCGATGGTTACGCTTTCGGGGAACTTGAGCTGTCGATCGCCCTGCTTCGCGCCCGTGTAGACGATGCGGTCGTCTGACAGGCCGGGAACCGTGTCGAGCCCGCCATCGACTGCGCGCGCAAAGCCGTCATCGAGCCAGTATTTGTACCAGAAGTGATAGCCTTGGACCTTGCCGCCTTCCTGCTCGCCGACCAGCACATGCTCGAAGCCGGACAACTCCGGATCGCCACCGGATTCGAACGTCCGGAACCAGTGGTCCATCAGCACATTGTGCCAGCGCTCGTCGGACATGTTGGCATCGCCGGTGCGATCGCCGATATAGTCGCGCGCGATCCGCATCGGCGGCGCATCGAATATCGCGGAAAGAAAGGCGTGCCGTTCGGTGCGCTCTTCCGGCGTGTCGACCTCGCGGGCGGCTTCGGGCAGCGCATAATTGTTGAACAGCTTGCGCACCAGATGATAGCTGTCCTGCTTGTTGTCGGGGATGACGACTTCCGGCAGGACTTTGAGGTCCGGATCGCTGTCGGCGACCAGATCTGCGTTGACCTTCACATAGCCGGCATCGGCGTCGCCGGCCTCATTGTCCAGGATGGGTTGTATACCGTTTGTCTGCTGATCGGCATTCCAGATCTGCTGATAGATATCGGCCATCTCCGTCCTCCTTTGGCTTCAAGACGGGTCAGCCTAGATGCGTCATGCGACAGGACTGAGTAACCGGCCCTAGAAACTGCCGCGCGGTTTGTTCCGGCGCGAACCGGCTCTAAGCACCGCGCTTGCGGGCGACGAGTTGCACCGTCGCCGCCTCGCCGCGATGGCGGGGGCCTTCGGCCAGCATGCGCAGCGACTGTTGCAGCAGCACGATATCGAGTTCCGCGAAATGGCGCTCCAGCATGGCGCGGGTAAAGAGCATCTCCGGCACCTTCGGTCCACCGGAATCGAAGTCCATCTGGTCGAGATGGTAGCCTTCCAGGATCAGCAGCCCTCCGGGCTTCAGGCTGCGCGCGATCGTCGCGTGAAAGCGCTCGCTGAGCGGCGAGCGGAAATGCATGAACGAAACGGCGGCAAGGTCGAACGCCGCCTCCGGCCAGTCGGTCGCAAAGAAGTCGGCGACGACCGCGTTGATGGTCACGCCGCGCGCGGCGGCGAGCCGGCGCGCCTTTTCGACCGCCGGCTCGGAAATGTCGACGGTCGTCACCGCGTAGCCAAGCGCCGCCAGGAAAACGCCGTTGCGCCCCTCGCCATCGGCCGGCGCGAAGGCGGTCTGCCCCGGCCGCGCGGCCGGGGCGGTCGCCCGCAGGAAGTCGTTCGGCTCCGTCCCGAACAGATAGTCGGGACGGTCGTAACGCTCGTTCCAGAACTCGGCCTGGTTTGGCGGCGCTTCGCTCACGGGCTTCGGCTCTGCCTTACTGCGGTTCGCCGTGCATCAACGACAGGCCCTTGGCGCTGCGGCTGGCAAAGCCCTTCCAGTAGGTGTGCTCGGGCTTCTCCGTGCCGTCCTCGTTGACCGCATAGACGCCGTCGCCGGCGTTTTCGATCAGATCGAGATAGGCATCCATGCCGGCATCGCCCTTCACGTGTTTGCCGAGGAAGGCGGTCGCGAAGTGCTGCATGATGTTGTTCATGCGCAGCGTATCCCAAACCGCGTCGGCATAGTGCTCGAACGGCACGAAGTCGAGATTGTCGACCGGCTCCCACGATTCGGACGGTGCCGGCATCGGCGCGGCGGCGTTGTGGTTGGCGTTTTCGAAGGTCAGCAGGTAGCGCTCGGTATTGACGCTCGCCTCGTACATCGCCTTGACGCCTTTTTCATAGCCCGACACGTCATCGACGCTGCCCGCGACATACATGATCGGCTTGCGCACACCGGCCAGGCCATCGGCGTCCCAGAAACCGGTCCTCATGCCCCACGGTGCGATCGCGATTGTCGCCTTGATGCGGTCGTCCATCAGCGCCTCGTGGCTGTCGCTGCCGGCCAGATGCACTTCCAGCGTGCCGCGCGGCGCGCCCCAGGACAATTCGGTCGACGCCTGGGTGACGCCGCCGCCAGACGTGATCACCGCCCCGTAGCCGCCCATCGAATAGCCGATCAGGCCGACATTCGATGTGTCGGCGACACCGTTCAGGAAGCTGTCGGCGCTGCCCGACATCCGCTCCATCTCGTTCAGCACGAAAAGCTGGTCGAGGGTCCGGTTGACCAGCGTCGAACCGAACTTGGTCTGGTCGTTATAAGTGGAATCGGTGTGGTCGATGGAGGCGACCACATAGCCCTTGGTGGCGAGGTTTTCGGCCAGATGGCTGAGCAGGAAGCGGTTGCCGGGATAACCGTGCGAGATCAGCACGAGCGGCATCGGCGCATCCACGCTGGCAGGCGCGGCGTCGCGGATGGCGCGACCATGGATATCGACCTCGGTCTTGCCATCGCGCAGGAACACCCGGTAGGCCGGTCCTTCGGGTGCCTCGGCATCGGCTGCGGCCGGATACCAAACCTCGACGGTCAGCGGCCGGTCATAGCGCGGCAACTCGCCTTCCTCTCCGACATTGACGATGTCGATCTGGCCCGGATTGCTGAGCTCGACGGTTCGCACGCCGATCTTCGTGTCGCCGAAGGCGGCGAGTTCAGGCGCGTCCGGCCGGGTGCGGTCGATGCGGTTTTCCTGGGCCATGGCCGTCGTTGATATCAGAATCGCGGCGGGCAGGGCGAGGCGGGCAAGATGTTTCATCGGGCAATCCCTTTGGTTTCAGTTTGGAGCCGCCCCATACAAAGCACCTGTGACAATCTGGTGTCACCTTGCGCTGCGAAATGACTTGTCGCTTGTCCGCCGCTCTCAAGCCGCGTGGAGAACGCGCATGGCGGCGACTGCGCGGGCGCTGCGTGTCGCTGCCTCGCTTTCGCCCGGTATCGGGGTGACTCCGATGGCGCGCCGGATCTGCAGATCACCAATCAGGAGATTGATATACGTATCCGCCGCTTCCTGCGGGTCGGTGACCGTCATCTTGCCGGCGCGCGCAGCTGCCGCAAACAGGTTAGTCAGCAGCGGCAGGATGGCGTTGCGGCCGTGCTGCGCGATGGTCTTGCCGAGCGTGCCGGTCTCAAACACGTCGCCCGCCGCTGCGCGGTTGAGCGCCACCGCCTTCTCGCCGCAGACGATGCCGATCAGCACCGGGCCCAGCCGCGTCAGCGCGTCGAGCGGGTCGTGATCCTCCGCCAGCGCCGATTGCAGGAGTTCGCGCGCCTCCTTGGCGTTGTCCTCGACTAGCGCACCGAACAGGGTCTGTTTGTTGCCGAACCACTTGTAAAGCGTCTCGTTCGACGCTTTCGCTCGGCGCGCGATCTCCAGCATCGAGGCGGCCTTGTAGCCCTTCTCGGCCAGTACCTCAAACGCTGCCTCCTTGATGGCGGCGCGCCGTCGCGCCGCGTAGCTGTCTGCCATGGTCTGCAATCCTGCCCCGGTGTCCGAATTGACTCGAGACGTAAAGTACTTTACGGATATGTCAAATCGTACACAATTATACGGAGATTGCCATGCCAACATCGACGCCGACCCGTGCCGCCCTTGTCGTGCTTGCGACGACGCAAACAGTCATGCTTGCCGCCATGCTCGCGAAAGTGCCGCCGCACCCGCCCTTCGAGATCCCCCTGTTTGCGCTTGGGCCGTTTCTGGGTGCGGCCATTGCTATCGCCCTGGCGGCGCTGGTCATGGGTGACGAGACGACCCGGATTGGACGGTTGCTGGCCCTGACCGCCGCGGTCCTTGCAGCCCTGTCATTCGGCCCGCAGAAGTATCTCGATCCCGCCTTCGACCGCATCTGGCCGGCGGTTCTGGTCTCACAGGCCGCGATTGTGACGATTGCGGTTCGTCTGTTGCCGCAATTTGCCCGGCGATCGGCAGATACAGAAACCAAGGCGCCGAAGGCAGAAGCCTGATCGCAGCTGGCGACGACCTGTCACAAAAAAGGCCGCCTCCGGGCGGCCTTCGCATTTGTCGAGGCTTGCGCTTAACTCGCCTTCAGTTGCAGCCGCCGGCGGTGCAGCACCGGCTCGGTATAGCCGGACGGTTGGACGCGCCCCTCGAGCACCAGTTCGAGCGCGGCCTGGAAGGCGACCGAGCCGTCGAAATCGGCGGCCATCGGACGGTAGGCCGGATCGCCGGCGTTCTGCCGGTCGACCACCGCGGCCATCTTCTTCATGGTCGCGACGATCTGGTCTTCGCCGACCACGCCGTGATGCAGCCAGTTGGCCATGTGCTGCGACGAGATGCGCAGCGTCGCCCGGTCTTCCATCAGCCCGACATCATTGATGTCCGGCACCTTGGAGCAGCCGACGCCCTGGTCGACCCAGCGCACCACATAACCGAGAATGCCCTGGGCGTTGTTGTCGAGCTCGTGCTGGATGTCTTCCGGCGTCCAGTTCGGGCGCGGCGCCACCGGCACCGACAGGATGTCGTCGAGCTTTGCCCGCCCGCGTGACCGCAAATCGGCCTGCACCTCATGCACATCGACCTGATGGTAATGCGTCGCATGCAGGGTGGCTGCGGTCGGCGAGGGCACCCAGGCGGTGTTGGCGCCGGCCTTCGGATGGCCGATTTTCTGCTCCAGCATGGCGTTCATCAGATCGGGCATCGCCCACATGCCCTTGCCGATCTGGGCATGGCCGGCCAGTCCGCATTCCAGGCCGATATCGACGTTCCAGTTCTCGTAGGCCTGGATCCAGGACGCCGCCTTCATGTCGCCCTTGCGGATCATCGGACCGGCTTCCATCGAGGTGTGGATTTCGTCGCCGGTGCGGTCGAGGAAGCCGGTATTGATGAACACGACGCGTTCCTTCGCCGCGCGGATGCACTCCTTGAGGTTGACCGTGGTGCGGCGCTCCTCGTCCATGATGCCCATCTTGATCGTGTTCGCCGCCATGCCCAGCGCCGTCTCGACCCTGGTGAACAGTTCGACCGCAAACGCGACCTCTTCAGGCCCGTGCATCTTCGGCTTGACCACATACATCGAGCCGGCCGGCGAATTGCCGCCGCGCCCGTTCGCGCCGATGTCGTGCAGCGCGATCAGCCCGGTCATCATCGCGTCCATGATGCCTTCGGGCACCTCGTTGCCGTCGCGGTCGTGGGCGGCCGGGTTGGTCATCAGGTGGCCGACATTCCTGACCAGCATCAGCGACCGGCCCTTCAGCGACAGCGCCGAGCCGTCCGGCGCGGTGTAGTCGCGGTCCGGATTCATCGTTCGCGTGACGGTCTTGCCGCCCTTTTCGAAGGTCTCTTGCAGGTCGCCCTTCATAAGGCCGAGCCAGTTGCGGTAGACCAGCGTCTTGTCTTCGGCGTCGACGGCGGCGACCGAATCCTCGCAGTCCATGATCGTCGTCAGCGCCGATTCCAGCACCACATCGGCGATGTTGGCCGGATCGGTCTTGCCGATCGGATGGTCGGCGTCGATGACAACCTCGACATGCATGCCGTTCTTGACGAGCAGGATCGCAGTGGGCGCTGCCGCGTCGCCCCGGTAACCGGCGAATTGCGCCGGGTCGGCAAGCCCGATGCTTGCGCCATTGGCTGTCGTTATGACCAGCGCGCCGCCCGCGACGGCAAAACCGCGCGCCTCGTTCCAGTCGGTTGCAAGCGGGCAGCTCTTGTTCAGGAAATTGCGCGCCCAGGCAATGACGCGGCCGCCGCGTTCGGCGTCGTAGCCGCCGCCGGCGGGCAGATCGCCCAGCGCATCGGTGCCGTAAAGCGCGTCATAGAGCGAACCCCAGCGGGCGTTGGCGGCATTGAGCGCGAAACGCGCATTCATGATCGGCACGACCAACTGCGGCCCTGCGGTCTCGGCGATTTCCGGATCGACATTTTCCGTGGCCACTGCGAACGCATCGCCTTCCGGTACCAGATAGCCGATCCCGGTCAGGAACTCCCGGTACTCGTCCATCGAATAGCCGGTGGCGCGCTTTTCGCGATACCAGGCGTCGATCTTTTCCTGCAGGTCGTCGCGCTTTTTCAGAAGCGTCCGGTTTTTCGGTGCCAGGTCATGCACGATCGCCGCAAAGGCGCTCCAGAACGCTGCCACGTCGATGCCGGTTCCCGGCATCGCCTCGCTGGTGATGAAGTCGTACAGTCCCTTGTCGATTGCCAGTCCGTCAACCGTCACCGTTTCGACCATGAAGCATCCTCCGCCTTGAAATGTGTTGCAGCGCAAAGCATGGCCGGTCTCGTCCTGTCAACTTGGCCGATGGGACAAGGCCAGTCTGACAGAAAGCCTTTTTGCCGCGGTTTCGCTAGAGCGCACTTGCCGGTCGCCCTGAAGCCGTCGCCGTGACGACGGCGGAAACGAGTTGTTCGCGGTTTTCCACCATGGCCGACCGGATGTCGCGTCTGACCGACACCTGCACCGCGCCGGCGCCGGCTGCCGCCGCCTTCGCTTCCGCAGCGTCGCGGCAGGCGTTTTCGGCGGCCTCAAGCGCCGCCTCCTGGCTGGAATAGACGCGTCCGATCGCCCCCGCGATTTCCGCACCGGTCACCTCGTAGCGGCCTTCGGCCGGCTGTGCGATCTCGGCCGAGACCGACACCCGCACCTGGCCCACCACCGCGCCGACGGCATTGGCGACGTCGGCATGGTCCGGCACGACTGCCGGGGTTCCGAGCAAAGCGCCGGCCTGCGGGTAGTATGCGCCGGCGCCCGCTCCCAGTCCGACCAGCGGCCGGTCGAGCGTCAGCGCGAACCGGGCAATGCCGGACTTGCCGTCGAGCGCGCGGGCGGCAAGCGGCGAGGTGGCCAGCGCGGCGCCGTCCAGCCCGTCTTCGCCAAGCGCGGTTTCCAGAACCCGTTCCGCCGATAAGCGAATCAACCGCTCGACCACGCGTTCGCTCAGCGTCGCCGCATCTGGCGCGACGGGATCGCCGAAGCGGTCCTTGCGGCGCGCAAACAGCGTCGCGCCGGCCTTTGCGGCGTCGGCGTTCCAATGGCTGTAGCGCCCGGCGACATGCTGCGCGTCAGACGGGGTGAAGCCGGAGATCAGCACCAGCCCGCGCGCTGCCAGCCGGCCCAATGTCGCCTGTTCGGCATTGGCTTTGAGGATTGCGGTCAGCGGCTGCGGTTTGCCGCTGATGCGCGCATAAAGCTCGGCCTCCGAGCGCGACAAGCCGGCCGCCAGACGGTCCGGCACGCCAGCCCGCATCGCAAAGCGGCCTTCGTGGCGATCCGGATGCGTGGCGCGGATCTGCCGGTCGAGCGCCGCGAGAACCGGCTCTCCGAACTGCGCGGCCAAAAGCGACAGCGGCACCAGCCGGCGCGGCCCGAGCGCGATTTTCGGCCCGCCGCCCTGTTCGTCTATCGCCACCTCGCTGTCGCCGCCGAGCCCGAAGGTGCTCATCGCCACGGCATCGACCATGGTGCGGTGACCGCCAACTGTCGCGCCCAGAGGGTCGATGCGTGGCCGGCCCTCGTCCAGCACGGCAATGTCGGTTGTCGTTCCGCCGATATCCGACACGATTGCCGACTGTGTGCCGGCCAGATGCAACGCTCCGACCAGGCTCGCCGCCGGGCCGGACAGGATGGTCTCGATCGGCCTTTGCCGCGCGAAGCCGGCCGATACCAGCGAACTGTCGCCACGCACCACCATCAGCGGCGCGGCGATGTCGTGCGCCTCCATCCGGCTTTCGGTTGCCGCGATCAGCCGGTCGATCATCGAGATCAGCCGCGCATTGAGCACGGTCGTCAGCGCCCGGCGCGGTCCGTCGAGCTTGCCGGTCAATTCGTGGCTCGCCGTCACCGGCAGGCCGGTGCGCGCCCGGATCAACTCGCTGACCGCGATCTCGTGTTCGGGATTGCGCACCGCGAAATACCCCGCCACGGCAAACGCCGAGACCGTCTCGGCGGTCTCGGCCAATGACATCTCGAACTCCGACGTGTCGAGTTCGGCGCCGCGGCCCTGCGCGTCATGGCCACCGGGCATGAAGAACACCGGATCGCCGCCGAGCGCCCCCCGCAAGCCGGCCTTGTCGAGGTCGCTTTCGGAAAAGCCGATCATCGCCAGCGCGATCCGCCCGCCCTGACCCTCGACAAGCGCGTTGGTGGCAAGTGTTGTCGATATTGAAACGAGGCCGATGTCGCCGCCCGCCGTCGCCGCTTCGCGCAGCACAGCATCCATCGCCGCGCCAATGCCCTCGGCCAGGTCATGGCGCGTTGTCAGCGCCTTGGCCTTGGCGATGACGCCACGGATTTCGTCATGGATGACGGCGTCGGTGTAGGTGCCGCCGGTATCGATGCCGAGAGAAAGCGTCATGGAGGTAGGGTCTCGCGGGTTGGTCCATTCGTCTGCGCCCCATAGGCCGCCCACCGCGTCGGGGCAATGGTCTTCAATCCGGCCCGAAAGCGCATTAGGCTCGCTGCACCACGATCCGGAGACCTTCATGACTGGCAAATCGATGCTCCTGGCGGCTGCGCTCGCCGTCGTTCCGGCCGCCGGCGCGCTCGCCAAGGACCTGCCGCCGCCGGAGATGTTCCGCGCCATGCTGGAGGCGAACAGGCAGAGCGGTTGGATCTCCTTCGCCAATCACGGCAACGGCCAGTATGTCTATTTCACCGCGCTGCAGACGCTGCATTGCCGGCTGAAGGAGATCCGCTACTCGATCAATTCGGCCGATCTCGATCAGACCTTCGCCATCGTCCCGTGCAATCCGCAGAACCCCTGGGCAATGCCACCCGACTTCAAGCCGGAGGACGCCGTCGTCATCCTGCCGCTCGGAACCGCGCAAACCGTCGCCGTACAGGTCGTTTGGGAAGACGGTGAGGAATCGGAGATTATGGTCTACAAGCCCTGCGACGATGTTGGCGACCAGGCCTGCGTCGATATCGCGGATTAGCTCGCGCGCATCGGATGATCATAAAATGTAAGTAATCAATTACGGTAATTATATGCTTACCTACTGATGACCCGCATCGGCAGCCCGTGTTCGGCCTGCATGGTCAGCTTCTGGATCGGCCGGGGTTCCAGCCCCGGCGTGGCCTCGAAACGGAATTCGCGCATCAGCATGGCAAGCGCGATCACGCCTTCCTGCATGGAAAAGGTCGCGCCGACGCAAATGCGCGGGCCGATGCCGAAGGGCAGATATTGGAAACGGCCGATCCGGTCGCGGTTCTCCGGCCAGAAACGCGCCGGCACGAAACCGTCGGGATTGTCCCAGTATTCGCGGTGGCGGTGCAGCACCCAGGGGATGACGAGGGTCGTCGTGCCCTCCTCGATCTCCAGCACCGTGCCGTCCTTGAACGTGAAGGTCTCCGCCTCGATCGCCTCGCGGTTGAGCGACGGCGCCGGCGGGTAGAGCCGCATCGCCTCCTCAAAGGCGGCGCGCGTCTTCGGCATCAGCTCGAGCCACTCGACAGGCGGCGGATTGCCGGCCAGCACACGGTCGATTTCTTCCTCGATCAGTGCCCGGTCATGCGGCGAGTTGGCGAGCAGGTAGAGCGTCCAGCCGAGCGCGCGTGCCGTCGTCTCGTGGCCGGCGCCAATGAAGGTGATCAGATTGTCGGCGATTTCCTGTGCCGACAGCCCGTCCGGCCCTTCGCGTTGCAGCAGCAGCGTCAGGAAATCGTCATTCACGGCATCCGGGTTTTCGGCCATTTTGCGCCGCCGCATCTCGATCGTGTCGTCGACCACGCCGTCGAACTTCCTGAGCACCTTGCGGCCGCGCAGCCGCTGAAAGCGTGGCACCCAGCCGGGCGCTTTCAGCATGTCCATCGGGTCGACGCGGCCCATGGTCGACAACAGCCTGTTGACGTCATTGGCGAAGTCGAATCCGTCCGACGCGATCTCGTCGGAAAACAGCGTCACCGAAAGCACCTCGTAGGTGAGGTCCGTCATGTCGATCGAGATGTCGTGCACCTCGCCGGTGCTTGTGCGGTAGCGCTCCAGGAATTCGCCGATGCGCGAATGCATCATGTCGGCGAAACCCTTGATGTGGCGTGGCGTGAACACCGGCGCGATCACCTTGCGCGTGCGCCGCCACACTTCGCCTTCCGCCGAAATCAGTCCGTCGCGCAGGATCGGCCGCAGGATGAGCTGGCGCATCCGCGCCATGCGGAAGTTTGCCGGATTGTCGACCAGGACATGGCGCACCAGTTCCGGATGGTTGGCGACCAGTGTGCGCTCGCCCATGAAGGTCGCCGTCACATGGGGCTTGGTGTAGCAGTTCTCGCCCCAGATCTCGACCGGGTTGCGCACCACCGTGCGGATAAGCTCGATCACCGATGGTGGGGTCGTGCGCGGGATCGGGTGCGGCGGTACGAACGGTTGCGGCTTTGTATCCATGAGTTGCGTTTTGTCCGATATACAACCATGCAGGGAATATGGCCGATCCCTGCGGGCGGGTCCATCCCCTGCGCGCCGGGCGTCACACTTCCTGCATACGCGTAGAATATAGGTCGCGGCTTGCACCGGGTGAAGCCGTCTTCCGCGAGGCGCTGGGAGTTTCGCCCCGCCAGGAAACCCATTATACCGTACCGGCACACCGCCTTTTCCTTCCTTCCGACACCGCTGGGGATACGCCATGAAGTACCGCAAGCTCGGCCGCACCGGCCTCGACGTGAGCGCGATCTGCCTTGGAACCATGACCTTCGGCCGCCAGAACACCGAGGCCGAAGGCCATGAGCAGATGGATTACGCGGTCGGTCAGGGGGTCAACTTCTTCGACACAGCCGAACTTTATCCGACGGTGCCGGTCTCGGTGGAGACGATTGGCGGCACCGAGACCATTATCGGCACTTGGTTTGCCAAGCGTGGCAAGCGCGACGACGTGATCCTGGCCACCAAGGTGCTCGGGCCGGGCGGGTTCGGCCCGGTCGACGGCGCCGATCTCTCGCCCGAGAAAGTCCGGCGATCCTGCGAGCGTTCGCTGCAGCGGCTGCAGACCGATTACATCGATCTCTACCAGTTGCACTGGCCCAATCGCGGCACCTACCACTTCCGCCAGAACTGGAGCTACGAGCCGGAAAAGCACGACAAGCAGAAAGCGCTGGACGACATCGAGGCCGTCCTCGGCGAACTTGGCGCACTGGTCGACGAGGGCAAGGTCCGCCATGTCGGCCTGTCCAACGAGACGGTCTGGGGCACGGCGCAGTATCTTCGCATAGCCGGCGAACGAAATTGGCCGCGCATCGCCTCGGTGCAGAACGAGTACTCGCTGCTGCACCGGATTTTTGATACGGATTACGCCGAGCTCTGCCATCACGAGGATGTCGGCTTGCTCGCCTTCTCGCCGCTTGCCGCCGGAATTTTGTCGGGTAAGTATCGGCATGGCGTAGTGCCGCGCGGCAGCCGCATGTCGATCCAGCCCAATCTGAGCGGTCGATTCTCCGAGCATTCGCGTCCGGCGATCGAGGCTTATCTGCGCGTTGCCGACAAGCACGATCTCGATCCTGCGCAGATGGCCATTGCTTTCGCGCTCAGCCGGCCTTTCATGGCCTCCGTCATCATCGGCGCCA
Organism: Oricola sp.; assembly: GCF_965230365.1. Classification (GTDB taxonomy): domain Bacteria; phylum Pseudomonadota; class Alphaproteobacteria; order Rhizobiales; family Rhizobiaceae; genus Oricola. The sequence continues at coordinate 411,982 of NZ_OZ246003.1, read as the reverse complement.
CCAAGATGGAACAGCTGAAGACCGACATTGCGGCGATCGATCTGGAGCTATCGGGCGAGGTATTCGACGATATCCTCGCCGTGTTCCGTCGCTACCCCTTGCCGATGTGAGCGGCGCTCAGACAAGCACCGGGTTTTCCACCCGCTCGGCGCTGCCGAACAGCTTCAGGTAACGCTCGATCTCGGCTGCGTCGCCGGTCGCCTTGTTCGGGTTGTCGGACAGTTTGACCGCCGGATGACCATTGGCGTCGGTCACCTTGCAGACCAGCGAGATCGCCTGCAACTGGTCGTTGCCGCGCGGCGCGCAGCCGGCAAAGTCGTTGGTCAGGTTGGTGCCCCAGCCGAAGGCCATGCGCACCCGCCCGGCGAAGTGATTGTGCGTCTCCACGATGGTGTCGACATCCAGCCCGTCGGAGAAAATCAGGATTTTCTCGCGCGGGTCGCGGCCCTTCTCGCGCCACCACTCAATGATCCGCTCGCCGCCTTCGATGGGCGGCGCGCTGTCGGGCCTGAAGCCGGTCCAGTCGGCCACCCAGTCCGGCGCCTCGCGCAGGAATGCGGCCGTGCCGAACGTGTCCGGCAGCACGATCAGGAGGTTGCCGCCGTAAAGCTTGTTCCAGTCTTCCAGCACGCTGTAGCTGGCCGCGGCGATACCGGCATCGCTGCGCGCCAGCGCTGCATAGACCATCGGCAGTTCGTGCGCGTTGGTGCCGACGGCTTCTAGATCGTTGTCCATTGCCAGCAGCACGTTGGACGTGCCGGTGAACGCCTTGGGAATGCCTTCGGCCAGCGCTTGCACGCACCAGCGTTGCCACAGAAAGGAGTGCCGCCGCCGGGTGCCGAAATCGGAGATGCGCAGCCCGTCCAGGAGCTTGAGCTGCTCGACCTTGTGCCACATCCGGGCCTTGGCGCGGGCATAGAGCACGTCAAGCTCGAACGGGCCGAGCCCGCGCAGCGCGGCGCGCGAACGCAGTTCGTTGATGATCGCCAGCGCCGGGATTTCCCACATCGTGGTCTCCACCCAGCGACCGTGGAAGTTCAGCACGAACTGGCCGTCGCGCACCGACAATTCGTAATCGGGCAGGCTGAAGTTCTCGAACCAGGCGAGAAACTCCGGATCGAAGATCTGCTTGCGGCCGTAGAACGTGTTACCGGCCAGCCAGATCATCTCTTTCTTCGCCAGCCGTACCGTACGTGCATGATCGAGTTGCGCGCGCAGCTCCTCCACATCGATCTCGTCGGCCAGCCGGATTTCCGTTTTGCGGTTGATCAGCGAGAAGGTCGCATCGACATCGCGATGCATCTTCCAGATCATCTGCAGCATCATCAGCTTGTAGAAGTCGGTGTCGAGCAGCGACCGGATGATCGGGTCGAGCTTGAATGTGTGGTCGTGAACGCGCTTGGCGATATCGAGAACGCGGGCCATCGACGATCCTCAGAGCAGGTGGACGCCGGCGTCGCGCATCCGCGCGGTCATCACGTCCAGCGAACCGTCGAGATCGATGGCCCGGCATGCCGGCATGACCACCGAGGTACGGAAACCGCTGGCCACCGCATCGAGCGCCGAAAAACCGACGCAGAAATCGGTCGCCAGCCCGCACAGCACAACCTCGCCGATGCCGCGGTCTTTCAGGTAGCCGGTCAGGCCGGTCGGCGTGGAATGGTCATTCTCGAAGAACGCCGAATAGGAATCGATCTCGCGCCGGAAGCCTTTGCGGATCACCAGTTCCGCCCGTGTCCAGTCCATCTCGGCATGGAACGCCGCGCCGTCGGTTCCCTGCACGCAGTGGTCCGGCCACAGCGTCTGCGGCCCGTAGGCGACATCGATGGTCTCGAAGGGTGCGCCGCCTTCGTGCTGCGAGGCGAAGGACGAATGATCGGCGGGGTGCCAGTCCTGCGTCAGCACCACATGATCGTGGCTGGAGATCAGGTGGTTGACCAGCGGCACGATTTCGTCGCCGCCCTCCACCGCCAGCGCGCCGCCGGGGCAGAAATCGTTCTGCAGGTCGACGACGATGAGTGCCTTGTCCGCCATGCGGCTCCCCTTTCCGTTGCGCGCCCGGGGCAAAGCATTAGAGCCTTTCTCGCCCGGTTGGAAGTATCTGATGGCCCGGATCGTTCCATCCGATTCCGTTGCGGCATAGTTAAAATTTGCAGTGGTCGGTCAATCCTCGGGTAAACGCGTGATGGCAGTGTCGGCTCGGATACCCGGGGCACGCATATTCTATGTCTATTGACGATACGCCTGGTTTTCAGGCCAATTACGACCTTCCGCAACGAAGGCGCAGATCCATCGCGGTCATTGTCGCGGTGCTTGCGCTAGTCGCCATCGCCAGCGCGGGCGCTCGGCATTTCCTGCCACCCGAAAATCTTGGCACGTCTCACCCGATGTCGATATTCTCCGACTCTCGAGGCGGCCGCGTCGCCAGCTATGACACCTATGCGGGGATCGAGGCGCGCCCGATTCGCCAGTGCCGCAGCAAGCCCTTCGACAATTGCGTCGTCGATGGCGATACCTTCTGGCTCAATGGCGAGCAGATCCGCCTCGCCAATGTCGACGCCCCGGAGGTTGCGGGCCACTGCGCCGCCGAATCGAGCCTGGCCGGCGAGGCGCGTCGCACCCTGGTACGCCTGCTCGACAACCGGCATATCTGGATCCGCGCGACCGGGCGCGACAGCGAAGGCCGGCTGATCGCTCGTATCGAGACGCCACGGGGCGATGTCGGCGAGGATTTGCTGCATTGGGATGTCGTCGCCGCGACCCGTGGAGGGCGGGCGACCGGGACAGACTGGTGCGGCTCCGGCCGCTAACGGGGAATGCGGCCGGTTGCCCGGCCGCACTGTTGTTACTGGATCTTGAACTTCTTGAGCCGCTTGTTCGTCGGGCGAACCACCTGCGGATAGGTTTTGTTGCAGTCGGCGAGGAACCCCTGGTATTCGGCGTCCGAGCACGGGCTGGTCTGGTTGTTGTAGCAACCGTCATGCACGTGGATGTAACACGACGCCTTGTCCCAGTGCGGGGGGCCTGCGAGGGCCGAGTTGGCGAAGGCCGTCATGGCGGCGGCGGTGCCAAGTGCGCGCAATCCGACCGTCAGGACGGCGCGGCGCGAAGCTTTGGTCTTGGTGTTCATGGCATTTTCCTTTCTAGGGTTAATGAGCGGTTTTGCTCGTTGGCGCGCCTTATGGCGAACTGCCGCAGCGTCCGGTGTGTCTTCGCGCACATGGCGGCGCAGGCCGCCCGCCGCCGAGCCCGATCCGGCGTTTACGCGCTGAACCGAATCGTAACTTCTGTCCGCCACGCTGCGACTGACGTTACGAGAGGGGAGCCGGGATATTGACGGAGTCAGCCACCAGATTGCGGGGCACGGCGCCCGGCGGTCCGCGCGGCGATACGGGCGCATATCTGCAGATCGCGCTGGCATTGATAGTTGTTGCCGGATTCGGCTCCGGTATCGTCTGGTTGCTGCGTTCGCCGGCCGAGATCGATCTCGCCCGTGTCGGCGGCCTCGTCGACCACATGACGACCAGCGCCTATACGCCGGTCGCTCGACCGGGCTTTCAGGCCGATTTCTTGCCGCGCCATGTGTCCGTCTGCGGCTCGGGGCGGCGGATCGACTGCGTGGTTGATGGCGATACGCTGTGGCTCGATGGCGAAAAGATCCGCATTGCCGGTATCGACGCACCGGAGGTCAAGGGGCGTTGCCCGGCAGAAATCGTGCGCGCCGACGAGGCCACGCGCGCGCTTGTCCGCCTGGTGTCCGGCAGTCCGGTCCGTCTGCACCGGCAGGGTGAGGATCGCTTCGGCCGCACGCTCGCCGATGTGGAGACGCCGCGCGGCGATGTTGGCGAAATCCTGGTCGCGCTCGAACTCGCCGCACGCTGGCGCGGTCGTCGCGAACCGGCCGAAACCTGGTGCCGCGGCTAGGGCGCCTTCAAGCCCAGTAGTCGCGCGCCTCGTCGGGCAACGCTGCCAACATCCGCTCGAAATCTTCGCGGTCGACATGCCGCCAAAGCACCGATGCGACGATCGCGATCGCACCGTCCGGCGAGAAATTATGATCCGGCCGGATCGCCTTGGCCTCTGCCTCCAAATCCGCACGCGTGCCAAAGGTCGAGCGCGCTTCTTCCGGGTCCCAGTTCGCCACGAAGATCGCGCGCAACACCGGCGGCAACGCGCTTGCGAAGCGCAGGCCGTCGCGGGCCGAAAGCCGTCGCCGGAACACGATCAGGACCGCATCCACGGTCGTATAGGTTTGGTGGTGTGAGCCATGCCCCAGCGACGCTTTCGCATCCGCCATGAAAGCATCGAAGTCGCGCGACGCGTTGAAGTATTCCTGCGGCATGGGCATTGCAGGCCGTCTCCCTGAACCTGTTTGCGGCCCGGAGTGCAATGACGACCGGGCTCAGTGGAGCGCGAACTCGCCATCGACGCGGTGAAATTCGCCCGGCTTGATCAGCCTTTGATGCGTGTAACGCACAGAATGCAGCGGCCCGTCCAGATTGGCGTTCCAGAAGTCGAGGAAACCGAACATCTCGGGAAAATCCGGCGCCAAGTCGTAGTCCTGCCACACATAGGTCTGCAGGATCGTCGGGTGGTCGGGCAGGCGGTAGAGGATCTGGGCGGTCGTCAGGCCGTAGCCATCCAGCTGCAGTTCCAGTGCGCTTCTTTCCGGCATCGTCGCTCCTTGGCTTGCGGGACTCGCTGGAAAGGCTACGCGCAGCTTTGCTTTTGTCAACGATTCCAATCTGTTGGCAGCATAGTGCGGCGAGTGCTGATGGAATGGTGCGCATTTTGCAGCGCAGCAATTTCTTGATCGATATCAAGGTGTCGTCACACAGCGCGCTTAAGCTTCCAGTGCCCCTTTCTCCGGATCCTCCCACAATCTCCCACCGGTTAGGTCATCATGCAGCCGTCTCCCGATCGCAGTCCACTCCATCATTTGTTCAATCCGCGCTCAGTCGCCGTGTTCGGCGCCAGCGATTCTGCGGCCAGCGTCGGCGCCAAGGTCTGGTCGAACCTGCTTGCCGGCGGCTTCGAGGGATCGATTTTCCCGATCAACCCGAAGCACAAGAAGGTCGGCGATCACGCCTGTTTCGCCTCGGTCGTCGACGTCCCCGGCGAAATCGATCTCGCCGTCATTGCCACGCCGGCGCACACCATCCCGCACATCATCCAGGAATGCGGCCAGAAGGGTGTTCGAAACGCCGTCGTCCTGTCCGCCGGTTTCATGGAAGCCGGCGAGGAGGGCAAGCGGCTCCAGGTCCGCATGCAGGACGCCGCCGAGCGCGCCGGCATCCGCTTTCTCGGACCCAACTGCGTCGGCCTTGTGCGGCCCTGGCTCGGCTTCAACGCCACCTTCTTGAACTCTGGCGCACCCAAGGGCCGGCTGGCGCTGATCTCCCAGTCCGGCGCCCTGTGCTCGGCCATCACCGACTGGGCCGAGCCGCATCATCTCGGCTTTTCCGCCATCGTCTCGCTCGGCAATTCGGCCGATGTCGATTTCGGCGACGCCATCCATTTTCTCGCGACCGACCCCAAGACGGATGCCATCCTGCTCTATGTCGAGGGCATTCGCGACGCGCCGTCCTTCCTGAGCGCGTTGCGCGGCGCGGCCCGCACCAAGCCGGTAATCGTCCTGAAAACCGGTCGCCACCATCAGAGTTCCTCGGCCGCCCACACCCACACCGGCGCGCTGATCGGGTCCGATGACGTCTTCGACGCGGCGCTGTCGCGGGCCGGCGCTGTGCGCACCCGCACCTTCGGCCAGCTCTTCGCCGCCGCCGAGATCCTGTCGGCCAACAAGCGCGCCCATGGTAGCCGCCTCGGCATCATCACCAATGGCGGCGGCGCCGGGGTTCTGGCCGCCGACCGTGCCGGTGACTGCTCCGTCGACCTGCCGGAGCTCGCCCCCACGACACTGAAGACGCTCGACAAGCTGCTGCCGGCATACTGGTCGCATGCCAATCCGATCGATATTCTTGGCGACGCCGGCCCCGAGACCTATGCCGCCGCCGTCAAGGCCGGGCTCGCCGATCCGAATTTCGATGGCCTTCTGGTCATGCTCACGCCGCAGGCGATGACCGGTCCGCTGGAAGTCGCCAGGGCGGTGGTTGGCGCCTTGCCGAAGAAGCCGGGCAAGCCGGTGCTTGCCTGCTGGATGGGCGAGAGTTCGGTCGCCGAGGCACGCACGCTGCTTTCGACTAGCGGAGTGCCGGACTTCACCACGCCCGAAGCCGCCGTCGAGGCGTTCTCCTACATGGCCCAGCACTGGCGCAACCGCCTTCTGGCGCTTGAGACGCCGGGCCCGCGCCACGATCTCGACGAGGCGGATCTGGGCGGCGCACGGATGATCATCCAGTCGGCGCTGGCCGACGGACGCTCGCTTCTGTCCGATGTCGAATCCAAGGCCGTGCTGCGCGCCTTCCGCGTTCCGGTCAACGTCACCATCGAGGCGCCCGACGCATCGGCTGCCGTGGTCGCCGCCGAGACTGTCGGTTTCCCGGTCGCCATGAAGGTCAATTCGCGCCAGATCAGCCACAAGTCCGATGTCGGCGGAGTGCGCACCAACGTGATGAATGCCGCCGACGTCAAGCTCGCCTTCCGCGAGATCGCCAAGGCGGTCGACGACGTGCGGCCCGATGCCAGGTTCCTCGGCGTGACGGTCGAACACATGGCCGATGTCGACGAAGCGCGAGAACTGGTAATCGGCGCGTCGCGCGATCCGGTTTTCGGCCCGACATTGTTGTTCGGTGCCGGCGGCACCATGGTTGAGGTGCTGCGCGACAGCGCCGTCACCCTGCCGCCGCTCAACGCCGTGCTCGCCAACCGGCTGATCGACAAGACCCGTGTGTCGCGCCTGCTCGACGCCTTCCGCGACCGCGCCGCCGTCGACCGCGACGCGGTGGTCGATGTGCTGCTGCGGGTGTCCGACATGGTCTGCGAATTGCCGGAGATCACCGAACTCGACATCAACCCGCTGTTTGCCGGCCCGGACGGGGTGATCGCCGTCGATGCGCGCATCGCCGTCGCCCGCCCGCCGGCCAGCGCCGATGCCTACGACCACATGGCGATCCACCCGTTCCCGCGCCATCTGGTCTGGGAAGACCATCTGTCCGACGGCACGCCTTTCGTTATCCGTCCGATTCGCCCCGAAGATGCCGAGAGCGAGCAGGTCTTCGTGCGCGAATTGTCGCCGCAGGCTCGCCAGTTCCGCTTCATGGGCGCGCTCAGCGAATTGTCGCCGGAGATGCTGGTCCGCTTCACCCAGATCGACTACCGCCGCGAAATGGCGCTGGTCGCCATCGTCCACGGACCGGATGGCCCGCGCCAGCAGGGCGTGGCGCGCTATTCGATCAATCCGGATCTGCGCAGCTGCGAATTCGCCATCGTCGTCTCCGACAAGGTGCAGAAACAAGGTATCGGCACGCGGCTGATGAAGGCGCTTCTCGATGCCGCGCGCGAGGAGCACGGCCTCAATGTCATGGAGGGCACGGTGCTTGCCAACAACACGCCGATGCTTAACCTTATGCGCGAACTGGACTTCAAGATCGGACGCGATCCGGAGGATCCGGAAATCGTCACCGTCGAAAGGACGTTGTAGCGAAACATGCTCGGGCTCGTCTCCCATCCCGAATGTCTGGAGCATGATCCCGGGCCGTTGCACCCCGACACGCGCGGCCGGATCGACGCGATCGGCAACCAGCTGATCGCCTCCGGCCTCGATTTCGTCCTCCGCCACTACGATGCGCCATGCGTCGAGCGCGCCGCTCTGGAGCGCGTGCATGCACCGGCCTATCTCGACCGCATCTTCGCGGTCGCGCCGCAGTCCGGCTCCGTCGATATCGACGGCGACACGGTGCTGTCGCCCGGCACGCTCAATGCCGCGCTCAGGGCAGCCGGCGCCGGCGTTTTCGGCGTCGATTTGATAATGCGCGGCGAGGCCAATCCGGTCTTCTGCATGGTGCGCCCGCCCGGCCACCATGCCGAATCGGACCGCGCCATGGGCTTTTGCCTGTTCAACAACATTGCCGTTGCCGCCGCCCATGCCATGGCGGCACACGGCATCGAGCGGGTCGCCATTGTCGATTTCGACGCCCATCACGGCAACGGCACCGAGGAGATTTTCGCCGGCGACGGGCGGGTGCTGTTCTGCTCATCCTTCCAGCACCCGTTCTATCCCTTTACCGGCCATGAATCCGACACGACCAATCTCGTTGGCGTGCCGATGTCGGCGGGCGCCGGCAGCGCGGAGTTCCGTCAGGCGGTGCGCGATCACTGGCTGCCGGCCATCGACGCCTTTGCGCCCGGCATGATCTTCATCTCCGCCGGTTTCGACGCCCACATGGCCGACGACATGTCCGGTCTGGCGCTGACCGACGCCGACTATGCCTGGGTCACCGGGGAACTCGTCCGCCTGGCGGCAGAGCACGGTGGCGGGCGCATCCTGTCGATGCTGGAAGGCGGCTACGAATACCATTCGCTGGCGCGCAGCGCCGCCGCTCACATCAAGGCGCTGATCGGCTGAGTGTTGGCGCGGCGCCCTATGGGGCCCTGTCGACGATCACGTCGCCGACCGGCCGGCGCAATGAATAGGGCATCGGGTCGGCATAGCCAAAACGCACGATCAGGTTCGGTCGCGTACCGGGCCGACCGATCGCCGATGCGAAATCCCCCGTCAGTGCCGCCACCTCGGCTGGCTGATTGAGAAAGGCGTGTTTCAATCCGGCGGCGGTAGCGGCAAGAGCGAAACGTTGGCAACTGCGCCCGGCCCGCATGGCATGATCGGCGTCGTCGCGCTCGGCGGTGAACACCGCCAACCCGGCCGAGGAGCGCAAATGCCGCACCAGCTTTTCGTTCTCGCTTGCCGCCGTCATCGCGAAGCGCAAGGCAAGCGAGCCGACCCAGTCGGGCACAGACGGATTGCCGGTGCAGGCCGAAAACAGGCCGTCGCGCGTCTTCAGCGCGTTTGCCTCGGAGAACCGCAGCCAGGCTTTCAACTCGGCCTTGAAGGCGCGGTCCTCGATCTGCCTTGTATTGGCTTCGGTGAAGATTTCGATCAATGGTTCGATACCCGATCCGCCGGCGACCACCGTGACGGTCACGCCGTCGATGGCCGCAGCTTGCTCCAGTGCCGTTAACGTTGCTGCGTCGGCTCGCCGTCCCGAGTATTCGCTGCGTGTGCATTGGCGCGCGAAAATCGCCTCATAGAGCGCCCGCTCATGGCCGGAGACCTTGCCGCTCCGACCGCCGAAGACGACATTCACCGCACCGCCATTGACCGGCAAAAACGCCACTTGGCCAGAAGCGCCGGCCGCGCTGCCGGCAACCGCCAGGTTTTCGGCCGCGCATCCAAGTGTCGCGAAGAGGTGGCGGTCGTCCGGGTCGACGACTGGCGTCACCCGGCCAAGGTCGGGCGCAATGGTGATGTTCGTTCGCGAGCCGGAGAAACGCCAGGGCTGGGTGTTGTGGCTGTTGGCCGCGAGTGTGGCGCAGCGCACCAGCTCGCGCAGGTCCGGTTCCACCGCAGGGGTGATCGGCGCCCGGATGTCGCGGGCCAGTTGGTCGAGTTTGCTGTGAGACATGGCGTGTTTCTACGCCAGTATTACGCAATTCTATTGATTTATATCAAGTATTGAATCGATTCTTCGCGGACAATTAGTGTAGTGTAGTGCTTTGCGCCGCCGCGCTGCTTGTCATCGCCGACCGGTGCAGGATCTCCGAAATCACCGGTGCCGGTATCGGCTGCAGCACCTTGCCGAGGCCGCGCAGCACAAGCGCGAAGGAGCCGGCGGCGAGCGCCACTTCCTCGCAGCGCGAACGGCAGGTCAGCGCCGAAAGGCAGGTTTCGACCGCCTGATCGTCATGGTTCTGGATACCGGCGACCAAGCCCATCACCATGACCTCGTCGCGGCATATATGCGGCGATCCGGCCTCGAAAGTCCGAAGCGGGCAGGCTGCGCAGCGCCCCAACGCGCCGATGAAGGCCGAGAGCGCGTAGATCGCCGTCTTCGAGCCGCGATGTCCCAGAATGTCGAGATACAGATCGACCGCCGCTTCCTGGGCGCGCACGTCGCCTGTCGCCTTGCCCGCGGCCCAGTGCCGGTAGCCTTCCAGCACCAACCGTTCCGCCGGCTGCGCGAAATAGGCAGCGGTGTTGCCGTTGTGGCAGTCGAATCGATCCATGACGGGCGACCTCAATAATATGATAAAATTCGTCATATTATTGCCGTACTGCAAAACAGGAGTCAATCCATCAGGTTTGGTTCGTGGAAGAAACCCATCACCCGCCCGTGCCTTCACCGATGATGAAAGTGTACATCAGCTTGGTCTGGGTGCGGGTGCCCGGCGGATCGTACTGCACCTCCAGCGTCGCCTCGTATTTGTCGACCTGGTGCGGCTTGAAGTTGACCGGTACCGTGATCGTCTGGCCGGGCAGTATCTTTTTCGCCGGATTGGCAAACGGCGCGGGATTGGCACCCATCCGGATACCTGCGCCGGCCGGCAGTATCAGGCCGGCGCGCTGGCTGCGCGGGCCGTATACCCAACGGACCCGGACGTCGAAGCTGTTGCGGGTGCTGTTGACGATCCGCACCTGGCGCGGCGGCGCAGCCTGGCCCACGGGAACCTTTCCGAAATCGAGCGGTTTGTCGCCATCGCCATTGTAGATCTTCATCGCCCTGCCGGATGGATTGGGTGTTTGCCGATCCCGAAACAGGTCACTTTCAGGGGCAGGGTGGCCGGATCCCGTTTTGCGCCGACCACGACCGGTGCGAATTTTGCCTCGCGCCGGCCAAGCGCTCTGGGCGTGCAGGCGATGCCCACCCGCACGCCAGGCGCGCGATGGGTCACGGGCGTGGGTCCCATCAAGCCGGGTCCGATGGCGAACTCGCGCGCATGGGTGCCGGTAAACGGATTCACCGGGTAGGACATCTGCGCCGAGCCTACGCTGTCGAGCCGAAACGAGACGGTCTTCGAGGGCGAGGTCGCACCGACCGTTATGCGGCCGAGAGACACCACCCCGGTATCCGCTTTCAACAGCAGCTTCGGACCTGCAGCGGGCGCCGGTGGCGTCTGCTGGCATGAGGCGAGTGTCAGGGCGGCGGTCAGGGCAAGTGCGATTGCCGCAAGCGGCGCTGGGCGCATGGCATCCTCCTCCGGCGCGCCGCCGCTGAGCGTGGCGACCCGCCTTGCTTTTCCTGCCCCGCGCCGCATTGTCGCGGAAAGCCGGCAATGCCGCAAGGGCACCGGCAACGGCGGGGAATTGCGCCATATGGCTATGGACATTTACGCCATCATGTCCAAACTCTTTCGAACAAGCTTCTGGGGAGGAGTTACATGCTTGCACTCATGCAGGACTGGCCGCTTGTCTGCCACAAGATCATCGATCATGCCGCCCGCCAGCATCCCGGCCGCGAGGTCGTGTCCCGCTCTGTAGACGGGCCGGTGGTGCGCGCCACCTATGCGCAGATCCGCCAAGCGGCGCTGCAGGTCGCCCAGACCCTGCAGCGCGAGGGTTTTGCGGCGGGCGATCGCATCGCCACGCTGGCTTGGAACACTGGCCGCCATCTGGAAGCGTGGTACGGCATCAACGGTATGGGCGGCGTCTATCACACGCTTAATCCGCGCCTGTTCCCCGACCAGATCGCCTGGATCATGAACCACGCCGAGGACAAGGCACTGTTCGTCGATCTGACCTTCGTGCCGATCGTCGAGAAGGTCGCGCCGCAGCTTCCCGCGCTGCGCCGGATCGTCGTCATGACCGACGATGCCCACATGCCGGAGACCGGCCTCGCCAATGCGGTTTCCTGGGAAAGCTGGCTGGCCGGCGCCGATGGCGATTTTGCCTGGGTCGATATCGGCGAGAAGGACGCATCGGGCATGTGCTACACTTCGGGCACGACCGGCGATCCGAAAGGCGTCGTCTATTCGCACCGCTCCAACGTGTTGCACGCCATGGTCTCCGCCATGCCGGACGTCATGGGTATTGGTGCCCGCGATGTCGTCATGCCGGTGGTGCCGATGTTCCACGCCAATGCCTGGGGTCTGGCCCAGTCCGCGCCGATGGTCGGCGCCAAGATGGTCATGCCGGGCGGCAAGATGGACGGCGCGTCGATCTGGGAGCTGCTCGATTCCGAAATGGTCAACGTCACCGCCGCGGTGCCGACGGTCTGGCTGATGCTGCTGCAACATCTCGAGGAGACCGGCAGCGCGCTGCCGCATCTTCAGAAGGTCATCATCGGCGGCGCGGCATGCCCGCGCGCCATGACCGAGAAATTCGAGAACGACTACGACGTCGAGGTCATCCACGCCTGGGGCATGACCGAGATGAACCCGCTCGGCTCGCTGTGCACGATCAAGCCGGAATACGCCGCCGCCGATGGCGCCGAACTGCTCGACGTCAAGCAGAAGCAAGGCCACGCGCCGTTCGGCGTCGAGATGAAGATCGTCGACGACGAGGAGAACGAGATGCCTTGGGACGGCAAGACCTTCGGCCGGCTCAAGGTGCGCGGTCTCGCCGTCGCCTCGGCCTATTATGGCGGCGCCGGGGCCGAGCAGTTCGACGATGACGGCTGGTTCGACACCGGCGATGTCGCCCATATCGACCCGCATGGCTACATGCAGATCACCGACCGCTCCAAGGATGTCATCAAATCGGGCGGCGAGTGGATATCCTCCATCGATCTGGAAAACCTCGCCGTCGGTCACCCGGACGTCGCCGAAGCGGCAGTAATCGGCCTGCCGCATCCCAAATGGGACGAGCGCCCGCTTCTGGTTGTCGTGCCGCGCGAGGGCCGGTCGCCGTCGGCCGACGACATCATCGCCTTCATGGACGGCAAGATCGCCAAATGGTGGATGCCCGACGCCATCGCTTTCGTCGACGAAATCCCGCACACCGCCACGGGCAAGATCCAGAAGACGGCGCTGCGCGCACAATTCGCCGATTACAAGCTCTCAACCTGAGTCCGCGCCGCATGGCTCGCGCGCTCGCGTTCCACAAAGACCGCCAGGCGTTCCCGGTAGCGCGCCAGCACGCCGTGCTGCGGCGTCTTCAGGAACCAGCTTTTCCTGAGGTCCCAGGCGCGCGCCATGTCGCGCATGATCGCACTATCCGACACGGTCATCAGTCCGGCAGAGGGATAGACGGTGACCTCGCCGCCATAAAGCACGCCGTCGGCGACCATGAAGTCGACGCGCAGATAGTCGCTGCCGGCCGCAATCGCTTCTGCTGCGGCAAGCGCCTCGCCGTAGCAGTCGGGAACCCGGTGGCCGGCCGACAGCCGCCGTTCGGGGCGGTATTTGGCGAGCGACGTGGTGAAGTCCAGCCGGTTGCCGCTCGCGTCGAAGATCGCCGACTTGCTGGTCGGCGTCTTCTCTTCGCGGTAGTTGACCGAATAATAGACCCTGCCGCCGAACAGATGCACCTTCAGTTCGTCCATCGTCATGCGGTCGCAGGCGATCTCTTCTTCTGCAAACAGCATCCGCTCGACGCCGGCATAGCCCCATTGCCGGTGCTTGCGACCATAGGGCCGGGCAAGCCAACCGCGGCATGCGCGCTCGAAACCCGCGCGGTCGACGCCATCGCGCGAGAAGAACCAGTTCTGTCGGCATCCGGCATTCAGCTTGACGATGACGCCCGGCCGCACCAGTTCGTCCGGCAAGTCTTCCGGACGCCGTCCTGTCCACAACAGCCGCGGCAAAGCCACCGGCGGGTCCAGCGCTTCGAACAACCTCCGGCAGGCGAGCTTGTCGCAATAGCGTATAAAGGCGGGGTCGCGGTCGAACATCCGCCGCCAGAACATCTTCTCGTGAAAGGTTACCGGCAGTGCGATGTTGGGCAGATACTTCATGTGCTTGCGAAATGAGGCGACCGAGCGTGCCGCGCCGGCATAGGCGCGCGCGTTCAAGTGCCATTCCTCGCCGAGCGGTCGGCCCGGCGGCAATTTGTCGAGCGGTGTTGGTGTCATCGGGCCCGTAACGATGTTCAAGGGCTATTTATCCGACTTTACTTGGCGGTATCCACGATTCGATTCCCAATGGTAAACCAAACTGGTGAATTGTCTTCTCCGCGAGGGCAAAAGCGGCCCCGTTCGTACCGAGCCGTCGAGATGCCGGTGAATCAGGCGCGGCGCGGTCGATCCGGGCGGCTCCCCCCGACCGCGCAAACCGGCCTCGGATTTGGCATTTCGCCCCGAAAATCCTATATGTTTGACGACATTATCCCTCTTGATTCGGCGGCGCGTCCGAGATTCGCCGCCGCCGATCCGAAAACCGGGACTTCATGACAGAAACAACTGATAACATTGTAGAAAACGCCGAGTATGGCGCCGGTTCCATCAAGGTCCTCAAGGGGCTCGACGCGGTGCGTAAGCGGCCGGGCATGTATATCGGCGACACCGACGACGGTTCCGGCCTGCATCACATGGTCTATGAGGTTGTGGACAACGCCATCGACGAGGCGCTGGCCGGCCATGCCGATCTCGTCACCGTGACGCTGAATGCCGACGGGTCGGTGACCGTGACCGACAATGGCCGCGGCATCCCCGTCGACATGCACCCGGAAGAGGGCGTCTCGGCGGCCGAGGTGATCATGACCCAGCTGCACGCCGGCGGAAAGTTCGACCAGAACTCCTACAAGGTGTCGGGCGGCCTGCACGGCGTCGGCGTTTCGGTGGTCAATGCGCTGTCGGTGTCGCTGAAGCTGAAGATCGGCCGCGCCGGCAAGTTCCACGAGATGAGCTTCACCCACGGCGTCGCCGACGCGCCGCTGGCCGTTACCGGCGACGCCGGCGACTACACCGGCACCGAGGTCACCTTCCTGCCGTCGGCCGACACCTTCACCATGACGCTGTTCAACTTCGACACGCTGGAGCACCGGCTGCGCGAGCTCGCCTTCCTCAATTCCGGCGTGCATATTCGCCTTGCCGACGACCGCCACGCCGACCGGCGCGAGACCGAGATGCACTACGAGGGCGGGCTGGAAGAGTTCGTCCGCTATCTCGACCGCGCCAAGAAGCCGCTGATCGACACCCCGGTCGCCATTGCAGGCGAAAAGGACGGCATCACCGTCGAGGTGGCGCTGTGGTGGAACGACTCTTACCACGAGAATGTGCTGGCCTTTACCAACAACATCCCGCAGCGCGACGGCGGCACCCACATGGCCGGCTTCCGCGCCGCGCTGACCCGTCAGGTCACCGGCTATGCCGAAAAATCCGGCCTGACCAAGAAGGAAAAGGTCTCGCTGACCGGCGACGACTGCCGCGAGGGCCTGACCTGCGTTCTGTCGGTCAAGGTGCCGGACCCGAAATTCTCCTCCCAGACCAAGGACAAGCTGGTTTCCTCCGAGGTCCGCCCGGTCGTCGAGAGCCTCGTCAATGAGCGCCTGTCGGAATGGCTGGAGGAACACCCCGCCGAGGCCAGGACCCTGGTCGGCAAGGTGGTGGAAGCCGCCGCCGCCCGCGAGGCCGCCCGCAAGGCGCGCGAATTGACACGCCGCAAGGGCGCCCTCGATATCACCTCGCTGCCCGGCAAGCTCGCCGATTGCCAGGAGCGCGATCCGGCGAAATCCGAAATCTTCATCGTCGAGGGCGACTCGGCCGGCGGCTCGGCCAAGGGCGGCCGGTCGCGCAAGAACCAGGC
Organism: Oricola sp.; assembly: GCF_965230365.1. Taxonomy (GTDB): domain Bacteria; phylum Pseudomonadota; class Alphaproteobacteria; order Rhizobiales; family Rhizobiaceae; genus Oricola. The sequence goes on along the minus strand of NZ_OZ246003.1, from coordinate 396,346 downwards.
GATCCTGCCGCTCCGGGGCAAGATCCTCAATGTCGAGCGCGCCCGCTTCGACAGGATGCTGTCGTCCGACCAGGTCGGCACGCTGATCACCGCGCTCGGCACCGGCATCGGCAAGGACGAGTTCGACGCCGACAAGACGCGCTATCACAAGATCATCATCATGACGGACGCCGATGTTGATGGCGCCCACATCCGCACCCTGCTTTTGACCTTCTTCTTCCGCCAGATGCCGGAATTGATCGAGCGCGGCTATCTCTACATAGCCCAGCCGCCGCTCTACAAGGTGACGCGCGGCAAGACCTCGCAATATCTGAAAGACGAGAAGGCGCTGGAGGATTACCTGATCGACCTGTCGCTCGACGGCACGGCGCTGGAGCTGGTCTCCGGCGAGGTGCGCGCCGGCCAGGATCTGCGCGCCGCCATCGAGACGGCGCTTTCCATGCGCACGCTTCTGACCGGGCTGCATTCGCGCTACGACCACGCCGTTGTCGAGCAGGCGACGATCGCCGGCGCCATGGATGTCGCCGTGCTGGCCGATCCTGCCCGTGCCGGCCCGATGGCCGAGAAGGTCGCCGCGCGGCTCGACATGATCGCCGAGGAGACCGAGCGCGGCTGGACCGGCCGCGTCAACCCGTCCAACGAGCCGGGCGCCGGCGGCTATGTCTTCGAGCGCACGGTGCGCGGCGTCAAGGAAGCCGTCATTCTCGATGCCGGGCTGATCGGTTCGGCCGATGCGCGCGCGCTTCATTCGCTGGCCCCACGCCTGACCGAGGTCTATGGCGAGCCGCCGGTGCTGCGCCGCAAGGAGGTGGCCGATGTCATCGCCGGCCCGATCGCGCTGATCGATCACGTCTTCGCCTTCGGCCGCAAGGGCCTCACCCTGCAGCGCTACAAGGGATTGGGCGAGATGGATGCCGAGCAGTTGTGGGAGACGACGCTCGACCCCGAAGCCCGCTCGCTGCTGCAGGTCAAGGTCAACGACGCCACCGACGCGGATTCGCTGTTCAGCCAACTGATGGGCGACGAGGTCGAACCGCGCAAGAACTTCATCCAGGACAACGCGCTCAACGTGGCGAACCTGGATTTCTGACGATTAGCGCCCTCTCCCCCTTGGTAGGGGAGAAAGCAAAAGCTTGGGCTTTGCAAAGCCAAGTCCCTAGTTTTTGCAAGTGAGGGGGCAACGCTCGATATATGCGATTAGCCGCGAGGCTAAACATGGTCGTCATCCTAGGGTCAAGCCCTAGGATGACGACTGACATTTTTTCATGCGGCTAACCGCAACCCTCCATACGTGGCTCGCTATCGCCGTAAGGGGAGAGATAGACCCCGCGCCCAAAAAACTTATCCACCGCTCCCCAACCTCCCCTACACTCTCTCCTGCCCTTTCGCGGAAGCCCGGCGTGCACACCGGCTCACGGGGAAAGGGACGGTGCCTGCCGGGCGGTGCAGAGGTGTATCGCTGGGTGATGAACCCCCACGGCAGGGCGGCATGAAGCGGCGCGCGCAGTCTTGTTTTCCCGGACATCGATCCGGGCCGCCGACCGAAGCTGCAAGGTGAGACCCGGTCCGGCAAAGCCGGAGCAATCGATCCAGTGAATCGATTGCAGGGCCGAACGAGCGGGCGGTCCGAGGATCGCTATTACTAACTAGACGTTGCGATGCTTTGACCGCCCGTCTTCCAACTTCAGAACAATCCGGTCTCGGAAACGAGGCGCGGTGCGGAAGAAGCGCGCCCTCTCGCCCCTCGTGGGAGAGAAAGCCTTTTCCGGCATTTAGACGGGCGAAGCCCGGCCAAGTGCTTGGAAAAGGCAAGAGAGGGGGTCGTGGAGAGGATACACCCTGCCGAGGAATAGAATTCGCACTAAACCAAACCGCAAAGGAAACGCCAATGCCGACGAGCATCCAACCGACCGTGAAAGACCCGCATTGCCTCGATTTCCGCCGCATGCCGGCGGGCATGACCGACCCTGTGCATGACGCCGATGCCGCCGAGCGCTTTGCCTGCCGCGATGCGGCCCGTTTCAACCAGTGCCACACGCAGTGCCCGAAGAAGGCCTGCCGCCGCGCCGAAGCCTGTCTCGGCGGCGGGGCGATGTTCGGCGACGACGCCTGCGTCAGCCCGCTCTGGACGGCGTCGGCCAAATTGCTGGCGCTTTATCTCTCGGCCCATGCCGGCAACATCCGCGAGCGCCACCGCGCCTGGGACATCGCGCGCCGCTTCGGCGCCGACCTGGCCGAAGCCGAGCCCTGGTATTCCGACGATGAACTGGACAGGGATGCGCCGCGCAAAGGCAAACGCGGCGCGTAAGGGCATTTACTGTGCAAAGAAATGCCAGCCCGCCGCCGCGCTCGCCGCGATCTGCAGCATAAGTACGAACCAGAGCCGCGTGACAAAGGGTTGTTTGCAGGTCTTGTGGCGGAACAGGGCGCGTCCGGCAAACGCCCCCGGCGTGCCGCCGACCAGCGCCAGTGCGAGCAGGGTGCTCTCCTTCACCCGCCATCCGCCGCGGCGCGCCTGCCGCTTGTCCCAGCCGAAAGCGGAAAAGGCCGCCAGGTTGGCGACCAGGATCGCCAGCAGGATTTGCGGGACAATCGTCAAAGTCATCGGCATCCGCTCCGTTCGAACGAATGCCGAGAGTGCCGCCGGCCTGCTTGCCGGCGGGTTAATGGATGCCGCCGCTTACTTCCAGTGGCAGCGGGTCGTGTAGACCTGGCCGCGCGAGTTGCGGTACTGGCAGCGGCCGTCGGCGGTTTCCACCAGGAAGGTGCCGAAGCCGCCGATCAGTGCGCCGACCACCGCGCCGCCGGCGCTGTTGGTGGCCGCCGCGCCGACGATCGCACCGACGCCTGCGCCGCTGGCGGTTTTTTCGGCGGTGGTGCAGCCGGCAATCGCGCCTGCGGCGATGACGACGACAGAAAGGGTAAGCATTTTCATCAGTTCACTCCCGTTTTATGCATGGCCGAATGGGTTGTGACAGGAAAATATAACGCCATTATGTGCGCCGAGGCCCGTATCGGCGATTTTGAGCCTACAGCCAAATGTGCCCGTTTGCCAACCGGCTGCGCCACGGGATCAACCCGGTCGCCGCATCCGCGTCAGTACATCGGTTTTCAAGATGAAGTGGTGATAGAGCGCTCCGCCGACATGCAGCGCGACCAGCGCCAAAAGCACGATGCGCATCGTTTCATGCGCCTCGGCGGCCATCTCCGCGCCGCCGAACCACGCCGCCAGGCCGGAAAGCGGCATCAGGATCAGCAGCGCGTAAAGCGCGAAATGCGTTGCCGAGGCGGCGAGCTTCAGGACCGCCGGCTCGTCCTCCGGCGGCGGCGGTGCGCCGCGCCGGGTCCGGATCGTCAGCCGCCACAGCGTCAGCGCCAGCACCAGGATACCGAACAGGACATGGCTCGCGACGATCGGGTTGAAGCCGGCCGGCTGGCCGCGTTCGACCGCGTCCCAGGCCTGCGAAATGCCTTCATGCAGCACATATTGCGCGACAATCAGGATGAACACGATCCAGTGCAAACGGATCTGGGTGGCGGTGAAACCGGACGGCGCGGCCATGCGAACCTCCTTGGCGACGAACCTCTTGGGGGCGAAAGTGGAATGTCGCCTTCAGCCTACCGCTTAAGCGGTGCTGACGCAGCGCGTCCCGTGGTCGCACGGTGCGCGGCGTGCGGCCATTTACCCCCTTCACCTGACCGTGCAAACCGGTTAGTTGAAACTGCGGCGGCGCGCCGGCGAAAAGGGAACTCGCGATGACCCAGAAATCCAATCTGCCCAAAGTGGTGACCGTGTTCGGCGGCTCCGGTTTTATCGGCCGCCACATCGTGCGGGCGCTTGCCCGGCGCGGGTATCGCGTGCGCGTCGCGGTGCGCCGTCCCGATCTCGCCGGTCACCTGCAGCCGCTCGGCGATGTCGGCCAGATCACCGCCGTCCAGGCCAATCTGCGTCACCGCTGGTCGATCGACCGCGCGCTCGATGGCGCCGATGCGGCGATCAATCTCGTCGGCCTGCTTTATGAAACCGGCCGCCAGAGCTTTGCTGCCGTGCACGAATTCGGTTCCAAGGCCGTGGCCGAAGCTTGCCGCGACGCCGGCATCCCGCTGGTCCACATGTCGGCCATCGGTGCGTCTGCCGACGCCGAAGCCGACTATGCCAGCTCCAAGGGCCGCGCCGAAAAGGCCGTGCTCGACACGCTGGGCGAGGCGGCCATCATCATGCGCCCGTCGATCGTGTTTGGCCCGGAAGACGATTTCTTCAACCAGTTCGCCAACATGGCGCGTTTCTCGCCGGTGCTGCCGCTGATCGGCGGCGGCGAAACCCGCTTCCAGCCGGTTTATGTCGGCGATGTGGCCGAGGCCTTTGCCCGCGCCATCGACGGCGATGTGGCCGGCGGCCGCGTCTACGAACTCGGCGGTCCGGACGTGCTCACCTTCCGCGAGTGCCTCGAGCAGGTCTGCGAAGTCACCGAGCGCCGCCGCTTCTTTGCCACCGTGCCCTGGTGGGCGGCGCGCATGCAGGGCCGCATCCTCGGCATGTTGCCGAAGCCGCTGCTCACCGTCGATCAGGTGACGATGCTGAAATCCGACAATGTCGTTTCCGGCGAGGCCGAAGGCCAGGGCCGCACGCTTGCCGGCATCGGCATTCAGCCGACCGCCACGCTTGCCATCCTGCCGTCTTACCTGTGGCGCTTCCGCGAAACCGGCCAATACGCCAATCCGGCGGCGCCCGGTGAGGAAAACGGCGCCGCTTGAGCGGCGAGGCGTTTTCGCTTCTGCCGGAGGCGATTCCCGCCGGCGCGGCCGCGCTGCTCGTGGCTGCCAGCCTGTTCACCTCCGCGGTGACTGCCGCCTTCGGCGTCGGCGGCGGCATGATCATGCTGGTGCTGATGGGGCTCTTTCTGCCCGTCTCGGTGCTGATCCCGGTGCACGGCGTCGTACAACTCGGCTCCAACGCCGGCAGGGCCTGGCATTTGCGGGCCCATGTAGCGCCGCGCGTCATGCTGCCCTTTGCGCTGGGCGGGTTCGCCGGCGCGCTGATCGGCGGTTCGGTCGTCGTCGAATTGCCCGACACCGCGCTGAAGCTGGTACTCGGCGTGTTCGTCATCGCGATCACCTGGCTGAAGCTTCCGGCCCTCGCCGCCGCGCGTTCCGCCACGGTGTTCGCATTGGCCGGCATGGTCACAACGGCGCTGTCGATGTTCCTCGGCGCGACGGGGCCGCTGGTGACCGCGCTGATCGGCAGGGCGTTCGAACGCAGGCAGCAGGTTGTCGCCAACAGCGCCATTGCCATGACCACCCAGCATCTGCTGAAGGTCGTGGTGTTCGGCATCCTCGGTTTCGCGCTGGCGCCCTGGTTGCCGCTTGCCGCCGCGATGATCGCGACCGGCTATCTGGGAACCCGGTTAGGCGCGCGGCTTCTCGGCGCCATGCATGAAGGCCAGTTCAGGGTCTGGTTTCGCATCGGGATAACGCTGCTGGCGCTCGAGATGATCCGCCGGGCGGTCGTCCCGATGATCTGATCAGCCGAGCAGCCACAGTCCGATCAGGCCGGCCGTGCCGACCGCGATCCGCCACCATGCGAACAGCGCGAAGCCGTAGCGCGAGACATAGTCGAGCAGGTAGCGCACGACGAAGACGCCTGCGATGAACGCGGTGACGAAACCCGCGCCGATGATCACGGCGTCATCGACGGTCAGCACGTTGCGGTTCTGGTAGAGATCGAACACGAACGCCCCGGCCATCGTCGGCATGGCGAGAAAGAAGGTGAACTCGGCGGCCGACCGCTTGTCGGTGCCCATCAGCAGCGCCCCGACGATGGTCGCGCCCGAGCGCGACGTGCCCGGCACCAGCGCCAGGCATTGGAAAAACCCGATGCGCAGGCACAGCCAAAGCGGAAAGTCCATCACGTCGTTGTAGCGCGGCGTCAGCGGCAGCCGGTCGATCACCAGCAGGATGAACCCGCCGATGATCAGCACGACACAGATCATCAGCGGCGCCTCGAACAGTACGCCTTTGATGAAACCGTGCCCCAGCGCGCCCAAAACGGCGGCGGGCAGGAAGGCAAGGAACACCCCGGCGACGAAGCGTCTGGTGCGCGCATCCGATGCGAGATTGGCGGCAATGTTCAGGAGCCGCGCGAAATAGACCGTCAGGATCGCCAGGATTGCGCCGAGCTGGATCAGCACCTCGAACGTCTTGCCGGTGGAATCGAATCCGAGGAAATGCCCGGCCAGCAGCAGGTGGGCGGTCGACGAGACGGGGATGAATTCCGTCAGGCCCTCGATCACACCGAGAAGAAGGGCTTCGGCGATGGTCTGGTCGGCCATGGGGCGCGTCTCCGGCTGCGGCTGCATATTCGGGAATCGGCATTGCGCCGACCCGATTCCCCTTACACGACGCCGGTCGGCAATGGCCAGTGCCAGCGCAGGCCATAATCAGCTGGCGTCGAAACCCGGCGCCAGCAGGTCGCGCCATTCCGGATGCCGCTTGAACTGTGCCGCCGCATAGGGGCAGATCGGAATGATGGCCATGCCCTCCTCTCGCGCATCCGCGGTCAATCGGTCGAGCATAAGGCCGCCGATCCCCTTGCCGCGAAAGGCTTGCGGCACCTCGGTATGATCGATGATCAGCGTATTTGCGCCCGACCGGCTATAGCTCATTTCGGCCTCGGTCGCACCGGCGCCGTGCACTACATAGCGCCCCTTTTGCGCGGATATCTTCTCGCGCTCTACGCGCAGACTTTCGACCGGCAGGAGCCGCGTGCGCAGCGCTTCGAGATATTGCCCGACCGCGGCTATCTCGCCGGCATCGATCTCGTGCCCGCCGGCATGCCAGTGCGACTGGACTGCTGCGCCACGGCTCTCCAGCCCCTCGATCAGTTGCCCGGTCATCTCAGGCGGACAGATCGGATCGCGCCCGCCGGCGGTCACCAGCACATCCGCGCCAGCAAGGCTGTCGTCCGGCGTGATCGTCCACGGGATCAGCGGATGCATCAGGATCGCATGCGAAAACAGCTCCGGCGCGGTCAGCATGACCGAGGTGAGGATGTTGGCGCCGTTGGAATAGCCCATGCCCACCGTCGCGGCCGGTCGCAGCCGTTCGGCATGCGCCCTGATGAAGTCCGCCATCCGACCGGTGCGGTCCGCCAGATCCTGCATGTCGTAGACGCCTTCTCCCGTCCGGCGGAAGAACCGCAGCATGCCGTTTTCGGAAACGTCGCCGCGCGGGGCGATGGCGATCGCTTCCGGGAAAACTTGCCGAGCCAGATCCGAGAACTGGGTCTCGTCGCCGCCGGTGCCGTGGAACGCAAAGAGCAGCGGCCCGCCTTCGCGGTAGTCTGGCCCGGCGGCTTCCAGATAGCGGTAGCTGTCGGTCGCCATGTCAGTCCCGGATCGGTTCGAGATGCGCTTCCAGCTCGGCGCGCAGATGTTGGTGCTGTATCGGCAGTTTCAGCACTTCGCCGAGATTGGCGGTGTCCTCGTCGCGGTCGAAACCCGGCTCGTTGGTCGCCACCTCGAACAGCACGCCGCCCGGCGTGCGGAAGTAGATCGCCCAGAAATAGTCCCGGTCGATCACCGGTGTCACCTGATAGCCGGTATCGGCCAGCGCCTTGCGCACCTCCAACTGGCGTTCGCGATTGTCGACCGAAAACGCGATGTGATGTACGGAGCCGGCGCCGAGCCGGGCCGGTGCGATGTTCGGCATCGCCTCAAGCTCGATGATATCGGCGCCATTGCCGCCATTGGCGACGTGAAACCGGGTCACGCCGTCGCCGGTGTCGGTCGCCTCATAGCCCATGAAGCCGAGCAGTTCGGCGGTCGCCGCCGGATCGGCAAGACGCATCGTCGCGCCATGAAATCCGCGGATCGCATGATCGGCATCGATCCCCGCGCCTGTCCATGGCGCCCGTTCGTCGCCCTCGGTCTCGACCAGCGCGAACATGTCGCCGTCGGGGCCCGCAAAGTGCAGCCGTTCTTCGCCGAAAACCTGTTCTGCCTTGAGCCCCTCCACACCGGCATCGGCCAGGTGCCGCTGCCAGAATTCAAGCGACCCTCTCGGCACTGCGAACAGGGTCGTCCCGACTTCGCCGGTGCCCGGCTGGCCGGCGGCAATGTCGGGGAACGGGAAATAAGTCATGACGGTTCCCGGCGCGCCTGTCTCGTCGCCATAATAAAGGTGATAGACATCCGGTGCGTCGAAGTTCACGGTTTTCTTGACGCGTCTCAGCCCCAGCACCCTTGTGAAAAAGGCATTGTTCACATTGGCGTCTTTTGCCATCGACGTGACGTGGTGCAGCCCGTTGATTGCGTTCAGCATCGTTGGTGTTTCCTCGGTTTTGCTGACGCGAATATAGGGCGCTGGCCCGGTGGGCGACGATACCGCCGCAACCGACGCTTTGTTCACAAAAAGTGAACGCGTGGGGTGAGCTTGTCCGACAAATCGCCGCGCCGGACATCGAGAGGGACGTACACGGCGTCAGGTGTGGATCGGCAGTTCGTTGCTGTCTTTCAGCGTTTGCAGCACGATTGAGGTCTTGACGTTCTGAACCGCCTCATGCGGCAGCAGCATGTCGTTGACGAAATCGGAAAGGCCGCGCAGGTCCCGCGTCACCACCTTGACGATGTAGTCCATCTCACCGGTCAGGGCGTGCGCCTCCTGCACTTCCGGCAGCCGTGCCATCAACTCGGCGAATCGCGCCGCGTTGCGCCGGTCATGCGCGGCGAGCGTCACCGTGATGAAGTTGACCAGCGCGAAACCGGCTTTCTCGCGGTCGACCTGCGCATGGTAGCCGGCGATCAGACCCTCTTCCTCCAGCCTCGCCCGCCGTCGCGAGCATTGCGATGGCGACAGGTGAACGCGCTCGGCAAGGTCATTGTTGGTCAGCCGCGCATCGCGTTGCAAATGCGCAAGGATCTTGCGGTCAGTTGCATCCAATGCAGGCACAGCCATGGTATTCATCCTTCATGTGCACAACTCGTGCGAATTTTCGGCGAAACTGGCGTGAAATGCAAACCTCATGCGCGCCAAAGGCTGTACTCTTTCCACAAACAAGGGAGAAAGCTGCATGGGCCCGTTTCCGCACGACGCACCGAGATCGACGATCACCCGGGACAATCCGGCCGGCACGGACGGGTTCGAGTTCGTCGAGTTCTGTCATCCCGATCCGCAGGAGTTGCGCGACCTGTTCGCACGCATGGGTTATTTGCATGTGGCGAACCACAAGGCCAAGGCGGTCGAACTCTGGCAACAGGGCGACATCACCTATGTCGTGAACGCCGATCCACAGAGTTATGCTGCCGGTTTTGCGCGGGAGCACGGACCATGCGCGGCGTCGATGGCCTGGCGGGTCGCCGATGCCAAACACGCCTTCAAACACGCGGTTGCCCGCGGCGCGGAACCCTATCTCGGTGGCGGCAAGGTCATGGACGCACCGGCGATCGTCGGCATTGGCGGGTCGCTGATCTACTTCATCGATCAGTACTACACGACATCGCCATACAACGACGAGTTCGAATGGATCGCTGCCTCCAAACCCAAGGGCGCGGGCTTTTACTACCTCGATCACCTGACCCACAATGTTTTCAGGGGCAACATGGATCGGTGGTTCGATTTCTACGGCGACCTGTTCAACTTCCGGCAGATTCGTTTCTTCGATATCGAGGGTAAGTACTCCGGCCTCTACAGCCGGGCGCTGACATCGCCCTGTGGACGAATCCGCATTCCGATCAACGAGGATCGCGGCGAGAAGGGCCAGATCGTCAGCTACCTGAAAAAGTACAATGGCGAGGGTATTCAGCACATCGCGGTCGGGACCGACGACATCTACGGTTCGGTCGACACGATTGCCGATGCCGGCATCCGTTTCATGCCGGGGCCGAACCAAGCCTACTACGAGATGAGCCACGACCGTGTGAAAGGCCATGACGAACCGCTCGAACGCATGCTGAAACACGGCATTCTGATCGACGGCGAGGGGGTTGTCGACGGCGGCGAGACAAGAGTTTTGTTGCAGATCTTCTCCAAGACCGTGATCGGGCCGATCTTCTTCGAGTTCATTCAGCGCAAGGGCGATGACGGCTTCGGCGAGGGCAACTTCAAGGCGTTGTTCGAATCGATCGAGCGCGAGCAGATCGAAAGCGGGGAACTCGGCGTCGAGGCCGCAGAGTAATGGTATGTTGCGCTGCGAAATGCCGAATCCGGGCCTTTCGCAGCGCCAGTCTCGCCGGTCACATTCGGTAAAGACTTCTTTCGGTTCGCAGAATTCCGTGATTTGATCACTTGGTCAAAACTGTGTGTTTTCAGCTAGCGCAGTCGTCCAGATTGTCTTTTAAGTAACTGAAATTTATGTGATAGAGATGCCCTGTCAAGGAAGGGGTGATGGCGCGCGGACTGTGCAATTCAGCACTTTGCCGCCTTTTTTCCGCCACAGAAACTCCCAGTTTCAGCCATTTTTACTTCAAGATTTCGCCAAAGGTCGGGGCTTTACGCCAGCCGCCGCTGTTGCGGTGCAACAAAACAACAACAAGACGAAGGCGATGGTCTCCCACATCAATCAGAACACCGGGCGCAAGACCCGGGAACAGCTGCGTGCGCTGGCGTTGGTCGCCTGCTGCGCGGTAAGCCTTGGCTCGAACCTCCCGGCCCACGCCGGAATGGTCGGAGCAGAGATGTCCGGCGCCAAGTCGCAGGTCTCGCGCGCCGATCTCGAGTGCCTCGCGATCGCGATCTACTTCGAGGCGCGCGGCGAGCCTGAGCGCGGCCAGGCGGCCGTGGCGCAGGTCGTACTCAATCGTGTCGACAGCGACGCCTATCCGGATTCCGTGTGTGGCGTGGTTTATCAGAACCAGCATCGCCGCAATGCCTGCCAGTTCTCGTTTGCCTGCGACGGTCGCGCCGAAACGATCCACGAGAAAAGGGCCTGGAGCAAGGCAAGAACCATTGCCGACAATGTCGCCAATGGCCGCGAAGCACTTGCCGAAGTCGGTACGGCGACCCACTACCACGCCCGCCACGTCCGGCCGTCCTGGGCCAAGCGGATGCGGCGTGTCGGCCTGATTGGCCGCCATATCTTCTATCGCGGCTGATCGCCGGCGTCTGGACGAACCGCGGTGCGATCGCGACCGCGGTTCGTGCGAAACTGCCAATTTTCGCGGTTGGCTGGAAACGGAATCTACAGCTGTCTGGCATTCTATGGCCCGGATGAAAGGGTCATGATCTGGCTGTGGCAGCGATGTTTCTGAAGAAATTCAGTTCCTATCCGGTCAATTGGCAGGCCGCGTTGGTCACACTCGGGACGCTTCTTGTCGCCGAGGCGCTGACCCTTGTCGTCTACAGCCTGTTCTTCACCGAGAGAATTCTCCTGGACGCGACGCTGACCGCGATAATCGTAATCCTGGTAACGTTTCCGGTCAGCCGTCTGGTGTTTGGACAGGCGGCAAAACTGAAGCGCCTGGCCGAAGAACTGCAGCGCGCGTCGCAAACCGACGACTTGACCGGTCTTGCCAACCGCAGGGAATTTGTCACCCGGGTCAATGGCTGTATCCGGCGCGCCCAGGCGTCTACTGGCGCCGGGGCGCTGTTGTTCGTCGATGCCGATCATTTCAAGCAGATCAATGACACATTCGGACATCTGACGGGCGATGCGGTGCTTGTGGCGCTCGGGGACGTCATCCGCGGCAATGTGCGCCAGGCCGACATCGCCGCGCGCATTGGCGGCGAGGAGTTCGCCGTTTTTCTTCCGAACACCGATCTCGTGACCGCCTACGAGGTGGCCGAGCGCGTTCGCCTGTCCACACGCGAAATCACGGGGCACATGGAGTTGCATGACGTCGGAGTGTCCGTGAGCATCGGAATCGCTTGCCATCGCCCCGGGCAGGAGATCGAGGAGGTCATGCGCGCCGCCGATCACGGTCTCTATGCGGCCAAGAATGGCGGGCGCGACCGCGTCGTCCAGGGTACTGCAGCGCTCGAAGCGGCGTGAGGGCCGCTACGGCAACTATCCTTAAGGATAGCGCCCTTCACCTTTTGAGCAACCGCCGTTTTACCCGACCCGTGATATGTATTCCCTTTAGCGAGCGCGTCTACTGGCTCGATGTCTGACTGAATTCAATTCAACCACAGGGGTGGATCGGAAATGAACTTGAAAATGTTACGACAGGCAGCCGCAGGTTTTACGCTGTTCTTGATCGGCGTCTCAGGTGCGCAGGCTTCCGGGCTGGATGCGCCATCCGGCGATGTCGTGCTGGCGGTGAGCGGCGCGATCGAACATACGAATGGCGATGGTGTGGCCCGTTTCGACATGGCCATGCTTGAGGCGCTCGGCGCGACAGAATTCGATACGACCACGATCTGGACCGAGGGCAAGCACAACTTCATGGGCGTGAGCCTCGATGTGGTTCTCGCAACAGTCGGCGCGTCGGGCGACACGCTGAAAGCGACGGCCGTCAACGACTACGCGGTCGAGATTCCGGCTTCCGATGCAAAGGACGGAGGTCCGATCATCGCCTACCGCATGGACGGCAAGGCCATGTCGGTTCGCGACAAGGGACCGCTCTGGATTGTCTATCCTTACGATTCCAACCGCAACTATCGCAGCGAAGTCATCTATTCGCGCAGCATCTGGCAATTGGTCTCCATCGACGTGATCGAGTAGGCCGTTGTCGCTTACGCCGCACACGGAAACGGACACACCTTCCCGTCGCCGCGGTCCTCCACCCGTTGGATGGATCGTGACGTCGGCGCTTGCCGTGATGGTGCTGATCTTCGTCGGCGTGTTCGGCTATCGCCTCTACGACGCCGTCTCGCATCTGCGCGCCGCGCCCGAGGACAACGTCCAGTGGACGATGTCGCAGCTCGAGGTCGATGTGTTGCGGTTTGCCACAGCGATGCAAAATGAGGCAGGCGGCGAGGCCGATCTGGCCAAGGTGCGCAAGCGCTTCGACATTTTCTACAGCCGCGTCGGCACCCTGTCCCGAGGGCGCGTCTTTTCGGAGCTTCGCAACTCCGAAACGGCGCGCGTCGCGCTTGCGAAGCTGGAAGAATATCTGTCTCAAACGGTCCCGGTGATCGACGGGCCCGATGACGATTTGCGCGCCGCCATCCCCCAACTGTTTGCCGGTACCGAGGAACTGCGCGCGACGGCGCGAACCTTGTCGCTTTCCGGCGTCGATCTCTTCGCGCGGGCATCGGACGAGCGGCGCGCCGAGTTCGAGCGGCTGTTGCTGACCGCTGCACTGATCGCGGTCAGCCTGATTCTGCTGCTTGTCCTGACACTGGTCGTCCTTTACCGGCAGTTCACGGTAGCCAGGCTGCGCGAGGGTGAGGTTCGCCGCGGCAATGAGCGGCTTGCATCGACGATCAATGCCGCGCTCGATGCGATCATCGTCATCGACGAGAATGGCACTGTCCTCGACATGAACGCCGCGGCCGAGACCGTGTTCGGGTATTCGCGCGCCTCCGCGATTGGCGTAGCGATGGACGAACTGATCGTTCCCGAACAGTATATCGAGGCTCATCGCGCCGGCATGGACCGGTTCCGGCGAACGGGACAGAAGAACGTCACCGACAAGGGCCGCATCGAATTGAGCGCAAAGCGCGCCGACGGAACGGAATTTCCTGTTGAACTGTCCATCGGGTCGTCATCGGGCAAGTCGGGTTCGATCTTCATCGCTTATCTGCGTGACATCTCGCAACGAGTCGCCGCGCAGACAGCGCTGACCGAGGCGCTCGACAACGCGATGGCCGCCGATCGTGCCAAGAGCGAGTTCATTGCCGTTATGAGCCATGAAATGCGCACCCCGCTCAACGGCCTGCTGGGTGTGCTGGATCTCATGCGTTCCACGGGCCTGAAGGACCGGCAGCGCCAGTATCTCGATGTCGCCGTGTCTTCGGGCGAAATCCTGCTGCGCCATGTCAATGACGTGCTGGACATCGCGCAACTGGAATCCGGCCGGCTGGAGCTGGAATCCGAACCGCTCGACATGGGCGCTATCGTCGCCGGCGTGGCCGATGTGAACCGGCCGATCGCCGAAACCAACGGCGTACCCATCCTGACCCATGTCGAGACTCCGGCAGCGATCGTCGCCGGCGACACCCACCGCCTTCGACAGGTGTTGCTCAATCTTGTCGGCAATGCGGTGAAATTCACCTCCGAGGGGCAGGTGAGCATCGATGTCTCGGTTGCCGGCGAGGATGCGGAAGAAGCGGATTTCGAATTGACGGTCACCGATACCGGGGTCGGCATCGCCGAAACCGATCTGGAGCGGATTTTCGAGGATTTCGTGACGGTCGATCCGTCCTACAACCGCCGCTTCCCAGGCACCGGGCTGGGGCTGGCGGTTTGCCGGCGGCTGGTCACCGCGATGGGCGGCACGATCTCGGTCGACAGCACGCCGGGCAAGGGGAGCAGATTTTCCGTGCGGTTGCGACTTCCCAAGGTCTTGGGTGCGAGCTGCGATATCGATACGGACACGGGCGATGAACAGGTTACCGAAAACAAGAACCTCGACATCCTTCTTGTCGAGGATAACGAGATCAACCGTTTCGTCGCCCGCGAGATGCTGCAGCGTGCCGGTCATATCGTGCTCGAGGCAACGAACGGTCGCGAGGGTGTCGATATGGCCGAAGCGTCGACCTTCGACCTGATCCTGATGGATATCAGCATGCCCGGCATGAATGGCATGGAGGCAACGCGCGCCATCCGTGCAGGCAGCGGACCGAACCGCCGCACACCTATTGTCGGGCTGACCGCGCATGTCTTGCCGGCCGAACACGAGAAGTTCATCGAATCCGGCATGCAGGAATGCCTGACCAAGCCGATCCGCATCGAAACGCTGGACGAAACTCTGGAGCGCATAGCAGCACCCGAACGCCCGCAAACCGGCCGGGCGCAGCCGACCGCGGAAATCCCGCTCATCGATGCGGAGGTCTTCGACCAACTCGCTGCGAGCATCCCGACGGAGAGTTTTGCTGACACGGTGCGCAAGATTTGCAACGACATCGATCGTAGCGCGTCGCGGCTCACCCAGGGCGATGTCAACGACGATCTCGACGAGATCGCCGCGCGGGTCCATCGCATGGCGGGTTCTGCCGCTGTCGTTGGCGCCTCGGCCTTGCAGGCGCTTCTGGCGCGCATCGAAACGGCCGCCAAGTCGGATGATCTCGATGCCGTCGATCATGGCATGAAAGAGCTTCCCGAAACCGCACAGAATACCGTGGTCGAACTGAGTGACCTCATTGCGGAACACAACGACTGAACCCCACCGAAGCTGGCCATCGCGCCTAACCTCTTCCCACATAGTTCAAGCTTGCGAGGCGCCCGCCTCGGCGGAAACCACCCCGGTAGTATCCGAAAGCCGGCCGATCTGCTGTTGTATGCCGTGCTGGACCGTGAAGCGTGGCCTTGGGCTTGCCCCCGAGCCGATGACGGCACAACAGGGTCGGGCCGGCCTGCCGGCACGCATAGGCAATGAAATGCGCTGTCTCGCGCGCTCCCTCAACGCGGTCATTCCCATTGCTCCCAAATCATGAAAACGCGTCCACCGAACGTTCGGCAGACGCGCCATCTCCTTTCTTTCTCGCTTGATCCTGGGGAGGGAGGGGTTGCCGGCCACGCGACCCTGTTTCAGGGGGGGTCGGGGGATCAGGCCCGCGCGGCCGGCGAGTCTGTCGAGAAGTGTGCGTTTCCAGCGCATTGCTCCATCGACGTATCAGTCTGGAGACCCGTCCCGGCAGTCGGCTTTGCGGCAAGAAGGAGGGAGGCAAGCCGGTGCCGATCTGTGTTCCCGGGACGGACCCCCGGTTGGTGCCGCCCCGCTCCTGTATGCGACGCTGGGCGGGACGACGATACGGCTCAGGCCGCCATCGGTGTTTCGGCGATGCCGGGGCGCTGCCTGTCGGTCCATGTCGACACGCAGGGAATCATTTCCATGCGGCACCGGTCGGCATATCTGCGCGAGACCTCGATCGTCTCGGTCAACAGGCCGGATTCCAGAGTGACCGGTTCGAGGCCGAGATCGATGAACGACTTGTTTGACACCACCAGCTCGTTCTCGTCCGGTTCGTTACGCGGATTGTCAACGAAAGCGATGCGCGCGCCGGTGACGTCGCTGATCATGCGCGCCAGGTCGCGGACGCGGTGGCATTCGGTCATCTGGTTGCGGATTTTCACCCGGGCGCCCGCGCTTGGCGGATTGTCGACGGCCATCGCGATACAGCGCACCGTGTCCTGGATGTTGATGAAGGCGCGGGTCTGGCCGCCGGTGCCGTGCACCGTCAGCGGATGCCCGACGGCCGCCTGCATCAGGAAGCGGTTCAGCACCGTGCCGAAGTCGCCGTCATAGTCGAAGCGGTTGATCAGCGCCGGATGGCGGCGCGTTTCCTCGGTCTGCGTGCCCCAGACGATGCCCTGCTGCAGGTCGGTGATGCGCAGCCCGTCATTCTTGGCATAGAACTGGAACATCAACTGGTCCATCGACTTGGTCAGATGGTGCACGCTGCCCGGATTGGTCGGATAGAGGATCGAGCGCTTGGAGATGTCTCTGTTCTCGCCCGGCACATAGACGTCCAGATAACCCTCGGGTATTTCCACACGGCTCTCATCGTAGCCGTAGATACCCATCGTGCCGAGATGCACGACATGCGCGTCGATACCCGTCTCTGTGATCGCCGCCAGCACGTTGTGTGTGGCGTTGACATTGTTGTCGATGGTGAAGATCTTGCGCGTCGTGTCCTTCATCGAATAAGGCGCGGCGCGTTGTTCGGCGAACTGGATGATGGTGTCCGGGCGAAGGTCCGTAATCAGGTCGCGAAAGGCGTCATAGTCCCGGGCGACATCTATATAGGCGAACGGGATGGTCTCGCCCGAAACGGCCTCCCAGGTTGCAAGGCGTTCCATGATCGGCGCGATCGGGGTGAGGCTGTCGGCGCCCAGTTCTTCGTCGATGGCGCGGCGTGACAGATTGTCGATGATGGTCACGCGGTGACCCAGGGCCGAAAGGTGAAGTGCTGTCGGCCAGCCGCAAAAGCCGTCGCCGCCGAGAATGAGAACGTTCTTCATTGGTTTGCCTCGCTGTTTTTCGTTGAGTCAATCTGACCGCAAAACGCAGGGCTCGGGCGCTGGCGAAAGGCTAGCGGCGGGCGCGATGGATGAAATGGCTGTTCAAAAGGATAGGCCGACTGTGCGAAGGCAGGGCAAAGCGCGGAAAAACTTACCTTTTCCGGTCAGGCGGCGTTAGCAAACGGTGCCAGTTGGCGCGTCTGCGCACTTTATTGGTTGCTGTCGCGCTCGATTTCCTCGGGCGTCCGACCGGGGCGGGCACGGAAGACCGGCATCGACCAGCCGAAGCGGATTGCCAGCCCGCGTGCCACAAAGGCTACGGCCAGTCCGCAAAGTGCTGCCGTCAGTCGCCCGGCACCGACGTTGTCGGCGACCGCATAGGCGCCGGCGCCCGCCAGCGATGCGGTCACATAGATTTCGCGGCGCAGGATGATCGACGGCTCCTGACCGAGAATATCGCGGATGATGCCGCCGACCGCGGCGGTGATCACCCCCATCACCATGGCGACCAGCGGGCCGGTGTCGTTGTCGAGCCCCTTGGCGGTTCCGGCGACGGTGACCAGCGCCATGCCCGCCGCATCGAGCCACAGGATCAGCGTGTAACGAGACTGCACCAGATGCGAGGTGAAATGCACGGCGACCGCGGCGATCAGGCAGGCGACGACCAGCGACGGGTCCTCGACCCAGAACACCGGTACGCCGAGCAGCAGGTCGCGCACCGTGCCGCCGCCGACGCCGGTGACCGTGCCGAGCCACATGAAGCCGATGATGTCCATCTGCTTGCGCGAGGCGACCAGCGCGCCGGTCACCGCGAACACGATCGCCGCCATCAGGTCGACAGCGGCCATTAGCGGTATCAGGGTCTCGATCGTCATGCGGCTCTACTCATAGGCCGGATCGTCCCGCCGCTCCACCGGGCGTGGAGTTTTTCCAGTCCGGTGCCCGAGTAAATTCCGGATTGAAGGCGACGCCGCTTTCGGTTACCAAGGCCCGGCTTGGCCTGACCGCTATTGGCACCCGTAGCTCAGCTGGATAGAGCGCTGCCCTCCGAAGGCAGAGGTCACAGGTTCGAATCCTGTCGGGTGCGCCAGCAAAATCAGGGTGCGTTCCGGACACATGGGTTGCAGTTCATACCGGAGACATGTGTAACCCACGCGTCCGGAATAACCTGTCACCTATCTCCCGGGAAGGGCATCGCCCCTTGCCCCTTCGACTACTTGGCAGGTGAACGTACGCCAGGAACTCGCAGTCCACTTTATTTCGGTCCGTAATTGGCGAAGGCGTGGAAGACATCCGCCATTTCCGCTTCGGTGAGGATATGCGGGCTGCCGCCGACGTGGCTTAAAAGATAGGTGCGCGCCAGGTTCTCCAGCTCTTCGAGCCGCCACCGTGCCCGCATCAGGGTCTCGCCGAGCACCGTCGCGCCGTGATTGGCCATCAGCGCGCCGTGACGGTCCTTGAGCGCCTGGCTCAGATCGTCGGCGAGTTTCGCGCCGCCGAAAATCGAGTAGTCGACCAACGGCACATCAGACCCGCCGAATGCCGCCACCATGTAGTGGCAGGCCGGGATCGGCCGTCTCTGCACCGCAAGCGCGCTGCAATATGCAGGGTGGGCGTGCAGGGCAACAGCCATGTCGGGCCGCGTTTGCTGCAGTTTCTGGTGAAAAGGCCATTCGGTCGAGGGTTTGAGCGGCAGCCCGTCGTCCGGCGCGCCTTCAAGCGGGATCGTGACGATCATGTCCGGCGTCAGATCCTCGTAGGGGACGCCGGACGGCGTGATCAGCACGCCTTGATCGGTTCTGACGCTGATATTACCCGATGTTCCCTGGTTGAGGCCATGCGTGTTCATCCATTTGCAGGTGTCGATCATTGCGGCGCGTGTTTCCACGCTATCGGGAAGGGTGTTGGTCATTTGGATGGTGTTCTTTATGGCGCCATTTCGATCAGTTCACGTGCTATACGGGTGCTGGTTGCCAGATGTGTGACATAGCCACCCTTTATCGCCGCGTTCGCCGGTATCGCACGCCCTTTTCCGGCCGCGACCAGCAAGGCCATGTCCTTGCCGCGCATGTCTACCAGACTGACGCCGATCATCCGGTCTTCCGGCTCGGCGCGGACCGGCGCACCACCGGCGTCGATGAGGCGCCCGCAGATGACGCCGACCGCGCCCTTTCGCCGATAGTCGCTGATGCTGTCGGGATCCAAGAGCCCCGTCTTGACGATATGCGCATCGACATCGCAGGTGCCGCAGGCCAGAACCGTCTTGTTGCATGTCGCCACGGCGGCAAGCTGGTCTGCGACCACCGGCTCGTCGCACAGCATGTTCCGCGCCGCCTTGTTGGAAAGCAACAGCGGCACGTGCAGGTTGATGCAGTCGCCGCCGAGCTTCTGCGCGATCATCGAAGTACAGGCCTCCGCTGCGAAGCCGAGCGCCGCCGGGCGTGATCCCACCAGCTGGACGACGCTGAGGTTTTCGATCGTGCGCGATGTCATCTGCTGCGCTACCTGATAGATCGTCTCGCCCCACGACACGCCAAGGCGGTCGCCCGGCGCTAGCAAGCGCGGCAGCCAGTCGGCGGCAGCCCGTGCGACGCGGGCCATGTCGGCGCCGGCGTTTGCCGGATCGTCCGGTGCGACGAGCGCCCCGGTCAGGCCATAGGCTCCGCGCAACTCCTCCGATAGCCGGTTTTCGAGAAACACATCGCTGTCGAGATAGACGCGGATCCAGCCGCGCGAACGCGCTTCGCCGAGGTAGTTGACCACCGAAGCACGGCTGATCCGCATGCGGTCGGCAATCTCGTTCTGGTTCAGCCCTTCATGGTAGTAAAGCCAGGCCGCTTCGATCACAGTCGCCTCGAAACGCGGTTCTGACTTGGCCGGATGCGCCGGCAGTGATTTGGGCGCGCTAGACTTGGACATGCGGACTGTCGTTCACGCCGGTCTCGCGTGTTCCGGAAACAGTTTGGCCAGCCCTTCCTGCGAGGCCTCGCAAATGCCGCGCTCCGTTATCAAGCCCGTGACCAGATCGCGCGGCGTGACATCGAAGGCGGGATTGGCGGTCGGGGAACCATCGGGCGCCACTTGGACCGGGGTTATATCGTCGGCGGCATTCTTGCCCCAGAAGATCTGGCTGACCTCTTCGCCCGGGCGTTCCTCGATCGGGATTTCGGTTAGCCCGTCGCCCACGGTCCAGTCGATCGTCGAGGACGGCAGCGCCACATAAAACGGAACGTCGTTGGCCTTGGCCGCCAGCGCTTTCAGATAGGTGCCGATCTTGTTGCAAACGTCGCCATGCGCCGTAGTGCGGTCCGATCCGACGATCACCATGTCGACCATCCCGTGCTGCATCAGGTGGCCGCCGGCATTGTCGACGATATAGGCATGCGGCACCCCGTGGCTGCCAAGTTCCCAAGCTGTCAGTGGCCCCTGGTTGCGCGGTCGGGTCTCGTCCACCCAGACATGCAGCGGAACGCCCGCATCATGCGCCTGATACATCGGGCTTGTCGCCGTCCCCCAGTCGACTGTGGCGATCCAGCCGGCATTGCAGTGGGTTAAAAGCCGCACCGGTTCGCCTTCCGGTTTGCGGGTCGCGATTTCGCGGATAAGCGCCAGACCGTTTTCGCCGATCCGCCGGTTCACCTCGACATCCTCGTCGGCAATGTCATGCGCCAGTTGCAGGGCGGTGTCGGCCCGGTCTTTCTCGGCCAGCGGTAGCAGGGTCGCGCGGCATCGCTCCAAGGCCCAGCTGAGGTTGATCGCCGTGGGCCGGGTCTTTTCGAGAAGGCCGTTCGCGGCGTCCAGATTGGTGTCGGACGGGTCCTGCGCCATCGCCAGGGCCACGCCGTAGGCCGCGGTTGCGCCGATCAGCGGCGCGCCCCGAACCCGCATTTCGCGGATCGCGTCGGCATAGTCCTGAAGCGACGTCACCTGCTGGGTACGGAATTCGTGCGGTAGCCAGCGTTGATCGATGATTTCCAGCACATGCGCGTCATGGTTCCACCAGAGCGAACGGTAATGCGTACCGTTGATTTTCACAGGAAGTCCCTTTCATTGTAGCCGCGGGCCATGCCGCAGACGGCTTTCGCACCCGCCAGATCGTCGGCGGCCTTGACCAATTCGGCACCCATCATCAGGTTGCGGGCTTCCAGGCTCGCCCTGAGAGGTTCGTCTTCGATGGTTTCGAAGTCGGCATTGTGCGCAAGCGACAGGCAGCGCCGGTGCATTTCGATTCCGCAAACGGCCCACGCATCCTGCCACAGTTCGGCCAGCACCGCGTCGCAGGCCGGCGCGCTGTCATGGTTCTGGTCCTCAAACAGTGCTTTGGGATAGAGCATACCCGTGCGCTCGGTCGCCCAGAGCCGCCGAAACTCCGCGTCGAAGGCGGCAGCCGTCTCCTCGATCACCGTGAGGATCCACTCCTGATATGCGTCCAGGTCGCTATCCCGGTGCCCGGGCTGGCTGAAATAGGCCATCAGGTAGTTGGCGATGAGCATGCCGATATCGAATCCCATTGGGCCGTATTGCGCGAACTCGGGATCGATTATCCGCGATTCCGTCAACGTCGACATGATCGATCCGGAGTGCAGATCGCCATGCGCCATGGTTTCGGTGTTGGACGCGAAACGCTGCAGCATCCGTTGCGCCTTGACCTTCAGCGCCACATCGGCGCGCAGCTTTGCCACGATCGGGTCGAGGCCGGCGGTGTGGTTGTTCATCTCCGCGTCGTAATAGGGGTCTGTGAAGACGAGCGCTTCGGTGATGGCCGGGATTTCCACATTTCCGGCAAACAGCGCCACATCGGCCTTCTTGTCGGCGCTGGCCATGTAAAGCTCGGAGCCGCGGAAAGCCGTCCGGGCACAGAAGCAGCCGAGAAACGGGCCGAGTCCTTCCACCCGTTCACCGGCGATCAGCCGCTTGCGCAGGATCACATGCGGCTCGAGATACTCCATTGCGATCAGCGCCTGCCGCTCGTCGAAATATAGCACTTCGGGCACGGTACCCGGTGCGCGCGCGGCCTGACGCACAAGCGCATGATATTCGTAGAAGGCGCGATACAGCGGCAGTGGCCAGCTGTCGCCGACGAGACGGACATACGGCAGCGCCTGCTTAACGACAGCCTTGCCCGCCGGACCCTCGACAATGAAGACAAGGTTCAGATTGCCGTCGCCGACTTCGCGGACCGTCCAGCTTGAGGCGTCCGCGCCGACACGGCTCGCGACCGCGCCCACGCCTCCCAGGCGTGCAGGCAGAGTCTCGACGTCGAGCGCTTCATAGTCCTGGCCAAGGCCCATCGATCCGCTCCGCTCGTTCGTTACAATCGTTCGAGAGTAGCGCGGGACTCTTCATATGTCAAAGTCGATGACTATTGAATAATTTGTCTCGACTTGGCACCCCGGCATCGCGCCACAAGCCTGCATTGGCGCGCCAGCCTTGGGCGATACTAGGCAGGTTTGTGGACCGCGTTTTCCGCGATCAGCACGGTCTGCTGTTCAAACAATGGATCGAATGCCGGATCGAAGGCGCGATCTGTGAGGATGAAGTCGCCCTCGCGCAATGCGGGCTGACGCAGGGCCGGCCGTTTCGACTGCGGTTCGAATTTCGAACTGTCCACGGCCATGATCGTATGCGCCGAGATGTCCATCATTGCACTTGCAATATCGACCTCGCACTGCTCGTGCACGAGAAAGCCACGCTTTGCGTCAACCAGCGACGCCGACAGCAGCACATAATCGACCTGCATCCGGCCGATCACGTCGAAGGCGGAGCGGTCGAAGGCGGCGCCGTCATGATCGCGCAACTGGGTGCCCGCCATCGAGACATTGTTTCCGGGGATCATCGCCAGCGTGCTGGCGACGAAGGCCGAGTTGGTAACCACCGTTAGGTCCTTGCGTTCCCGTAACGCCTGGGCGGCGAATGCCGAGGTCGATCCGGTATCGATCGCGATGCTGTCGCCATCCTTGACGAGGGCCGCGACAGCGCGCGCGATCTGCACCTTGGCCGCTCGGTTCTGTGTCATGCGCGCCAGAAAAGGCGGGTCGAGCGCCGAGCGGTTGGAAACCAGCGCCCCGTGCACTTTCCTGATCTCGCCGCACTCTACCAGCGGCCGCACGACCCGGCGGATCGTCTGGTCGGAGACTTTCAGTTCACGCGCCAGATCAAGCACGCTGATGGTGCCGCGCAGGCTGACGATCTCCTGAATCTGGGCTTCATACTTCGACATTTTCGATCCGTTTTGCCACAAAATTAGTCACGAATCCCGCCTCTGAGGCAGAATATCGCCCCGTATCAACAGAAATCAACAAAATTGTTGATTGAGTGGCGATTCTCCCTATCATGCCGAGCCGTTTGCATCGGGGCGAGTTGATGGCGGATCATTCTGTAAAACACCTCATTGTCGGCGGCGGCATCGTCGGTTGCTCGATCGCCTATCATCTGACGCGCAACGGCGAAAGCGACGTCGTTTTGCTGGAGCGTGCGGGCCTCACCGAGGGCGCGACCTGGCATGCCGCCGGGCTGGTCGGTCAGCTCAGGTCGTCGCGCAACACCACCCGCATGCTGAAGAGGTCGGTGGAGATGTACGACCGGCTGCAGAACGAAGAAGGCATGCAGTTCGACTGGAAGAAGACCGGGTCGCTCCGGCTGGCGGCGACCAGGGAACGAATGCTCGAAGCGAAGCGTCTCGCCACCATGGCGCGCAGCTTCGACCTGGAAATGTCGATCATCAGTCCCGCCGAAGCCAAAGAGCTGTTCCCGCTGATCGACGAACAGGGTCTGGAGGGAGCAGCCTTCATCCCGTCGGACGGTTATGTGGATCCGGCTTCGCTCTGCCAGGCTGTGGCCGGGGCCGCGCGCAAGCAGGGCGCGGTGATCAGGCAGGGTGTCGAGGTGAAAGACTTCACGGTCACGGACGGCCGGATTACGCGGGTGGAAACCAGCGACGGCACCTATGAGGCTGAGACTATTGTTCTGGCCGCCGGCATGTGGAGCCGCGAGATCGGCGCCAAGCTGGATATTCGCGTGCCCGCCTGCGCGGTCGAGCATCAGTATATCGTCACCGAATCCACCGGCAGCGAGATCGGCCACTATCCGACGCTGCGCGATCCCGAGCGGCTGGTCTACTACAAGCCGGATGTCGGCGGACGGCTGGTCATCGGCGGCTATGAAGACGACACGCTGCCCTTCGGCAGCCCGCGCATTCCAGGCGAGTTCGTACGCCAGTTGCTGCCGGAAAACCTCGACCGTTTCCTGCCGCTTGCCGAGCTTGCCGGTCAGGTTACTCCGGTCGTCAACGAGGTCGGCATCCGGCAGGTCATCAACGGGCCGATTCCCTATTCTGCGGACGGCGACTTCGTGATGGGCTGGCAGCCCGGCATCGAGAACCTGATGCTGGCGACCGGGTTCCTGTATGGCATCGCGGCCGGCGGCGGTGCAGGCGAAATGATTGCCGAATGGATCGTGGACGGATCGCCGTCGCTCGATCTCTGGCCGCTTGATGTGCGCCGTTTCGGCCCGCATCATGGTACGCGCGCCTTCATGTATCCGCGCGCCGTCGAGCACTATGCGCACCATTACAAGATGCGATACCCGGGTAAGGAGCACGAGACCGCGCGCGGATTGCGCCTGTCGCCGCTGCACGACCGGCTGCAGGCGGCTGGCGCGGTGTTCGGCTCGAAGAACGGCTGGGAGCGCCCGCTCTGGTTTGCGCCGGACGGCGTTGCTCCCGTCGATCAGCTCGATTTCCTTCAGCCGGGCTGGAAGAATTACGCCGCAGAGGAGCACCGGGCGGTGCGCGAGCGCGTGGCGCTGATCGACCAGACCTCGTTTTCCAAGTTCGAGATCCTCGGCCCGGGCGCCCTCGACCTGCTGCAGCAGCTCTGCGTGTCCAACATGGATAAACCCGCAGGCTCGGTCATCTACACCCAGATGTGTAATGACAAGGGCGGGACCGAGGCCGATGTGACCTTCATCCGGCTGGCGCCGGACCGGTTCTACATGGTCACCGGATCGGGT
Source organism: Oricola sp. (assembly GCF_965230365.1). GTDB lineage: Bacteria > Pseudomonadota > Alphaproteobacteria > Rhizobiales > Rhizobiaceae > Oricola. The sequence goes on along the minus strand of NZ_OZ246003.1, from coordinate 371,277 downwards.
TTCGGCGTGCGCGACAGCGACTGGATCAGGCGCCACATGCCCGCTGACGGGTCCGTGCACCTGATCGAGATGACCTCCGCCAAAGCGGTGATCAACATTGTCGGCCCGAAGTCGCGCGCGGTCCTGGCGGCGGTGTCGGAGGGCTGCGTTTCGAATGCCGCGATCCCGTTCTCCACGGCTCGCGAAATCGTCATCGGCGCCGCACCGGTTCTGGCGGCGCGGATCGGCTATGTCGGCGAGCTGGGCTATGAGCTACACATCCCGACCGAGTTTGCGGCCCATGTCTATGACACGCTGTGGGCCGCCGGGCAGAAGGCTGGAATTGCCAATGTCGGCTATCGCGCCATCGAGAGCCTGCGCATGGAGAAGGGCTACATCTACTGGTCGGGCGACGTGACGCCGGACTACACGCCGGTCGAGGCCGGCGTCGGCTTTCGCGTGCATCTGAAATCGAAGGGCGATTTCCTCGGCCGTGACGTGCTGGCGGCGCAGAAGGCCGGCGATCTCACCCGCAAGCTGTGCACCTTCGTGTCGGATGCCGACCTGCCGCTGACCGGTGGCGAGACCATCCTGGTCGGCGAAGACACCGTCTCTCTGGCCACCTCGGTGGGATTTGGGCACACTGTCGGCAAGACCATATTGCGCGGTTATCTCGGCAAGGACCTGTGGGAACGTGAGGACTTCATGCTCGAGGTTTTCGGCGAGCGCCATCCGGTCCGCCAGGTGGCGGGGCCGCTTTACGATCCGGAAAACAAGGCGCTGAAAGGATAGGGGGAGACATGACGGAACAGGCAGAAGAGGTGCTGGAGGTTCTGCGCAAGGTGCCGGGGTTTGAAGGTTCGGCCGGCGCGGCCAGCATAACGCGGCTCGGCGGACTGACCAATCTTGTGCATCGCGTGGACCTGGGCGACCAGTCCGTGGTTGTACGCATCCCGGGCGCCGGCACCGAGGAGTATATCGACCGCAAGGTCGAGGCCCACAATGCCAAGGCTGCGGCGCGCGCCGGCGTGTCGCCGGAGGTGATCCACGCCGATCCGGCAACCGGCTTGATGGTCACCGAAACGGTGCCGGACATCACCACCATGACGCCGGAACTTTTCAAGTCCCGCGCGGGTTCGCCGGGCCGGGCAGGTGCCGCGCTGGCCAAACTGCATAACTCTGGCGAGACCTTCGAATTCCGTTTCGAACTGTTCTCGATGATTGACGAGTATCTGAGGCTGCTGGCGACCAAGGATGTCGACCTGCCGGACGGCTATCACGACGTTGTCGCCGCGGCCGGTCCGGTCAAGGAGCTGCTGGCGGCAGCCGACCTGCCGCTTGCGCCGTGTCATTGCGACCCCTTGTGCGAAAACTTCCTTGATGACGGCGAAGTCATGTGGATCGTCGACTGGGAGTATTCCGGCATGAACGATCCGCTGTGGGATGTCGGCGATCTGTCGGTCGAGGCCGGCATGGACGCGGTGCAGGACGCCGAATTGATGCGCGCCTATTTCGGCCGCAAGCCGACGGCGGCCGAGACCGGGCGGATGGTGATCTACAAGGCGATGTGCGACCTACTGTGGACGCTGTGGGGCCTGATTCAGCATGCCGACGATAATCCGGCAGAGGATTTCTGGGCTTACTCCACGGGCCGGTTCGATCGCTGCAAAGCGCTGATGCAGGACCCTGCCTTCGCCGGCCACATCGAGGCTGTGCGCTGCGGCTAACTTCTGGCGTTGACCAGTTCCATGAGTTCGGCGTGCAATTCCGGTGTCGCCGCCGTCAGGGTACGGCCGTCGGAATTCAGGCCGAGCGCCTTGCCCTGCCAGTCGGTCATGACACCGCCAGCGGCCTCGACCACCGCCGATACCGGCAAATAGTCGTAGGGTTGCAGATCGTAGTCGACAACGGCATCCATCGTCCCGGCGGCCACCAGCGCATGCGGATGGCAGTCGGCGCCCATCCGGCGCAGCCGGCCCGCTTCGACGAGGCGTGCGAAAACCGCCGGCTCGCGGATAGCCAGCTTGTCGCCTTCGTTGATAAAGAGACTGGCCTCGGCCAGTGACTTGCAGCGGCTGACGTGGATCGGAGCGCCGTTGCAGGTGGCTTGCAGACCTGTGCCGCCGGCATAAACCTCGCCAATCGCCGGCATTCTGATGACTCCCAGCGTGGGCCGGCCCGCCTCCAGATATCCCAGCAGCATGCCGTAGAGCGGCACTCCACCGATGAAGGACCGCGTTCCGTCGATCGGATCGATAATCCAGGTCGTTTCCGCGTCGCCGTCACGGCCGAACTCCTCGCCGAAGACCGCCTCGCCGGGAAAGTGCTCGGCCAGACCGGCGCGGATGGCCTCTTCCGTCTCCTTGTCGGCCACCGTGACAGGCGAAAGATCCTGCTTGATCTCGATGTCGGGCGCGCGTCGAAAGTGACGCTGCGCGATCTGGGCGGCCAGTTCGGTAATGGAGATCGCGGCAGTTAGCCGTTGCTGGTTGGTTGGGTTGGTCACCTGCACTCCGATACTGCACGGATTTGGAACAGCTCGGCCTATAGCCGACCGATTTCCGTGTCGAAAGCGAAATGTTGTTTTTTGTTGATTTTAGCCGAAATCGGTGTTGAATTACGTTCACAACAAGAGACATCGGGTCCGGGCCGAAACGGGCCCGGCGGTTAAACAAAGTTTCGGCCGTTGCTAGGAGGTCACCAAATGAAAGCAAAGATAGCCGCGCTGGCGTTGTCCGTCGCAGCATTTCCCGCGTTGGCGGATTCAGCCGATCCGATCAAGCTCACGCTGCATGACTGGACCGGCCAGCTGATCACGACGACGCTGATGGGCGAAGTGCTGAAGGCCGGCGGCCACAATGTGGAATATGTCCAGGCCGACTACATTGCGCAGTTCGCGGGTCTGGAAACCGGTGATCTGCACGTCGCAATGGAGATCTGGGAAACCACCGGACGTGAAGCGATGGACGCCGCAACGGCGACCGGCAAGGTCGTCAATCTCGGTTCCACCGGCATGGATGCGATCGAGGAGTGGTGGTACCCGGCATACATGAAAGACGTCTGCCCGGGGCTGCCGGATTGGGAGGCGTTGAACGATTGTGCGTCTGAATTCGCGACCGCAGAGACCGCGCCGCTGGGCCGTTACCTTGGCGGGCCCGTGACCTGGGGTGGCTTTGACGACGAACGCGTCGAAGCGCTGGAGATGGACTTCGAAGTGGTTCATGCCGGCACCGATGCGGCTCTGTTCGCGGAGCTTGAATCGGCTTATCAGCGCAAGGCGCCGATCGTCCTTTGGGTTTACGCGCCGCACTGGGCGCCGGCCAAGTATGAGGGCGAGTTCGTGCAGTTCCCGCCCTATTCGGCCGAGTGCTACAACGACCCGTCCGTCGGCATCAATCCGAATGCTGCCTACGATTGCGGCAAGCCGACCGGCCCGATCTGGAAGGTTGCATGGGCCGGCCTGTCGGAGAACTGGCCGGACGCCGCCAAGACTGTCGAGGCTTTCACCATTTCCAACGACGACATGGGCGCCATGGTCGCCGCGGTGGATCTCGACGGCAAGACCGTCGATGACACGGTCAAGGCGTGGATGGACGCCAACAAAGACACATGGATGGGCTGGCTGAAGTAGGCTCCCGTCATTGCATGCGCCCGTCATCTGCGCGGGCGCATGCGACGCAGTTTCCCGATCGATACACGGCAAATCGTGCAACGTGAGCCCAAGGCTGCGCGCCGATCTGCTATGAGGTTTTGATGACCGAATCCGTTCTGCTTGATTGCCGCAATGTCTGGAAGCTCTACGGCGCCCATGCCGGCGACCTTCTGAAGAAGACGCCGAACCCCGACCGCGAGACATTGCGGGCGCATGGCGTGATCGGCGCGGTGCGGGATGTCAGCGTTCAGATCCTGCGCGGCGAGATTTTCGTGATCATGGGGCTTTCGGGATCGGGCAAGTCGACCTTGGTGCGCTGCCTGTCGCGGCTGGTCGAACCGACCGCAGGCGAGATTTTCTTCGAGGGCCGCGATCTCCTCGCCGCCTCCGACTCCGAACTGATCGCAATCCGGCGCAAGAAGATGGGCAAGGTGTTCCAGCAGTTCGCGCTGCTGCCGCATCTGACGGTGCTGGAAAATGCGGCCTTTCCGCTCGACGTGCAGGGCATCGACCGAAAGACCCGCGAGGCGCGCGCCCGCGAGGTGATCGAACTCGTCGGCCTCAAGGGACGCGAGAACTATTATCCCCGACAGCTTTCCGGCGGACAGCAGCAGCGTGTCGGCATCGCGCGCTCGCTTGTGGTCGAGCCCGACCTGTGGTTCCTGGACGAGCCCTTTTCCGCGCTCGATCCGCTGATCCGCCGCGAGATGCAGGACGAGTTCATCCGCCTGCAGAACATGCTGAAAAAGACCATCATTTTCATCACCCACGATTTCGACGAGGCGATCCGCCTCGCCGACCGGATCGCGGTGATGAAGGACGGCGCCATCGAACAGGTGGCGACGCCGGAGGAACTGGTGCTGAACCCGGCCACCGAATACGTCGCCGAATTCACCCGCCATGTCACCCGCGCCAAGGTCATCAAGGCGGCGACCGTCATGCAGTCCGCCTCCGCCGCAAGCTTCGGCGGCGAGGTGGCCCATGACGCGGCCATAGAAGACATAGCCGATGCCGTCGAAGCGTCGGAAGCGCCCTTCCGGGTCATGCGCGATGGCGAAGTGATCGGGCAGATCGACGCCCAGGCCGTGATCGACGTGCTTGTGGGTCGCCGCTGATGTGGGGCCTCGTGACCGGAACGAGGGTCTTCTGGCTTGCGCTTTTTGCCGCGACCTGGGCGCTGTCGTCCTATTCCTTCCAACTCTACAAGGCGCTCGACGCTCGCTGGATCATCCGCTTTCCCAAGCAGTATGAAATGCCGGTCGAAGCCTGGATCACCAGTCTGCTTGACTGGCTGACCGACAGCGCGCATTTCTTTTTCTTCACCTTTCGCGATGTCACCCGCGCCATTGCGGCGGTCATCGAGGCCCCCTACCAGATCCTGCGCAACCTCCTGATCGAGGGCTTCCAGAGCGGGCTGGGCGCGCAGGCGGTGGAGTATGCACCGTCACTGAGCTGGATCGCGGTCATCGCGGTTATTGTCGCCATCGCGCATTACGCCCGCGACTGGCGGCTGGCTGCGCTGGCCGGCTTCTGTTTTCTCTACCTCGCCGTGTTTGGCCAGTGGGCAAGCGCCATGGTCACGCTCGCCTCGGTGCTGATCGCCGTGCCGATCGGCGCGGTCGGCGGCCTGCTCCTTGGGATCGCGGCCTTCCGCAGTCCGCTATTCGACCGGCTCCTGCGTCCGGTTCTCGACCTGATGCAGACCGTACCGGTTTTCGCCTATCTGGTGCCGGTGCTGATCCTGTTCGGCTTCGGCCCGGTCGCCGCGCTGGTCGCCACCGTGATCTACGCCATGCCGCCGATGGTGCGCGTGACCATCGTCGCGCTCAAGGGCGTGCCGGAGGAAATCAAGGAGGCCGGGCGCATGGCCGGCTGTACCCGGCGCCAGATGATGTGGAAAGTGCTTGTTCCGTCGGCGACGCCGTCGCTGATGGTCGGCGTCAACCAGGTGATCATGCTGACGCTGAACATGGTCATCATCGCCTCGATGATCGGCGCCGGCGGCCTTGGATTCGATGTGCTTGCGAGCCTGCGCCGGCTCGACATCGGCGGCGGCATCGAGGCCGGCCTGGCGATCGTGGTCATGGCCATCGCGCTCGATCGCGTCAGCCAGGCCTTTGCAGAACGCGGCGTATCGGAAACGCGCTCCGGCAATCCGCTGCAGCGCCATCCCTGGACGGCGACCGTCTTCGCGATCGTTGTCGGCACGCTCATCCTCGGCCGCTTAGTGCCGGCCGTCCAGACCTATCCTGAGCCGCTGACGCTGACCACCGGCCCGTTCTGGGCCTCGGCGATGGAGTGGATCAACATCAACTTCTTCGACACGTTCGAAGCCATCAAGGTGGTTGTCCTCCAGTGGCTGTTGCTGCCGGTCAAGAAGTTTTTCGCCGGCATTCCCTGGGCCTGGGGCATCGTCGCCACCGGGCTGTTCGCTTGGCGGCTGGCCGGCTGGCGCATCGGCGTTCTTTCCGCGCTGTTTATGGCGTTCATTGCCGCAAGCGGCCTCTGGAACAAGGCGATGGTGACGATCTATCTGTGCGGCGTCTCGGTGCTGATCGCCACCGTGATCGGCATTCCGCTCGGCATCTGGGCGGCGGAGCGTGAGCGCGCCGGCCGCATCATTCTCGGCCTGATGGACACGCTGCAGACACTGCCGAGCTTCGTCTACCTGATCCCGGTGGTGATGCTGTTCAGGGTCGGCGATTTCAGCGCCATGATCGCCGTCGTGCTCTACGCATTGGCGCCCGCGGTCCGCTACGCCGCCTTCGGCCTGCGCGAAGTGCCGGAACAACTCATCGAGGCTGGCCGCACGGCCGGCTGCACGCCGCGCCAGCTGCTGTGGCGGGTCAAGCTGCCGCTTGCCACCCCGCAACTGCTGCTCGGGCTCAACCAGACCATCATGCTGGCGCTGTCGATGCTGGTCATCACCGCGCTCGTCGGTACGCGCGATCTCGGCCAGGAAGTCTACATCGCGCTGACCAAGGCCAATGCCGGCCAGGGCATCGTCGCCGGCCTTGCCGTCGCCTTCATCGCCATCATCGCCGACCGCGTGGTCCATGCGGCCGCCGAAGGGCAAAAGAAGAGACTGGGATTATGACCGTGACATCCGTGATCGACCGGGTCGCCGGCCTATCGTGCTTTTCCGATCCGACCGACATCACGCCGCTTGGTGGTGGCATCACCAATGTCAATCTGCGTGTCACCGACGGCGGCGCAAACTATGTCGTACGGCTTGGCGAGGATATCCCCGAACATGGTGTCATGCGCTGGAACGAACTGGCGCTAAGTCGTACTGCCGAGGCGCTAGGCGTCGCTCCCAGGGTTGTTCATCACGAACCGGGCGTGCTGGTGCTCGAATTCCTCGATGCAAGGACTTATGGCGAGGAAGATGTGCGCGATCCCGCCAACCTGCCGCGGATCGTCAAGCTGATCGCCAAGACCCATCGCGGCTTGGGCCGGCATCTGACCACCCCGGTGCTCGCCTTCTGGCCGTTTCAGGTCAATCAGACCTATGTGACGCGTTTGCTCGCCGATAACTCGCCGCATGCAGCAAAGCTGCCGGGACTGATGGCGGAGCAGGAAAAGCTTGCCGCCGCCACTGGCCCGGTGGAGCTGGTGATCGGCCATAACGATCTCTTGGCCGCCAACATCCTGGATGACGGCGACAAGCTCTGGCTGATCGACTGGGAATACGGCGGCTACAACACACCGCTCTTCGATCTGGCCGGACTTGCCAGCAACAACGGTCTCGGCGAGGCGCAGGAGCGCGCCATGCTGGAGCAGTATTTCGAGGCCGATCCCGACATCCGCTGGCGGCCCTACCAGGCGATGAAATGCGCCTCCCTGATGCGCGAGACGCTCTGGTCGATGACCTCCGAGCTGCACTCCGAGATCGACTTCGATTACGCCGCCTACACGGCTGAGAACATGCAACGGCTGAACGCTGCGCTGGCCGACTTCAACCAAATCTGAGGACCGCATTCATGACCCTCCCCTCATCCTCCAGGATCCTCATCATCGGCGGCGGCATCGTTGGCTGTTCGACAGCCTACCACCTGGCGCAGATGGGTCAGGAAGTGCTGCTCCTGGAAAAAGCCGCGCTGACCTCCGGCTCGACTTGGCATGCCGCCGGACTGGTCGGCCAGTTGCGGTCGAACGCCAACATCACCCAGCTTCTCGGCTACTCGATCGAACTCTACAACCGGCTCGAGGAAGAGACCGGGCTGGCCACCGGATGGAAGATGAATGGCGGCCTGCGGCTTGCCTGCAACGAGGAGCGCTGGACGGAGGTCAAGCGCCAGGCGACGACCGCCCATTCCTTCGGCCTCGACATGCAGTTGCTGACGCCGAAAGAGGCCCAGGACCTGTGGCCGCTGATGGATATCGGCGATGTTGTCGGCGCCGCCTTTCTGCCGACCGATGGCCAGGCGAGCCCGTCCGACATCACCCAGGCATTGGCCAAAGGCGCTCGCAAGAACGGCGCGAAACTGGTCGAGAATTGCCCGGTCACCGAAATTCTCACCGAGAAGGGAAAGCTGGTCGGCGTGCGTACCGCGCAAGGCGACGTGGCGTGCGAGAAACTCGTCCTGTGTTGTGGCCAGTGGACCAGGGAACTGGCCGCCACAATCGGCGTTACCGTGCCGCTCGTTTCCGTCGAGCACCAGTACATGATCACCGAACCCTTTGGCGTGCCGTCAAATCTGCCGACGCTGCGCGATCCCGACCGCCTGACCTATTACAAGGAAGAGGTCGGCGGCCTGGTGATGGGCGGCTACGAGCCGAACGGCATCCCCTGGGCCGCGAAAGGCATACCCGATCCGTTCGATTTCCAGTTGCTGGATTCCAACTTCGACCATTTCGAACAGCTCGTCGAACTGGCCCTGCCACGCGTGCCGAAATTGCAGGAAGCCGGTATCAAGCAGCTGTTGAACGGGCCGGAGAGCTTCACGCCCGACGGTAATTTCATCCTCGGCGAAGCACCCGAAATGGCCAATGTCTTTGTCGGCGCAGGTTTCAACGCTTTTGGCATCGCCGCCGGCGGCGGCGCCGGCATGGCGCTTGCCGAATGGGTCGCCAGGGGCGAGCCGCCTTATGATTTGTGGTCGGCCGACATCCGCCGTTTCGGACGGCCGCACACCGACACCGACTGGGTGCGTGCCCGCACGCTGGAAGCTTATGGCAAGCATTACACCATGGCATGGCCGTCGGAAGAGCACACGAGCGGCCGTCCGTGCCGCCGTTCGCCGCTTTACGGCACATTGCAGGCGGCAGGCGCGGTGTTTGGCGAGAAACTCGGCTGGGAGCGCCCCAACTGGTATGCGGAAGACGGTGAGGAGCCGCGCGACATCTACACCTTCGAGCGGCCCAACTGGCACGCGCCGGTCGGCCGCGAGCATGCTGCCGCACGCGAGGCTGCGGTACTGTTCGACCAGACATCCTTTGCCAAATACATCCTGACTGGCCCGGACGCGGAGGCTGCGCTGCAGTGGATCGCCGCCAACCGGGTCGACAAGCCGGTCGGCTCGATCGTCTACACCCAAATGCTGAACGACCGTGGCGGTATCGAATGCGATCTGACCTGCGTGCGCACCGGCGAGGACGAGTATTACATCGTCACCGGTACCGGTTTCGCCACGCACGACTTTGACTGGATCCGCCGCAACATCCCGGCCGGGATGAATGCGCAGCTTGTCGACGTTACCTCCGCGAACGCGGTGCTGTCGCTTTTCGGACCGAAGGCGCGCGACATTCTGCAGGCCGTCACCAATGATGACGTTTCGCATGAGGCCCATCCCTTCGGCCGCGCCCATCGCATCGGTATTGCCGGTTGCCCGGTGCTCGCCATGCGGATCACCTATGTCGGCGAACTCGGCTGGGAACTGCATCTGCCGGTCGAGTATGCCCAGACGGTCTACGAGGCACTGTATGCTGCCGGCACGGCGCACGGCCTGCGCAATGCAGGCTACCGTGCCATCGAAACCCTGCGGCTGGAAAAGGGTTACCGCGCCTGGGGCTCCGACATCGGGCCGGATCACACGCCGGACGAGGCGGGTCTTGGCTGGGCGGTCAAGATGAAGTCCAACATCCCGTTCAAGGGTCGCGATGCGGTGGCGAAACAGCGCGAAACCGGCGTGAAAAAGATCATGGCGACCTTTACCGCCGACAGCGACGTGATCCTGTCCGGCCGCGAGACGATCTATCGCAATGGCGAGCGCTGCGGCTGGCTCAGTTCGGCCGGTTACGGCCATACGGTCGGCAAGTCCATCGGCATGGGCTACGTGCGCAGCACCGAACCGATCGACAAGGACCATGTCCTCTCGGGTGAATACGAGTTGGAAGTCGCGACTGTGCGCGTCAAGGCCGAAGTCTCGCTCGACCCGCTCTACGATCCGAAGATGCAGAAGGTGAAGGCCTGAGCCTCAAGGAGATCGCCGGGCCAGGGTGCAAATCCGGCCCGCTAGTATTTGTCAGCGGGTCCGGATCAGTCGAGGATACCGGGCAGGCGCAGCCCGTGCTCGCGTGCGCAGGCTTTGGCGCTTTCATAGCCGGCGTCCGCATGCCGCCAAACGCCCGAGGCCGGGTCGTTCCACAACACGCGTTCGAGCCGCCGCGCGGCATCCTCGGTACCGTCGGCGCAGATCACCACGCCGGCATGCTGGCTGAAGCCCATGCCGACGCCGCCGCCATGGTGCAACGACACCCAGGTCGCACCCGACGCCGTGTTGATCAGTGCGTTCAGAAGCGGCCAGTCTGACACCGCATCCGAGCCGTCCATCATCGCCTCGGTCTCGCGGTTTGGCGAAGCGACGGAACCGGAATCCAGATGATCGCGCCCGATCACCACAGGCGCTTTGAGTTCGCCATTGGCGACCATCTCGTTGAAGGCCAACCCCAGCCGATGGCGGTCGCCGAGCCCCACCCAGCAAATGCGCGCCGGCAGGCCCTGGAAGGATATCCGCTCGCGCGCCATGTCCAGCCAGTTGTGCAGGTGCTTGTTGTCGGGTAGCAGCTCCTTCACCTTCTGGTCGGTTTTGTAGATATCTTCCGGATCGCCCGACAGCGCGGCCCAGCGGAACGGGCCAATACCCTTGCAGAACAGCGGCCGGATATAGGCTGGCACGAAGCCCGGGAAGGCGAAGGCGTCTTCAAGCCCTTCTTCCAGCGCCATCTGGCGGATGTTGTTGCCATAATCGACGGTCGGCACGCTGTCATTGTGGAAGGCCACCATGGCTGCCACGTGCACCTTCATTGACGCGCGTGCGGCCTTCTCGACCTCCTTGGGCGCGGTCTCTGCCTTGGCGCGCCATTCGGCGACGGTCCAGCCCTGCGGCAGGTAACCGTTGACCGGGTCATGCGCCGAAGTCTGATCAGTCACGATGTCCGGGCGGATGCCGCGTTTATGGATTTCCGGAAACACGTCGGCGGCATTGCCGATCAGCCCGACGGATTTCGCCTCGCCGGCCTTGGTCCAGCCGGCGATCATCGCCAGCGCTTCGTCCAGATCATGGGTGATCTCGTCGACGTAACGTGTGCGTTTACGGAATTCGGCTGACTTCTCGTCGCATTCCACGGCGAGGCAGCAGGCGCCGGCCATCACCGCGGCCAGCGGCTGCGCGCCGCCCATGCCGCCCAGTCCGCCTGTAAGGATCCACTTGCCTTTCAGGTTGCCGCCATAGTGCTGGCGGCCAGCCTCCATGAAGGTCTCGTAGGTACCCTGCACGATCCCCTGCGAGCCGATATAGATCCACGATCCCGCGGTCATCTGGCCGTACATCGCCAGACCCTTCTTATCGAGCTCGTTGAAGTGGTCCCAGTTCGCCCAATGCGGCACGAGGTTGGAATTGGCGATCAGCACCCGTGGCGCGTCCTTGTGGGTCTGGATGATCGCGACCGGCTTGCCTGACTGCACGATCAGCGTCTCGTCGCCCTCCAGCTTCTTGAGGCTGTCGACAATCAGGTCGAAATCCTTCCAGGTGCGCGCCGCCCGCCCGATACCGCCATAGACCACCAGTTCATGCGGGTTCTCGGCGACATCGGGATGCAGGTTGTTCATCAGCATGCGCATCGGCGCTTCGGTCAGCCAGGACTTGGCGTTCAACTCCGGGCCCGTCGGCGGATGAATGTCGCGGGTGTTTTTGCGCGGATCGCTCATTGATCGCTCCCTTTGGATGGTATTGCGCCGGACAGGGCGAGGTCGGCCAGCTTTTCCAGCATTCGTCCGAGACTGGCTCGCGCGCTTCCGGCGCGGGCCTCGTCATACGTCCAGGGCGGGGTTTCGTGCATATAGGCGCGTTGCGCGAGTTCCATCTGGATCGCGTGGGTGCCGGTAGCCGGCCGACCATAGTGGCGAGTGGTCCAGCCACCCTTGAAGCGGCCGTTTAGAATCGCGCCCAGGCCGGAAGCCTCTGCCTCGTCATGCACCGCCGCCTCGATCGCCGGATCGCAGGCCTGCCCCGTGTTCGTGCCGGTGTTGAAGACCGGCAATTGGCCCTCGAACAGGAATGGAATGTTGGAGCGGATTGAATGGCAGTCGAACAGGATCGCGATGCCGAACCGCGCCCGTACCCGTTCAAGCTCGGCTTCCATAGCTGCGTGGTAGGGCGCGTGATAGACGAGCCTGCGCGCCTCGATTTCATCCACCGAGGGCTCTTGCCCCTCCGCCCAGATCGCCTGGCCGTCGAAATCGGTTAGTGGCACCAATGTCGTCGTATTCTGGCCGGGATAGAGCGACGCGCCTGCCGGGTCGCGGTTGGCGTCGATGACATAGCGGTGCACGTTGGACTTCACCACGCTCGCTCTCGCCAACAGGCCGTCATAGAGCCGCGTGATGTGCCAGTCGGTGTCGGCAAGCCCCGCACCGTTTGCGTTGAGGCGCGCCGCGATCGCGTCGGGCACGAAAGTGCCGCCATGCGGCTGGCCCAGCACGACCGGGCTGTCGCCCTCGATGACTTCGAATACCTGCATCATTCAAGCTCCGGTAATTCGGCGGCAAGCGCCGCCAGGATCGCGCCCGAAGCCACCAGGTCTTTCGCTCTGGCGATGTCGGTCGCCATGAAGCGGTCCTCGGCAAGCGTCGCGATATCCGCGCGCAGCCGCGCCAGCGCCTTCTGCAAGGGCGGGCTGGTCAGAAGCGGCGCCCGGAACTCGACCCCCTGCGCGGCACACAGCAGTTCGACACCGAGGATGTGGTTCAGGTTCTCGGCCATGCGGGTGAGCCGGCGCGCGCCATGCGCGGCCATGGAGACATGGTCCTCCTGATTGGCTGAGGTCGGGGTGGAATCCGTCACACAGGGATTGGCCAGATGCTTGTTCTCGCTCATCAGCGCGGCGGTTGTCACCTCGGCGATCATCAGCCCGGAATTCAGCCCTGGCGCCGGCGTCAGGAAGGGCGGCAGGTCGAAGCTGAGCGCCGGATCGACCATCAGCGCGATGCGGCGCTGCGCGATCGCGCCGATCTCCGACATGGCGAGCGCAATCATGTCGGCGGCAAATCCGACCGGCTCGGCATGAAAGTTCCCGCCAGACACGATTAGCCCGGCCTCGCTCAAGACCAGCGGATTGTCGGTTGCCGCGTTGGCCTCGGTCAGGATCGTCTGCGCGGCCTGGCGCAGCACATCCATGGCCGCACCCGCCACCTGCGGCTGGCAGCGGATGCAGTAGGGGTCCTGCACCCGCGTGTCCCCATCGCGGTGGCTTTCGCGAATCGCCGAGCCCTGCAGCAGGGACCGCATCGCCGCCGCCGCCTCGATCTGGCCGCGATGGCCGCGCAGCCGGTGGATCTCCGGTTGCAGCGGAGCTGTTGATCCCATGATCGCATCGGTGGAAAGGGCGGCGATCGCCAGCGCATTGCGCGCCGCCCGCCACGCTTCGAACAGTCCGGCCAGCGCATAGGCGGTCGAAAACTGCGTACCGTTGATGAAGGCAAGCCCTTCCTTCGGGCCCAGTTCGAGCGGCGTCAGCCCGGCCTCGGCCAGCGCCTCGGCGCCGGGCAGCACGCGCCCGCCGAATTCGGCCTCGCCTTCGCCGATCAGCACCGCCGTCATGTGCGACAGCGGCGCCAGATCGCCCGACGCGCCGACCGAACCCTGAGACGGCACAACCGGTGTCACGCCCCTGGCCAGCATGTCCTGCAGCAGCTCCACATAGGCCCAGCGCACGCCCGACGCGCCGCGCCCGAAGCTCAGAAGCTTCAGCGACATCATCAGCCGCACCATGCGGCGCGGCATCGCTTCGCCCACCCCGCAGCAATGGCTGAGGATCAAATTGCGTTGCAGGACCGCGGTGTCTGCGGGCGCAATCTTGTGGCTGGCGAGCTTGCCGAAGCCGGTGTTGACGCCATAGACCGGCGCGCTGCCCGCTGCTGCTTCGGCAATGCGCGCTGCTGCCGCCTCCACGGCGGGCCGGCACGCCTCGTCGAGCCGCACGGGAACCTCGTCGCGATAGACGGCTTCGAGCGTCTCAAGTGGGGTCTCGCCGGGATTGAGGATGAGCGCGGTCACGATTGGCCTCCGAAAATGCGCCGGTGAAGCGGGTTGAAGCCGATGCGATAGGCAAGCTCCGCCGGTTGCGCGACGTCCCAGACCGCCAGATCGGCGCGCATGCCCGGCGCGATCGTGCCGCGGTCCGAAAGCCCGAGCGCGCGAGCGGCATGTCGCGTCACCCCGGCAAGCGCCTCCTCGGGCGTCATCGCAAACAGCGTGCACGCCATGTTCATCGTCAACAGCAGCGATGTCAGCGGCGACGAACCGGGATTGCAGTCGGTCGCCAGCGCCATCGCGACGCCGTGTTTTCGAAGAAGGCCGATCGGCGGTTTGCGGGTTTCGCGAAGCGTATAGAACGCTCCCGGCAGGATCACACCCACGGTGCCTGCGCCGGCCATTGCCCGCACGCCGTCCTCGTCCAGATACTCAATGTGGTCGGCCGACAATGCCCCAAACGAAGCGGCCAGCTTCGCGCCGCCGAGATTGCTCAACTGCTCGGCATGCAGCTTGACGGGCAGGTCCAACGCCTTGGCCGCTTCGAACACCCGGGCAACCTGGCCGGGCGTAAACGCGATGCCTTCGCAAAATCCGTCGACCGCATCGACCAGCCCTTCGGCGTGCGCGGCCCGCAGGACCGGGATCGCCACCTCGTCGACAAAGGCGTCGTCGCGTCCCTTGTATTCTGGCGGCGTGGCATGGGCGCCAAGATAGGTCGTCACCACCTCGACCGGCCGTCGCCGCGCGATTTCGCGCGCCGCGCGCAACATGGCGAGTTCGGTCTCGCTTTGCAGTCCGTAGCCCGACTTGATTTCGATTGTTGTCAGCCCTTCGGCGATCATCGCGTCGACGCGCGGCAGGGCGCCTTCGATCAGCTGGGCGACGCTCGCCTCGCGCGTGGCGCGCACCGTCGAGTTGATGCCGCCGCCGGCTTTCGCGATTGCCTCGTAGCCGGCGCCATTCAGCCGCATCTCGAATTCGCCGGCCCGGTCGCCGCCGAAGACGACATGGGTATGGCAATCGATCAGGCCGGGCGTGACGAGGCGGCCGCCGAGGTCTTCGGCCGGCGCGGAAGCAAATTGCTCCGGCAGGGCGTCGGCCGGTCCAGCCCATTCGATCGTCTTGCCACAGACCGCGATGGCGCCATCGCGGACCAGCCCGTAGGGTGTTTCCGCGCCTGTCATCGTCGCCAGCTTGGCGCCGCGAAAGACCTGTGTTCCGGCCATCAGAGCCTTTTCCGAAGTTGCCTTTATTGATTGTTTCGTATATTCGATAATTCTAAATGTCTACACAAAACGAGTGTGAAAATGAACATCCACGCCCGCCGGGTTCTGCTCGAAAATGGCTGGGCGCGTGACGTCCGCCTGACCTGCGCCGATGGCCGGATCGACCGTGTAGAGTCCGGGGTTGATGCTGGCGGTTCCGATAGCCGTGTCGACACGCTGTTGCCGGCGCTGGCCAATTTGCATAGCCACGCGTTTCAGCGCGCCATGGCCGGAATGACCGAGTTTCGCGCCGCCGGCCGGGAGAGCTTCTGGACCTGGCGCGACCTCATGTACCGGTTTCTGGATCGTCTTGGCCCCGAACAGCTCGAAGCCATCGCCGCCCTGGTGTTCATGGAGATGCAGGAAGCCGGATACGCATCGGTCGGCGAGTTTCATTACGTGCATCACCAGCCGGGCGGCCAGCCCTATGACGCTTTGTCCGAGCTGAGCGATTGCATCGTCGTCGCGGCGGGCCGCACCGGGATCGGGCTCACCCACCTGCCGGTACTCTACACCTATGGCGGCGTCGACCAAGAGCCGCTTTCAGGTGGCCAGTTGCGTTTCGCCAACGATGTCGACCGGTTTCTGGCGCTGGTCGATGCCTGCCGGAGCGGTATTCGGGCCTTGCCGGCCGATGCAAGGGTCGGCATCGCCCCGCATTCGCTGCGCGCCACCGCGCCGGCTGATCTCGCGCGTCTTCTGGCGGCGGTGCCGGAAGGGCCGGTTCACATCCACATTGCCGAACAGACCCGTGAAGTCGCCGATGTCGAGGCGAAGCTCGGTCAGCGCCCGGTTGCCTGGCTCCTGGACAATGTCGACGTCGACGCCCGCTGGTGCCTGATCCACGCCACCCACATGACCGATGCTGAAACCATCGCCATGGCGGAAAGCGGCGCGGTCGCCGGGCTGTGTCCGGTCACCGAGGCCAATCTCGGCGACGGCATCTTCAATGGCGTGTCCTTCATCGAGCATGGCGGCGCCTTCGGGGTGGGCTCCGATTCCAATGTGCGGATATCGCTCTGCGAGGAACTGCGCACGCTGGAGTATTCGCAGCGCCTGCGCGACCGGGCGCGCAATGTCCTGGTGGCGGGCGAGGGCTCGACAGGTCGGTTTCTCTACACCGGCGCAGCGCAAGGCGGCGCGAGAGCGCTCGGGCGCGATGCCGGCGCAATCGCCATCGGCAAGCTGGCGGATCTGGTGGCCATCGACAGCACCCATGCGAGCCTCTGTGCACTGCGCGACGATCAGTTGCTCGACGGGCTTTGCTTTGCCGCCGCCGACAATGTCGTCACCGATACATGGTCCGCCGGCCGCCACATGGTGGTTTCAGGACGGCATATCCACAGAGACGCGATCATCGCGCGTTACAGGGCCGCCGTGTCGGATTTGCTGCAAGCCATCTGACCCGGCCGGATGCAATGGCGGCGCTCGTCTGCGCGCTTCACGGCTCCCGCTTATGTGAATAGAAAAGAGAGTTATCTCTATCTTTAATCTTGGAAGGCCCCATGACCAGAACGCCGGAAACCAAGAGCTATCGCGACATCAAGCAGGTTGTCGTGGATCGCATTCAAAACGGTATCTGGCAGCCGGATTCGCTTCTGCCCAGCGAGACCGATCTGGCGGTCGAGTTTTCGAGCACGCGCACGACGGTGAACCGGGCGCTGCGCGAGCTTGCCGACGAGGGCTTTCTCGACCGCAAGCGCAAGGCGGGAACCCGTATCCTCAACGCGCCGGTTCGAAAGGCCCGCTTCTCGATACCGCTGGTGCGCGACGAAGTCGCCGGGACCGGTGCCGAGTACCGCTACTCGCTGGTGAAGAGGCAAGTGCAGGCCGCGCCGTCCTGGTTGGCCTCACGCCTCGATCTCGCACACGGCCAGGACGTGCTGCACATTCGCTGCATGCACTATGCCGACAATGCGCCGTTCCAGCTCGAGGTGCGATGGATCGTCATCGATGTCGTGCCGGAGGTGTTGAACGAGGATTTCGTTCAGTCCGGCCCGAACGACTGGCTCGTCCGGAAGGTGCCATTCACCAACCTGGAACTGAGCTTCACGGCGACCAAGGCGGACACGGAAACGGCCGAGTTCCTCGACGCGGCGCCCGGCGATCCGGTCTTCACCACCGAGCGCATCACCTGGTTGCGCGGCGCTCCGGTCACCTATGCCCGGCTCTATTTCGCGCCGGGTTACCGGATGACGACCTACATTTAGCCAGGCACGCTCTAGGCTTCCGGCGCGGGCAAGTCGGTGCCCGGCTCGCCGAGCCACGAGGCCGCCGGCAGCGGCCTGCGCCGGTAGTCAAGAAGGTTGTCGGCGATATCGTCGGCCAGCAGCGCACCGTGCGTATCGCGGCGCTCGAACCCGTTGACCGGATCGATATAGCCAAGCCGCACTTCTGCGTGGTCGTCGCACAGCTTCAACGCCACATGGGTGCGCGTGCGTGGTCCGCACAGCACCAGCATAAGCGTGACCTCCGGCTGCGAACCCCACTCGGTGACATAATCGCCGTCATTGGCGAACTGCACGTAGCCGGGCGTGAAAAACAGTTCCGAAGCATCGCGCACGATATCGGCGATGCATGACATGTGGTTCATGCGCAGATAGGCGACATAGTCGGCAAGATCGACAAGCCGCAATTCGGCGGCGAGGTGCGAGATTGCTTCGCCGACAAAGGATTCAAGTTCAACGGTCAGGTTTTGCTTTAGCATGGGGCTCTTCAACTCTTCCTGGCACGCCGCCGGATAATCGAGATCAACTCGGCCACAGCCTTGAAGAACTCGGGCGGGATCATCTGGTCGATATTCACATTCTTGTACATCGCGCGCGCCAGTTCGACATTCTGGAATACTGGCACGCCGCTTTCCTCGGCGATTTCGCGGATCCGAAGGGCAATGAGGTCCCGGCCCTTGGCAACCACCACCGGCGCCGCATCGCGCCCGGGTTCGTAGCGCAGGGCAATCGACAGGTGGGTCGGGTTGGCGATCACCAGCGACGCGCTGGGAACCTCGTTCATCATCCGTTTGCGGGCGCGGTCCTGCGCCACAGACCGCTGTCGCGCCTTGATGATCGGGTCGCCTTGCTGCTGTTTCAGCTCGTCCTTGACCTCCTGGCGCGTCATGCGCAGGTCGGCCCGCCACTGGAATCGGGTCCAGAACCAGTCGGCTGCAGCGATCAGGGTCATCGCGAAGATAATCGCGCCGAACAGCTTCATCATAAGGCTCCGAACGACCGAGAGGAAGGTCGTCAGATCGCTGTACATGCCTTCCAGCATGCGCGGAATCAGATCGTGCAGCACCAGCGCCACGAGAATGGAGGCGAAGATGATTTTCGCCACCGATTTGGCGAACTCGGCCAATCCCTTGACGCTGAAGATCCGCTGCCAGCCCTTGACCAGCGATATCCGCGACAGCTGTGGCTTGATCCTCTCGACCACGACGGCCGGGGCGTTCTGCGCCGCCGAACCGGCGATGCCGGTCAGAACCAGCACGACGAAAAGCGGCAGGGTCAGGGCGCCGGTAATGAACACGATACGCTGCACCAGCCAGTAGATGTCGCCGCTGTCATGCAGGCTGTAGGAAATCGACTGGTCCATCATGCTGGCCAGCTGTTCGGCGCTGATGGCAATGCGGTCTGTCATGAAGAACGACATGACAAACAGCGTCCCGAGAAGCGAAAACAGAATGGGCGTTTCCTTCGAGAATGGCGTCTGGCCCTTCTCGATGGCGTCCTTCATCTTCTTTTCGGACGCTTCTTCGGTTTTGCTTTCCTTGTCCTGATCGTCTGCCATGTCCGTCCAGCGTCAGTAAGGGGTCAGGCTGCCATCGGCAGGTCGATCTTGCCTTCCGAGGCAAGGCGAAGGGCGAGTGCGGCGATCGATTTGCGGGCCTGCTTGACCTCCGCTTCGCCCACCCTGCGCCCGTCGGACAGTTCCGACTCGATCATCCGGCGAGTGCGTTGTCCGATCGACGACAGCACCGCTTCCTTGACCTCGTCGTCTATGTTGCGCAGCGCCGTCGTAAGCACCTCGCTCGAAAGACCGTCGCAGATCATCGTGCGCGCCTCTTTCGACAGCGTCGAAATCTCGTCGAAGCGGAACAGCCGCGACTTGACGCCGGAGAGCTTCTTTTCGCCGACCATCGGCGCCAGCGAATCCAGGATGTCGTCGGACAGGTCCTTGTCCATTTCCAGCAGGACTTCCGCCAGACGGGTTTCGTTTTCCGAGGAACCCGATGGCGTAGAGGTCAGCTTGAAGGCTTCGTCGAGGCGTGTCTCGACGGCAGCGACGATATCGTCGGACACCGGCTTCGACGACAGCAGGCGGGCGACTGTCTTCTTGCGTTTTTCCGTATCGAGTCGCTGCAGGATGGCAGCCACCGTGCCCGGTTCGAGCCTCGACAGCACAACGGCGCAGAGCTGCGGCGATTCGGTGTCGAAGAACGCTGCCAGCTCATCCGGATCGACCTTGGCGACAAGTTCCCAGATGCTCGCCGTCTCTTCGGCTTCCGGCGCATCGGGCACCGTGCCGGTCAGGGCGAACATCTCCTCGTCGGACAGCGCCTCGTTGAGGATCTTGTCCATCGTGTCGGCGGAATCCATCAGGCCGGCGCCAGCGGCAAAATCGGTTTCGAACTCCATGACCAGGTCTTCGAGATCGGGCTGCGGGATGCTTTTCAGCGTTTGCGCGGCGTCGATCATGACCTTCAGTTCGTCGCTCTTGAAAAATTTCAACAGCTGCGAAGCCCGGCCCTTGCCCATCGCAACCAGCACGGCTGCGGCGCGTTGCGGTTTGCTGAGTTTGTAACGCTTGGCCATATCTGCCTGTTCCGACCCGGCTACCCTTGTTCGACCTTAAGACTGGACCAGCGAGACGATGCGCACCGCCAGTTGCGATGGATCGTCGTCAAGCGTTTCCAGTTCGCCGGTGGCGATCTTGGTTCCGTTGACGCAGATGTCGACCGGTTCGCCGATCTTGCGGTTCAGCGTGACCACGGTGCCGGTTTCCATGCCGATCAGGTCGGACACCGGGATGTCCGCCGCACCGATGATCACGTCGACCTGTACCGGCAGCGACATGACCAGATCATGCAGCCCGGCGTGCTCCTGTCCGCCTTGGCCTGCACCGTCGAGCGGCCCCATCGCCTGGTCGTGTTCGAGCACGCCCTGCAGTTCGGCGATCGCCTCGTCCAGCGGGTCGCCGTCGGCGCCGAGGCCCGGAAGCTCCGCGCCGCCGCCGAGATCGCCCAGCCCGCCGCCGAGATCCGGAAGCCCGCCATCCTCGCCGAGTTTGGGAAGCCCGCCATCGTCGCCCGCGCCGGGTTCGCCCAGCGGCGCCAGTTCCGGATTATTCATCGTCTTCTTCCTCGTTTTGCGCCGCCGCCATCCCCGTGAGGACTTCATCCAGCGCCTTGTGCGGACGCTGCAGATAGAGTGCGAAGTTCGCGCCCTGACGGCCAAGGCTGCATTCATATAGCGGCCGGCCCTTCACCTTCAGACGGAAACCGTCATCGACGCCGCCCGACAGCGGGATCACGCTTCCGCTGCGCAGGCCGGCGATGTCGGACAGCGTCATGTCGCGCATCCCGGCCGACCCGATGATCCGAACATTGACGCCGAGCGCGCCCTTGTGCTGCGCGGCCGGATGGTCGCTGCGCGGCCGGCGAACGCGCGGCGCCACGAAACGTGCCATCTTGAGTAGGGCATGATGTGCGATCGCGAGCGTGATCGCCGATTCCGTCGGCCCGAAGCGGTAGTGCATCTCGAAGGCGACAACCGGGTCGTCGCCTGCACCCTCGCGCATCTCGTCGGCGCTCATCGCCATGCGCAGCAAGCCCGGGCGCTCGGCGCTGCCGAGAGTGGTCTTCAGGGCGTCGCCGACCAGTTCGCAGAATTTGCCGGCAAGTCGCTGTTCCAGCGCGGTCGGCGGCCTCGGCTCCTCGGCCGCGGCAAAGTCGGGGTCGCCGCCGAGCATCATGTCCGCAAGAATGCTGATCGCCGTGAACGGCAGGACAAGATAGGCGACCGGCCCGCTATCATCGCCGATCAATACGCCCGCCTTGTCGCTTCCGGCGGCTAGCAGGCCGGCCGTGTTGCCAACCTTGCTGGCGACAAACTCGAACGATGCCTCGAACTGCGCCTTGCGGAAGGCATCTTCGAGCCGTTCTGCAAGCACCGACTCGACCGTGGAGACGGCCGGCTCCAGGCGTGCATTGTCGCCCTTGCGACCGAGAATGCGGTCGAAGACTTCCCTGGTTTCCTGCGATATGGCCGGTGCGGATGTCATAGTCAGGCGGCTTTTGCTTCGCCTGCCGCCATCGCTTCATTTTCCACGTCGTCGAGGGTCGGCCGATCGTAAGTCGAAATCGTCTTGCGTCCGAACTCGAGGGCGACCTGTGGAAGCGATCCGTTCATGTAGGCGATCAGCGTCTGCTTGGCGACGAAGTAGAGGCGCATGTTCTTTTCGCGCACGATTTTGACCTTGGTCGCCAGCGGTCCGACGACCCCATAGGCCAGGAAGATGCCGAGGAAGGTGCCGACAAGCGCGGCGGCGATCAGTCCACCCAGCACTTCCGGGCTTTGGTCAATCGCACCCATGGCTTTCACCACACCGAGAACGGCTGCCACGATGCCCATCGCCGGCAAGCCGTCGGCCATGCCCTGCAAGCCGTGATAGGACTTCAGCTTGTCGTAGCGGATTGTCCCGATTTCTTCTTCCATCAGCGCCTCGACCTCGTGCGGGCGGGCGTTGCCGACGATGATCAGGCGGCAGTAATCGCAGATGAAGTTGGTCAGATCCTTGTTCGCCAGGATCAGCGGGTAGTCCTGGAAAATCGGTGATTCGTCGGAGTTGTCGATGTGGTTTTCCACCTCGTTGCGCGGCTTGGTGCGCAGTTCGCGCAGCAACTGATGCAGCAGGCCGAGAAGTTGCAGATACTCTTCGCGGGTGGGGACCGAGTTCTTGGTTGCCTCACCGAGCGCCTTGAAACTGTCTTTGACGACAGAGAAGGGATTGGCAACGATGAAGATGCCGCAAGCGGCACCGCCAATGATGACAAGTTCGAAGGGCTGGATGAGCACCTTCACGTAGCCGCCCATCGCCATATAGCCGCCGAGCACGCACCCGAAGGTGATAATCAATCCGAGGATAACGCCCACAATGAGACCCCGCTGTTTTCCGCGACGCTATCGCGCAAACCTTGCATGAGGCTGGCAGGCCGCTCGGCCGGACGTCGACAGGCTCGCGCAAGGCGACCCTGTTAGGCAGGACCGCATCCGACTGAAGAGCAGGGCCGATGATAACCAGCACGCTCGTTTCCTACAGGCTTGCCGCCAGCGACCTCGACACAACCCTGCAACGGGTATCCGAACAGAGCATCGTCTCCCGCGAAGTCGAGTACTACTTGGAAAACATCGGTGACGTTAAATCGATCGATGACTTTCTAGGCGATTCGCGTCTGTTCAGCTTTGCGATGAAAGCCCATGGCCTGGAAGACATGAACTACGCCAAGGCTTTCATGCGCAAGGTTCTTGAGGAGGGGATCGACAGCGACGACAGCTTCGCCAACTCGCTGACCGACAACCGCTACGCCGACTTCGCCAAGACGTTCGATTTCAAGAGCTTCGATGCGGCGACGACCTCGTTCACCAAGACGCAGCAGGGAACGGTCGACAAATATGTCCGCCAAACGCTCGAGGAGCAGGCCGGCGCCGACAATGAAGGCGTGCGGCTGGCGCTCTATTTCGAACGCAAGGCCGAGGGCATCGACACATTCTACGAGATCCTCGCCGATCCGGCGCTCGCTCAGGTGGTGAGAACCACGCTCGGGCTCCCCGATGCGGTCGCCACCATCGACATCGACAAGCAGGTCGAGATGATTTCCGATCGGCTCGATCTGGAAACGTTTCGCGATCCTGACGCCCTTTCGGAATTGCTCAACCGGTTTGCCGCCCTATGGGATGTGAACCGGGGCCTCGATCAGGCCTCCAACAGCCTGATCGGGCTGTTTGGCGGCACCGGCCAGGTCGGCATCAGCCAGGATCTTCTGCTGCAGATTTCCCAGCTTAGACGGTAGTTGCCATGGAAGACGGAATTTATGTCAGCATCTCCGCGCAGGTTGCGCGCGAAATGCGGATCAACACCATCGCCCAGAACATCGCCAACGCCCAGACGACCGGCTTCAAGGCAGCGGAAGTGCGGTTTCAGGAGGTGTTGCAGGAGGTCGATGGCGAGCCTGTCTCCTTTGCGTCGAAGGGCGTCGAATATGTCGACACCAGCTCGGGCGGCCTTCAGCAGACCGGCAATCCGCTCGATTTCGCGGTGCGCGGCAATGCGTGGTTCGGCATCCAGACGCCGGTCGGCACCGTGGTCACGCGCGACGGCCGCTTCACGATGGTCGACAATGGCGATCTCGTTACGCTCGGCGGCTATCCGGTTCTCGATCCGGGCGGCGCGCCGATCGTGCTCAATCCGGCCGGCGGCACGCCGGAACTTGGCCAGGACGGCTTCATCCGCCAGAACGGACGCCAGGTTGCCGCGATCGGGCTGTTCGCCTTTGAGCCGGCTCCGGATTTCAAGCGCTTCGAGAACTCGGGCATCATTGTCGGCGGCGAACCCGATCCGGTCGTCGACAATGCCGATGTTGGCGTCGTGCAGGGGCATCTCGAAGAATCCAACGTGGATGCGCTCTACGAGATGACCCAGCTGATTCAGGTGCAGCGCGCCTTCGAGACAGCAGCGGCGATCATGCAGCAGTCCGAGGATTCGGTCGACCAGGTCATCAAAGAACTGAGCACGATGTGATCCGATGAACGCGATCGCGCAGCTCAGCCAGTTGCTTGACGCAGCCGATTTCGATGACCGGCCGCTGGCGCGCGGCGGCACCGTTGCCGCCATCCATCCCAATGTGATCGTCGCCGAGGGCATGGGCTCCTATGCCCAGCTTGGCGATTTCGTGTCGCTGGGCATGGACGCGACACCGCCGCGCGGCGAGGTCGTGCAGATCGAGCCGGACCGGGTGCTGATCGCGCCCTGCGAAAACGGCCACGCGCTGTCGATCAACGACACGGTGATCCACCGCGGACCGACACTCACCTCGCCGGACGAGCGCTGGCTGGGCCGGGTCGTCAATGCGCTGGGCGAACCGGTCGACGGGCGCGGCCCGCTCGCCGCGGCACCGCAATACGGCAAGCGCCGTCAGCGCCGCCCGGCCATGATGCGCGCGCGCATCGACGAGCCGTTTCGCACCGGCGTGCGGGTGATCGACATCTTTACCCCGCTATGCATCGGCCAGCGTTTCGGCATCTTCGCCGGCTCGGGCGTCGGCAAGTCGACGCTGCTTGCCATGCTCGCGCGCGCCGATGTGTTCGATGTCGTCGTTGTATCGCTGGTCGGCGAGCGGACCCGCGAAGTCCGGGAGTTCCTGGAAGACACGCTCGGCGCGGAAGGCATGAAGAAGGCCATCGCCGTGGTCGCAACCAGCGACGAGAGCCCGACGATGCGCCGCCGCGCGCCGTCCTGCGCGATGGAGGTCGCCGAATGGTTCCGCGACCGGGGCAAGCGTGTCCTGCTGCTGCTCGATTCGGTGACCCGCTATGCCCATGCGCTGCGCGAAGTGGCGATCTCGGTCGGCGAACCGCCGGTCTCGCGCGGTTATCCCGCGTCGGTCTTCACGGATCTGCCGCGCCTTCTGGAGCGCGCCGGCCCGGGCGGCGCGGGGTGCGGATCGATCACAGCCATCGTCACCGTCCTGGTCGACGGCGATGACCACAACGATCCGGTCTCCGACACGTTGCGCGGCATTCTCGACGGCCATCTCGTGCTGCAGCGGTCGATCGCCAATCGCGGCCGCTATCCGGCGGTCGACCCGCTCGCCTCCGTTTCGCGTCTGGCCGAGCGGGTCTGGACGGATCAGCAACGCCAGTTGGTGTCCCAGATCCGCGCGATGATCTCGCTATACGAGGAAACGCGCGACCTGCGCATGATGAGCGGCTGGCAGCCCGGAGTGGATGGGGATCTCGACCAGGCGGTGATCGCCGTCCCGAAGATCTACGATGCGCTGACCCAGCGCACCGCCAGCCCGCCGAACGCCGACCCATTTGCCGAACTCGCGGAATCCCTGAAAAATGATCAAGCAAACGCTCGAACGGCTTAACCGCCGCGGCTATTTCAAGGACATGAAGCCGATCGACTATGTGCTGTCGGCGATCGGACTGTGCCTGGGTACGGCGGCCGCCCTCTTCCCCTGGCATGTCTACTTCAATCCGGATGTCTACGGCCCGCCCGAGATCACCTTCTCCCGGGATGGCATCATTCCCGCCGACGACATTGCCGTCCGATCGCGCGGCCGGCCTTTGTTTCCGGCGGACGTGCTTGACCGAAGCCCGGCATCCGACGCGCTGCCTGGTCTCGATCCGGTAATCACGGGGCGTGTCGACCGCGATGAAACGGTTGCATCGGGCCTCGACCAGCCATTTCCCGGCAACGGACGGAAGTTTGCGGTCTATTCGATCAACGCCCGGCGCGCACTGATCGGAGACAGTGACGGGGTCTATCTGATCTCCAACAGGGACCGGCTGCCCGATGGCACGGTTCTGGAGCGCATCGAGCATGACGGCAGCCGATGGTACATCGTCACCTCGGCGGGTCGCGTCATCCACGCGCGATAAGCCGTCCCGCAGGGGCATTCACAAGGCACACGCAAGAAACGGCCGGTAGTGTCGCTCGCGAGAGAGGGTGCTCCATGGAAGCCGTGAATCTTTTCCACCTTGCGACGACCCAGGCGAAATGGCTTTCGCTGCGCCAGACCGCGGTCGCCAACAACATCGCCAACGCGCATATGCCGGCCTACACGTCGGTGGACGTTCAGCCCTTCGAGGAAGTCCTGTCCGGGGCATCGGTGCGGCTTGGCGCGACGAGCGGCGATCATTTCGGCGTTTCGACCGGCGGTGCGCCGGTCACCGGCGGCCTGACCTCGTCCGGCCAGAGCGTTTCGGTTGAAAGCGAACTCGTCAAATCCGCGGAGATCAAGCATTCCTTCGAGATGAACACGGCGATCGTCTCGGCGTTTCATCGCATGATCCTGATGTCAGCGAAGTCGTCGTAATGGATTCGCTCTCCACCGCAATCAAGGTTGCAGCATCCGGTCTGAGCGCGGAGTCGACCAGGCTGCGCGTCGTCTCGGAAAACGTCGCCAACTCGCAGTCGACCGCGTCCATACCGGGCGGCGATCCGTTTCAACGCAAGCTGGTGATGTTCGCCACCGAACTCGATCGCGCCACCAACGCGCAGCGTGTCATGGTGGAAGCCATTGAAGGCGACCGGGCCGACTTTCCGGTTGTGCACGATCCTTCGCATCCCGCCGCCGACGAGAGCGGCTTTGTGAAGCTTCCAAACGTCAACATGCTGGTGGAGATGGCCGACATGCGCGAGGCCAACCGCTCCTACCAGGCCAATCTCGAAGTTCTGAAGCAGGCGCGCGAACTCATTTCCATGACGATTGAACTGATGAGGTCACGCTGATGGCAAACGAGTTCGCAATCGCCGCCATCGCCCCGATCGACCCCAGCCGCATTGGCGCTGTGGAAAGCGCGCCGACGTCCGGCGCCGCGCGCATCGAAGAGCCCAGCTTCGCGGAAGCGTTGCGCGGGATCACAGCCGATGCCGTCAACGATATCCGGCACGCAGAGGAGATGTCGTTTCGCGGGATCACCGGCGAGGCGGACATTCGTGACGTGACCGATGCCGTCATGAGCGCGGAGCAATCGCTCAGCGCTGCCGTCGCCATCCGTGACAAGATCGTCACGGCTTTCCTCGAAGTCAGCCGGATGCAGATTTAAGGAGCACGCCATGAAGGCCCTTTCCATCGCCGCGACGGGCATGAATGCCCAGCAGACCAATCTCGAGGTCATCGCCAACAACATCGCGAACGTGAACACCACCGGGTTCAAACGCGCCCGCGCCGAGTTCTCAGATCTGCTTTACCAGGCCGATATCCAGGCCGGCACGCCGAGCTTTGCCAACCAGAATGTGATCCCGGAGGGCGCCAATATCGGGCTCGGCGTTCGCACAGCAGCGGTGCGCAACGTCCATATCCAGGGCGCGCTGACCAGCACCGGCAACCGGTTCGACATGGCGCTGACCGGCAGCGGCTGGTTCCAGGTGGAAGGGGCCGGCGGCGAAACCGTCTACACCCGCGCCGGCGCTTTCAACACCAATGCGCTCGGCGAACTCGTGACGGTGGAGGGCTACAGGGTCTCTCCGGCCATCAACATTCCCGAAGGATCGGTCGAGGTGATCGTCAACCGGTCGGGCCAGGTCTTCGCCCGTCTGGAGGATCAGATCGAACTGCAGGAACTCGGGCAGTTGACGCTGGCCACCTTCGCCAATGACGCCGGCCTGAAACCGATGGGCAGCAACCTGTTTGCGGAAACCGAAGCCTCTGGCGCGGCCATCGTTGGCGTGCCCGGCGATCCCGGTTTCGCGACCATCCAGCAAGGCTATCTCGAGGGTTCGAATGTCGATCCCGTCAAGGAGATCACCGAACTGATCGCCGCGCAGCGCGGCTACGAGATGAACTCGAAAGTCATCCAGGCGGCCGACCAGATGGCCGCGGTTGTGGCAACCGGATTGAGATAGAGCCCATGAGCTGGATGCGCATACTTGCCGGGATCCTGGTTCCGGCATTGTTGTGTTTCAGCACTGCCGCCTGGCCGGCGCAGGACGCCGATGTCGTGCTTACGGTCAATCGGGTCATCTATCCGGGCCAGGTGGTTCCCGCCGATGCGATCGTCGAAACCCGGCTGCGGCGGCCATTGCGCAATGGTCTGGTCGTGTTGCGCGATACCGGCGATCTGGTCGGCAAGATAGCTGCGCGCACCATTCTGCCGCGCCGGCTGATCGTACCCGACGCGGTGCGCGACGCCTATGCGATCGAAGCGGGCGAGGCGGCGATCGTCTATTACCGGCACGGCGCGCTGGTCATCGCGATGGATGCGGTGGCCCTGACGAATGCCGGCATCGGCGAGATGGTCAGGGTGCGCAACTCCGCCAGCGGGCGAACCGTCGCCGGGATCGTCCAGCCGGACGGCACGGTCGTGGTGGCGGTGCGATGAGGGTCTTGTTCGTCCTGCTTCTGGCGCTTTGCACGAGCCTGCAGCCGGCCGCCGCCCAGTCGCGCGTCAAGGATATCGCCGTTCTCCAGAGCACGCGCGACAACCAACTCGTCGGCTACGGTCTGGTGGTCGGGCTCAACGGCTCCGGCGACAGCCTGCGCAATGCGCCGTTTACCGAGCAGTCGATGCGTTCGATGCTCGACAATCTCGGCGTCGCCACCCTGGAAGGCCGCGCGCGGCTGAAAAACATCGCCGCCGTGATCGTGACCGCGAACCTGCCGGCATTCGTACGGCAGGGAAGCCGTATCGATGTCAGCGTCTCATCGCTCGGCGACGCCACTTCGCTCGGCGGCGGGCAGTTGATCATGACGCCCTTGCGCGGCGCCAACGGCGAGATCTATGCGGTCGCGCAGGGGCCGGTCTCGATTTCCGGCTTCCAGGCGCAGGGCGAGGCGGAAAGCGTGGCGAGCGGCAACCCGACCACCGGGCGCATCTCTGGCGGCGGCATCGTCGAACGCGAGATCGAAGCCTATTTTGAAGAAGAGCAGACGCTGACTCTGCAATTGCGCAATCCGGATTTCTCGACCGCGATCACGGTCACCGATGCGATCAACAATTTCGGCGCATCGGCTTTCGGGATGCGCCCGGCCCAGGAAATCGATTCGCGCACGATTGCGATCCGCAAGCCGAGGGACGTCTCGGCGACCCGCTTCATCGCCTCGATCGAGAACATCCGGGTCGTCACCGACTCGCCGGCGCGCGTTGTGCTCGACGAAAGCACCGGCACGGTCGTCATCGGCGCCGATGTGCGCATTTCGCGCGTCGCGGTCAGTCACGGCACCTTGACGGTCCGGGTGACCGAAGCGCCGACCGTCGTCCAGCCATTGCCGTTTTCGCGCGGCGGCGAGACGGCGATCGAACCCAACACCTTTATCGATATTGCCGAAGAGGGCACGCAGCTGGGCACCGTCGACGGGACCGATCTGCAGAGTCTTGTCGAGGGGCTCAACCGGCTCGGCGTCGGCCCGCGCGACATCATTTCCATCCTCCAGGCCGTCAAGACCGCAGGTGCAATGCAAGCGGAGCTTGTCGTGCAATGATCCGGGCCGGTTTTCGATATCGCGCCGCACTTCTGGCGATGGCCGCAGCCTTCTGCCTGCCGGTCGGCAAGCTGCATGCGCAAACAAGCCTGCCCTCGTTGCTCGACCAGCCGCCGCCGGCTGCCAACAGCGACGACATTCGCCGTTTCTGTTCCAACATCACCGAGGCGGCGCGCGAACGCCGCTATGCCGTGCAGAAAGCGGAACTGGAGAAGCTGCGCGGCGAGATCGAGGACAAGATCATGCTGCTGGAGCAGAAGCGCTCCGAACTGGAAGAGTGGGCGCAGAAGCGCGAGGCGTTTTCCGAGGCCGCCAATGAAGGGCTGGTCGAGGTCTATGCGAAGATGCGTCCGGACGCCGCCGCCCAACGCATGGAAAAGCTGCCGAGCGAACTCACCGCCGCACTGCTGACCAAGCTGAAGCCCCGCGCCGCCGGTACGATCCTCAATGAAATGTCGGCCGAGCAGGCGGCGATGGTCACCGTGATCATGGCCGCCGCTGCCGACAAAACAGATGGTGTGAACTGATGCGCCGGCTTTTGCTGATTGTGCTGATGCTGAACCTGGCAGGATGCGTGCATCCGCGCGAGATCGGGCGCGAACCGCGGCTGTCGCCGGTCGGCGCGGAGCTCGCCGCCGATCAGATGACCACCAAGCCGATGCTTTATCCGGATCGTCCGGCATTCCACAAATACTCGACCTGGAACGACCGCGCGGCGAGCCTGTTCACGGCCAACCGCGCCGTCGGCCGGGGCGATATCCTGACCGTCAACATCGCCATCAACGACAGCGCGAAGGTCGACAACCAGAGCGACCGGTCGCGCACCGCGACCAAGTCGCTGGGGCTCGGCGGCAATATCAACACCTCCAGCGGGGTATCAGGCGATTTCACGATGGCCGGCGATCTGAACTCGTCGACCGATTTCGCTGGATCCGGCGGGACCCAGCGTGCCGAGACGATCGACCTGTCGATCGCGGTCGTCGTCGTCGATGAACTGGCCAACGGCAACCTCCTCGTGCAGGGGTCTCAGGAGGTGCGGGTCAATGCCGAACTGCGCAGGCTGACGCTCTCCGGCATCGTCCGACCCTCCGATATCGGGCCGGAAAACACCTTGCCCTACGACCGCATCGCGGAGGCGCGCATCTCCTATGGCGGCAAGGGCCGCATAACCGAGGTGCAGCAGCCGCCTTACGGCCAGCAGGCGCTCGACCTCTACTTGCCGATTTGATCCGGAGCCGGCTTTCGCGATGGCGCAGACCATAGAGACCAGTTCCGAGGAGACCAAAAAGCCGTCGATGATGGCGATGGTCATCCCGCTGGCGGTGATCACGCTGGTCGCCGGCGGCGCCGGCTTTGGGGTTGGCACCGCATTTCTCCAGCCTGTCGCACCGAGCGCGGCGCCTGCCGAAGGCAAGGCCGCACCGGCCAAGAAGGCGACACCGGACAAGGACGCATCCAAAACGGATGCGCATGAGGAAAAGGAAGCCCATCCGCCCAAGAAAACTGTCGTTGCCGAAGTGCCGGCGATCACGACGAACCTCGCCGATCCGTCCGATGCGTGGATCCGGCTCGAGGTCGCACTGGTCTATACCGGCGACGCCGACGAGACGCTGTCGCAGGAAGTCCACCAGGACATCGTCGCATTCGTCCGTACGTTGCGGCTCTACAACCTTCGCGGCGGCAGCGGCTACCGGCATCTGGTCGAGGATCTCGAGGATCGCGCGCGCGTCCGCAGCGAGGGACGGATCGAACGGGTGCTGATCCGCTCGCTGGTTATCGAATAATGCGTTTGGACGTCTTCAAACTGCCGGTGCTGCTGATCTTGCTTCTGGTCGCATCGCCGGCCTTCGGCCAGGAATCGCCGGGCTTTTCCCTGCCCGACGGGGTGACCGGCCAGACGACCGGGCTGATCGTCCAGCTTTTCGGCCTGGTGACCATACTGGCGGTCGCCCCCGGCCTGCTGGTGATGGTGACCAGCTTCACGCGCTTCGTCATCGTGTTCTCGATCCTGCGGGCCGGCATCGGCTTGCAGACGACGCCGGCCAACATCGTCATGGTCAGCCTCGCCCTGTTCATGACGTTCTACGTCATGTCCCCGGTGTTCGACCGTGCCTGGCAGGATGGCGTGCGGCCGCTGGTCGACCAGGAGATCAGCGAGGAAGAGGCGCTCGGCCGGATCGTTACTCCGTTTCGCGCCTTCATGCTCGACAATGTCCGCGACCAGGACCTGCAGTTGTTCACCGATCTCGCGCGCGAAAGGGGTCAGGAAGTCGGGACGGGCGACGCGCTGGATATTCGCGTCATCGTGCCGGCATTCATGATCTCGGAAATCCGCCGCGGTTTCGAGATCGGCTTTCTGGTCATCCTGCCGCTATTGGTCATCGATCTCGTCGTGGCGACGATCATCATGGCGATGGGCATGATGATGCTTCCGCCATCCGTTGTCTCCCTGCCTTTCAAGATCCTCTTCTTCGTGATGATCGACGGCTGGAACATTCTGGTCGGCAGCCTGGTCCGCTCGGTCGCCTGATCTCCGGAAAGAAACCGTAAACCATTTCGGCTGACGTTTCGGCTCGCGCAATGGCGCGCTTGGCCCCGAAATCCTTTCTTAAACTTTGACCGATACTTTCGCCGCGATCACAGGGGCTATCAGTTTGATAGGGGCATGATGCCCGGCCGCTGTACCGGCTTGATCCGGGATGTCCCTCCATAGTCAGTATTTGGGAAGGGGACAGTATGTCCAGTATCATTACCAACGTCTCGGCGATGACCGCGCTTAAGTCGCTGTCGGCTACCAACAAAGGCATCGAGACGACGCAAGCCCGCATCTCCACCGGCCTCGAAGTCGCCGAAGCCAGTGACAACGCGGCCTACTGGTCCATCGCGACCACCATGCGGTCGGACAACAACGCACTTTCGACAGTTCAGGACGCACTCGGCCTCGGCGCTGCAAAGGTCGACGTCGCCTACACCGGTCTCAACAGCGCCATCGACGTTGTCGACGAGATCAAGTCCAAGCTGGTCGCGGCTCGCGAGCCGGGTGTTGACCGCTCCAAGATCCAGTCGGAAATCGGCGAACTGCAGAACCAGCTCGTCTCGATCACGACTTCGGCTTCGTTCTCCGGCGAGAACTGGCTGTCGGTCGACTCCAGCGCGGCCGGCTTCTCGGCCACCGAATCGGTTGTCGCCTCCTTCAACCGTTCGAGCAGCGGTGCGGTTTCGGTGTCGACCATCGACGTCTCGATCACCTCGACCAAGCTGTTTGACGCCAACGCTGCGGCCAGCGGTATCCTCGATACCACGTTCACGACCACTGGCGCTGGCGCTGTGACGGTTTCGGTGTCGAACCTCGACATCACGGCCGCCAATATCGACGACACGGACATTGACCAGATGATCTCCAACGTTGACACGGCGATCCAGAACATGACCGACTCGGCGTCCATCCTTGGTTCCTCCAAGAGCCGCATCGACATGCAGTCCGACTTTGTCGGCAACCTGATGAACGCGATCGATCGCGGCATCGGACAGCTTGTCGACGCCAACATGGAAGAAGAATCAACCAAGCTGCAGGCCCTGCAGGTCCAGCAGCAGCTGGGTATCCAGGCGCTGTCGATCGCCAACGGCAACACCCAGTCGATCCTGTCGCTGTTCCGTTAATCCGGAAACTCATTGGTCAAGTTCCCTTGGCGGGCCGCGTTTGCGGCCCGCTTTGCATTTTATTAACCATATTCGATTTACCTCCCTTACAGGGTAAGGCCCGGCTTTCCGTATAGTGAGGAATCCGGGCGTTTGAGTAAAACGCGGCCAGGACCGCCGCGTCTGTCCGGACGATGCAATGTCCGCCTGTTATTCCGTGTATGCTGCGTGGCCGCTGTCGGCCTTGGCGATCCCCGAAGGCGACCGATAACCGGCCTTCGAGCGTTGCCCTGCGCATTGCAACGTGGATCGCCGAACCCGCAACAGCATCGCAAGCACCGAATTCGCATTCGCGTAAACCCGGCGAATGGCTTTTGAACTTGGCCGAGCCGCTGGCCAAGCACAGTGGATATCGAACGATAGGGCATGATGCCCAGCCACTGTACCGGTCGACCCGGAATGTCCCTTATTACACGAGTGGAAGGGGACATAATGTCCAGTATCATGACGAACACAGCGGCAATGACCGCCCTCAAGTCTCTTCAGTTCACGACGAAGACGATTGAACAGACGCAGAACCGTATCTCGACCGGTTACGCAGTATCGGAAGCCGCGGACAATGCCGCCTATTGGTCGATCGCAACGACCATGCGCTCCGACAACAGCGCGCTTTCGACCGTGCAGGATGCGCTCGGCCTCGGCGGCGCCAAGCTGGACGTGGCCTATACCGCGCTGAACAGCGCCATCGACGTCGTCGACGAGATCAAGTCGAAGCTGGTTGCGGCCCGCGAGCCGGGTGTCGACCGCGCCAAGATCCAGTCGGAAATCTCCGAACTTCAGAATCAGCTCACATCGATCTCCAGTTCCGCGTCCTTCAGCGGCGAGAACTGGCTGTCGGTCGATTCGTCCGCAGCGACCTATTCGGCCACCAAGAGCATCGTCTCTTCCTTCAGCCGCGACACCAGCGGCGCGGTCTCGGTGTCGACCATCGACATCACGATCACCGCCACCACGCTGTTCGACGCCAATGCGGCCGGTAGCGGTATTCTCGACACCGACTTCACGACCACCGGCGCCGGCGCCGTGACCGTATCGGTCTCGAATCTCGACATCACCGCGACCAACGTGGACGACACGGACATCGACCAGATGATCTCCAATGTCGACACCGCGTTCCAGTCCATGACCGACGCGGCGTCCACGCTGGGCGCCTCCAAGAAGCGCGTCGACATGCAGTCCGACTTCGTATCCAATCTGATGGATGCGGTGGCGCGGGGCATCGGCCAGCTGATCGACGCCGACATGGAAGAGGAATCGACAAAGCTGCAGGCCCTGCAGGTCCAGCAGCAGCTCGGCGTTCAGGCGCTTTCGATCGCCAACGGCAACGCCCAGACGATCCTCTCGCTCTTCCAGTAATCGTCCAACCGGACTGACACCGAATGGGGGCGCCGCTCGCCGGCAGCCCCCATTTTCTTCTTCTGAAGAGCCTCGATGGTCGTGGCGCGCTTTAGCGCGCGAGCGGTTTTCTGCCCCGGCCTCAAGCGCCTCGTTCGGCCCTTCGCTATGGCTACGGGCGTTCGTCGCGCGAAAAGCCAAATCGTTGGCTTTTCGTCCGCGCAGCGGAAAGCTCCTCACCGTTGCCGGGGGACCGACGCGCCCGCGCATAACGCGCGAGCGCGTCGCATTCCTTCAGGATGTCGTCGATGGGGATTTCGGATCGTCGCCGGCGGCCCGGCGGATGACCGATGCGCAGCGGGATCTGGATCTTTGTGATCGGTTCGGGATGCGGAACCGGTGCGTTTCCCGGCACGTCCTCGACCGCGCACGGATTGGGTTCCGCCATCAATCGGGCCTTCCTGCGCGCAAAGCGAACGGCGTGGCCCGGCAGGTCGTCGAGCGCGGCCTTCAATGCGCGGACGCGCCGGCAGACATGAGCGGCATTGATCAGGGTGCGGCCGAGCCCGTCGACCGGCGGCGATGGTTTGGGCGGGTCCGTTGGCAGCGGTGCGTCGCTGCCGAAAAAGGTGATGCGCGGCACGGCTTTGCGCCGCGGCCGCGGCGGGGCGAAGATCGCCGCATAGTCGATCGGCGGATCGAACAGCGCGAAGGCCGGATTGAGCGACGGCGCAGCAGGCACCGCCGGTTTCGGCGGCTTCGGCACCCACGGTGTCTTTCCGACCGGCACCTGCCTGCCCTGATAGACGATGTTGGTCATCGGCCGGGGGCTTTTGTCCTTCACGATCAGGCAGGCCACGACCGACGCCGGCACGTCGAGCGCGGCGTTGTCCGGTACCGTGGTCAGGTCGAGATCTGCGTCGGCAGCGGCGGGCGCATCGGCCTTTGCCGGCGCGATCCCGGCAAACGGCCGGCGTCTGGCCCGCCGGATGTGCAGCTTGACCGCGATGTTGCGCGCGGCGACCGCCAGCAGACGACGGGTGGCGCTTTCGGCGGGATAGAGCACCCGCAGGACCGCCCGCCAGATGCACTCCGGCAGCATGTCGGCACCGCCGACATCCAGACCGGTCTTGATGCACAGGGTCCGCACAATACGCGACAGCGTGGCGCGGTATTGCGCGATCTCCAGGTCAAACCATTCATCCGAACCGTAATCCATGCGGTCCAGCATGGCGGAGGGTGAGGTGCGGTGGACAGGTTTTCCGCGAGGAAATCGCCAAGGCATTGTAAAAAAAGGAGAAAAGGAAGTTTTCTCCGCGCGTATTTCCACCGGGTGCGGGCTCCGTGGCGCGCCGGCTACGCGCGCTGTGCCACCAAAAGCGACGCAGAGACACCAGTTCCGCGCAAGCTAGCGTCGCTAACGATTCTTTAATGGACCTTTCATCCGGCTTGGCTTGTGCCGCTCGCTGCCGGGCGAAAGGACGCAGAGTCGGGGCAGACGCGAGGAGTTGCGCGGTGATGGCGCGATGCGAAACGCATCGAGGCGAAGGCAAAGGAACCTTGCGGTATCCGCTGTCTTGCCTGTGCCCGAAACGCAGCCGCAATCGGGTCACTTCCGTCCCGTCGGAGCGGCGAGGGCCCTGCGCCGTAAGGAAAACCACCGGCGGCAGCGCATGAAGGGGGTGCCATGTCCAGCATCATGACCAACACGGCGGCAATGACCGCCCTGAAGGCGTTGCAGGCAACGACCAAAAACATCGAATCGACGCAGCAGCGCATCTCGACGGGCTTCAGGGTTGCCGAAGCCAGCGACAACGCCGCCTACTGGTCGATCGCAACGACAATGCGCTCGGACAATTCGGCATTGTCGACCGTTCAGGACGCACTCGGTCTCGGCGCGGCCAAGGTGGATGTCGCCTATACCGCGATCAACAGTGCGATCGAGGTCGCCGACGCGATCAAGTCGAAGCTGGTCGCGGCGCGCGAGCCGGGCGTCGACCGGTCGAAGATCCAGTCGGAGATCGAAGAACTCCAGAACCAGCTCGGCGCCATCGCCGGTTCGGCCTCGTTCAGTGGCGAGAACTGGCTCTCCGTCGATTCCAGCGCGGCCAGCTATTCGGCGACGAAGAACATCGTGTCGTCGTTTACCCGCGCCAATGACGGCACGGTTTCGGTGTCGACAATCGCCGTCGACATCACCTCGACCGCGCTGGTCGACGCCAACGCGGCCGGCTCTGGCATTCTCGACACGGACTTCACGACGACCGGCGCTGCGGGCGTGACCGTGTCCGTGCTGACCCTCGACGTCACCGCCACCAACGTCAACGATATCGACATCGACGACATGATTTCCAATGTCGACGTCGCCTTTCAGGCGATGACGACCTCGGCCTCGGATCTCGGTGCGTTCAAGAAGCGAATCGACATGCAGGGGACGTTCGTCGACAATCTGATGGATGCCATCGAACGGGGTATTGGCCAGCTTGTCGATGCCGACATGAGCGAGGAATCGACGCGGCTGCAGGCGTTGCAGGTCCAGCAGCAGCTTGGCGTGCAGGCCCTGTCGATCGCCAACAGCAACGCGCAGACCATTCTCTCCCTCTTCCAGGGATAATCCCGCCCGGTGCCGTTTTCCCGCCGGCCGCAGCGATGCGGCCGGCTTTTTCCATGGTCGGCGAAAGGTGACATTCGTTCCGCCGCGTCGCGGGCCGGATACTCTCACACAAGCTTCGCGGGCTATGCCGGAAGTCCGATAGGGAGTTGTGGCCTTGCCCGAACAGTTCCAGCAGATTCTCAAGAACCTCACCG
This sequence comes from Oricola sp., assembly GCF_965230365.1. Taxonomy (GTDB): domain Bacteria; phylum Pseudomonadota; class Alphaproteobacteria; order Rhizobiales; family Rhizobiaceae; genus Oricola. The sequence continues at coordinate 333,855 of NZ_OZ246003.1, read as the reverse complement.
ATCTGGGTGTCAGGCGATTGGCTGTCATGGGCGCTGTCGGCGTTCTCGCCGTCGCCGCCATTCTGGTCGGCACCTACTACCTCAACAGACCCGCCTACCAGCCGATCTATGTCGGCCTGGAACGCAACGACGTGACCCGGATGGGCATGGCGCTGGCCGATGCCGGCATTCCCTATGACGTCAACACCGAGGGCACCGCGATCCTCGTTCCGGCCGGCCGGACCAGCCGCGCCCGCATGATACTCGCCGAGAAGGGCCTGCCGAACGGCGCCGGCGCCGGCTACGAACTGTTCGACAATCTCGGTTCGCTCGGCCTGACGGCGTTCATGCAGGAGGTGACCCGGGTCCGCGCCCTGGAAGGCGAGATCGCCCGCTCGATCCAGACCATTCGCGGCATCAAGGGCGCGCGGGTTCATATCGTGATCGCCGATCGGGGCAATTTCCGCTTCGCCGAACAGACGCCGTCGGCATCGGTGGTGGTGCGCTACGAGGGATCGAACGCCGAATCCAGCGCGTTCGCCATCCGCCACCTGGTTTCGGCGGCGGTGCCCGGGCTGCAGACGGAGAACGTCACGGTGCTCGACGCCACCGGGCGGCTGCTGGCCGCCGGCGAGGATCCGCTGACCTCCAGCGCGACCAGCAATCTCGGCATCAAGGCCACCGTCGAAAGCAATGTCGCCGACAGCGTGCACAAGGCGCTCGCGCCCTATATCGGCAATCTCAATTTGCGGGTCAGCGTGCAGGCCGATGTCAACACCGACCGCCGGCAGGTCGAGGAAACGATCTTCGATCCGGATTCGCGCGTCGAGCGCTCGGTGCAGGTCGTGCGCAGTGAGGACGCCTCATCGCAGCAGACCGGCAACGACCCGGTGACGATCGAGCAGAACTTGCCCGAAGAGCCGGAGGCCGCCGGCGGCGGACCGCAGTCGAGCGAGCGCAGCGAACGGCGCGAGGAAACGACCAACTACGAACTGAACAGCAAGCGCATCGCCACGGTTTCCAACGGTTACGCCATCAACCGGCTCTCGATTGCCGTCGTCGTCAACCGCGCCCGCATCGTCGACACGCTCGGCGGCAACGCCGATCCGACCGAGATTGACGCGAAGCTGGCGGGAATCCGCGAACTGGCGGTGGCTGCGGCTGGCGTGTCGGATGCGCGCGGCGATGTCGTCCAGGTGACCGCCGTCGACTTCCTGGAGGGCATCGACGGCGTTCCGGTCACCGAACGCGGCGCGCTGGATGTGGTCAGCGAGCATCTCGGCACGCTGATCAACGCGCTCGCCTTCATCGCCGCGATCCTCTTGGTGGTGTTCCTCGGCTTGCGGCCGCTGATCGCCGCACTCGGCGCCAGCCGGCCTGCCGTTGAGGCCGGTGGCGGCATCGCCGGCGAACTGCCGGCCCTCGATTCCGTCGGTGATCTGTCGGCGCTCGATACGGGCGGCTCGATCGACGATGTCTTCGCCGGCAGCCCAAGCTTCGACGATCTTCCGGAATTGCCGCCGCTTCCGGTCTCGCCGCATGCCGCCGACCAGAGCGAGATCCTGGCCAAGATGCGGCCCTCGCCCGAGGACCGCCTGACCATGATTGTCGATCTCGACGAGGAACGCGCCGCGCAGGTGCTGCGCCGCTGGGTCAGGCAGGAGGCCGCGTAAGTGAGCCGCGCCAAGCTGTTCGACGTGCTGCCGGACCTGATGACCGGCCCGCCGCCGCGCCGCGAGGCGCGCGCGTCCGGCTTCGAGCCGCTGGTGGCCGAAGCCGCCGGGCGGCCGGATTTCGTGCCGATCGACATGTCCGCGCCATTTACCGGTGCAACTGAACCCGATCCGCTGCAGGTATTGGCCGGCGACGCCGATCTCGGCGGGGTGATCGATCTCGATATCGACCTAGACGGGCCGGCCCTGGAGCCGCTTGGCCAGCCGGCCGACGATCCGCTCTCGCCATTCGCCGGGCCGATGCCCGGCGAGCGCGATCCGGTGGTGCCCGCAGCAGCGCCGATTCTACCTGATCTTCCGGACGTGCCGGATCGGTCTGGATTGACTGGCCTGCCGGAAGCGGCGCATGCGATCCCGGCCGATGGCCCGCCCGCCGACGCTGCCGCCGAGGCGGCGCACAACGACGAGATCGCCCGGTTGGAAACCGTCTACCAGATGGCGCTGCACGACATCGTGGATACGGCGATCCCGAAAGCCCGCGAAGACATCACTGCCGCAATCGCTGGCGAACTCGCCCCATTGGTGGCCACGCGGATCAGGGGGTCGCTCGCCGACCACATGGTGTCGGCGCTGGTCGCCGAGGTCAGCGAATTGCTGGTCGACAGCGATGCGGTCAGTTTCGAACTGAAGGGGCCGGAACGGCTGCTGCTTTCGTTCCGCGAGCAGTGGGCCGACGACAACCCGCCGGTACGCCTCGTGGCCGCCGACACGGTGGACATCGTCGCCAAGGTCGGCAGGACCGTGCTGGCAACACGGCTGGCCGATGTCGACCGCCTGCTTGACGGGGTTGCGGCATGAACGACGGCGAGAAGCACCAGGAAATCATCATCATCAAGCGCGGCGGCGACGGCGAGGAAGGCCACCACGGCGGCGCCTGGAAAATCGCCTTTGCCGATTTCATGACGGCGATGATGGCGCTGTTTCTCGTGCTGTGGCTGATCAACGCGGCCAACGAGGAAACCAAGAAGGCCGTTGCCAGCTACTTCAACCCGGTCAAGCTGGTCGACCGCAACCGCAGCGTCAAGGGACTGCACGACGCCGAGGGGGTCCAGGACGTCGAGATGACCACCCCCAACGAGCAGTTTCCGGAGACCGAGAACAAGGAAACGCCGACCGAGACGATCAGCGAGAACCAGACCGAGGCGGAGGCCCAGTTCTTCTCCGACCCGTTCGCAGCGCTCGACGAGATCGCCGCCCACGAGGTGCCGGGGATCGCCAAGAGCATCGAGGAGGAAGGCGGTCGCAACGGCGACCTGGCGATCAACGACGCCGAGGGCGGGGAATCCTTCATGGATCCGTTCTCCCCCAATTTCTGGAACGAGGAGGTCCGCCACGCCAACGACAACCGGCAACTTGCCGGCAACTTCGAGACATCGGGCGAAGCCGATGACGCGGCAGACGAGATGCGTCTCGAAGTGCCGGCGACGACCGAAGAGATCGGCGGCCAGGCAGGATTGCAGGGCGACCCCGAGGCGCAGCTGGAAACGGCGTCCCTGAACGCCGAGGACGGCGATACGGGAGGCGCGGCCGCGAAGCAGGCGAGGCTGCCCCGCCAGATCGAGCTTGAGGACGCCGCCGGAGCGGAGACCAAGCCGGAGGACAATCCGGAAGGCAATCCGGAAGACAATCCGGAAGACATGGCGGCCATGGCGGACACCAAACCCGGCGATGGCGAAGATGGCGCGACGGAGATGGCCGAGACGAGCGGAAGTTCCGAGGCGGCCGATCCCTTGGAGGCCGCAGCAGAGGCGTTGCGGCGAGCGATCGGCGAGCGCCTGGCCGAGGAATTCGGGGCGGAATCCGCCCTGGCCGAGGAACTCAATGTCGTCGCCCGGGACGACGGCATCCTGATATCGCTGACCGACAACATCGATGTCGCGATGTACGATGTCGGCTCGGCCATTCCGAGCCGCGACCTGGTTGTCGCGATGGAGAAGATCGGCGCAGTGCTGGCCGACCAGCGGGGCGGCATCCGCATCCGCGGCCACACCGATGCGCGGCCGTTCCGCTCCGACGCCTATGACAATTGGCGCCTGTCGGCGGCGCGCGCGCAGTCGGCCTACTACATGCTGCTGCGCGGCGGCCTGGAAGAGACCCGCGTGCGCGAGATCACCGGTTTCGCCGACCGGCAGCTTCTCGTCGGAGACAATCCGCTGTCACCGAAGAACCGGCGCATTGAGGTCCTAGTCGAGGTCGATCGGCAATGACGGCCGCCGGCTTTCGCGTTTTCGCATTGGCGCTTGCTGCTGTGGCGAGCCCGGCCGCCGGCGACGACGCGCCACTTGCCGAGCCATACAAGCTGATGCGTTCGCTGCAAATCCTGCAAGACAAGGTCGCCTATGGCGACACCGCCGCCTTCAGCATGCAGGCCGACCTTGCCAAGGTGGTGGATGCCGGCTTTCGCGGCCTCGACCGCACCGTGCTGACAGACGAGCGCAATGCGCGCGCGCTGATCTCCTATTCGATGGCGGGCGGCAATCCCGCCACGCTGGAGGAGCTGATTCCGATTGTCGGCGAGCGCGGCGATGAACTGGTGCGGCTCGCAGTCGCCATACTCGTTTTCCAGAAGGGCGGGGTGAAGACGGCAGCACAACGCCTGCAGAATGCCCATCCGCGCGAGGTCGGCGGATTGTTCGGCGCGTCGCTGGCGCTTGTGCGCGGGCTAGTCACCGAGGACGACGACAAGGCGATGTTCGATTTCGACACGGCGCGTCTGCTGGCGCCGGGCACGCTGGTCGAGGAGGCGGCGCTGCGGCGGCTGATGACCATTCACAAGCGCCGGCAGGACCCCGAAAACTTCCTGCGCATCGCCAGCCGCTATGCGCGGCGCTACATACGCTCGCCCTATGCGATGCAGTTCGCTCATGAGTTCGTGACCGGGGCCGTTGCCATGGACGGGCGGGTCGATCGCGCGGTGATGTTCGAGGTCCTCGACTTCATGCCCAAGCCCTATCGCGACGCTGTGGTCGTGCGGCTGATGCGGTCGGCCACCGTGGCGGGCAAGGTGGATCTCGTTCGGGCGCTCACCGAAACCGTGGTCGACGCCGAAATGCCGGTCGCCACCGACGAGTTGGCCGACGATCCAGTCGCCGAAGCCGATCCGACGGGTTTCCGGCAGAAACTCTACATGCGCATGTCGGAGGTCACATCGGAAAATGTCCGCGAAGTGGCGGAAGAGCTGCGTCGCGTCGACACCGGAGAACTGTCCGCCGGCGACCGCGAATTGCTGAACGCGGTTCTGGCCGTCGCCGATACGGTGGGCAGCCCCGACCCGGTGGGCGCCGGGAATGCCGAGGGCAAGCGGACGGCCATGAGTGCGGCGGCTCCCGAAAAACCCGGTTCAAAGAGCATGTTCCAAAATCCGGGCGCCAAATCCGATCCTCTGATGGAGGACTTCGACGACTTTGTCTCCAATGCGCGCGACAGGTTGAGCGACATCGAAAACGTTCTGGAGGATGTGGAATGATGGGCCAGGTGATGCCGGCGGTTGTCCAGGGCGCAAACCCGCAACGCGGGTCCGACAACCGGCAGGGTGCGGATACGGCGACCGGCGGCGACGCATTCGGCGAGGAACTGGTCCGCGCCAAGTCGCTGCGCGCACGGTCCGGCGGTACTGACGGCACGGCGTCTGAGACACGGCCGGCGCAGGCCGGCAATGGGCCGGAAAGCGGCGCTGCCGCCGCAGACAAGGGGGAAGCGGGTAACAGCGAGACCGTATCCGCGGCAGACGAAGGCAAAGCCCGCGCCGCATCGCAAAGCGGCGAAAACCTGGAGAATGGCGTCGAAGGCCGGCACCATGCCGCCTTGAAGGCGATCCTCGAACAGCTTGAGCAGGTCAATGGCTCAGAGACTTTGACCGGCGATGCCGAGGCAATGCCCGTGGGGCAGGCTGAAGCAACCCCGGCGAAGACTGAAAGCGTCGCCGCGGCGCAAACCGCTACGCCCGGCGATGTGATGGAAGCGTTGAAGGCGTTGCAGCAGGGCATGTCGGCGCAACCGGAAGGCGAGGCGGGTGAGAAGGCCGCTGCCGCCGCCGCAGCAGCGCAGCGGAGCGAGCCCAAGACCACGCTCGGCCAATCGGCGGTTCCGGTACTGGGTGTAGCCGCCGCCGGTCGCGGCGCCACCGCAATCCCGCCGGTCGCTCCGGTGGCGCCGGAGCAGGCCGAACGTCCGCGGCAAGGCGATACGCGCGCCGACCTGACGCGCATCGAAAGCGCGATCGCCCGCATTTCCAAAGCCTTCAGCGGCAACGGTTCCGAGACGGCGGCCGCCGCAGGCAACACGCAGGAGAGCGTCCGTCATGCCGAGCCGCTCGCCCGGTTGTCCGCCGCCGAGCGCAACGATCTGGCGGAGCGCGTAACGGCCCGCAAACCGGACGCGGCGCAGCCGGTCGCCGATGCCAAACCCGTATTGTCGAATACGGTACAGGGGCAACCGGTGACGGTTCAGGCGGCACCGGTTCAGCCCGGCGCTGCGCCTGACGCCGTGGGCCGCCAGGTCGGCGAAGCGGTCGCACGCGAACTGGAGAGCATGTCCCTGACGCGGTTGACCGTATCCGAGCAGGCGACCGGTCCGCGAACCGTCAAGACGTTGCTCTTGCAGCTTAACCCCGTTGAGCTTGGTAAGGTGAGTATTCGCTTACACTCAATCGACGGCGAATTGCGCGTCTCCATCCGCGCGGAATCCGAACTGGCGGCAAAAATGATCGCCAATGACGGTGAGCTGATTGCGTCGACCCTGCGGTCGGCCGGCATTTCCGCCCCGGACATCACGGTCTCGGGCGGACGGAGCGAGATGGCCCAGTATCAGTCGCAGGACAATGCGGGCAGGGATCACGGAGGCAGCAGGGATGCGGCGCATCAGGATCGCAACGGCACCGACAGGAGATCGTCGCAGTCGCAGGGCTGGGCAACGCCAGGCCGGGACGCTGTCTCGCAGTCAACGGACCCGGGCCCTGGTAGCCGGGATCAGTCTGCTGGCGGCCGCGTTTACATATGATGCTTCCTTGGCATCGGGTCTTGAGCGGCGCGGAATTTGCGAGGCGCATGTTGCAAATGCGGCACAGTCCTTCGGCATCCCGGTCGGCGTATTATACGCCGTAGGGCTCACTGAATCCGGCCTGAACGGCGGACTGCACCCGTATGCGATGAATATTGCCGGCGAATCACGCTTCGCTGATTCGCTACCTGAGGCGGTCGGCATCCTGCGCGATGCGCGGCGCAGAGGCATCGACCTGGTCGATATCGGCTGCATGCAGATCAACCACCACTATCATCGCGACCAGTTCCCCAGCGACGCTGCAATGTTCGATCCGAGAAGCAATGTGATGTATGCAGCGCGCTTCCTCAAGTCTCTGAAAAGCAGACACAAAACATGGTCAATGGCGGTTGCTCGTTATCATGCCGGGCCGGACAACGATGCCGCGCAAAAGCGCTATGTGTGCCGGGTTATCGGCAATCTGGTCGAAGTCGGCGCCGGCAAGTGGACCCCGGCGGCAAAAAAATTCTGCGGCAGATGACGTAAGGTTGTATTTCTGGCTGGTAACTGGGAGTTTGCTTTCATTCACACTTTGTTAATAAGTGCAATCCCCAAGTTTTTGCCATTGTGGACAGAATCACCGATTCGTTAAGCCCGAAGTCACCGAACAATGAATTGATTCGGCCGGGGGATGAACGATGATAGTGGTTATTGATGACCGCGACCTTGTTCGGCAAGGTTTCGGCGGTATGTTTCAGCGTATTGGTTTTCCGGTTTTTGGTATAAGTGGGTTTGAGATCGAGTCTTGGCTCGAATCTATTAGTGCGAATGAACTGAATTCGGTTGAGGCTTTTCTTGTTGGTCACTCCGAAGTCGATGGATGCTTGATTCACCTTATCAGGCAGAATTCTAAAATTCCGATCATTTCGGTTCTCGAACAGAACGCGCTGCCGGAGATTCTTCGGCTGTTCGAGGCGGGCGCCGACGATGTGGTTCGCAAGCCGGTTCATGTCCAGGAGATCCTGGCCAGGGTCGCTGCCATTCGCCGCCGCAAGACACCGGTGCGCGCGACGCTCGAGTTCGGGCAGTTGCTCGTGCATACCGACGGACGCGATCCGGAGATTGCCGGCAAGACCTTCCCGCTGCCGCGCCGGGAGCGCAGGATCCTCGAATACCTCGCCTCCAATGGCGACCGCCGCGCGACGCGCAGCCAGATCTACAACGCGGTCTACGGCCTGTTCGAGCAGGATGTCGAGGAGTGCGTGATCGAGAGCCATATCTCGAAACTGCGCAAGAAGCTCAGAAAGGTTCTCGGTTTCGAGATCATCGATTCCAAGCGGTTCCTGGGCTACCGGCTTGACGCCGAGGCGGCGAAAAATCCGGCGCAAACAAAGACCGGCAATCGCGCCGAAGTGGAAGCGGGCAGTTTCGGACAAGATTTGGAGGTTACGCTCGGCTAACCAGAAGATTGGAGGGGTGCCCCCATGAGCCTCTATGGCATGATGCGTACAGGCGTTTCCGGGATGCAAGGGCAGGCGAGCAAGCTGTCGACCATCGCCGACAACATCGCCAACGCCAACTCGAACGGCTACAAGCGTTTCGGCATCGAATTCTCCACTCTTGTCGTCAATGCCGGATCGGGCAACTACAACTCCGGCGGCGTCGTCACCACGATCCGGCAGGCGGTCTCCCAGCAGGGTGTGCTGCAATATTCTAACTCCGCCAGCGACCTGGCGATCGACGGATCCGGCTTTTTCGTGGTCCAGGACGCATCCGGCAATTCGTTCCTGACGCGCGCCGGCTCCTTCGTGCCCGATGCACAGGGACAACTGATCAACGCCGCCGGCTACTTCCTGACGGGCTACAGCTATGCGAACGGGGAGCCTTCGGTCGTCGTCAACTCGTTTGACGGGCTGGAGCCGGTCGCGATCACCGGCAGCGAACTGACGGCAACGCCGTCGACCGAAGCCGCATTCGAGGCCAACCTTCCCGCCGAGGCCGTGGCCGTGACCGGCAACCTGCCCTCGGCCAACGCCAGCGACAGCGAGTACACCGAAAAAACATCGATGGTCGTCTACAACGATCTCGGCGGCGAGACGATCCTCGATATCTATTTCACCAAGACGGGCGCCAATGCGTGGGATGTCACGGTGTTCGACCAAGCCGAGGCCGCGCCGGACACCTCGTTCCCCTATTCGGCCGGCCCGGTCGCCACGCAGGCGATCACCTTCGACAGCATGACTGGCGTGATGAGCGGCGCGATGAACATCGCGATTCCGGTTCCAGGCGGGCAGCCGATGACGCTCAACCTCGCCAACATGACGCAGCTTTCGACCGGCTTCATCGTCTCCGACGTAGCGGTCAACGGCAATGGCCCGGCGACCATAGAGCGGGTCGATTTCGCTACCGACGGCACCGTCTACGCCCAGTACACCGACGGCACAACGGAGCCGTTGTTTCGTGTGCCGGTGGCGATGGTCAACAGCCCCGACCAGCTGCGCTCGCTGACCGGCAATGTCTTCGTGCAGACCGACATGTCCGGCGAGGTGCGGCTCGGCTTCCCCGATGAGGGCGGCAACGGGTCGGTCGTTTCCGGCGCGGTCGAGACATCGAATGTCGACATCGCCGAAGAACTGACGGAGATGATCCAGTCGCAAAGGAACTACACCGCAAACTCGAAGGTGTTCCAGACCGGATCGGATCTGATGGACGTTCTCTTGAATCTCAAACGGTAAGGCTTTCCGATGAACCCGTATCGCAAAGCCGGTTGTAAGTCTTCCAGGCCTTCGGCGATCATGCGGGTCCGCGCGGCGATACTGCAATGTCTCTAAGTCTGGCACTTCAGATAGCGCAAAACTCCCTGCTGAACACTGCGCGCCAGACCATAGTGACGTCGCGTAACATCTCTGAGGCATCGAACGAGAATTACGTCACCCGCGATGCCCAGGTGGTCAGCTCCGAGGCCGGCGCGCGCGTCGTCAGCATTCGCCGCGTCACCAATGACGAACTCTTCGTCCAGAGCTTGTCGGCGCGCTCCGACAGCACTTCGCAGTCCTACGTGGCGGACACGACCAACCGGCTGCAGAGCCTGATCAACGGCATCGAGAACTCGACCGCGCCGGCGACGCTCATCTCCGCTTTCGAGGACGCGTTGCAGCTTTATGCGACGGACCCGTCCAACACGCTGCTGGCGTCATCGGCGGTCAGCTACGCCAAGGACCTCGCCGACGGGCTGAACACGGCGTCGCTCGTGGTGCAGGACTTCAGGGCATCGATCGACCAGGACATCGAAACCGCCGTCGGCCAGTTGAACGACCTGCTGGGGCAGTTCGAGCAGGTCAACAACGAGATCGTCCAAGGTACCCGGGTCGGCAACGACGTCAACGACGCGCTCGACCGGCGCGACAGCCTGCTGCGGCAGATTTCCGAGTTTGTGTCGGTCTCCGCGGTGCGCCGCGCCGACAACGACATCGTGCTCTACACGGGGCAGGGCGTGACCCTGTTCGAGACGATCCCGCGCACGGTTTCCTTCGAGCCGCAATCGAGTTTCGCGCCTGGTGTCGACGGTCAAGCGATCAGGATCGACGGCGTTCCCGTGATCGGCGGAACCGGCGGCAACACCAGTGCGACCGGCGCGCTCGCCGCCATGGTCCAAATGCGCGACGAAGTCTCGCTACAGGTGCAAAGCCAGCTCGACGAGATCGCCCGCGGCCTGATCACGACATTTGCGGAAACCGACCAGTCCGGCGGCGGCGGCCCGGCGCTGGCCGGTCTGTTCACCTATGCGGGCGGTCCGGCGCTGCCGGCGGCCGGCACGGTCAGCACCGGCATCGCGATGACGCTCGGCGTCAACGGGCTGTTCGATCCCGACGTTGGCGGCGACCCGCAATTGCTGCGCGACGGCGGGGCCAATGGTGCAGCCTATGTCTCCAACACCACCGGCGGCAGCGGCTATGCCGACCGCCTGATCGGCTATGTCGAGGCCATGTCGGACCCGCTGCCGACCGACATCAATGCCGGAATCGCCGGCACCTATTCGGTCGCCGGCTACGCCGAGGCGAGCCTCGGCTGGCTCGAATCTTTGCGCTCCAACGCCAACGCGTCAGCCGAAAGCAAGTTGGCGCTGTTCGACCGTCTGACCCAGGCGCATCATTCGTCGACCGGGGTCAATATCGATGAGGAGATGGCGATCCTCATCGACCTCGAGCAGTCTTACGAGGCATCGGCGCGCATCCTCGCGGCGGTCGGCGAGATGCTCGACCAGCTTCTGGCGGCGGTGAGGTAAAGCGATGAAGGCATCCCACATCTCATCGCTGTCGGTGTCGCTGGCGCTCAGGACCAGTCTGGCGCGGCTGCAAAACGACCTGCCGCGCCTGCAGACGGAAGTGGTCACCGGCAAGCACAGCGACACCGGGCTGGCGCTTGGCGCAGAAAGCCGCAAACTTGCCGCCTTCAAGAACGACATCAGCCATATCGAGCGGCTGATCGACACCAATGCGCAGGTAGGCACGCGGTTGGCGATGTCTCAGGAATCGATGGGCCGTTTGAACGGTCTCGCCTCGGAACTGATGAACTCCGTGGCGATCGTGATGGGCCAGGAAGGGCAGGACTTCGCCGCCAAGCTGACATCCGACAGCGTGATGGAGGAGATGACCTCGATCCTGAACACCCAGGTCAACGGCGTGTTCCTGTTCGGCGGTGTGAACGCCTCCGACAAGCCGATCGCCGACTATCCCGGCGGCCCGATGGACGCGGCATTCGACGCGGCTTTCGTCGGCTATTTCGGCTTCACGCAAAACGACCCGGCCGCCGCCGCGATCAGCAAGACCGATATCGAGACCTTCCTCAGCACCACCATCGAGCCGATGTTCATGGGTGCCGACTGGGGCCTGAACCTGTCGTCGGCGACCGACGAGACCCAGACCGCGCGCATCTCGCCGGAGGTATCCACATCGGCCTCGGTCAGCGCCAACGAGGACGCCTTCCGCAGGCTGATGATGGCCGCCGTTGTCGGTGCCGAATTCTTCGAAAGCGGGCTTGGCGGCGAGGCGATGCAGGGTGCGTCCGAATTCGTGATCGCGCAGGCCGGCGCATCCGCGGGCGCGCTGACCGAGCTTCAGGGCGAGGTCGGCCTTGTCGAGGAGCGAGTCCGCCGCGCCAACGATCGCCTGGAAGTGCAGATGACGCTGCTCGAGACCTTCGCGGCAGAGATGGAATCCGTCGATTCCTTCGAGGCGTCGATCGAGCTGAACACGCTGCTGACGCAGATCGAGACCTCGTATTCGATAACCGCGCGAATACAGCAACTGTCAATTATGAATTACGTATAGCGTCCAAAGTTAGACCGGTGGGCAAGCAAAATGATAATGTTGAGATACGCTGAAATCGAAGAAGATTCGCCGACCGATGCTCGCGATCGGGAGCGTGAGCTTCTCGACCGTTCCATCGGCCTTTTGCAGAAGGCCACCGAAAAGGGTCCGAAGTCCTTCGAAGCGGTCGAGGCGGTGCATTTCGTGCTGCGCCTCTGGTCGATGCTGCTTGAAGATCTGGCGAGCAACGACAACGCGCTTCCCAAGGAACTGCGCGCCAGTCTGATCTCGATCGGTATCTGGATTCTGCGCGAGGCGGACTCAATCCGGAAGGGGGATTCCTCCAACTTCCAGGGAATTCTCGACATCACGAAAATTATTCGGGACGGGATGCAATGAAGAGTTCATTCAAGATCTTTCTGAAAGCGAACGAGCGTATCTTCATCAACGGCGCGGTGATCCGCGTCGACCGCAAGGTGTCGCTGGAGCTCCTCAATGACGTGCAGTTCCTGCTTGAGAATCACGTTCTGCAGGCCGAGGATGCGACGACGCCGCTGCGCCAGCTCTACTTCATCGTCCAGGTCATGGTGATGTCGCCGAACGACAAGGAAACGGCATTGCCGCTGTTCCGTGAGAGCCTGCCGGCGTTGATCGAGGCATTTTCCAATCCCAAGGTTCTGTCAGACCTGAAGCATGTCGACCGTCTGGTGCGCGAGTCCAAGTATTACGAGGCGCTCAAGACCATTCGCGGTCTGTACGAAGTCGAAGCCGAGATCCTCGGCAGCACACCGATGTCGATCGGCATGCTCGGCGCCGGAGCACCCTTGAAACAGGCAGCAGCGGGGTAGATGACATGACAAGTGTAAACGGCGTCGCCGCCGCGACAACGGCGCAGGGACCGAGCACAGCCAATGTGGTGACGGCAGACTATGAGGCCTTTCTGCGGCTTCTGGTCGCCGAACTGGAAAACCAGGATCCGACCGAACCGATGGATTCCACCCAGTACATCACGCAGCTGGCGACATTCTCCAATGTTGAGCAGGGTATCCAGACCAACGAGAAACTCGATATGCTGCTGCGGTCGGGATACCTGTCGGAAGCCGGCTCGCTGATCGGCCGCACGCTGACGACGCCCGACAACGCGATTTCGGGAACGATCGAGCAGGTGCGGGTGTTCGATGACGGTGTTGTGGCCGTGCTCGGCAGCGGTGTCGAGGTTGCGGTCACCGGCGGCGTGACCATCAGCTAGAGCGTATCCGGGTCAGCTTGAAGCAGCGTCAAGCCGGAGGGCTTATCCATGAACAACGGGCGATTCAGCCGAACCGGGACACGCTTCGGTGAGTGAGGCCGACGCACTCGATATCGTCCAGTTCGCGATCTGGACGGTATTGATGACGTCGGCGCCAGCGGTTCTGATCGCCATGCTGGTCGGTGTCGGCATCGCACTCGTGCAGGCGCTGACGCAGATCCAGGAAATCACCCTGACCTTCGTTCCGAAGATCATCGCGATCCTGCTGACCGTGTCCGTCTCCGCGCCGTTCATGGGTTTTCAGGTCGGCCGGCTGACCGATGTCATTTTCAGCCGGATTTCGACCGGCTTCTGAGCGGCATCGCTGTCTGTTTTCGCCTGATCCAGCAACCTGAGCGCCGGGGCGACCAATCACATTTCGGGGCTTGCCCAAAGCTTGGCGCAAGGAAGCGGTGCTACCGCTTGTCCTGTAGGAAACCGCGCCGCGCAAGGGTAGGCCGTCTTGGCAAATTTGGATGTCGCGACCAAGCCGGAAGTCGCATCGAGCCGTGACATAGCGTTTGCGGTGGGCATCGTCTTGATGCTCACCATATTGTTCTTGCCGGTGCCGGTCTTCCTGATCGATTTCGGCCTGGCTCTGTCGCTGGCGTTTTCGGTACTGATCCTGATGACGGCACTGTGGATCGCCAAGCCACTGGATTTCTCGTCCTTCCCGACGATCCTCCTGATCGCGACGATGTTGCGCTTGTCGCTCAATATCGCGACGACTCGGACAATCCTGTCGGAGGGTCATCATGGGGTCGACGCAGCGGGTCATGTGATCGGCGGCTTCTCGCGCTTTGTGATGAGCGGCGATTTCGTCATCGGCCTCGTCGTGTTCTTCATCCTGGTCGTCGTCAATTTCGTCGTGATCACCAAGGGCTCGACCCGTATCGCCGAAGTCGGGGCGCGCTTCACGCTCGATGCCATCCCCGGCAAACAGATGTCGATCGACGCCGATCTGTCGGCGGGCATCATCGACGAGCAGGAAGCGCGCAGCCGCCGCCGCGAACTGGAGGAGGAAAGCTCCTTCTTCGGCTCTATGGACGGCGCCTCCAAATTCGTGCGTGGCGACGCGATCGCCGGCCTTCTGATCACCGCGATCAACATCGTCGGCGGTATCATCATCGGCTATACGCGCCATGGCATGAGCCTGGGTGAAGCCGCCGAGGTGTTCATGAAGCTGTCGGTCGGCGACGGTTTGGTCTCGCAGATCCCGGCGCTGATCGTTTCGCTGGCCGCCGGCCTTCTCGTGTCCAAGGGCAGCACCGTCGGGTCCGCCGACAAGGCGGTTCTCGACCAGCTGGGCAACTATCCGCGCGCGCTCTATGTCGCCGCCTTCATGCTGTTTGTGCTGGCGATGATGCCGGGCCTGCCTGCGTTTCCGTTCCTGGTTCTTGCCGGCGCCATGGCCGCGACCGCCTATCTGCGGCCGCTGGTCGCGCAGCGCAAGGCCGAGGAGGCGCGCCAGCAGGAAGAAGAGGCCCGCAGCCGCGAGGTCGACGAGGCGCGCGATCCGGTGCGCGAATCGCTGCGCACATCCGAACTGGAACTTGTCCTCGGCAAGCAGCTGGCCGCGCGTCTGGTGCCGGTTCGCGAGGAAATGGCATTTCGCATGAAGAAGATGCGCAAGCGCTTTGCCGGTGACTTCGGCTTCATCGTTCCCGAAGTGCAGATCACCGAGGATTTCGGCATCCATCCCAAGGCCTACCAGATAAAGGTTCACGGCACGGTGGTCGCCGAACACGAACTGCGCATCGGCGAACTGATGGTGTTCGCCGAACCGGCGCAGCTCAAGGGCATACCTTTCGAGACCGTCAAGGAGCCGGCCTATGGCATCGACGCCCTGTCGGTGCCCGAAACCTTCGGCGGCGACCTGAAGACCGCGCGCATTCCAACCGCCGACAATGTTGCTGTCGTGCTGACCCATATCAGCGAGGTGATCCGCAACAACCTGCCGCAATTGTTCTCGTTCAAGACGATGAAGCTGGTCATCGAGGGGCTGGACAGCGAATACAAGAAGCTGATCGAGGAAATCTGCACGACGCATACCTCCTATCCGGGCCTGCAGGCGGTGCTGAAGCTTTTGCTGGCCGAACGCGTGTCAATCCGCAACCTGCCGTTGATCATCGAGGCGGTTGCCGAGATCGTGCCCAACACCCGCCGTTCCGAGACCATCGTCGAACATGTGCGCAGCCGCATCGCCCAGCAACTGTGCGGCGACATCACCGAGCAGGGCGTGTTGCATGTGCTGCGGCTGGGCAATCGCTGGGACATGGTGTTCCGCGAGAGCCTGAAACGTGACGCAAAGGGCGAGGTCGCGCAGTTCGACATCGATCCGCGGCTGCTGGAGGAATTCGGCGCCGATGTGGGCAAGGCGATCGAGGGTTACAAGAAGCAGAACCGGCGTTTTGCGATCATCACCTCGCCGGAGGCGCGCCCCTATGTGCGCATGATCGTCGAGCGGCTGCACCCGGACACACCGGTGCTGTCGCATCTGGAAATCGGCAAGGGAATCGAGATCCGGATCCTCGGAATGGTCTCGTGATTGCCTCGCTGCCGGCCGATGTGCTGAGCGCGTTCCTCGTCTTCTGCCGTATCGGCGCTTGTTTCATGGTGCTTCCGGGCATGTCGAGCGCGCGCGTCTCGCCGCGCATCCGCCTGCTTGCCTCGCTTGCCGTGGCGGTGGTGATCTCCGGCCTTATCGATGCGCCGCTGCAGTTGGCGCTTGTCGCGCCCGCCGCGTCAGTGCTGCTGCGGCTGATTGTCGGCGAGATCCTGATCGGCCTGTTCTTCGGGCTGGTCGCACGGTTCTATCTGCTGGCGCTCGAATTCATTATCACCGGCGTCGGAATGTCGATCGGTTACGGCGGCATGCTGGGCGCGATGGTCGACGGCTTCGAGATGCAGTCGGCGCTCACCGCCTTCATGTCGCTGAGCGCATTGCTGGTGCTGTTCACGCTCGATTTTCATCACGTCGTGATCATCGCATTGCTCGGCTCCTACGACGTCATGCCGTTCGACACGCTCCCCGATATCCGGCTGCTGCTGGTCGACTTGACCGACGTGCTGCGCGAGAGTTTTTTGATCGCGCTGCGTCTCGGCAGTCCGTTCATCGGCTTTGCGATCATCGTCAATCTCGGCGTCGGATTGCTCAACAAGCTCTCCGTGCAGATCCCGATCTATTTCATCTCTCTGCCTTTTGTGCTCTGCATCGGCCTGGTCATCATGTATTTCGCCGTGCCTTATATGCTGAGCCTGTTCGGTCAGGGCTTCACCGAAGTGTTCACGGCAAGGTAGGCCGCGATGTCCGAGAAATCCGACCTGGCCCGACTGGTCCGCCTGCAGAAAGTGATCAAGGCGTTGCGCGAACGCGATCACGTGCAAGCGAACCGGAAGGTCGCCGATGCGGACAAGTCGATCGAGGAACTGAACCGGATGATGACGCAGGAAAACCCCGTCGTCGCCCTGTTCCCGGATTTGCTGGCGCGCCACTTCGAGGAAATGCTGAAGCAGCGGGCGGAGGCATCGCGTGCCGCGCAGGAGACCGCCGACGAGTTGCTGAAGGAAAAGAAGAAGCTCGACAACATGGAGGACCGGCACGAGCGCGCGAAAGGGCTGGAACAACGCGCCCGCGACGCGCGCCTGCAGCACGAGATGCTCGATCAGCGCTCGGCGCGGCCGGTGTCAGCTTCAAGCAAGATTGGCGGGATAACCTGACGCCACACCAATCCCCGGCGGTCTGCGCCATGCCGGGACCCGGGAGACGAGATGGCGGTCGAATTTCCATCCGATATCGTGTTCGACGTCGTGCGGGCTGCGGATCCTGCCCAGGCGCAGAAGGTTGCCCGCCGTTTGTCGACCGGCGCGGACGCCGCCGCGACTGCCCGCTCCGTTGCTGAAACATCGCGCCTCGAGCGCGCCAGCGGGCCGTCGGATGTCCAGTCGGCCGCCAAGGAGTTCGAGGCGCTGCTGGTCGGTGAGATGATCGGCGACATGATGGGCGATGCCGAAGAAAGCTATTTCGGCGGCGGCTTCGCCGGCGGGGTCTGGAAGTCGATGATGGCGCAACAGATCGCAGCCGTCATGGTCGAACGGGCCGATTTCGGCGTGGCGTCGGTCATCAATGGCTACTTCACCCAGGCTGGCGAGGTCATCGAGCCGGTCTCCGGCATCAGCAGCGCAGAACATGCGCCGGCTGAAACGCGCGCCCGTGACGCTGCGCTGTCGACAGCGGGTCAGCTTGACCGCGACTTTGTGCGCGATCTGCTCGGTTTGGCGTCGCCGGCCGATGACAGCATCTTCGAAACCAGACCGATGAGCGGGCGATGACGCGAGTGAATGGCGCACAGCAGGGCACATTGACCAAGCAGCATCTTACGATGCTGTTTGCGCGCATTGGCGCGGTCATCGAGGCTGAAACGAAGGCCCTGAAGGAGAACCTGCGCGGCGATCTCGCCGAGGCCAATGCACGCAAGAACCGTTGTCTCTACGAACTGAACCTGGTTTCCGGCGAGTTGGCGCGGTTTCGCTCCGACCCGCACATTGCCCTGGAACTGAGGGCCTTGGCCGCCAAGGTGGCGGCCAACGAGGCTGTACTGCGCGCCAGAATGCAGGCCACAAAGGACGTCATCGGCATTCTGGGTGACGCTATCTCCCGGGCGGATTCCGACGGAACCTATCCGGCCGCGTCGCGCCTGCCCGCCGGCTACGCCTTCGAATGATCAAGCAGCTGCTTTTCGGCCTGTGGATCGCCGGTATCACGCTGGCTGGTACCTATGCCGGCCAAAGCATGGCGGTTGCGGGCGGCTCTGGAGACAAGGCGGCCGCGGCGGTGCGAACCAATGTCTTCAAGACGGATCTCGTGGCCTTCCCCTATATCGGAGAGGCGGGGCTGGTCGGGTATCTGATGACCCGCTTCACGTTCCGTATCGATGCCAATCTTGAAAAGAAGCTGGCGATACCGATGGACATGGTCATCTATCATGCGATGAACGGCCACTTCTTTGCCGAAGCCGGCAAACTCGCCACGCCGCGGGGCTGGAGCGACTTGCGACAGTCGCTCGATTCGCTGCGCGATGCCGCCAACGATGTCGCGGGAAAGAAGCTGGTCGTCGACGTGCTGGTCGAGCAGCTCGATTTCTTCGACAAGGATCAGGTACGCGTGCCGGCGGTGGTGCGTTTCGAGGAAGAGCTGTAGCGCCTAGTCGATTTCCTCGTAGTACTCGGCGCTGAAGATCTTGAATTTCGGCGTTTCCATTCCGACGCGCGACGCGCAATCGGTCGGCGCTTCGGCCGCGTCCTCGAGTATGCCGGAAAACTCGATGAACAGTTCGCTGGTCACCCGCGCTTGCGCGACCTCGAATTCGGCGCTCGATTCCCCGTCCCTGAAATACTCCACGCGCATCACGCAATAGCCGACGCGCCCAGCGTCGGTGAACACGGAGACTGGTATCGGCGGGAATTTGATGCCTTCGCCCCTGTGCGTCGTCTTTTCCTCTTTCGCCGCGCCGTCATCGGCCGGCGCCGGCTGCGAGACGAAACCGCTCAGCAGGACACCGCCGATTGCGGCGACCATTGCGACCGATCCCGCTATCGAGAGTTGCACCAGGCTCATGGCAGAAGATGTCCGCTTGTGGGTCGTGTCGTCGCGCCGGTATTGGCGGTTGCAAGTTTAGGCGGCGACCGTTGCGCGGAACTGACCAGTGGGCTTTTGCGGATATCTGTTCGGGGCCGCACAGTCGAGCCATGGTGCGGGCGCTTTGCCGCCTTTGGCGCCAACTGCATGCGGCCCGCGCCATGCGAAAAAACGCACGGCTCCCTGCACCGGTTCTTTGGTCTTGTTCGCGCCAGGCGGTCGATCGTTTACCGTTTGCTTTCAACAGCTTGAATGCACCCACTTTGGCGTGTCGCAGCTTTGCATCATTCCGTTGGGACATACTTACTATTAACCGGGAATTCGGCCGATATTAAAGTTTCATTAAGCAAAACAACGATACCAAAATCATCACTTGGGGGCGAAAGCCCGGCATGACGCACCATCCAAGCCCCGGGAGATCCGGAATGTACAAGCATCTCCTTGAAGCGGGGCGGCCAGGGCATGGCGAATGCGCATTCAATTGCGTCAGGAAATGGGAGTGGAAGCGGCAGCCGGCCTGGCCTGGCACGCGGCCTGACGCTCCTTGCCATCGCCAGCGCAACGGTTCTTCTCGCAATTTCGCTTGCCGCCGGACTCTGGGCCGGTGCCGGCCGGATCGGTAGCGACGACTATCAGCGCATAGCTGCCGGCAATGAACTGATTGCCGACACGCTGCCGCCGTCGTCCTTCGTGATCGGCGCCTATCTCGACATCGTGCAGGCCGCGCGCGAACCGCAAAACCGCGAAGCCCATTTCGCCGCGTATCGCGGGCACAAGAGCGATTATTTCAAACAGCTTGAACACTGGAAAACCGCGCCGATCCCCGATGATTTGCGCAAACTGCTCGCAATCGACTCGCCGACCATACTCGACCGGTTCTGGATAGAGGCGGAAAACAACTTCTTCCCGAAACTGGAAGGCGCCACGTCTGCGCAGGGCGGCACCGATGAAATCGTCCAGTCGGTCGGCGTTCTGACCAGCCGTTTCCGCGCGCATCGCGCGATCGTCGAGCGGGCCGCCGACATGGCCCGAATATATGTTCTGGAGGCGGAGCAGGCAGCCGCTTCGCGCAATGCCTTTCTGGGTTGGGTATTCTATGCGGCCGCCGGCGGTTCCGCCCTGCTCATTGCCGGGCTGTTGTTCCTGTTTGGCCGAAATGTCTCCCGGCCCATGCGGCAGATTGCCGGCTACATAGCCGGCCTTGCCGACGGAGGGACCGATATTGAAATTCCGTGCACGGCGCGTGCCGATGCAATCGGCGAGGTTGCGCGCGCGTTGGAGGCGTTCCGGCATGTCGCGGAAAGCCAGCAGGAAGCCGAACGTGCGGAAAACGAGGCGCGCGAAAACGCAGCGCGGACCAGGGCCGAGGCCGACGCCGAGCGCGAAGCGCGCGCTAGTGAGACCGATGAGGCGGTGGCCGCGCTCGCGGCCGCATTGAACCTGCTGGCCCAGGGCAATCTGGAATGCCGGATCGACGCGCAATTCGCCGATGAGTTGGAAAGTCTGCGCGGCGATTTCAATAACGCTGTCGAAACGATCGACGGCGCTTTCCGGCGCATGACCGAGGCCGTGGACAGTATGGACGGCAGCGGCCGTGAAATCGCCACGTCATCCAACGAGCTTGTGTCGCGCACCCAGCGGCAGGCCGAAGCCATCGACCGGACCGCCGCGACGCTCAAGGAAATCTCCTCCACCGTCGAGAAGTCGTCGCAGGGCGTCGAGAACACCCAGACGCTGGTTGGCACCGCCAAGGAAGATGCCGAGACCAGCGGCGAAATCGTCAAGCGCGCGCTCGAAGCGATGTCCGAAATCGAGAACTCGTCTGGAGAGATCAACAAGATCATCTCGGTCATCGATGAAATCGCCTTCCAGACCAACCTGCTGGCGCTCAATGCCGGCGTCGAGGCGGCGCGGGCTGGCGATGCCGGCAAGGGATTTGCCGTCGTCGCCCAGGAAGTCCGGGAACTGGCGCAGCGGTCGGCTTTGGCAGCCAAGGAAATCAAGACGCTGATTTCCCGATCGTCCGAGCAGGTCGCCAACGGCTCCGATCTCGTCAACAAGACCGGCGAAACGTTGCACAGCATCTCCGACAAGGTCGTCCAGATCTCCGGTGTTGTCGATGAAATCGCAGGCGGCGCGCGCGACCAGGCCCAGGCCCTCGATCAGTTGAGCACGGCTGTCGGCGAAATCGATCGCGAAACCCGCGAGAATGCCGGGCTGGCGGAACGCACGCGTGACGCCGGTCGCGAACTCGGCGCCGACTACCAGGCGCTCATCCGGGTTCTGGCGCGGTTTCGGGCCAGCCACCCCGATATCGCCGATTTCGACGATGCGCCGCGCGAAAACACCCGCGCGCGGATCGTTCACTCGTCTGAGGCGCCGCGCCGCGCTGTCCGCGCCCATGCCTCCCGTACACCAAGATACCAAACACACGGAAACGCCGCACTCCAAAACGACTGGGAGGACCCCGATCAATGGTGAAACAAGTGGCCGAGAACCCGCTCGCCATCCACATGGAGGCCAGTGAAAGCGCCTGCCTGCTGACGCTGCCCGAAGCACTGCCGGGCGAAGATGCCGGAAATATCGCAGACGTGATCCTCAACGTGAGGAACAAGCCGCTCAGCATCGATGCCGGAAAGGTAGAGCGCGTGGATACGCCATGTATTCAGGTTCTCATGTCTGCGGCGAATCTTTGGAGAGAGGATGGGGAGGTTCTTCACTTCTCTGAAAAATCAGGGACATTCGGTGAGAGTATTTCAACTCTTGGCCTGACACTAGCTGACTTGGAAGCCGGAGACGCTAACCATGCATAAGAAGGTACTTACAGTGGACGACTCGCGGACGATGCGGGAGATGTTGCGGCATTGCCTCGCCGGCGCGGGATTCGATGTCGTGACCGCAGAGGATGGTGCCGACGGGATCGACAAGCTCAAGGAAACCCGGCCGGATGTCGTGATCACCGACATCAACATGCCGGTCATGGACGGCTTCGAGTTCATCGAAAGTGTCCGCCAGTCGAGCGAATACAACCGCATTCCGATCCTCGTGCTGACGACCGAAAGCGCGCCGGAGAAAAAGCAGCGCGCGCAAGACGCCGGCGCAACCGGCTGGATCGTCAAGCCGTTCGATCCAGAAAAGCTCACCCGCGCAGTGAACCGGGTCATGCCGTAGGACGGATAGGGACAATGAGCCTCGAAGACATCAAATACACTTTCTTTGCGGAATGCGCCGACCAGATGTCGGACCTGGAGACCGGATTGCATGAAATCCAGGCATCCGGGGCGGATATCGAGACGGTGAATTCGATCTTCCGTGCCGTGCATTCGATCAAGGGCGGCGCCGGCGCATTCGGCTTCAATGCGCTCGTCAGCTTCGCGCATGTCTTCGAGAATGCGCTTGATGTCATCCGAAACGATCTGAGCGAGATCAGCGAACCGCGCATGGACCTGCTGATGCGTTCGGTCGATGTCCTGTCCGACATCATCGAGGCCGAACGGTCGTCCACCGAGCCAGGGGATTCCTCCGCGCTCGCCGCCGAACTCGAAGCCGCCTTCGGGCTCTCGGCAGCCGGCGACGAGGCCGGGGAAGCCGAAGAGGAGGTCGATTTCGCGCCGGTGATGATCGATCTCGGAGCGCTCGATGTCGCCGATGCACCGGCGGGCCGCACCTTCACCATCGATTTCGCGCCGCATGCCAGCCTCTACATGAAGGGGCACGACCCGCTGCGTTTCATCCGCGAATTGTCCGATCTCGGCGATGTCGCGACGACCTGCATCGCCGACAATCTGCCCAAGCTGTCGGAAATGTCGCCCGACGAGAGCTATCTCAAATGGCGTTTCACGGTCCAGACAGAGAAACTCCGCGACGATATCGAGGCGGTCTTCGAATGGGTTGAGGGCGAGTGCGATCTCGTTATCGAGGAAGACGGCGAAAATGTTGATGACGCCGCCAGTCTCGACGATTTTCTTGACATGATCGGCGGCGATGAGCCGGCCGATGCGCAAGCCGCGATCCCCGAGGAAGACGATTTCGGCCAGTCGCCGCTGTTGTCGGCAGACGGTGAGCCAGCGCTTGCCGAGCTTCCCGCAGCCAGCGCCGAGCCGGAAGTCGACCCGGTCCTGTCCGTGGTCGCCGATGCGCCCGATGCTGCCGCCGACGCAGCCCCCGATGCCGAAAAGGATGCGCCAAAGGCGTCTTTTGACGAAGCCGGCGGCGGCAACGAGGCATCCGCCGGCCAAAAGCAGGACAAGAAGGACGCCAAGAAGCCGAGCCAGACGATCCGTGTGGAATCGGAGAAAGTCGATCGCCTGATCAACCTCATGGGAGAGCTTGTGATCAACCAGGCGATGCTCGCAGAGCGCATCGGCCAGGCCGGCTTCGGCAGCGCTGCGCCGACGGTGCTCGCGCTTAACGAATTGCAGAACCTGACCCGCGAGATCCAGAGCGGCGTCATGGCCATCCGCGCCCAGCCGGTCAAACCGGTCTTCCTGCGGATGTCGCGGGTGATCCGCGAGGTTTGCGCGGCGACCGGCAAGAAGGCACTGCTGACGCTGGAGGGCGAGCACACCGAGGTCGACACGACAGTGATCGAGGGGCTGTCCGATCCGCTGACCCACATGATCCGCAACGCCGTCGACCACGGCATTGAAGACCCGGAATCGCGGGCTGCCAAGGGCAAGCCCGCCAGCGGTACCGTGCGGCTTTCCGCCTATCACAGCTCCGGGCGGATCGTCATCGAGATCCAGGACGACGGCGCCGGTATCAACCGCGAGCGCGTGCTCGCCAAGGCCGTTGAAAAGGGCATCGTTTCGCGCGACGCCAAGCTGTCCGACGACGATATCGACAACCTGATCTTCGCCCCCGGCTTCTCCACCGCCGAGGCGATCACCGATGTTTCGGGGCGTGGCGTCGGCATGGATGTCGTGCGCCAGTCGATCCAGGCACTGGGCGGTCGGGTCAACATCTCTTCGAAACCCGGCGAGGGCTCGCTGTTTTCGATGACATTGCCGCTGACGCTCGCCGTTCTCGACGGCATGATTGTCACGGAGGCCGGCCAGACGCTGGTGCTTCCCGTCTCGGCCGTGCTTGAAACGGCGACGATCAAGCCCGGCGACATCTACACGATTGGCAAGAGCAATCGCGTCATCAAGATGCGCAACACCCTCATCCCGATTATCGATGTCGGCCAGCAACTTGGCTTCTCGGAGCGCCGGTCCGATTTCACCAAGGGCACGATCCTGGTCGTCGAGGGCGGCAAGGACGGGATGGGCGCCTTCCTGGTCGATTCGATCGAAGGCCAGCAGCAGGTCGTCATCAAGAGCCTGGAAACCAACTATCAGCGCGTCCCCAGCATTGCCGCGGCCACGATCCTCGGCAACGGCCAGATCGCGCTGATCCTGGATGTCGACTACATCGTGTCGAATCAGGCGCCCGAGTCGGCTTCCGGCCTTATCGACACGATGGCGGGGTGACGGCATGAACCAGAATACAGACATCGCCAGCACGGGCCGCAAGGAATACATCACTTTCAGGATCGGCGAGCAGGAGTTCTGCGTCGACATCACGGCGACCCGCGAGATCCGTGGCTGGAGCCATGCGACATCGTTGCCCTACTCGCCGGACTACATCATCGGCGTGATCAACCTGCGCGGCTCGATCCTGCCGATCATGGACCTGTCGGCGCGGCTTGGCATGGGGCGCAGCGAGCCCTCCGAGCGCCATGTCATCATCGTCGCCAATGTCAGCGAGCGGTTCATCGGCCTGTTGGTGGATTCTGTCTCCGACATCCTGAACGCCGGTTCCGACGATCTTCAGGCGCTGCCGAGCGGCGGATCGCCGGACGAGGAAGAGGTATTCCGGCGCGTCGTCGTTATTGAAAACCGCCTGATCAGCGAGATCGCCCTGGAGGCGATCATGCCCGAACTGGAGTCTGTTGCCGCATGACCGCGATCCGCAAACAAGACCAGCTGGATGGCTCGCACACGAGCCGCGAATTCGCACTCTCCGACAAGCAGTTCGCGACGATCTCGACGCTCGTGAAGTCGGAGGTCGGCATCAACCTGACCGAGGCGAAACGCGATCTGGTCTATTCGCGTCTGGTCAAGCGCCTGCGCAGCCTGCGCATGGAAAGCTTCGGGGCCTATCTCGAACTCGTGGGTTCGACGTCGGGCACCGAAGAGCGCAGCGAACTCATCTCAGCGATCACGACCAACGTCACCAATTTCTACCGGGAACCGCATCATTTCGACCACCTGAAGTCGACGGGCATTCCGGACATGATCCAGCGCATGGCCGCCGGCGAATCGGGTCGGATCTGGTCGGCCGGCTGTTCGGATGGCCGCGAGCCCTACACCATTGCCTGCACGCTTCTGCAGGCGGTTCCCGACGTCGCCGGGCGCAACGTCCGTATCCTGGCGAGCGATGTCGATCACAAGTCGCTGGCCAAGGCAAAAGCCGGCCAGTACGGCACCGAGATGGTCGAGCGGATGCCGCGCGACGTGCTGGACCGCTTTTTCCGGCGCAACGCCGACGGCGCGGAGGCCGGCGCCGAGATCAAGGCGTTGATCGCCTTCCGCTTTCTCAACCTGCTCGCCGAATGGCCGTTCAAGCAGAAGTTCGACATGATCTTCTGCCGCAACGTGCTGATCTATTTCGAGCAGGACCTGCAATCCACGCTGATCGCCCGCTTCTGCTCCGTGCTGAAGCCCGGCGGCTACCTTTATATCGGCCACTCGGAGCGTGTCAGCGGTTCGGCCGTCGCCAGCCTTCGCCAGGTCGGGGTGACGACTTACAGGCACGAACCGAACGGAGCGCACCAATGACCGTCCGCGCAATCGTTGTCGATGACTCGCCGTCAATGCAGGCGCTGATCTCGGCCGTCTTGAACACCGATCCCGAAATCGAGGTGGTCGGAACAGCGGAAAACCCGGACGAGGCGCGGCAGATGATCAAGACGCTCAATCCGGACGTGATCACGCTCGACATCGAGATGCCGGGCATGAACGGGCTCGATTTTCTGGAGCGGCTGATGCGGTTGCGGCCGATGCCGGTCGTTATGATCTCGAGCTGGACCCGCAAGGGCGCCGACGCGACGATCGCGGCACTCGAACTCGGCGCGTTCTCCTGCCTGCCCAAGCCGCGCATGGATGACGAGGCCGCGTTGCGCGAGATGTGCGAGAACGTCAAGGCCGCCGCCGCCGCCAAGCATGCGATCAGCCAGCGCAACAATGCGGCGCCGGTCGCCAAGCAATCCGGCAAGCAGGTTTCCACGCGCCTCGACATCGTCGCCATCGGCGCCTCGACGGGCGGGGTCGAAGCCCTGACCGAGGTTCTCAGCGGCTTTCCCGCCGACTGTCCGCCGACCGTGATCACACAACACATGCCCGAGCATTTCACGAAGAGCTTCTCGGAGCGCCTTAACCGCCTGTGCGCGCCGACGGTCGTGGAGGCCGAGGACATGATGCCGCTGCAGCGCGGGCATGTTTATCTTGCGCCGGGCGCCATCGGTCACCTGACGGTTTCGGACCGGACCGAAGCGCGTTGCCGCATAAGGCGCACGGAGCCCGTTTCGGGGCACATGCCTTCGGTCGATGTGATGTTCGAATCGGTCGCCCAAGTCTACGCGAGACGCTCTGCCGCCGCCTTGCTCACCGGTATGGGAAGCGACGGCGCCAACGGCATGCTCGCGCTGAAGGATGCCGGCGCCCACACAATTGCCCAGGATCGTGCAACCAGCCTCGTCTATGGCATGCCGGCTGCGGCCGCACGCCTCGGAGCTGCGAACCGCGTACTCCCGTTATCAGAAATTGCCGCAGTCCTGCTGGCTGGGCCAACGGAGGAAAGACAAAGTGTCTGTGCTTAACGTCTTGAGGATGATGGTCATCGACGACCACATTTCGAGCCGAATGGTAACCGTGGAGGCGCTCCAGTCGTTCGGTATCAAGAACATCAGCGTCGCCAAGGATGGGCGCGAGGCGTTCTCGAAACTGGTCGCCGAGCCGGTGCATCTTGCCATATCCGATCTCTACATGCCGGATGTCGACGGCTTCCAGCTTCTCAAAGCGGTGCGGGCGCATCCGAAGATCGCCAAGACCGGTTTCATCATCCTGACCGGCCGCAAGGACAGCAATGTTGTCCAGAACGCCGTCAAGCTGGGTGTCAACAACGTGATCGCCAAGCCGTTCACGCCGGATGTGCTGAAGAAATCCATCGAGTCAGTTGTGGGACGTTTGAATTGAGCACCATTACCTCAAACCGGATTCCGATCGTTCAGGGCGACTTTGCCGTCTCCGATATCGAAGGCGCGGTGATCACCACCGTGCTCGGCTCATGCGTGGCGGCATGCATGTACGACCCGGTTATGAAGGTCGGCGGCATGAACCATTTCCTGTTGCCTGGAAATCCGGCCAAGGGCGGTTCGGACCAGTCCCGCCGGTACGGTGTGTTCCTGATGGAAAAGCTGGTCAACGGTCTGCTGGAAAAGGGCGCGTTGAGGAGCCGGCTTGAGGTCAAGTTGTTCGGTGGCGCGCAGGTTCTGGAAGCGCGTAGCGACACCGGCGCGAAGAACTCCGATTTTGCCACCAACTTCGTTCGCAACGAGGGGCTTGCGCTGATCAGCACAAGCCTCGGCGGGCTGCAGGGCCGGCGGGTCGAGTTCGAGCCGTGCACCGGCCGGGCCAGGCAGAAGTTCATCGGAATGGCGGTTCCGGAGCCGGAACCGAAGAAGATCACCAAGGAACTGGAGAGTGTCGGCGATGTCTGCTTCTTCTGAGCAGCCGAATGAAGAAACCGGTCTCAGCACTGCTGAAGCCGAAATCCATCAGCATGAACTGGTCGGGTTGCTGACAAGGGAACTGGCTCTGATCGCCGGCGAGATCGAGGATCTGCCGATCGGCTATGGCGATTTGTCTCACGAGCAGATCGTGGCAATCCAGAAGATCGATTTCTGCCGCCAGCGCCTGATGGAAGTGACCAAGATCATGAACAACGCGTTCGGATCGGATGCGGTATCGACGCTGCATGATCTCGAAGACATTCTTATCGATGTCGGTCTGGAACACACGCTGGACGCGTTTCGCCGCTCCTCCTGAGGCGCTCCGATCCAGGCGGTTCTCGCCGTTCGCGAAGTTTTACGCAAACTCGTCCGCCGGGTAACACTGGCGCGCCGATTTTGACGGTGATGGTGAGTACTGCCTCTTGCTAAAGGGAACAAAAGCTCCGATAGCCTTGGGCTAGCCGGGAAAGGCTGGCGCTGCGAAGAACCCTGTTTCGCATGGTGATCGACGCAGCCGATTTGAGATACTTGGAGCTGACTGGCATTATGCGGCATCACGCTGCGGTCGTTTTTTTGACCACGCTGCGCGCGGGGTTGCCCGCGCAATGACAATCAAGACCTATCTGATCAATATGGACCGCTCTCCCGATCGCCTCGATAGCGCGACGGAACAGCTATGCCGTATCGGTCTCGGTTTCAAACGGATCGCAGCCGTCGATGGCGCGCGGCTGACCGACCAGCATCTGTCGGACTACGATGAAGGCGGCGCGCTACACCGTTATGGACGAACCCTGGCGGCTGGGGAAATCGGCTGCTACCTCAGCCATGTCGACGCGTTGAAGCGATTTCTGGAATCCGATGCGCAGCATGCGCTGGTTCTGGAAGACGACATGCGGATCGACAACGGCTTTCTCGATCTGATCCGCCAGTTGGAGGCGCTGCTTGCCGATATCGCGGGCTGGCATGTTGTCAATCTCGGCAACCACCCAAAGAAGTACAGCACCGAGATCGATCGGTTTCGCGTGGGAGATGTCGAACACGTGCTGTGCGCGGCCCATCATTTCCCTTCTCTTACGACCGGGTTGTTCTGGTCACGGGAGGGAGCCGAAGCGTTCCTCAGAAACGGCTTGCCGGCCACCGCACCGGTCGATCAGTTCCTGCGCGACTGGTGCATCGCCTCCGGACGCGGGCTGGCGTTTCTCGACCCGCCGGTCAAGACAACGGGCGCCGAAAGCCAGATCGATTTTCTCATAAATCTGAAGAATGCACGCCGCGGGGTCCGCGAGGCGAGCTACATCCTGCGCAAGATCAGGCGCAGCGTCGCCAACAACATCATCGCGCGCCGCCAGATGCAGGCGTTTCGAACTGGAACTCGGCATAGTCTTTCGCGTAAATCCGCCTGACGCGCTGCACCTGTTCGGGCGTGGCTTCATAGCGCTTCATCGAAACGTTGAACTGCGGTTTGTCGATCCCGGCAGGTTCTGGAAGTCCCAGCACCTCTGCAAGGTCCCGCAACTCGCCTGACAGGTTGTGCACCTTGCCGATGCGGTCGTATTTCACCAGATCCGGTCTGAGATTGTAGAATTGCGGACGGAAATGGGCATCCATGAAGATCGGTTCTTCCTCGATGCATCTTTCGACATAGTCGAGGAACACGTCGAAGTTGCGCTCGGTCGCCTTGTCCGGCGAAAAACCCATGCGGGTCATCGGCTCGATATGGTGTTTGCGTTGCTTGTTCCGGTTGTCCAGGAAGAAGTTGCTGAAACCGGAAAGCGCCCGCGCCAGCGGGTCGCGAACGAATGAAAAACGATAGACGTTCGGGTCTGTCAGCGCCTTTGCGAGCGAATGAAGGTGTTCGTTGCCCTGTCGCAGCACCGGTTGAATGTGGACGTTTTTCGCCGAGAATTCGCCGGTTTCCCAATGGTGGATCGTTTGGGTGACGGCAGAGCAGGCCGCCTTCGAGTTCCGGATATACATGTATCGCCCGTCGCTTGATAGCAGCGACAGCCGCACCACCGGGATCAGTTCGTAAGGAACCGTGAAAAAGGCCAAACGGTTGCGGTGCCGGCCGCTGAACGGCGCGCGAATGATCGTCTTCAGAAGCTTGGGACGGTCCTCGGTGTGGATTTTGTCGGACTTGTTTCTAGTCAGGCGCATCTCGAGGTCTCGATTATGAATCGCCGGATCGGGCGTCGAAATCTGACGGCCCTGGGCGACTGGTTATGTGTGGTCTGCACTTGAAGAAAGAATTGCCCGGAAAGCGGGCTGGTGGAGCCAAGGGGAGTCGAACCCCTGACCTCTACAATGCCATTGTAGCGCTCTCCCAACTGAGCTATGGCCCCTTCGCGTCCGCCTTGGGATGCCAGCGTGCGGATCGCGGTTCGATACAGTCGCGCTGCGAAGATATCAAGACCCCGCAGCGCGCATTTTTCACGTTTCGTCGTCGTCGCCGCCGACATCGATGATATCGCTGACATCGTCGTTGTCGTCCTCGTCGTCATTGGCAAGGAATGTGTCGTCGTCGTCGTCATCGTCCAGGTCGACGTCCAACTCGTCATCGGTGTTGTCGCCGAGATCGGGCATGTTGGCGTCGTCCTGGCTGTTCTCGTCTTCTTCCGCGTCCTCGAGCGACACAACCTCCGGCCCGGCGGAATCGTCTTCTTCCTCGATTTCGGCCTTTTCCTTGGTCGTCTCTTCGGCCTTCTCCTCGATGGTCTCGGACTTGGTGTCATCGAAGAAGGACAAGGGGTAAGACTTGCCCGTATATGGCGAGATGATCGGATCCTTGTTGAGGTCGTAGAATTTCCGGCCCGTTTCCGGGCAGATGCGCTTTGTTCCAAGTTCAGGTTTCGCCACGGTTGCGTCCTTGTCTCACTCGTGCGCATCGCTTGAAACGCGGCAGCACGGCTCTGGAATTTCGTGAAAATCGATCCCGGTCCATAGCTGCAAAGAAATACCCTGTCAAAGCCGAATTGGCGGACCGTGATGACACCCGGTGCATGAACCGGGGCGTGCGCTTATCGGGGTGATAATGTTTCGCCGTCATGCTAGGGCGCGGTTCGAAGCAACACGGGAAATCGGCGCGATCCATGTCCGGCAAGACAACCAAGGAAACCGATGATGGCGGCAGGGCGGCGGTACAGACCGTGACCGCCGCTCTTGCCGCGGTGCCGCCCTTGCCCAGGCTTGCCGCGGTTCTGGCAGGTGTGGCCCCGGGCGAGACGCGTCTTTGCGGCGCGGCGGACCGGCCCGAAACCGCAGCCGTGCTGGACGCGATGGGCATGTTTGGCGCCCGGCACGATGTGACCGGCGCCGATATCACGGTCCGCGGTCTCGGCAACGGATGCCTTCTGCAAGCCGAAGCCCCTGTCGAGATAGCCGATGATGAAACGGCTTGCCTCATCGCCGGACTGTTATCCGCCTATGACATGCCAACCCGTATTGCGCTCGGCGCGGAACCGGACACGGCAACAATCGGTCAGGTCTTGGCGCTGGCGCGCCGCATGGGTGCGCAAGCCGAATGGGCGGACGACCACCGGTCCATCGATCTGCGCGGCGCGCGCACGGCAAATCCTGTGATCGTACAGCAGGCCGACCCACCGCCGCCGGTTGTGCGCGCGGCCTTCTTCCTGGCTGCGCTGAATGCGCCGGGTATCTGCGGCCTGAGCGGAGCATCCTCCGATATCGCGGCGCTCTTTCATGCTTTCGGCGCGGAGCTGAGCGCCGAAACCGGGCCGGACGGCGGCTGGTATCAACGCATCAGCGGGCAGCCGCCCCTCGCGGGCACGGTCCTGCAGTTTGCATAAGCGTGAGGATCGCGGAATTGCCCTACACGATCGCCATTGACGGCCCCGCAGCGTCTGGCAAGGGAACACTGGCCCGTCGCATCGCCGCGCATTACGGCCTGCGGCATCTCGATACGGGTCTGACATACCGCGCCGTTGCCCGCGAATTGCTTCAGGCCGGATTGCCGCTTGATGACGAGCGCTCCGCCATCGCGGCGGCCGAACGCTTCGCCATCGGCGATATGCGCCGCGATGTTCTCGCCGATCACACAATAGGCGAGGCGGCGTCGAAGATTGCCGTCATGCCGGGTGTCCGCAAGGTGCTTGTCGACCGGCAGCGCCGGTTTGCCGGCGAAGGGTCGGGAGCGGTGCTGGACGGACGCGACATTGGAACCGTGGTGTGCCCCGACGCGCTGGTAAAGCTCTATGTCACGGCATCGCCGGAGATCCGGGCAACAAGACGCTACCACGAGATTCTGTCGAATGGCGGCAGCGCGGACGAAGAGGTTATTCTCGCGGATATTCGCAAGCGCGACGACCGTGACATGAACCGGGACGACTCGCCCCTGAAGCCGGCAACGGATGCGCACTTGCTTGACACGTCGGAAATGACTATAGAGGCGGCGTTTCAGGGCGCGCGTGAACGAATTGACGCTGCGCTGAAGCAAAACTAGCAGCTTCCAGATCGCGGTCATCGCGCCAATAACAGGCCCCGTCAGATATCGTGGGCCGGACCGCCATTTGGGACAACGCAACACAAACCTGGCGCCTGTATCCGATGTGACAATCCCGGATACGTTTGGAGTATTAATGTCCGATATGAACCCCTCAGTGGAGGACTTCGCGTCCCTCCTCGAACAATCCTTTGAAGATCGCGACACGTCCGAAGGCTCGGTCGTAAAAGGCACGATCACGGCAATCGAAAAAGACATGGCGATTGTCGACGTCGGCCTGAAGGTCGAAGGCCGCATCGCGCTCAAGGAATTCGGTGCTCAGGCCAAGGACGGCGAACTGACCGTTGGCGACACCGTCGAAGTCTATGTCGAGCGCGTCGAAAACGCGTTGGGCGAGGCGGTCCTTTCGCGCGAGAAAGCGCGCCGCGAGGAAAGCTGGGTCAAGCTGGAAGCCAAGTTCGAGGCCGGCGAGCGCGTCGAAGGTGTCATCTTCAACCAGGTCAAGGGCGGTTTCACCGTCGATCTGGATGGCGCCGTTGCCTTCCTGCCGCGCAGCCAGGTCGACATCCGTCCGGTTCGCGATGTCACGCCGCTGATGCACAACCCGCAGCCCTTCGAGATCCTGAAGATGGACAAGCGCCGCGGCAACATTGTCGTTTCGCGCCGTACCGTGCTTGAAGAGAGCCGCGCCGAGCAGCGTTCGGAAATCGTCCAGAACCTGGAAGAAGGTCAGACCGTCGACGGTGTGGTCAAGAACATCACCGACTACGGTGCGTTCGTCGACCTCGGCGGTATCGACGGCCTGCTGCACGTCACCGACATGGCGTGGCGGCGTGTCAATCATCCCTCCGAGATCCTGTCCATCGGCCAGACCGTCAAGGTGCAGATCATCCGCATCAACCAGGAAACGCACCGCATCTCGCTCGGCATGAAGCAGCTTCAGGCCGACCCGTGGGATGGCATCGGCACCAACTACCCGGTCGGCAAGAAGATCGGCGGTACCGTCACCAACATCACCGACTACGGCGCGTTCGTGGAAATCGAGCCAGGCATCGAAGGCCTGATCCACGTCTCCGAGATGTCCTGGACGAAAAAGAACGTCCATCCGGGCAAGATCCTTTCGACCTCGCAGGAAGTCGAAGTGGTGGTTCTCGAGGTTGATCCGCAGAAGCGCCGCATCTCGCTTGGCCTCAAGCAGACGCTGGAAAACCCGTGGGAAGCCTTCGCGCAGGCCCATCCGTCGGGAACCGTTGTCGAGGGCGAAGTCAAGAACAAGACCGAGTTCGGTCTGTTCATCGGCCTCGATGGCGATGTCGACGGCATGGTTCACCTGTCGGATCTCGACTGGAACCAGCCCGGCGAACAGGCCATCGAGAACTACAACAAGGGCGATGTGGTGAAAGCCGCTGTGCTTGATGTGGATGTCGACAAGGAGCGCATCTCGCTCGGCATCAAGCAGCTTGGCCGCGATGCCATCGGCGAGGCGGCAGCCTCCGGCGATCTGCGCAAGGGCGCTGTCGTGACGGCCGAGGTCACCGCCGTGACCGATGGCGGTCTGGAAGTGAAGCTCGTCGATCACGATGCCGACTCGTTCATCCGCCGCTCCGACCTGTCGCGCGACCGCGACGAGCAGCGTCCGGAGCGCTTCGCGGTTGGCCAGAAGGTCGATGCCCGCGTGACCGCCTTCGACAAGAAGACGCGCAAGATCTCGATCTCCATCAAGGCGCTTGAAATCGCCGAGGAGAAGGAAGCCGTCGCGCAGTTCGGTTCGACCGACGCCGGCGCTTCGCTGGGCGACATTCTCGGCGCGGCGCTCAAGAACCGCGACGAAAAGTAATCGGTCTGCAAAGGATCGTCATGGGGCCGGGTCGCAAGACCCGGCCTTTTTGTTTGCGCGGCTTGACGGGCTGCGGCTTCAGCGGCAGCGTTGTTTGTGGGAGAAACCGACAGGATATCCATGCGCCCGCCACGTTCGCTTGCCCGCCCGGGTTCCATTGCAGCACGGTATGATGCGTTCTCCTATGAGATCTTGGCCGAGACGGCCTCGGCGCTGGGACGCATCGGGCGGCAGCTCGAGGAAGCGTTGGAAGCCTTGCGGCGGCACGATGCGACGCCCGGCTCCAACCGCGACCGCGACGAGCTTGTCCAGGACGCAGCCGAAAAAGCCTGGGTGTTGTTCATTCAGCGCGATCATCTCGGCATGAAGACCGATCACCATCTGTTATCGACCTACAAGATACCCCGCGAGGTCATGCTGCGCGTCGGCGTGTTCGGAAAGAAACGCGGTTAGCCGTTCAGCCGGCCGGGTACTCGTTGTTCAGCCAATCGGTGAGGTCCCGGTGGCTGGCAAGGATCATGTCCGCGCCGGCATCGACCAGCATGTCGTCATGCCGCTCGCCACAATGGCTGCCGCCGGTAAACCCGATCACGAAGAAGCCGGCCGCCTTGCCGCCGCGCACGCCGTTGGCGCTGTCTTCGACGACGATGCACGTCTCGCCTTCGCGGCCCATCGCCTTCGCGGCGTGCAAAAACAGATCCGGTGCGGGCTTGCCGTGCTCGACCATGTCGCCGGAATAGATGCCGTTGCCGAAGAACCGGGCAAATCCGACCTGGTTCAGCTTCCTGTGCAGAAAGAACAGGCGCGTGCTCGAGGCCACGCAGCGTTCCAACTCGAGTTTCTCCAGCATCTCAGGCGCGCCCTCGACGGGCTTCAGGCCATCCAGCACAAGTTGCCGGGATTGAGATTTCATCTCTTCGAACTGGGCGTCGGACAGTGGTTGTCCGGTTTCGCGCAGGACAAGTTCGCCATAGCGCCTGCGCCATTCGTCTTGCGCCAGTGCCATGAAGTTCAGGACGTACCAGTCGCGGTCCACGACAACACCGAGCTGGCCCAGAAACTCGATCTCGACCTTGATGTAGATCGCCTCGCTGTCGACCAGAACGCCGTCGAAATCGAAGATCAGCAGCGGTTTTGTCTTGGCGCGGGTCAACTGTGCGAGAAGATGTCTTCTTCGGGCCAGCCGGCAAGGTCGAGCGCGGCGCGCGTCGGCAGGAAACGGAAGCAATCCGCCGCCAGTTCCGTGCGCCCCTCTCGCTCGAGCCGGAAGGTCAGCGCGTCCATCAGCGCATGCAGATGCAGAACATCGGATGCGGCATATTCGAGCTGCGCCTCGCTGAGCGTTTCGGCGGCCCAGTCGGAGGATTGTTGCTGCTTCGACAATTCGATGCCGAGCAATTCGCGCGTGACGTCCTTCAATCCGTGGCGGTCGGTATAGGTGCGGGTCAGCCGCGAGGCGATCTTGGTGCAGAAAACCGGCGCGGTTGTTACCCCGAACGCCTTGTTGAGCACGGCGATGTCAAAGCGTCCGAAATGGAAGATCTTGGTGCGCGAATTGTCGGTTAAAAGCGCAGCCAAATTGGGCGCTGAAGACTGGCCGGCGGCGATCTGTACCACATCGGCGCTGCCGTCGCCCGGCGAGAGTTGCACGACGCAAAGCCGGTCGCGATGCGGGTTGAGGCCGAGCGTTTCGGTGTCAATGGCGATGCGGTCTCCGTAGAGCGCCAGCGCGTCGGCGCTAAGGTCGCCCTTGTGCAGTCGAATCGCGTTGCCCGCCATGTTCTTTCCCTCGTTCTCGCTTGCGGTCTTGTAGGTGCGCCATGCGGCCAAGGCAAGCATGCGATCGGCGCCGGTGCGGCATCTCGGCAACGCCCATCAACCAAATTCACTGAGCGCATCATCGCTGTTGCGGAAGGCTGCGCCATACGCAATAGAATCGTTTGA
Source organism: Oricola sp. (assembly GCF_965230365.1). Classification (GTDB taxonomy): domain Bacteria; phylum Pseudomonadota; class Alphaproteobacteria; order Rhizobiales; family Rhizobiaceae; genus Oricola. Next base: position 297,918 of record NZ_OZ246003.1, on the reverse strand, counting down.
AATCGCTATCGGGCTCCAGTGGAACGATCATGATCAGCAACGACAACGCACGGCCGGGCGGCGGGCATGCCATGGACAGCGCAGGGCTGCGCGACGACATGCTGCGTCATTTGCGGTATTCGTTCGGAAAGGACCCCGACCATGCCCATGTCTACGACTGGCGCATGGCGTTGTCGCGGGCGCTGCGCGACCGCATCGTCGATCCGTGGTTCGATGCTACCCGCTCCACCTATGCGGGTCAGCACAAGCGCGTCTACTATCTGTCGATGGAGTTCCTGATCGGCCGGCTGCTGCAGGACGCGGTCACCAATATGGGTCTGCTCGACAGCGCGCGCGCGGCTTTCGAGGATATCGGCGTGCCGTTCGAGGAGGTGCTGGAGAATGAGCCGGACGCCGCGCTCGGCAATGGCGGGCTTGGTCGTCTGGCCGCATGTTTCCTCGATTCGATGTCGACGCTGGCATGCCCGGGATACGGCTACGGCATCCGCTACGAGCACGGCCTGTTCAAGCAGAGCTTTGTCGACGGCCGCCAGGTCGAAGAGCCGGAAGACTGGCTGAACCAGGAACATGCCTGGGAGTTCGAGCGGCCGGAGGTGGCGTTCGAGATCGGCTTCGGCGGCGAGGTGCACGAGGATGGCAGCCGCGCCACCTGGACCTCCGCCGAGCGGGTTCTTGCGTCGGCCTACGACATGCCGGTGATCGGCTGGAAGGGACGCTGGGCCAACACGCTGCGGCTGTGGGCCGCCAAACCGGTGACCTTGTTCGACCTCGAGAGCTTCAACCGGGGCGACTATGTCGCCGCCGCCGAACCTGAAGCCTTCGCCCGCACCATTTCCAGGGTGCTTTATCCGGACGATACCACCGACCAGGGCAAGCGCCTGCGGCTCAAGCAGGAGTTCTTCTTCACCGCTGCGTCGCTGCATGACATCATGCGGCGCTTCCGCAGCGAATATGACGATCTGCGGCTGCTGCCCAAAAAGGTGGCGATCCAGCTGAACGACACACACCCGGCAATCGCCGGCCCGGAACTGGTTCGCTTGCTGCATGACGAGAGCGGCCTCGAATTCGAGGACGCAGTCGAGATCGCCCGTGCCTGCCTGTCCTATACAAACCATACGCTGATGCCCGAGGCGCTGGAGCGATGGCCCGTCGAGATGATGGCTTCACTCCTGCCTCGCCACATGCAGCTGATCGACCGCATCGACCGAATGCACGCCAGGTCCTACCCTTCGCGCGCAGTCGGGATCGTTGACCACAGCGCGGTCAATATGGGTGAGCTTTCGTTCATCATGGCGCACAAGGTGAATGGCGTTTCCGCGCTTCACACCGACCTGATGAAGGACACGGTTTTTGCCGAACTCAACAACCTCCACCCGGAGCGCATCGTCAACGAGACCAACGGCGTGACGCCGCGCCGATGGGTGTTTTCCGCCAATCCCGGGCTGAGCCGGCTCATCGACGAGACAATCGGCAATGGCTGGGTCGGCGATCTGGAGAAGCTGGAGGCATTGGTTCCGCTTGCCGACGACGCCGGCTTCCGCGATGCCTTTGCCTCAGCCAAGCGGCAGAACAAGGAGCGTCTCGCCGATTATGTGAGCCGCAGCGAAGGCGTGGATCTCGATACGGCGGCGATGTTCGACATCCAGATCAAGCGCATCCACGAATACAAGCGCCAGCATCTCAACATCCTCGAGACGATCGCCCACTGGCATGCGATCAAGGCCGATCCGGACGCCGGCTGGACGCCGCGCGTCAAGATCTTCGCCGGCAAGGCGGCACCGGCCTATGTCTTCGCAAAGAAGATTATCCACCTGATCAACGATGTCGCCAGCACTATCAACGCGGACCCGGTGACCAGCCGTTTCCTGAAGGTGGTCTACCTGCCGAACTACAATGTCTCGCTTGCCGAGCGGCTGATTCCGGCGGCCGACCTGTCGGAACAGATTTCGACGGCTGGCAAGGAGGCGTCCGGCACCGGCAACATGAAATTCGCGCTCAATGGCGCGCTGACCATCGGCACGCTCGATGGCGCGAATGTCGAGATCCGCGAACGTGTCGGCGCCGAGAACTTCTTCCTCTTCGGCATGACGGCCGCCGAGGTCGTGGCGCGCCGGACGATCCCCCAGCATGCGCGCAAGGCGATCGACGAGTGCCCCGAACTGGCGCGAGCGCTTGCCGATGTCGGCGACGGTGTCTTCTCGCCCGATGATCCGCACCGCTATGCCGATATCGTCGACAATCTGCGCGGCCCCGACTACTTTCTCGTCTGCTCGGATTTTGCCGACTACTACAAGACGCAGCGCAAGGTGGACGCCGCCTTCGCGGAGCGGGACGACTGGATGCGCATGGCCATCCTCAACACGGCGCGTTGCGGCTGGTTCTCGTCGGATCGGACGATCCGCGGCTACATGCGCGATGTCTGGGATGTGCAGTCGGTGCAGCACGTCTGATCCGGTAAATCTATTAAGTTGATATTCCGCCCGGTGACGATACGCTTGGCGCATGGTCGAACCCGCCGACATCAGGCCCAGCATCCCCGCGCCCGATGACGCGTTGCGCATCGCCGACGGAACGCATGACGACCCTTTCGCGATCCTGGGGCCGCATATGCGGGGCAAGGACATCCGCGTTGTGGCATTCGATCCGGCGGCTGAAGAGCTGTCCGCCGTGACCGCGAGCGGCGCGTTCAAGCTTTTCCCGATAAAGAACGCGCCCGGTGTGTTTTCCGGCATCGTCGACAACACGGTCTACCGCCTTGCAGGACGTGCAGAGGGGCGCAGTTGGGAGTACGACGATCCATACCGGTTCGGCCCGGTTATCGGCGAGATTGACGAGTACCTTCTAAGCGAGGGAACGCATCGTCGGCTTTGGACCGCGCTTGGCGCGCACGTCATCGAACATGAAGGCACGCGCGGCACGCATTTCGCGGTTTGGGCGCCGAATGCGCGCCGTGTATCGGTGGTGGGCGATTTCAACGCTTGGGACGGCCGCCGCCATGTCATGCGCCGGCGCGGCGTGACCGGGGTCTGGGAGATGTTCATACCTGGTGTCGGTGACGGCGCGAATTACAAGTACGAGATTTGCGGGCCGGGCGGGGACCTCTTGCCCCTCAAATCCGATCCCGTCGGCTTTGGGGCCCAGCACGCGCCGCAGACTGCTTCCATTGTCCGCGACATTTCCGGCTATGGCTGGCGCGATGAAGGCTGGATGGATGAGCGTGGCGGCCGCAACGGACGCACCGCGCCGATCTCCATCTACGAGGTTCATCTCGGTTCGTGGAAACGGCGCCACGAGGAAGACGGCCGCATGCTGTCTTACCGCGAGGCGGCGGTCGAGCTTGTCGACTATGTCAACGAGATGGGTTTCACCCACATCGAGTTCCTGCCGCTGAGCGAGCACCCGTTCGACGGCTCATGGGGTTACCAGCCGATCGGGCTTTACGCGCCGACGATCCGGCATGGTCCGCCGCACGAGTTTCGCGATCTGGTCGATGCCGCCCACATGCGGGGAATCGGCGTGATACTGGATTGGGTGCCAGGCCATTTTCCCGCGGACGCCCACGGGCTCGGCAAGTTCGACGGAACGCCGCTCTACGAACACGCCGATCCGCGCGAGGGATACCATCCCGACTGGAACACGCTGATCTACAATTTCGGCCGCTCGGAAGTGGCCAACTTCCTGGTCTCGAACGCGCTCTTCTGGCTCGAAGAATACCATGTCGACGGTCTCAGGGTCGACGCGGTCGCGTCGATGCTCTACCGCGATTACTCGCGCAAGGAAGGCGAGTGGGTGCCGAATGTCCACGGCGGCCGCGAAAACCTGGAGGCGATCGCCCTTCTGCAGCGCATGAACACGACCGTCTATGGCGAGGTCGGCGGCATCATGACCGTTGCCGAGGAAAGCACCAGCTTTCCGGGCGTGTCACGTCCGGCCGATGCCGGCGGCCTCGGGTTCGGCTTCAAGTGGAACATGGGCTGGATGAACGACACGCTCGATTACATCCGGCATGATCCCGTGCATCGCAAACACCATCATCACCAGATGACATTCGGGCTTCATTACGCGTTTTCGGAGAATTTCATCCTTCCCATCAGCCATGACGAGGTCGTGCATGGCAAGGGCTCGATGATCGCGCGCATGCCGGGCAGTGAGTGGGAGAAATTCGCAAACCTGCGGGCTTATTACGGCTTCATGTGGGGACATCCGGGCAAAAAGCTTCTTTTCATGGGCTGTGAGTTCGGCCAATCCTCGGAATGGCGCCAGTCAGGAGAACTCGACTGGGTGGAAGCGTCAGGTCCGCTGCAGTCTGGCATTCGCCGTCTTGTGCGCGATCTCAACACGCTCTACCGGGCGACGCCCGCACTGCATTTCAGGGATTGCGAGCCCGACGGCTTTCGCTGGATCGAGGCCAATGACGCTGAGAACTCGATCTATGCCTGGCTCCGCACGGGCGGACCCGACGATCCGACCGTCGCCGTGATCTGCAATTTCACCCCCGTGGAACGTCGCGGCTGGCGTTGCGGGCTGCCCTTCGAAGGAACGTGGGACGAGGCGCTGAATACAGATGCGGCGGTCTATGGCGGTGGCGACCGCGGCAATATGGGCGGTGTGCAGGCGACCGGCGTTCAGGCGCAGGGCCAACCCGCTTCAGCGCCTGTAACCTTACCGCCATTGTCGACAATTATGCTCGTTCATCGGAAATAGGATGATTCGCGCCCGGCGCAGGGAGGTAGCATGAACACGTCAGTATCGAGGCTTTCCAATCGGAGCATGGCGTTCGTGCTTGCCGGCGGCCGCGGCAGCCGGCTCATGGAACTGACCGACAAGCGCGCCAAGCCGGCGGTCTATTTCGGCGGCAAAACCCGCATCGTCGATTTCGCGCTTTCGAACGCCCTGAACTCGGGCATCCGAAAGATGGCGGTGGCGACACAGTACAAGGCTCACTCGCTGATCCGTCATTGCCAGCGTGGCTGGAACTTCTTTCGCGCCGAACGCAACGAATATCTCGATATTCTTCCCGCTTCGCAGCGCGTTTCGGAGAACAAGTGGTATCTCGGAACCGCCGACGCCGTGACACAGAACATCGACATCGTCGACAGCTACGACGTCGATTACGTCCTCATCCTGGCCGGCGACCATGTCTACAAGATGGACTATGAGCTGATGCTCATCCAGCATGTCAGTTCGGGCGCCGACGTGACGGTCGGCTGTCTGACCGTGCCACGCGAGGAGGCGACCGCGTTCGGTGTCATGGCGGTCGACGAGAACAGCCGGATAACCGAGTTTCTCGAAAAACCGGCCGATCCGCCCGGCATGCCGGGCGACCCGGACATGGCGTTGGCGTCGATGGGGATCTACGTCTTCTCCTGGCCATTCCTGCGCGAACTGCTAACCGAAGACGCCGAAGATCCCAACTCACGGCATGATTTCGGGGGCGATCTCATTCCCCACATCGTCAAGAACGGCAAGGCGGTCGCGCACAAATTCTCCGACAGTTGCGTGCGCCACTCTTCGGACGCAGAGGCCTATTGGCGCGATGTCGGAACGGTCGACGCCTTCTGGAAGGCCAATATCGATCTGACCGATTTCACACCGGATCTCGATCTCTGGGATCGCCAGTGGCCGATCTGGACCTATTCGGAGAGCGTACCGCCGGCCAAGTTCGTACACGACGAGGAAAATCGGCGCGGCAACGCGGTATCAAGCCTCGTCTCCGGCGGCTGTATCATCTCCGGTACCGAAGTGCGCGAGTCGCTGCTGTTCACCGGCGTCCACGCCAATTCCTTCTCGACGCTGGAACGCGCCGTCGTGCTTCCCTACGCCGTCATCGAGCGGTCGGCGCGCCTGCGCAACGTGGTGATCGATCGCGGAGCTCGCATTCCAGCCGGGCTTGTTGTCGGCGAGGACCCGGAGGCCGATGCCCGCTGGTTTCGGGTAACCGCCAATGGCGTGACGCTGATCACCCAGGACATGCTCGACCGGAGAGCCGCCGGATGAGGAAGGCCCTGTCGGTCGCGTCCGAATGCGCGCCGCTGATCAAGACAGGCGGGCTTGCGGATGTGGCAGGAGCATTGCCGGCGGCGATGAAGGCCGAAGGCTGGCAGCTAAGAACGCTTCTGCCCGGCTATCCCGCCGTGATGGCGGCCGTCAAACGCGGTCACGTGGTCTGGGAGGAACCCGACCTGATGGGCGGGCCGGCGCGCGTCGTCGCGGGCAAGGCTTCCAAACTCGACATCCTCGCCCTCGATGCGCCGCATCTCTTCGATAGGAAAGGCGCGATCTATCTTGGACCCGATGGGCGTGACTGGCCCGACAACCCGGAGCGTTTCGCCGCGCTGTCATGGATTGCGGCGAGGCTCGCCATCGATGGGGTCGAGAACTGGAAACCCGAGGTCGTGCATCTGCATGACTGGCAGGCCGGCCTTGTTCCGGTCTATCTGCGCGACATGGCCGGCAACGATGCCCCCGGTACGCTGTTGACCATTCACAATATCGCATTTCACGGACATGCGCCCGCCGAGCGGCTGACCTCTCTGCGTCTGCCGGCTTCCGGCTTTCATCCGGGTGGCTTCGAGTATTACGGCCGTATCAACGCGCTCAAGGCCGGCCTGGTCTATGCGGACAAGCTTTCGACGGTAAGCCCGACCTATGCCGAGCAGTTGCTGCTGCCCGAATTCGGCATGGGACTGGACGGCGTGCTGCGCAGCCGCCGCGCCGATCTCACCGGGATTTTGAATGGTATCGACACAACGGTCTGGAACCCGGCCGAGGATCCGCTCGTCACCGCATACAAGTCGCCGAAGCGAAAGACTGCCAACAAGGCGGCGCTGCAGCTGGAGTTTGAGTTGCCGGGCAGTAAAGGACCGCTCGCGGTGGTCGTGTCGCGCCTGACCGAACAAAAGGGCCTCGATCTGCTGCTGGAAGCGCTTCCTGCCTTCTTGCGGCGTGGCGGGCAACTGGCGCTGCTGGGCGCTGGCGATGACGTGCTGGAACGTGCCTGGCTGGCAGCTGCCGCCGAATACGACAGCGTCGGGGTGCGGATCGGCTACGACGAGGCCCTGTCGCACCGCCTGATCGCCGGTGGCGACGCGATCGTCGTGCCGTCGCGTTTCGAGCCTTGCGGCCTGACCCAGCTTTATGGCCTGCGCTATGGCACGATACCGGTTGTTGCACTGACAGGCGGTTTGGCCGACACCGTCATCTCCGCCAACGATGCGGGCCTCAAGGCCGGCGTTGCGACCGGATTGCAATTCCACCCGGTCACGGCTAGCGCGCTGACCGGCGCACTGCTGCGGTTGTGCGATCTTTACGAAGACACGCAGGTCTGGCAACGCATGCAGCGCAAGGCCATGCGCCATCCCGTGGACTGGGCCTCGTCAGCGCCGCGCTATGCCGCGCTGTACGAGGCGCTCGGAAATGCCGAATGAACCACCGCTTTGAGATACAGGCGGGGCGCGCCGCCCCGCTCGGCGCGACATTCGACGGAGACGGGGTCAACTTCGCCGTCTTCTCGCAGCATGCCGAGCGCATGACGCTTTGCCTGTTTTCCGACGACGGCAGGCAAGAGATCGCCCAGATCGACTTTCCGGAGCGCGACGGCGATGTCTGGCACGGTTACATTCCCCGGCTCGCCGCCGGCCAGCTCTACGGCTATCGCGCGCACGGTCCCTACCGGCCTGAGGAGGGGCATCGTTTCAACGCCAACAAGCTGCTTGTCGATCCCTACGCCAAGCGCCTGACCGGCCATCCGGTATGGTCGGGCAAGCTGACCGGCTACAATCAACGCGCCAGGAATGCCGATCTCAGCTTCGACACAGCAGACAGCGCACCGGACATGCCGAAATCGGTGGTTGTCGACCCGGCCTTCTCCTGGGGCGGTGATCGGCCGCCCGATACGCCCATTTCCGACACGGTGATCTATGAAGCGCATGTGAAGGGCATGACGGCGCTGCATCCGTCGGCCAGCCCGCGCGGGACGTTTCTGGGATTGTCGTCGGATCCGATGCTCGATTACCTGGTCAAGCTGGGCGTTACCGCCGTCGAATTGCTGCCGTCGCAAGCCTTCGTGAACGACAAATTTCTGGTTGAGAAAGGGCTGACCAACTACTGGGGCTACCAGACGCTTGGCTTTTTCGCGCCGGAGCCGCGCTATCTGCATCACGGTGACATCGCCGAGTTCCAGACGATGGTGGCCCGGTTTCACGCCGCCGGTATCGAGGTGTTGATGGATGTCGTCTACAACCACACCTGCGAAGGCAACCAGCTCGGTCCGACGCTGTGTTTTCGCGGGCTCGACAACCGCAGCTACTACCGGCTTCAGGCCGACCAGCGCTTCTATGTCAACGACACCGGGACCGGCAACACGCTGAATGTCGACCATCCGATGGTGCTGCGCATGGTCATGGATTCGCTGCGCTACTGGGTCGAGACCATGCATGTCGACGGTTTCCGCTTCGACCTGTGCTCGACACTGGGGCGCACCGATGCCGGTTTCGACCGCGGCGCGGCGTTTTTCGACGCTGTCCGTCAGGACCCGGTGCTGGCCAAGGTCAAGCTTATCGCCGAGCCGTGGGATATCGGTCCCGGCGGCTATCAGCTCGGCGCGTTTCCGCCGCCGTTCCTGGAGTGGAACGACCGCTTTCGCGACGGCGTAAGGCGATTTTGGCGACGCGATCCCGGAATGGTGCCGGACTTGGCCGACCGCCTGACCGGTTCGGCGATCCAGTTCGATCACTCCGGCCGCCCCGCCAATGCGTCGGTCAACCTGATCACCGCGCATGACGGGTTCACGCTGCGCGACATCGTTTCCTACAACCACAAGCACAACGAGGCGAATGGCGAAGGCAACGCCGACGGTCACAGCGAAAACTTCTCCGACAATATGGGTGCCGAGGGTGACACCGACGATCCGGTGATCCTGTCGGCGCGCGCGCGGCGTCGCCGAAACCTGATGGCAACGCTGCTCTTGTCGCAGGGAACGCCGATGCTGCTTGCCGGCGACGAGGTCGGGCACACACAGAAGGGCAACAACAACGCCTATTGCCAGGACAACGAGATCGGCTGGATCGACTGGCGCGACGTCGACAGCGATTTCCTGGACTTCGTGCGTGAGCTGATCGCCTTCCGCAAGGCGCATCCGATCCTGCGGCAAAAGCTGTTCCTGCACAGCCGCGAACGCGCCATCGACGGCATCGAGGATCTGTTCTGGCGCCGCGCCGATGGCACGCCGATGACCGACCAGGACTGGACGAATTCCGAAAACCGCCTGCTGTGCGTGGAGATGCGAACCGCCTCGGGTACGCCTCCCTACGCCGCTCTCGAATATGCGATCTTCGTTGTCTTTAACGCCGGATCAGAAGTCGAAGTCGCAATCCCGGAGACGCCGCCGGGCGAGGAATGGAGCATCCATATCGATACGTCGAGGCTGCAGGCGCGGCGCAGGCGTCTGAAGACCGGGCGCATTCTTGTAGCCGGGGAATCGGTCTGTGCCTTGGTGTTGGAGAAATCTGCGTGACGGAAGCGCTCGACGTGCTGTGTCGTGAAGCCGGGGTAACATGGCAATACAGGGATGGCGCAGGACGTCCGCAGGAAGCGCCGCCCGAAAGCCGAATCGCCGTTCTCGCCGCTATGGGTTTGCCGGCACAAACCGAGGAACAGGCGGCAGAGACGCTGGCTGCGCTATCGGCAAGGAAAGACGGGCGTATTGTCGCGCCTTGGCTGGTGGTCGATGCTGCAGAGCCGGTCCGGATTCCGCTTGGACGCGATGAGCCGGTCGAGTGGCGCCTTGCGCTGGAAGACGGGGAAACGCGGCAGGGCGAAGCCTGTGGCCAGCTCGATGCCGGTCTGCTCGAGGCCGGCCGACATGTGCTGGAGGTTGGCGGTCAAGCAACCGTGCTGCTGTCCGCGCCGCGACAATTGCCGCTGCCGGCGCGTGGCTGGGGGGTGACCCTGCCGCTCTATGGTCTTCGCCCGGAAGGCGGCGGCGAGATCGGCACCTATGGCGATCTGGAGCGCGCCGGGACGGCGCTGGCCGCGCATGGTGCGTCTTTCGTCGGCATCAATCCGGTTCATGCCGGCTTCCCGCATGACCCAAGCAACTATAGCCCCTACGCTCCGTCGAGCCGCCGGCGGTTGAATACGAATCTGATCGAAACCGGGGCCGAGCCGAAATCCGCGGACGGCGGACTGATCGATTATAATGCGGCACTGCGGTCGAAGACCGCTGCGTTGAAAGCGCTCTACGCGGCAATCCCTGGCGATCCGGCGTTCCAGGCATTCGTGGACGCTGACGGCCGCAAGCTGCGCGAGTTTGCGGTACATCAGGCGCTCTCGGAGACCTTCGGGCCGTACTGGACAGACTGGCCACGCGAATTCCAGTCGCCGCAGGCGAGCGCGGTCGGCGAGTTCGCAAACGCCAATCCGGAGCTTGTCCGCTACCACATGTGGCTGCAATGGCGCGCCGAAGCGCAGCTGTCGCGGGCGCAACTTGCTGCGAGAGATGCCGGAATGCGGCACGGCTTGTATCTCGATCTCGCGGTCGGAACCCATCCTGCGGGCGCCGAGACATGGGCCGATGCGGAGATGTTCGCGAGCGGTATCTCGCTCGGCGCGCCGCCGGACGCCTTCTCGGCAGAAGGGCAGGTCTGGGGCGTGTCGCCCTTTTGTCCGCGTGCCCTTGTCGACAACGCATTCGATGTGCTTGCCGAGACGCTGCGCGAACAGTTCAAGTTCTCCGGCATGCTGCGGATCGACCACATTCTGGGCTTCGAACGGGCTTTCTGGTGTCCGGAGGATCTGCCGGGCGTCTATGTCGCGATGCCGAAAGCGGCGATGCTTGCCGTGTTGCGGATCGAAGCGAGCCGGGCAGGCGCTTTTGTTGTTGGCGAGGACCTTGGCAATATCCCCGACGAATTGCGCAGCGACTTGGCGGCCAGCGGCATTCTGGGCTGTCGGGTCGCGATGTTCGAGCGCGATTGGGATGGCGACCGCGGGTTCAAGCCCGGCGACCGATACGACTCCAATGTTCTGTCGTCCTTCGCCTCGCACGACCTGCCAACCTGGCGTGGTTGGCGCAGCGGGCTGGATATTGCCTGGCGCAACCGTATTGGCGACCTTGACGAGGCGGCCGCAAGGGAAGAGCGCGAGCGCCGGCGTTGGGACGTGCACAGTTTCGATGCTGCCTCCGGCGGCGACGGCTCGGTGGAACGGATGCATGCATTTCTTGCGGGCGTGCCGTCTTGCCTTGTGGCGCTGCAGGTGGAGGATGTACTCGGTGTCGGGGAGCAGGCGAACCTGCCGGGAACCCAGTTCGAACACCCCAACTGGCGGCGGCGTCTGCCAGTCTCGGCGAGCGGGCTCGCAACCGACGAACGCTTCAGAACCACAGCCGGAATCATGGCCGAGAGTTCCCGTTAGGAGGCATTTATGCAGAAACTGACGATCGCCACGCAACCCATCGACGGCCAGAAACCGGGCACCTCCGGCCTGCGCAAGAAGACCCATGTCTTCATGGGCCCGCATTACCTGGAGAATTTCATCCAGTCGATTTGGGAAGGCATCGGCGGTGTTGCCGGCAAGACGCTCGTTCTGGGCGGCGATGGTCGCTACTTCAACGACCGCGCGGCCCAAGTGATCCTGCGGATGGCGTCGGCGAGCGGCGCCAGCAAGGTGATCGTCGGCAGGAACGCGTTGCTGTCCACGCCGGCCGTCTCCAACCTGATCCGCCAGCGCGCCACCGATGGCGGCATCGTGCTCTCGGCAAGCCACAATCCCGGCGGACCGGAGGAGGATTTCGGCGTCAAGTTCAATATTCCGAATGGCGGGCCGGCGCCGGAGGACATCACCAACCGGATCCATGCGGCGTCCACGACGGTTTCCTCCTACGAGATTATCGAGTCGCAGGATATCGACCTGTCGCATGTCGGCGACCATTCGCTCGGCGACATGCGGATCGAGATTGTCGACCCGGTTGCCGACTATGCCGAAATGATGCGCCGGCTGTTTGATTTTCATGCCATCCGCGAATTGTTCGAAAGCGGTTTTCGCATCCGGTTTGATGCCATGCATGCGGTCACGGGACCGTATGCGAAAGCCATTCTTGAGAACGAACTCGGCGCGCCTGAAGGCAGCGTCGTCAATGCCGAGCCGTCACCGGATTTCAATGGCGGCCATCCGGACCCGAACCCGATCTGGGCGCGCGACCTGATGGACGTGATGTTCGCTGACGATGCGCCCGATTTCGGCGCGGCATCGGACGGCGATGGCGACCGCAACATGATTGTCGGCCGTGGCCTCTATATCACGCCGTCTGACAGCCTTGCCGTTCTGGCCGCCAATGCCCATCTGGCACCGGGCTATAGCCAGGGGCTGCACGGCGTGGCGCGTTCCATGCCGACGAGCCGTGCCGTCGATCGTGTGGCCGCAGCCCGCAACCTCGATTGTTACGAGACGCCGACGGGCTGGAAGTTTTTTGGCAATCTCCTGGACGCTGGCCGCGTCACGCTGTGTGGCGAGGAAAGCGCCGGGACGGGTTCTGATCATGTCCGCGAGAAGGATGGCCTGTGGGCGGTGTTGTTGTGGCTCAACATACTTGCCGTTCGCCGCCAGTCGGTCGCCGACATCATGGCCGAACACTGGGCGGAATTCGGCCGCAACTACTATTCGCGCTTCGATTATGAGGGCGTCGATGCCGAGCGGGCGAACGCGCTGATCGACCGCCTGCGTGGATCGCTTGCCGGTTTGCCCGGACAAACTTTCGCCGGACTGCAGGTCGAGACCGCCGACGAATTTGCCTATGACGATCCGGTCGACGGATCGCGCTCGGAGGGGCAGGGTATCCGTGTCGCGTTTGTGGGCGGCGCGCGTATCGTGTTTCGCCTGTCCGGTACAGGCACGGTGGGCGCCACGCTGCGGGTCTATCTGGAAGACATCGAAACCGGTCCGGGCCGCATGCACCGCGATACGCAGGACGCGCTCGCAAATGTCGCGCAGGCGGCCGAAGAGATCGCGCAGATCCGGGAATTCACCGGCAGGGACGAGCCCGACGTACGGACCTAGGTGCGACCCCGGTACCGCCCCTGCCTGTTGACGCCGACAGTTGCCGCGATTGGCGGCGATCAGTCGCTTTCGTTGGCGCTTGCGGCGTTCAGCAGGCCGTATTTCTCTTCGCCGATGCGTTCCATCAGTTCGAGCTGCGTTTCGAGGAAGTCGATATGGCCTTCCTCGTCGGCGATCAGCTCCTCGAATATGCCCATCGAGACATAATCGCCCTTTTCGCGGCAGATTTCGCGCGATTTCGTGTAGGAATCCCAGGCATCCTTCTCGCCGGCGAGGTCGGCTTCCAGGACTTCCTTCACGGTCGTTCCGATCCGCAGCGGCGCGACGCTCTGCAGGTTCGGATGCCCTTCGAGAAAGATGATGCGCTCGATCAGCTTGTCGGCGTGTTGCATCTCCTCGATGCTTTCTTCGCGTTCTTTCTTCGCGAGCTTCGTGAAACCCCAGTCCTCAAGCAGCCGGTAATGGACCCAGTACTGGTTGACCGCGCCCAGTTCGAGGAACACAGCCTCGTTCAGTCTCTCAATGACGGTTTCATTGCCCTTCATGGCGTTCCCCTTGTTGGTTCGTTATTGATGCGCCTGAACTGAAGCCTGAACCGTCTTGGAGCTATGCGGCAGTTTGACGCAGTCGAGCCTCACGCGCCAGCATACGGACGGTCTCGCAACGTTGGTGTTCGTCGCGAATCTTTTGGATGAAGGGGATGACCTCGTGCTCCGGAGTATTGAGGTCGCCGTGATAGCGCGTGCTCACGTCGATGATCGTCTGGATCACATTGGGAAAACACTGGCAACAACGCCCGCGTTTCTTCATCGCGTGATAGACAAGGCCGGGCGTAATCAGTTGCCAAGCATCCTGCTTCAAGAAATCCAGGATCACATCCTCGATTTCCTGCTTCATGATCACATTACAGCTGCATACGATCATCGCGATATCGCTCACACCAAAAAGTCGCGGAGGCATCAACGAGTAACAACACTCTCAGTGTCTGGATATGCTCCAGATCAAAACCTGTGTCAAACACTCTAGTTTAGAGCGATTCCAGAGTTCGGGGCGTTCCGCATGTCGGTCGCGTCGAACTTGCGAATGAGCAGCCACAGCATGTAAGGACGTGCCGGGATCAGGCCGGGCCGGCCTGCTCGCTCCCACATCGCACATGTAAGATCCCGCGTCAGCGCGAACGTCGAACTCCAGTCAGGCCAGGACGGCCGCAAGATGAACGCATCATCCAGAAATGAACGCGCAGAACGCCTGTTGGCGCGGCTGCAGTCGCGCGAGGCGGTCGCCGGCGTCATCGGCTTGGGCTATGTTGGCCTTCCGCTGGCGGTCGCGGCGGCCAAGGCCGGGTTTTCGACCGTCGGCTTCGATATCGACGCCGCAAAGAAGGACAGGCTTGAGCGCGCCCAGTCCTATATCGACGCCGTCGCCGACGAAGACCTGCGCGCACTGATCGATGCCGGTCGGCTGGATCCGACGACCGATTTCACCCGCATCGGCGAATGCGATGTCGTGGTGATCTGCGTTCCCACCCCGCTCGACCGGCATCGCGAGCCGGACATGCGCTACGTGATTTCGACAGCCGAGACGATCGTCGCCGCCCTGCGGCCGGGGCAGCTTGTGATCCTGGAATCGACCACCTATCCGGGCACAACCACCGAGCTGCTGGTCCCGGTTCTGGAGCGCTCCGGCCTGTCGGCGGATGCCGACTTCTTCGTCGGGTTTTCTCCCGAGCGCGAAGACCCCGGCAACACAAACTTCTCCACCGTCAACACGCCGAAGGTCGTTTCCGGCACGGACGGCCATGCGCTGGCGCTTGTCGAGGCATTCTACGGCGCGTTCATCGCCGAACTCGTGCCCGTCTCGTCGACCGCCGCAGCCGAGGCCGTGAAGATCACCGAGAACATCTTTCGCGCGGTCAACATCGCCCTCGTCAACGAGTTGAAGACCGTGTTCGACGCACTCGATATCGACATCTGGGAAGTCGTCGACGCCGCCAAGACCAAACCGTTCGGCTACATGCCATTCTACCCCGGCCCGGGACTCGGTGGACATTGCATCCCGATCGATCCCTACTATCTCGCCTGGCGCGCGCGCAGCGAGGACATTCCGACCCGCTTCATCGAGCTGGCCGGCGAAGTCAACCGCTCCATGCCGGCCTATGTCGTTGCCCGCCTGGAGCGCGCCCTTGATAGCCGTTTTTCCAAGAGCCTTGGCAGCGCGCGGGTGTTGATCATCGGCCTGGCTTACAAGCGCAATGTCGGCGATGTGCGCGAAAGCCCGGCCTTCAAGATCATGGAATTGCTGGCCGCGCGCGGCACCCAGTTTGCCTATCACGATCCGCATGTTGCCGCCGTGCCGCAAACACGCGACTACGGGCAGTTCGAGGGCCTTGTATCGACCGCGCTCGATCCGGCGACTGTCGCCGATCATGACGCGGTTTTGATCCTGACCGATCACGATGCGGTCGACTATGCTTTGCTCGCAGAACACGCGCCGCTGATCGTCGACACGCGCAACGCCATGCGTTCGCGAAAACTGGGCGGCGCGGTCGAACTTGCGTAAACGATTGCGGCCCGCCGCATCGGGCACTATCTGTTGATGGTCAGCACGAGGGCTTGCAATGAACTACGTTTCAAAACCGGTAAGCGACCGGGATGACGGCGCAATGGAAGCGCAGCTGCGTCCGCCGCGCATCAGGCTGGAAGCCTCGACCCATTGCCAGCTGAAATGCCCGACCTGCGAGACCGCGACCGGCGAACTCTACAAGACTGTCGCCAAGGGATATCTGAAGTTCGACAACTTCAAGGATCTGGTGGATAGCAATCCATGGGTGCGCGAAATCGAACTTTCCAATTTCGGCGAGATCTTTCTCAATCCGCATATCCTGCGGATCATGGAGTATGCGCACGAGAAAGGCGTTCACCTGAGGGTGTCGAACGGCGCCAACCTCAACACCGTGCGCCCGAATGTGCTTGAGGGGATCGTCAAATACGGCGTCCGCCACATCCGTTGCTCCATCGATGGCGCGAGCCAGGAGGTCTACAGCCAGTACCGGGTGCTCGGAAACTTCGACACTGTGATCGAGAACATTCGCGCGATCAACGAGTACAAGCACCAGTATGGAACGAAGTATCCGGAGCTGACCTGGCAGTTCGTCGCCTTCGGCCACAATGAGCACGAGATCGGCAAGGCAAAGCAGATGGCTGCCGAGCTGGGCATGGATTTCGACATCAAGCTGAACTGGGACGAAAAGTATTCGCCGATCCGCGACCGCGAGGCCGTGGCCCGCGAGGTCAAGTCGGGCGTAACATCGCGCAGCGAATACCGGTCCACCTACGGCGAGGACTATATGGAGCGGGTCTGCCACCAGCTCTGGGACCAGCCGCAGGTGAATTTCGACGGCACGGTCTGGGGGTGCTGCCGCAACAACTGGCAGGCCTTCGAAGGCAATGCCTTCGAGGATGGCCTTGAGGCCGCGCTGAACTCCGAACAGATGAGCTATGCCCGCGCCATGATCACCGGCAACGCCGAGCCGCGCGAAGATGTGCCGTGCACCCGTTGCCGCATCTACCGCAACTTCCGCAAGGAAGGCCGCTACCTTGACCGCGATCCAGATTTGAAGAAGTGAGTTCGGTTCGTGGCACCGCGCCGCAGCCAACACGACATCGAGAAGGACATTCCAGTGAGCGAGGACCTTACAGGCTCGGCGGTAACAGCCGAGCGCATGCGCGGGCTCGGCTTCATCGCCCGGCAAAAAGTCAGGCTCATGGAATGGCTGAACGCGCGCGAGCAGCGCAAGGCCGACCGCAACATCCGCGCCAACGAAGCGTTGTGGGCGGACATGTCCGCCTACTGGGCAAACTCGAACACCATCCCGGCATCGATGTCCGACTACTGGGTGCTCTACGACTTCGTGCGGCGCAACAAGCCAAAGCAGATCCTGGAGTTTGGGACCGGCCAGAGCACGGTGGTCATGTCGCGGGCGTTGATGGAAAACGAACAGGAAACCGGCGAGCGCGGGCACATCACCTCGATGGAGGAAAGCCGCGACTGGGCGGCGATGGCGGCCGCGGCGATGCCGGAACATCTGCGCCCCTATCACGAGATCATCCAGTCGGACAAACGCGACGGCTTCTACAAGATGTTTCGCGGCGTCTGCTACACCAGCATTCCGGAGCGCGACTACGACTTCGTGTTTTCCGACGGTCCGGAACGGCATTCGCCGGTCAACAACGACAAGCTGTTCGATCTTGACCTGATCTTCATCGTCCAGCGCACCGAAAAGCCGATTACGGCAATCGTCGATAATCACTACCTGACTTTCTACGTCTTCCAAAAGGTCTTCGGCGTCGACAAGGCGCGATACGATGTCCGCAAGCGGCTGATGTATGTCGGCCCGGTCAACAAGCATGATGTGCGCCATCTGAAGAAGGAAAACTTCCTCAACGATCTGCGCTTCTTCGGCCGTTCGGAGCTGAAGCTGCGCATGGCGCTCGACGAGGAGTGGCGCTGAGTCCGAGCCGCAGCGCCGGATGTGTCAGTCCCTGACCAGCAACAGGTTTTCGCCGGTCTTGTCGTTCGTGCGGTAGCCGCGCTCCGACAGATGCGCGACGATGTCGGTGCGCCAGACGGTCCGGTGCGCGACCTCGATCAGCACCGCGGTCGGCCAGAGATGCTCATACGCGTCGTCGAACAGCGGCAGCAGCGCCTCGTCCTCGAACCCCTCGACATCGATCTTCAGGGCGTCGACGCGGGCGATGCCATGCGCGGCGAGCATGTCGGGCAGCCGGTCGAGGCGGATTTCGGTCGCCACTTTCGGATTGCTGCTGGCCGCCCGCACCAATGTGGCGCTGCCGATATTGTTGCCGCCATCCGACCACAATGTCATGGTCTCTGCCGCCAATCCGCAGCCACAATTGAGCGCGGTTACACTGTCCGCGCCATTCGCCTCGATGTTGAAGCGGAGCTTCGCATAGGTGACGGGATGCGGCTCGAAGGCGATCACCCGCCCGCCCGGCCCCAACTTCTGCGCGGCAAACAGCGTATAGGTGCCGACATTGGCGCCGATATCCACAAACACGCCGCCCTGCGGCAGCCAGGCTTCGAGCATCCGGTGCTCGTCCGGTTCGGGAAACCGGTGCCGCGAAATCAGCGTTCGATCGCAGTAGTTGTCGAGCGGGTAGACGCGAAACGCGATCCCCGCGACCGAGATGTCGTAGGGGCCGGCAAACGCTTCGCCGACGCTTCGGCGCAACCGCTTGCGCACCCGTTGCGAAAGCCGCCGATTGTTGATCAGCGGCCAGACCGTCCGCGCCAGAAGCGAAGGCCGGCGGGCGCCGAATGCCGCAATGTTCGCGCCGGTTTCAACCATTCCTGCCGTGTCCGGTTGAGCCGGCTTCCGGGGGTGTTTTACGTCCATGGTCCATGCGCCAAGAGGGTGCGCAGGCGGTTGCGATGCGCGTTCATGCCCGCTAATAGCAGGCGGTATTCACTGGCGATAGCGCCGATATCCTTCGCCCCAGGCGGCCTCCCGACATGAGCAGAAATACCATGAGCGACCGAGAATCCCCGCGGGTCCTTGTCACCGGCGTAGCCGGGTTCATCGGAATGCATGTCGCCGCCGAACTGATGAAGGACGGCCATCAGGTTGTCGGTGTCGACAGCCTCAACGACTATTACGATGTCGCGCTGAAGCAGGCGCGCCTGGAACAGCTTGAGGCCCGTGACGGCTTCCGGTTCCTGCACATGGACCTTGCCGACCGCGACGCCGTGTCCACGCTGTTTGCAGAGTACCGGCCGACCGCCGTGGCGCACATGGCCGCGCAACCCGGCGTGCGCTATTCGATCGACCATCCCCATGCCTATCTCGGCAGCAACCTGACGGCGTTTCTCAACATTTTGGAGGGGTGCCGGCACAATGGCACCGAGCATCTGGTGTTTGCCTCGTCGTCGTCGGTTTATGGCGATCTCAACGAGGCGCCGTACCGCGAGGACGCCGACACCGAGCACCCGATCAGCCTTTATGCGGCGACCAAGATCGCCAATGAGAGCATGGCCCATGCCTACAGTCATCTCTACGGCTTTCGCACCACCGGCCTGCGGTTCTTCACTGTCTATGGCCCGTGGGGGCGGCCGGACATGGCGGTTTATCTGTTCACGCGGGCGATGTTCGAGGGAAGGCCGATCCGGCTGTTCAACCACGGCGACACCTGGCGCGACTACACCTATATCGATGACGTCGCCGAGGGCGTGAAACGGGTCACCATCTCGTCGCGCGACGAGGCGGCGCCGTTGCACCGCATCTACAATATCGGCAACCACAAGCCCGAGCGTCTTCTTGACCTTGTCCAGACGCTGGAGAAGGCGACCGGCCGAAAGGCCGTGACCGAGTTGATCGACGCCCAGCCCGGCGACGTCTACCGCACGTGCGCCGACATCACGGCGCTCAAGCGCGATTTCGGCTTCACCCCGTCGACGAGCATCGCCGACGGGTTGGCCCGCTTCGTCGACTGGTACCGCGCCTATCACAACGTGCGCGACTGAGGCATCTGCCTTCGCGCGAATTCAAGTACGCCGCATCGCCGGGCGCGTCCTCGCCTCTGCGGGACAATGGTGCCGCATTGGGATGTCGGCGATTGGCAGTCGAAATTTGGTACACCGTCATCCTCGGGCTTGACCCGAGGATCCATTCCAGAGCGGTCGCGGAATACCGGGTGGTAAAGAACGGGTCCCATTCTGCGCCTTTGAGCGCCAAGCTTGGCCGGATCGGAATGGATCCTAGGGTCAAGCCCTAGGATGACGACCTGCTTTTTTCATAGCGGCTAATCTCCACCATCCAGGCGCACTTCATCATCGCCGCGCCTCATTCCCGGAGGCCGGATTACGGAATAACTGGAAGACGGGCGGTCAAAGCATCGCAACGTCTAAAAGGTATAGCGATCCTCGGACCGCCCGCTCGGTGTTCTTGCAGCTTCGGTCGGCGGCCCGGATCAAAGTCCGGGAAAACAAGACTGCGCGCGCCGCTTCATGCCGCCCTGACTTGGGGGTTCATCACCCAGCAACGCACCTCTGCGCCACCAGCCAGGCACCGTCCCTCTCCCTGTGAGCCGGTGTGCACCCAGACTTCCGTGAGAAGGCGGGTGTGATGGTAAGGGAGGCTTGGGATCGGTGGATAGATTTTCTTTCGAGCAGAGAATGTGCGGTCGCGTATCTCCCCCCGCAAGGGGGCAGATACGGCGCGCTTCATGCCGCCCTGGACACGGCGACAATCATGTCAGCCGCACGTACTGCAACCGGACCTCGGCTGCAGGCGCCCGGAGCCGATCGCTACTCGGCTGCCGGTTGCGTGGCGGCCTGGGCGGCTTCCTCGTCGTCGACCGCGCGGCGCGCCGCCGCGGCGACCGCGTTGCGTTCCTCTTCGGTCAGGTCGGAGGCCTTCTTGTCGTCCGGCAGGCGAACGGTCACCTCCTTGTGCGCGAACCGGATGCCTTCCTTCTCGAAGAGCTGGCGGATCTTCTCGTAGATCACCTTGCGCGCGATGAACTGTTCGCCGGGCCGGGTCATGAACTTGACCCGGATGATCATCGCCGAATCTTCCATCTTGTAGACGCCCTGCGACTTGAGCGGCTGCAGGAAGGAATCGCCGATATCGGGATGCTCCAACAGTTCCTGTCCGAGTTTCTTGACCAGCTTGCGTACCCGGTCGACATCGGTGTCGTAGGTCAGCCGGATCGGCAGCTTCATCATCACCCAGTCGCGCGAGAAATTGGTCAGCGACTTGATCTCGCCAAACGGCACGGTGTGCAGCGCGCCGAGATGGTGGCGCAGCTGGAACGAGCGGATGGAGATTTTCTCGACCACGCCCTTCACATTGTCGAGCGCTACGTATTCGCCCTTGCGGAATGCGTCGTCCATCAGGAAGAAGGCGCCGGAGAAGATGTCGCGGATCAGCGTCTGCGCGCCGAAGCCGATGGCGATGCCGACGACACCGGCACCCGCAAACAGCGGCGCCACATCGACGCCCATGCTGGCCAGTCCGATGGCGGCTGCGATCATCACCACGATCGAGAACAGCACGTTGCGCGCGATCGGCAGCAGGGTGGCGAGCCGCGACTGGCCGACGCCGCCTTCGCCCTCGCCCGGCTGCGGGTCTTCGCCGGCCGGTGTGCCGCCCTCTTCCTCGATCTTCACGTCGATGAAACGGTTGACGACCAGGAGCAGCTGATAGGCGATGTAGGCCACGAGAGCGACATCGATGATGATCGCCAGCCAGTGGCCGCCCTCGCGGCCGATATCGACGCCGAGCAACCGCGAAAACTCGCCGAGCGACAGGGCGGCGATGATGCCGACTGCAGAGCGCTCGAAGAATTCGCGGAACAGCGGCTGGTATTCGAACAGGCGCTCCTGGTTCGGACGCGGCGGCGAGATGCGCATCTCCTCGTTCTCGCCGAGATCCGACTTGATGAATTCCTCCATCGCCGCGTCGTAGGCTTCCTGCTCGCGGCGGTTGCGTTCCAGCGCCTCGGCGCGCTTTTGCTCGAAATAGCGCTGCCGCCGGGTGTAGAACCAGTCGATCAGGACGAAGGTGATGCCATAGGCGGCGACTGCGAACATCACGATGATGATCGGCGCCATGATGGCGAGAAAACCACCCGGAATATCGAGCACGATCCGGTAGATGCTGAGAATCGAGGCGAAGACCAGATAGACGATCGATGCCGGAACGGCGAGGATGGTGAGAATGCGCCGCCGCTCGACTGTCGTCGAATCGGTGGCGTTGCCGGCGAGGATGTGGCCGAACGCCTTGCGGTGGACGATGGTCAGCGCGGTGATCAGCCAGCCGCACAACAGGATTGCGATGATCAGCAGGACTTCCTGCGCGTCCTTGGGGACGTCGAGCGCGCGCGACCAGCCGGCAATGCCGAACAGCAGCACCGAAACGAAGGTCACCATCCACCACGAATTGTAGAGCGGCCGCGCTTCTTCGTCCGGCAGCGTTATCAGCCGGTGACGCGGAAGGTCGGGCGCAAACAGGTTGAGCAGAAACCCGTAGCGGATCATCCGGTAGATGACGAAGGAAGAGATGATGGCAAAGATCGTGGCGCGCGTCGGCTCGAATTCATTGTCGAGAATGATGGCGACGATCATCGCGACCGCGAAGAACAGCACATTGCCGAAGATCACCAGACCGGCGCGTAGCATCAGATAGGAGATTTTCTGGCCCTGGCTCTTCGGGTTTTCGACGAAGGAGGGCGCGAAATGCCTGCGCATCCAGCTTCGGATATAGCGGTTGGTGAAATGCGAGACAAAAATCCCGAAGGCGGCGACCAGCAGGGCCTGCAACAGCCAGCCATAGGAACCGTTGGGACCGATGCCGTTCAGATGGTCGATGGACTGGCCGAGCAGCTCCGGCAGGCTGGCGATCAGCGCCCGGAATTTCCAGCGGGCTTCGAGAAACCGGGTGTCCGGCATCGCCATGGCGGAATCGCTCGCATCGCCGCCAGCAGGCTGGTCGGGCGATATGACGATCACCGTCGAGCCGTCCCTGACCGCCTGGTCGATCAGCGACTGGTAGCCGGATTCCCCGGTGGTTTCGGCGGTCGTGGTTGTCGTGCCGAGGCCCGGCAACTGCGCGAATGCGGGGACCAGTGTCGTCGCCAGGACGCTCAGGCACAGGAGGCACATCGCCGCCGCAGCGGCAAGCCGGTCCATGCGCAATCCGGTCCGAAAAAGGCGCAGGGATCGCAATGTGTCGACTAGTCGGTTCTTGTCGTTCATAGATGCGGTTCGCCGCGCCGTGACGCGGTCCGGTTTCAGCGTAAGGGGCTTTCTGGCCCGGAATATATCAATGCTTCTCGCGGTTCGCCATGGTCAGACAGATTGGAATCTCGCCGGAAAAGCACAGGGGCAGGTGGATCGGCCGCTAACCGAACTCGGCCGGCAACAGGCAGAACAAAGCGCCGCGATCCTGCAGCGCTTCGCCGCACGCCGCGGTTTCGGCGCGGCCGCGTTGCCGAGTTTTTCCTCGCCGCTCGGCCGGGCGCTGGAGACGGCGCGGATCGTCAATGCCGCGCTCGGTTCGCACGCGCCGGCGCAGGTGGATGTCCGGCTGATCGAGATGTCGTTCGGCCGCTGGGAGGGCATGACGGCGGCGGAAATGAAGGCCGACGACCCGGTCTGGCGCAAGGCGCGCAAGAACGACCGCTGGAATGTGGCCCCGCCCGGTGGCGAAAGTTACGCGGATTTGTACAAACGGGTCGAGGATTTCTCGCATTCGGTTCGCCAGCCGGCAATAATTGTCACACATCTTGGGGTACTAAGGCTTCTTGCGGTCATTTGCGGCGGTGTGGAGCGCGAAGACGCGTTGACAATGCGGTTCCGCAATGATGCGCTCTATGTGTTTGATGATGGGAACGTTTCGGTTATTGAATTGTGACCGGGCTGGATTTCGTGGCCCGGTTTGCCGCACCCCGGCGGGACCGCCGGGCGACAAGCTGGGTTGAGTGGGTGAGGACAACGCCGTTTTGACCGATGGCAGGAGTAATGGCGATCTGCTGACCGTCCGCGATCTGACGATCGGCATCCGGATGCAGGGCGCGACCATTCCGGTGGTCAAGCGGGTCGGGTTTCGCGTGCCGCGCGGCAAGACCGTGGCGCTGGTCGGCGAGTCCGGCTCCGGCAAATCGATCATTGCCCGCTCCATCCTGTCGATCCTGCCGGGCGTCGCATCGATTTCGTCGGGCAGCATCCTGTTTCGCGATCCCTGTTCCGGCGGCAAGCCCGCCGAGGTGGACATCGCCAGGCTGGACCCGGACAGCGCCGGCATGCATGCGATCCGCGGCGGTCGCATCTCGATGGTGTTCCAGGAGCCGATGACCTCGTTTTCGCCGATTCACACGATCGGCAACCAGGTCGAGGAATCGCTCATCCTGCACAGCAATCTGACGCGCGACGCCGCCTACAAGCGGACGCTGGAGATGCTCTCCCTGGTCGGTTTCCAGGAGCCGGAGCGCTTCTACGAAATGTATCCGATGGAACTGTCGGGCGGGTTGCGCCAGCGCGCGATGATCGCGATGGCGATCATCTGCAATCCGGCGCTGCTGATTGCCGACGAACCGACGACCGCCCTCGATGTGGTCGTCCAGGCGCAGGTGCTGGCGCTGATGAAGCGGCTGCAGCGGCAGCTCGACATGTCGATGCTGCTGATCACGCACGATCTCGGTGTGGTCGCCAACATGGCCGACGAGGTGGTGGTCCTGTACCGCGGCGAGGTCATGGAAACGGGCAGTTGCCGGGAAATCCTCGAAGATCCCCGGCATCCTTATTTGAAGGGCCTGTTGGGCGCCATCCCGAAGCTCGGCGCCGCCGGCACCGAGAAACTGGTCTCGCTGCGCGAAATCCGCCACACGGTCGAAACCAACGCCCTGACGCGCAAGCGGGTCGAGCGGGCCCGCCATCACATGCCGCTGTTGACGGTCGAAAACCTCTCGAAGTCGTTCACGACGAAGAAATCGGGCGGCTTGTTTACCGCGGCAAAGAAGAAGATCGCAGCGGTCGACGATGTCGGTTTCGAAGTGATGTGCGGCGAGTGTTTCGGCATTGTCGGCGGCAGCGGCTCCGGCAAGTCGACGCTGATCCGGCTGATCACGCGGGCGCTGACCGCCGATGCCGGACGTGTGACGTTCCACGCCGGCGACGGCCCGGTCGACATGCTGGCGCTGGAGGGACGACGGCTGAAAACGTTCCGGCCCAAGATCCAGATGGTGTTCCAGGATCCGTTCGCGTCGCTCAGCCCGCGTTCAACCGTGCAGAACATCCTGACCGAACCGCTCGAGATCCATGGCGTCGGCAGCCCGGTGTCGCGGCGCGAAAAGGCGCGCGACCTGATGCGGCTGGTCGGCCTGCCGCCGGAATCGATCAACCGCTATCCGCACAGTTTTTCCGGCGGGCAGCGCCAGCGGATCGGCATCGCCCGCGCGCTGGCGCTCGAACCGGAAATCCTGGTCTGCGATGAAGCCGTTTCCGCGCTCGATGTGTCCGTCCAGGCGCAGATCCTGAACCTTCTGAAGAAACTGCAGAGCGAACTCGGCCTGACGATGATCTTCATCTCGCACAACATGGCGGTGGTGAACTACATCGCCAACCGGATTGCCGTGATGCGCCAGGGCCGTATCGTCGAGCTTGCGCCGCGCGAGAAGCTGTTCGCCGAACCGGCCCATCCCTATACGCGCTGCCTGCTCTCGGCGATCCCGGACGCCGATCTGGCCAACCCGCTCAACCTGTCGGACTTCGAGGATGACGTTGCCGCCCACAACGGTATGGAGCCGGAAATCCAAGCGCCGGCCAGCGCGATCGCGCGCGTCGAGGTGAGCGACGGTCACTTTTACTGGCCGGACCCGACCGAGCGGAAACTGGCGGTGAATTCATGAGATTGACGCCGCTTCGCCTGATGCTGCTGCTGGCCTTGCTGATTGTGGCGTTGTCGCCGCTGCGGGCTGCCGAACTGGTCGAACCGCCATCGCTCGCCGCGCAGGTGAAGGCGGGCGAACTGCCGCCGATGAAGGAGCGGCTTCCGGTCAATCCGCGCGTCCTCGATTTTGCCGGCAGCGGCAAGGAAATCGGCCGCTACTGTTGCCAGCTCTCCACCTTGCTCGCCAGGAGCAAGGATCTGCGAATGATCACGGTTTACGGGTACTCCAGACTTGTCGGCTTCAATCACGAATTCGAGCTGGTGCCGGACATTCTGGAGAGCTATACGGTCGAGGACGACCGGGTCTTCACGTTCAAGCTGCGCGAAGATCACAAATGGTCGGACGGACATCCGCTCACCGCCGAGGACTTTCGCTACTACTGGGAGGATGTCGCGCTCAACAAGACGCTCTATCCGAGCGGCCCGAAGCCGGCATTCTATAGCGACGGCGAACTGCCCGAGTTCGAGGTACTGGACGAGCGCACCGTGCGCTACACATGGCGGCTGCCCAACCCGGTTTTCCTGCCAAGTCTCGCCGGCGCGAGCCCGCTCTACATCTATTTCCCGTCGCATTATCTGAAGCAGTTTCACGGCGACTATGCCGACGCGGCCGAGCTTGACACATTGGTCGCCGCCGAACGGGTCAACAACTGGGCCGGGCTGCACACGCGCAAGGCGCGCATGTACCGTGCGGAAAACCCCGAACTGCCGACGCTGCAACCCTGGTTCAACACGACGGAAGGGCCGAGCGACCGCTTCGTCTTCAAGCGCAATCCGTATTATCACCGCGTCGATCCGGCGGGCCAGCAACTGCCCTATATCGACGAGGTCGTTGTCGCGATCGCCTCCTCCGATCTGATCGCCGCCAAGGCCGGCACCGGCGAAGCCGATCTGCAGGCGCGCTATCTCCGCTTCGACGACTACACCTTCCTCAAGGCGCAGGAAAAGCAGCACGGCTACCGTGTCCTTCTGTGGAAGGACGGCATCGGCTCGCGGCTGACGCTCTATCCGAACCAGAACGTCAAGGACCCGGTTTGGCGCGCCGTGTTCCAGGATGTCCGCGTGCGCCGCGCCCTGTCGCTTGCCATCGACCGGTTCGAACTCAACCAGCAGCTCTATTTCGGGCTGGCGATGCAATCCTCCAACACCGTGCTGCCGAAATCGCCGCTGTTTAGGCGTGATTATGCCGATGCCTGGACGGTACAGGACATCGACATGGCCAACCGCCTGCTGGATGAGGCCGGCCTGGAAGAGCGCGACCGCGACGGAACGCGACTGCTGCCCGATGGCAGACCGATGGAGATCATTGTCGAGACCTATGGCGAGGACACCGCCGAAACCGACGCGCTGGAACTGATCGTCGACTATTGGCGGCAGATCGGCATCGACCTATTCATTCGCTCTTCGCAGCGCGATGTGGTGAGGCGGCGGCTCGTGACCGGCAAGACGATGATGACGCTGTCAAAAGGTCTCAATCTGGGGCTTGCCGTGCCGCAGGCTTCGCCGCAGGAACTCGCGCCGGCGGCTGCCGTACAGCCGCACTGGCCAGTCTGGGGCCAGCATGTCGAGACAATGGGCATGGCGGGCATGCCGCCGGATGTCGAACCGGCGCGCACGCTATTGGGGCTCTACCGCAAATGGCGGCTGTCGGGCAGCGACGAGGAGCGCGCCGAAATCTGGCACGACATGCTGCGGATCAACTCCGATCAAGCGGTGACGATTGGCGTGGCCACAGAGACACTGCAACCCGTGCTGGTCAGCGAGCGGCTGCGCAATGTGCCCGAGAAGGGGATTTGGGCATTCCTTCCGACTGCCTATTTCGGCCTTTATCAGCCCGACACGTTCTGGTTTGAGGAGTGAACGGTTGATGGGGCGATATCTGCTGATGCGAGTCGCGGCGATGGTGCCGACGCTGCTTCTCGCCAGCCTGCTGATTTTCTTCATCATCGAACTGCCGCCGGGCGACTATTTCGAGAACTATGTCGCCGAACTGCAGGCTGCGGGCGAAACCGTCGATCCCGCCAAGATCGAGTATCTGCGCCGCGAATACGGGTTCGACCGGCCGCTCATGGAGCGTTATGTGGTTTGGCTGACCAACATGTTCCACGGCGATTTCGGCTACTCCTTCGAGCATGAACGCCCGGTCGCCGACCTGATCGGCTCGCGCCTGTTCTTCACCATGCTGCTGTCGTTCCTGACGATCATCTTCACCTGGGCGATGGCGTTTCCGATCGCCATCTACTCGGCGACGCACAAATACAGCTGGGGCGATTACGGCCTGACCTTTGTCGGCCTGCTCGGCCTTGCAACGCCGAATTTCCTGCTGGCACTGGTCATGATGTATCTGGCCAATGTGTTCTTCGGGGTGTCGATCGGCGGCCTGATGGCGCCGGAATATGTCGGCCAGCCGCTCTCGGTGGGCAAGGTCCTGTCGATCGCCGAGCATTTGATCATTCCGGTGATTGTGATCGGTACCGCCGGCACCGCGGCGATGATCCGGCGCATTCGCGCCAATCTGCTGGACGAACTGAACAAGCAGTATGTGATCACTGCGCGCGCCAAGGGCGTGCCGAAGTTCCGCGCGCTGGTGAAGTATCCGCTGCGCATGTCGCTCAACTTCTTCGTCGCCGACATCGGCAATGTGCTGCCGGCGGTTGTCTCCGGCGCCGAGGTCATCGCCATTGTGTTGTCGCTCGAGACGACCGGCCCGCTGCTGATCGCTGCCCTGAAAAACCAGGACATGTATCTTGCCGGATCGTTTCTGATGATGCTGGCGGTCCTGACGGTGATCGGTGTGTTGATCTCCGACATCCTGCTGACCGTCCTCGATCCGCGGATCAGGCTGCAAGGGAGGGCGACGAAATGAGCGACCAACCCGCAGGTGAACAGCCGACCGTTGGCCGCTTCGTATCCGAGGCGCCCTTCGATCCCTATGCGGTCGATCCGGTCTCCCCGCAGCAGGAGCGCTACAGCCGTGCGTCGCAATGGCAGCTGATGTGGTGGAAGTTCCGCGAGCACAAGCTTGCGATGGTCTCTGCCGTGGTGCTGTTGATCTTCTATGTCATTGTGGCGTTTGCCGAGTTCATCGCGCCCTATGACTATACGCAGCGCGATCCGCGCGCGATCTTCCAGCCGCCGGTGCAGGTGCGTCTGGTGCACGATGGGGCGTTCATAGGCCCCTTTGTCTACGGGCTCGACCGGTCGCTCAACATGGAGACATTGAAGCGCGAATACACGCCGAACCGGCAAGAAGTCGTTCCGCTGCGGTTTTTCTGCCGTTCCGATGAATACCGGATGTGGGGTCTGGTGCGCGCGGACCGCCATCTGTTCTGCGGCACCGATGGCAATCGCGTCTATCTTCTCGGCACGGACCGGCTCGGCCGGGACATGCTGTCACGCATCATCCACGGGGCCCGGGTATCGCTGACCATCGGACTCGTCGGCGTCGCTTTCAGCTTCGTGCTTGGCATCGCAATCGGCGGCGTTGCGGGCTATTTCGGCGGCTGGGTCGACTACGTGGTGCAACGGGTGATCGAGGTCCTGCAGTGCATTCCGACCATTCCGCTGTGGCTGGCACTGTCGGCCATCATGCCGGTCACTTGGAGTCCGTTGGCGGTCTATTTCGGCATCACCATCATTCTCGGATTGCTCGACTGGACCGGCCTCGCCCGCGCGGTGCGTTCCAAGCTGCTGGCCCTGCGAGAGGAGGAGTATGTGCTCGCCGCGCAGCTGATGGGCGCGAGCCCCGGGCGCATCGTCGTGCGCCATCTGATCCCGAGTTTCTACAGTCACCTGATCGCCTCGGCGACCATCGCGGTTCCGGGCATGATCCTCGGCGAAACCGCGCTCAGCTTCCTCGGTCTTGGTCTGCGGCCGCCGATCACCAGTTGGGGCGTTCTGCTGAACGAGGCGCAGAACATCAGCGTGGTCGTGCTCTACCCCTGGCTGATGCTGCCGGTGGTGCCGGTGGTGATCGTGATCATCGCGTTCAACTTCATGGGCGATGGCCTGCGCGACGCTGCCGACCCCTATTCCGACGACTGATCGTCACGCGGCGAGCAGGGATCGGGCGCTGTTCCAGGAGACGACTTGATGGCGGGCGGCCCATTTGGCCAACTGGTCCAGCGCCAGCCACGCAGCCTCGTCGTGCACGAGGTGGTGGGCGAGAATGCCGACAGGCGCGAAATCCGCCTCGCGTGCTCGCTTCAGCGCTGCCAGCGTTTCTTCCGCAATTGTCCCGACGGGTTTGCCGCCGCGCGTGCCGCGCCAGTCGATGATGTCGACATGGGTGTTCAGCCAGGGCATGTCGATTTCGCCGGGCATCCAGCCGAAACCGGAAATCGCCGCAAAACCGGCTGTTCCGGCGCGCGCTGAAACTGACGGTTCGATGCGGTTCCATGGCGGCACGAGGATGTTGGTGGCGCGCGTCCCGAAGCTTTGATGCAACCGGTTTCGGGCGGTGGCCAGCCGTGCCAGCAGGTCTTCGGGATCGACGGTCCCGCCCAGCTCGATCTTCTTTTCGCCTTCGCGCGCGTGGCTGGCATGGCTCAGGCCATGCACGGCAACATCGATGTGCGGCGTGGCGGCGACCGGCGCGACCAGGTCGTCGCGCATGAGATCTGGGATTACGGCAAGAAGCACGGCGATCTCGTGTTGCCGGGCAAAGCCGATCAGACGGCGCAGCGCGTCGGTCGACGCGACCGCGTCATCGTCGCGCAGCCAAAGCCGGACCGTCTGCCCGGCCGCGGCCCATGTCGCGAGTTCCGCGTCGAGGTCATTCCAGTACGTATCGAGTCGGTCGGTCACGGTGCTTTCCCCGCCTGGTTCGTCGCGATCAACTGGCCCAGTTCGCGTTTCAGCAGCTGAACCAGCCCGTCAACGGAACGCTCGCGCCGGACGAAGCGCCGCGCTGCCGCACCCATCGATGTGCGCATTTCGCGGTTGTCGAGCAATCGCGCGATGGCGCCGGCAAAGGCCGCCGTGTCGCCTTCCGGTGCGAGGATGCCGGTCTCGCCGTCCTTGACGACCAGCGGCACGCCCATCGACCGGTAGGCGGCGACAGGCAGGCCCATGGCTTGGGCTTCCAGATAGACCATGCCAATCGGCTCGGCGATGCCGGGCCAGACGAACAGGTCGGCATGCGCCATGACATGCAGGACCTGGGGCTGTGCGATGGCGCCGGTAATGTGGACCCGGCCCGCATCGAAGGGCGCAAACATGGCTTCGATGGCTGGCCGCTCCGGGCCGTCGCCGATCGCCACGAGGTTCCAGCGCCGGTCGGCGATCCGCGCCAGCGCGTCGGCCAGCGCCTGATAGCAGGCGAGCTTCTTGCCGGGCCGCATCATGCCGGCGGTGACGATCACCGGTGCATCGTCGTCAAAGGGGGGCAGGGAGATATCGGCGGGCTTCAGCGCGCCGATATCGGCGAAGGGCGCGATGCGCCTAACCGAGCCCATGTCGTCGAGCACGCTGGCCAGATAGGCAGCATCCGTTTCCTTCATGCAGAAATTGATGTCGGCGCGCCGGACCGCGTCCTGCACGGCGTGCCGGCCGCGCTGCCAATCGGCATCGCTGTTCTGATGCGTGCGGCAGGCTTCCGCGGTCACGTAGGGGATCGAGAAGTGCTCGGCGATGTTCGGCCCGAGCCAGTCTGGCGCCTTGCAGTAGGGATGATAGGTAAACCACAGTTCCGGCGCGGTGGTTTGGTCCCACGACGCGATCAGCCGTTCCGCCTCGGCCAGACCTTCCGCGCGCCGCTGTTCGAACAGGGCGTCGGAGGGGCGCTTCTGGTAGCCGATGAAGCGCGATGCAAGCGTGGCGTCGAAGCCGGCATGGCCGAGCGCGGCGAGGAAAAGGCGGGCAAAGGTCCGGTCGCCCGAAGGGATCGGATGATCGGGCGGTTTCAACGGCGCGTAGAAGGCAACGCGCGGACGCGGTTCAGCCAGCGAGGCCATCGACCGCGGCGCCTTGCGCCAGTTTCGCGACCAGTTGGGCCGTGGTTTGGGCGCCTTCCAGTATCGGCAGGTTTTGCCGGTCGAGCGGCGTGGCGAATGCTTCGTCGATGGCCTGCGCGAGCGTTTGCGCGCTCAGGTCGTTGGCGGCAACCGTTGCGGCGAGCCCCTTGGCTGCCAGCATTTCGACGCGGCGGATCTGCTCGGTTTCCTCGCCGTCCGACAACGGCGCGAATACCGCCTTGCAGCCGGCGCGGAAAACATCGGCAACCGTGTTGTAGCCGGCGCGCGAGACCGAGATCCCGCATTTGGCGAGCAGGCTGCGCAGATGCGGTACGAAATCGACGATCGTCACGTCGCCGCTCAAAAGCGAGCGCACATGCTCGACATCCTCGCGCGACATGTTGATGCCGGTGATGAAACACCATTTGCCGTTGGCGAGCTGCGTCAGCTGCTTGGCCTCTGCAGCGGCGAACAGCAGTTCGCGGCCCATGACCCCGCCGCCGACGGAGACAACGACGTCGAATGCCTCGAGGCTGTCGGGATCGACCATGTCCTCGGCTTCGGGCGCGACGAGGCCGGTATACATCACCAGATGCCGGATTTCGTCATAGTGCGGGAATGTATCTTCCAGCCGCACGAAGGCGGGATCGGCATGCACCAGAACGCCATCGTAGTTCTCAAGCAGCAGATCCACAGTCTCGCGGTCGCGGATCGGCTTGCGGTTTTCCTGCAGGATGTCGCGCACCGAACACAACAGCTTCGGCCGCTTGTCCGCCGCCTTGATCGCTTCGAGCAGCGGCAACAGTTCGAAGAACATCTGCCGGCGGCCGAACGGAAACGCCTCGGTGATGACGATGTCGGGCTTGGTCGCATGGAAGATATCGAGCAGCATGTCCCGACGCCGGTCGCGATAGGCCGCGTCGACGACATTGCCGTCGCGGTCTTCCATCTCGCGGAACACCTTTGTGCCGGCTTTCAGAGAAGGCAGGAAATGGACGGCCGCGCCGCCCGCATCCAGATTGGGGATCGGTTCGCCGCCCCAAACCAGGTCGACATCCATGCCGGCGGCGTCGAGCGCGCGCACCAGACGCATGGCGCGGAACACATGTCCCACGCCCATCAGGTGCTGGACATAGAACAGGACGCGCGCCGTCATTCCGCCGCAAGCCCCTTTTCTTGCTCGGCAGTTTCGGGATGCCAAGCCGTTTCCTCGAACAGGTCGGTCAGTTTCTCGTTGGTGCGCAGGTGGTCGAACTTCTCGCGCACCTTGGTTTCGCCGGCTTGCGCCATCTGCGCGCGCAGATCGGGATCCTCGGCCAGCAACCGGATCGCCTCGGCCAGCGCGGCCGGATCGTTCGGCTCGACCATCAGGCCGTTGACGCCGTGCTCGATCAGTTCGGGGATGGCGGAGATGTTGGTGGAGATGCAGGCCAGCCGCTGGCTCTGCGCCTCGACAAGCACATTCGGCAAGCCGTCGCGGTCGCCGTCCGCCGCGATCCGGCAGGGCAGCACGAAAAGGTCGGATTCGCGGTAGCGCTGCAGGACGGTTTCCTGCGGCAACGCGCCGAGGAACGAGACGCGCGCGTCGAGCCCGAGGGACTTCGATTGCGCCTTCAGATCGTTCAGCAACGTGCCGCCGCCGATATGAATCCATTGCCAGTCAACATCGTCGCCGAGCAGGGCGAACGCGTCCAGCAGGGTGTCGAAGCCTTTCTTCTCGACTGCCCGGCCAACGCTGATGATGCGCAGCGGCGGCTCACGCCGCGCGGCCCGGGCATCGGCGTGCGGGTCCGGCGGGAAACGGGACAGGTCGAGGCCGTGATAGACCAGCTGCACGCGGTCCGGTGCGGGCGCGAGCGACTGCAGCTTGGCAAAGCCGCTGGCCGTGCACGTCACGGTCCATTCGGTCGCTTCAAGCTTCTCGGCCAGTTCCCAGTCCGGCGTCGTCCAGATGTCCTTGGCGTGCGCCGAGCAACTCCAGGACAGACCTGTCAGAATGCTTGCATATTTGGTCACGGCGGCCGGCGTGTGGATGAAGTGGCTGTAAAGCCAGCCCACGTCACCGGGCAGCTCATGCGCCAAGACGAGCGCCTGACCGAAGCGGCGGACGCGGTTGG
Source organism: Oricola sp. (assembly GCF_965230365.1). Taxonomy (GTDB): domain Bacteria; phylum Pseudomonadota; class Alphaproteobacteria; order Rhizobiales; family Rhizobiaceae; genus Oricola. The sequence continues at coordinate 264,325 of NZ_OZ246003.1, read as the reverse complement.
GCGTGAAGTCGCGCTTCAAATCCGCCCAGAACGAGCGCAGCGTTTCGCGGTAATGCGCGGCCTTGCGCATGGCGCGCCAGGCCCGGAACACGCGTCCCGGCTCCCTGTGCAGATATTCGGGCAGATAGGTCACCGGCGCGACGATCTCGTCATGGATCGGGTGGCGGTGCTTGTCGGTCGGGTGGCGCAGCGAAATCAGCCGCAGGCTGTAGCCGTGGTTTTCCAGCGCCAGCAGCTCCTGTGCGATGAAAGTCTCTGAAAGGCGGGGATAGCCTTTCAGTACGACAGCAATCGTTTTTGCCATGTTTGCCGGTTTCCTAGACGGCGAGCCGCCGTGGCTTTTCCTGTTGGTGGATCATGTCTTCCACCATTTCGCAGACCACATCCAGCCCCGAGAAATCGAGGTTATAGTTGGCTGTGGCCGGGCGGTCGCGGTCGAGCGCCTGCTCGATTGCCGCCGCGAACACGTCGGGATCGCGGGCTTCCTCGATATCGATGATCGAACACAGCCCCAGTTCATTGGCGCGCTGCGCCCGGATGGTTTGCTCGCGGCGCGGCTTGTTGCGCGGCACGAACAAGGCGCGCTTGTCGTAGATCATGGTTTCGCAGAACGTGTTGTATCCGCACATGCCCATCACCAGCCGGGCGTCCTGGACGAAGGCTTCGGGTTCGGTGACGAAGCCAAAGATCTGGCAATCGGGAATATCGACGGCAAGCTCGTCGATCTGCTGGCGCTGCTCGGAGGCGATAAACGGGCCGAGCAGCAGCAGCAGCGGACCCGGCAGCGAGGGCCGCCGGCGATAGGCTTGCAGCACCGACTGCATGAGCATGAAACCGTCGCCACCGCCGCCCGCCGTGACCAGCACGTGGTCCTGCAGCAGGGATGGCGTCTGCGCTGTGACCTTGCGGTCGATGAAACCGGTGTAGATGACCCGGCCGAGGGTCGAATCCGACAGGCCCAATCCTTGCAGCGGATCGTAGAAATCGCGCGGGCCGTAAACCCAGATCTGATCGTAGAGAGGGCTCAGGTCGGCAGGAATTTCCTTCTTGTCCCACTCAGACTGCAGCAGTTCGGCATCATCGAGAACGTCGCGCAAGCCGAGCACGCACATGGCGCCGCGTTCCTTCATCATTCGCAGCGAGGCCGACATCTCGCCGAGAAATCCCAGCGGTTCCTTGTCCACGATACACAGATCGGGATCGAACTCGGCAACCTCGGCCCGGATGATCGCCTCGCGTTGGCGCCGCACGGAATTGAAGCTTCCGGCGGGGTCGGCAGCCCGGTAATTGCCTTCCGGGGTCTTGGCCACGGACGGAAGGTGCACAAGGCGCGTCTGCGGAACCTCGCCGTAGGCGTCGGAAACGGAAGATCCGGTCAGGATGCAGATTTCAGTGTTCTCAAATCGCGCCGCCAGTGCCTTGGCGATCGACTGACAGCGCCGAAAATGCCCCAACCCAAGCGTGTCATGGCTATACAGCAGGATTTTGAACGGCTGCATGCTTTTCGAAATCCATGCTTTCGTGTGCGGGAACCAGGAGTGGAGCGGCTGCCAGATGGTGCTTCAAAGCCCTTTTTGCCATCCCTGACGGCGAAAAATCAATGATCAAAATGCTGCGAAGGCGCCCTAACCCATGCGTGCCGATCGCGATTTCGTTCCGATATCCCCAGACCGGCGACCGAAACCGCGCAATTACCGGCGACAGTCGCGACAATACGATCTTTGTGCGGCGCGATCAACAAACCCCCGGCATTTGATGGGTGACAACGCGCAGATTGTGATCGCTTTTGACGGCGACGTTTCTGCGCGAGGTGGCGAAGCCCGCTGCAGGTCCCGCGCGCAAACGAACAAAAGACAAATTAGTTGACAGTTGTCAAAACAAATTCGATCGATTATCCATGGACGAAGCCAACAGGCGCCGCGCGATCGCCGCGCAGGCGCGCATCAGCATGGCGGAGGGGTAATGAATATCATTCTGGTGCTTGTCGACAGCCTGAACAAGGACTGCTTGTCGATCTACAATCCTGAAACGAAGTGCCGCACGCCGAATGTCGCAAGGCTGGCCGAGCGGTCGCATGTCTTCGAGGACCATTTTGTCGGCAGCCTGCCCTGCATGCCGGCGCGCCGCGAGATCATGGCCGGGCGCAAGGAGTTTCTCTGGCGTCCATGGGGCGGCATGGAGGTGTTCGATCCTCGCCTGCCGCAGATTGTCGGCAAGAATGGCTACAACACCGCAATGGTAACCGATCACTATCACTATTGGGAGGAAGAGGCGAACGGCTACATGCAGGGATTCAAGTCCCTGGAACTGGTGCGTGGACACGAGGTCGACAGCTGGAAGGTGCACGACCCGGACGAGGACGACCCGCAATGGGTCAAGAACATCATGCAGTATCGCGCCGCCGAGCACATTCGCCAGTACGCGGCAAATGTGAAGAACTTCAAAGGCGAGGAGGACTACTTCGCGCCGAAAGTGTTTCAGGGAGCCTGCGACTGGCTCGACGAAAACGCCCGCAAGGGGCCGTTCTTCCTGCAGGTCGAGTGCTTCGATGTGCACGAACCCTTCGATGTGCCGGAGCCCTACGCCTCCATGTACACCGACGGCAAGAAGGACGATTTCAACATCTGGCCGCCCTATCAGGTCTATGCCGACCTGGAGAAGTTCATGAGCAAGACGACGCCGGAAGAACTCGACTTCCTGCGGTCCCAATACATGGGCAAGGTCACCATGATGGACACCTGGCTCGGCAAGTTCATGGACAAGCTGGATGCACTCGGCCTGTGGGAGGATACGATGGTCGTGTTCACCACGGACCACGGCCATGACCTCGGCGAACGCCACGTCTTCGGCAAGCAGTTCCCGCATTACGACAGCCATGCGAACATTCCGATGCTTGTCTGGCATCCCGGCGCGCCCGGCAATGGCAAGCGAGTAAATGGTCTCACCCAGACCGTCGACCTGTTCGCCACGCTGATCGATGCCGCCGATGCCGAGGTGCCGGGTGCCAACAGGCACTCCCGCAGCATTCTGCCGATGATCACAGAGGGGGCGGATAGCCCGCACGACGCGTTGATCTATGGCACCTTCGGCCAGGGGGTCTGCGCGACGGACGGTCAGTGGACACTGTTCCGTGCACCAGTAGAAGGTAAGCAACTGTTTACATATTCAACTGCCATTTTCCGGCCGCTGATCGTCGACAATCCCGTCGACGGGCGGGTTGGCAAGCCTCCCTCGCCGCCGGCGGAACAGGGTCTGTTCGATCCATCGGTCGATCTGCCGCTTTGGAAGACGCCGATCACGATCGATCCGCGCACCTATGATTGCTACCTCTATGATCGCGAAAAAGATCCCGGCCAGACTGAGAATCTCTGGCAGACGGATGTCGGGCAGCGTGAGCGCATGCTTCGCCTTGCCCGCCGGCTCATGGAGGAGGAGGGTTGCCCACCCGAGCAGATCGAGCGCCTCGGTCTGACCGATGCCGACCTCGAAGCTGCGTAAGGAACTGCTTTCTCAAACCGGATCGAATGCGAGTCGGAAGCCGCAATTCGATGTCCCATTGTCCGCCTGCCGGCCGGACCGCGCGGCAATGCGGTAGCGCCAGCAGTAGCTGGCGTGGCAAAGGAACGATCCGCCTTTCAGCACTTTCTCGTCGTCGTCGAGAGCCTGCTTGTTGCGCAGCTTCGCCGCCTTGCTGACGGAGCGTATCCGAAACCGGTCGTCGCACCATTCCCAGACATTGCCGGCCATGTTGTAGAGGCCATAGGCATTGGCGGGGAAGCTCACCGCCGGCGCGGCGCCGTAATAACCGTCGGCTGCCGTGTTATGGTGCGGAAACCGGCCCTGCCAGATGTTGCAGTGGGTGAAGTTTTCGTCGCCAGGTTCGTCCTCCCCCCAGGGGTAGCGGGTCTCATGCGATCCGCCGCGCGCCGCGTGCTCCCATTCGGCCTCGCTCGGCAGCCTGCCGCCTGCCCATTCGCCATAGGCCCTGGCATCGCTCCACGAGACATGTACCACCGGATGGTCGGGCGCATCGCGCCATGACGAGCCCGGTCCAAGCGGCGTGTGCCAGGTCGCGCCCGCGACCGCGTTCCACCATGGCAAGTCCGGCGGTTGGGGCCCCGATTGCCGTTCGAGCAGACCGCGAAAGACATAGGACCATCCGATCTTCTCGGCGTCGCTCACATAGCCGGTCGCCTCGACGAAAGCCGAAAACTCGCGGTTGGTGGTTGCAGCCCGCGCGATGCCGTATGGCTTCAACACAACCGGCCGGACCGGCGCTTCGCCATCGGCCTTGATTTCGGGTCGCGAGGTTCCGGTGTGGCTTTTGCCGCCCTCGATCCAGGCGATGTCCTTGTTGTCGATGTGTGGCACGTTCACTGCTGCTTGTCTCGGGTTACGCGATGGGCCTGTGATAACGCCGGCACCGCAAATGAAAAAGGCCCGCGCATTGGCATGCGCGGGCAGTATGTCAAGCCTGGCTCCTGTGGGATCAGAGCGCTTCGGCCTTGACCAGCGAATGGACATCCTCGACGCGGGCGGCATCGAGGTCGCTTTCGGTGATACCGAAGTCTTGTCCCATCAGGTTTTCGATGCCGCGCACCAGCGCCAGCGCGTCGAGCCCGTAAAAGCGCATGAGATAGGGACGCGAGCCGCCATGCGCGTAGGTGTCCTTGAGGCCGAGGCGAACGAGTTTCTTGCCGACGCCCGCGTCTGCCATCGTTTCGGCAACGAGGCTGCCGATACCGCCTTCGGTCACATGGTTTTCCAGCGTGATCACGCCGTGCTTGACGCTGGCGATGTGGTCCAGCAGCGCTTGCGGATCGAACGGCTTGATCGTGTGCAGGTGCAGGTGGCGGATCGAAAGCCCGGCCTTTGTGAATGCAGCACGCGCGCGCATCGCCTCTTCGGTGCAGATCCCCGATGTCACCACGAGCACGTCGTCGCCCTCCGACAAACCGCGCATTTCGCCGACCTTGATCGGCGTGTCGAACAGCCTGGGAACCGAACCGCGCAGCACCCGGCACCAGACCGGGCCGTCGATGCTGTCGGCCGCCTGGCAGATCGATTCCACCTCGGTGGCATCACCGGTCTCCAGGATGGTCATGTTCGGTATCGACCGCATGACCGAGATGTCCTCGATGGACTGGTGTGTCATTCCGCCTGGAGTGGTGACGCCGGGGAGGAACCCCATGAGCCGGACCTTGCGGCGCGGATAGGCGATCGACGCCATCAACTGGTCGTAGGGCCGCCGGTACATGAACACGCCGAAGGTGTGGATGAAGGGCCGGTAGCCGGCGAGGCCGAGCCCGCCGGCGAAGCTCATCATGTTCTGTTCGGCCATGCCGAGGCTGACGAACTGCTCGGGGTGGCGATCGCGAAAGCCGTCCACCTCGCAAGACGATGTCAGGTCTGCCGAAAGGCATAGAATGTCGGGATTGCCCACCGCGAACGCCTCGAAGGCCTTGGCATAGGGCCGGGATACCATCTCTACCATCTGCCGGGCTCCTCAGTGTGCGTAATCGATCGGATCGACGCCAAGGTCCCTGGCAATCGAAACATTCATGCGGGCGCGCTCGTCTTCGGACTTGAAGCGCACATAGTGCAGGCGCGGAAACCTCTCTTCGAGAATCGACATGGTGTGGAACGGGCTGGTGCGCGCCAGGATGATCAGCGGGCGGCCTTCATGCGGTTCGTTGACCGCCTGGCGCATCGCGTCGATGTCGTGTCCGTCGATCTCGACACAGGCCGCGCCGAACTCGATGAACTTGCGGCGGATGTCGCCGACCTCCATGACGCTCGACATCGCGCCGTCGCATTGCTGGTCGTTGACGTCCATGATCGCATAGAGATTGTCGATGCCGTGAAAACGGGCGGCCTGCACGGCTTCCCATGTCTGGCCTTCCTGCACCTCGCCATCGGACATGAACACCCAGGTGCGGCCCGGCTCGCCGCGCCGCTTGCGCCCGTAGGCAAGCCCGGCACCGGTCGAAAGCCCGATGCCCAGCGTGCCGTTGTGGACTTCCATGCCCGGCGAGTGCTCGGCGCCGATCATCTCGACGGAAGATCCGTCCTGGTTGAACATCTCGAGCCCTTCGGTCGCCATGCGGCCGACCTCGATCAGCGTCGCATAGGCGACAAGCGCGTAATGCGCCGGCGCAATGAAAAGCCGGTCGTATTCCGGCGCCGCCGGACCGTTGTAGCCGGCGCCGGTATGGTAATCGGTATTCGTCGGCGACGGCACGCCGCCGAACGGTTTCGGGATCATCGGCAGCGTCGGCGGGCCGAGCTTCAGTTCCTCGTGATAGAGCCAAGCCAGTTGCTCGCCTGCCGAGCAGGCCTGGCTAAGGTAGCCGCCATTGTTACGCATCGAGTGTTCGAATACTCGACGGCGAATCCCGAGGGCCACGTCCTCTGTCGTTTTTTCGTTGCGCATAGGACCTTGGTCCTCCTTCGCGGGCAATATCCAGGTTGAAATCGCGATTATCATATGAAAGAATGTTTGACAATTGTAAAGGCATGACAGGAAATGACGGCATCACGCAACAAGGCAGCGCGCTACACAGCGGCTCACTGGGGTACCTATGAGATCGAGGACGGCTGCGAAGAGGGCTCAGTGCCAGACGTGCCGAGGCTGATGCCTGTCGGTCTGGACCCTCAGCCATCGCAGGCGGGGCGCGGCTGGATGTCTTCGGCGTCCGATGTTGCAACCCGCATTCGCCGCCCGGCAATTCGCCGCGGATGGCTGGACGGTGATGGCGGTGCCGGGCGCAACGACGATGCGTTTGTCGAGGTCGGCTGGGACGTGGCGCTGGACCTTGCCGCCGGAGAACTGCAGCGCGTGATTGCCGACCATGGCAATGCGGCGATCTATGGCGGCTCTTACGGTTGGGCAAGCGCGGGGAGATTCCATCATGCGCAGTCGCAGCTTCGCCGGTTCCTCAACCTGACCGGCGGCTACACCGCGGCGCGCGACACCTATTCGCATGCGGCGGCCGAGGTGTTGCTGCCGCATGTGGTCGGCATGTCGATGCGCGACTTTGAGGATTCGCTGACCAGCTGGCCGTTGATCGAGGCCAACTGCTCGTTGTTCCTGGCGTTCGGCGGCGTGTCGGATCGCACCGCGCAAATCGCGTCTGGCGGAACAGCCGAGCATGAGGTCGGCCACTGGATGAAGCGCGCCGCCGCCAACGGCATGCGCACGGTCTGCATCTCGCCGTTGAAGAGCGACATTGCCGATCTGCCCGGCGCGTCCTGGCTTCCGGTGCGCGCCAACAGCGATGTCGCCCTCATGCTCGCGCTCTGCCACGAATTGCTGGTCAATGGCTGGCATGACGAGGATTTCCTGCGGCGTTGCACCAGCGGCTGGGAGGATTTTCGCGATTATGTGCTGGGCGCGCGCGACGACGTGCCGAAATCGCCGGCATGGGCCGCGCCGTTCTGCGATCTGCCGGAAGCAGACATTCGCGCGCTTGCCGCCGAACTGCCGAACAACAAGGTCATGGTCTCTGTCGCGTGGGGATTGCAGCGCGCCGACCATGGCGAGCAGGCGATTTGGGCGGGGCTGGCGCTTGCGTGCCTGCTCGGGCAGATCGGCCAGCCGGGAACGGGTTTTGCCTTCGGATACGGTTCGACGACGACCCCGGGCAGGCCGAAGCGTTTGATCGGCTGGCCGGCAATGCCGCAGGGGCGAAACCCGGTCGAGGAGTTCATTCCCGTTGCCCGGCTTTCCGACATGCTGCTGAATCCGGGCGGGACCTATGCCTATAACGGCGCTCTTCGCCGCTATCCCGAAATTCGGCTCGTCTACTGGGCCGGCGGCAATCCGTTTCACCACCATCAGGACCTGCTGAGGCTGGAAACGGCATGGACCGCTCCCGAGACCGTGATCGTCCACGATCACAGCTGGACCGCGACCGCGCGCCGCGCCGACATCGTGCTGCCCTGCACGACATCGCTGGAGCGCACCGACATGATGATCAGCCGCCGCGACCCGCGTCTGGTCCACATGAGCCCGGCGATGCCGGTCATCGGCGAGGCACGGTCCGATCACACCATATTTGGTGGCCTGGCCGAGCGCATGGACATTGCCGACGACTTCACCGACGGCCGCAGCGAAGAAGAATGGTTGCGTTGGCTCTGGGCCGGCGCGCAGGCCGTCGCGCAGCAAGAAGGGTTCGCGCTGCCGGACTACGAAACGTTTCGCGACAGGGGGCTGGTGACTGTCCCCGATGCCGACGAAACCAGAACCCCTTTTGAAGAATTCGTTGCCGACCCGGACGCCGCGCCGCTCGCCACGGAGAACGGGAAGATCACGCTGTTTAACAGGCGCATCGATGCGATGGACCTTGCCGATTGTCCCGGTCACCCAGCCTGGCTGGAACCCCGCGAATGGACGTATCGCGCGCCGCCCGACCGGCTTCACCTGATTTCGAACCAGCCGAATCTGCGCCTGCACTCGCAACTCGACAATGGCGATACGGCGCGTGCCGCAAAACGCCGTGGTCGCGAGGTTTGTCAGATGCACGCGCAAACGGCTGAAAGGCTGGGGTTCGCCAAAGGCGATATCGTTTGCATCCGCAATGACCGCGGCGCCTGCCTGGCGTCGCTCGAGCTGAAGGACGACATGCGGGCCGACTGCCTCGTCTTGCCGACCGGCGCCTGGCTCGACCTGCAGGATACGCATGCCGGCCGCATCGACGTGCACGGCAATCCGAATGTACTGACCATCGACAAGGGAGCCTCGGGCCTCAGCCAGGGAAACATCAGCCACACGACCTTGGTACGGGTGGAGAAATGGGACGGCCCGTTGCCCGACATAGCGGTGCACTCGCAGCCGGAATTCGTGGAACGCGCTCGACCGTTGTCGGGCAGCCCCTACGAATTGGCGTCGTGACGGGTCCGGGAGGAGACTGATTTGGGAGAGGAATACTGGCTCGGCATCGATGCCGGGACAACGGCGATCAAGGCGGCGGTCTACCGAAACGACGGATCGCAGGTTGCGCTCGGCCAGGTGCCCAGCGAAGTGAAGGTCGCGACAGGCGGGCGCTCCGAACAGGACATGGAAGATGTCTGGCGCAGCGTTTGCTCTGCGATAAAGTCCGCGCTGTCGGGCCTTGACGCTGCCGATGTCAAAAGCGTGGGGATCGCAGCGCAGGGCGACGGGTTGTGGGCGCTCGACGCAGGCATGCAGCCGGTTGGTCCGGCAATCCTGTGGAACGACACGCGCGCTTCCGACATCGTTGATGCGCTTTATGAATCAGGTCGGGCCAAGGCTGTCAGTCATGCCTGCCATACGTCGATATGGCCCGGCACGGTCGGCGCGATTTTCGCCTGGCTCAAGGCCAACGACCCGGCACGCGTCGATCAGATCGCCCATGTGCTGTACTGCGCCGATTGGGTCGGATACCGGATGACCGGTAAGGTTGCGACCGATTTCTCGGATGCAACGATCCCGTTTCTCGATTTGCGGCGGCGGGCCTATGACGAGGCCGCGTTTTCCGCGCTCGATGTCGCCGAGCTTCAGGGCAAGTTGGCCGCGCCGCGCGTTGCATCCGAGCGGCTTGGAACGATCACGGCGGCGGCCGCGGCTGCGACCGGCTTGCCTGTCGGCGTGCCGGTTTCCGTTGGTACAATGGATCTTGCGGCGATGATCGTCGGCATGGCGATGCGGCAGCCCGGCGAGACAATGATGATCCTCGGCACCACTGCGGTCGTGAACATTCTCGCTGACTCGGTTGAAAAAGCGGATCTGCCGGTCGGCGCCACGGCCTTCCATGCCGATGGACAAACGCTGATCCGCGTTCTTGCACCAACGACGGGGGCAGCGGCTTTCGACTGGTTTTGCGCGCTCCACCCGCAGACACTGGGCGGGGCCTCGCCCGCCGAGATCGCCGGCAAGCTGAACGCCCTGGCCGGCAATGTGCCGCCCGGCGCCAACGGGATCACCTTCCTGCCTTATCTGAACGGCGAACGCGCGCCTTTCGTCGCGCCAAAGGCGCAGGCGACGTTCTTCGGCCTGACGTCTGCCAGCAGCACCGCCGACATGGGGCGTGCGGTCATGGAGGGCGCGGCTTTCAGCCTGCGCCACTGTTTCGAAGCGGAAGGCGGTCGTCCGCAGAAGCCGGTCCGGCTGACCGGCGGCGGCGCTCGCAACGCGCTGTGGTGCCAGATCATCGCCGATGTGATGCAGGCTCCGATCATCGTCAGCGAGGAATCCGATCATGGCCTTTGGGGTGCGGCCTGCGTGGGCGCGGCTGCCGCAGGCGGCGGCGATGCCTGCGTACTGGCCGAAGGACATGAAAGCACCATTCGATACGACCCCGATCCCGCGACCGCCGGGGCCTATGACGCGGCGTTTAACCGTTACCACGCGCTTACAGAAGCCTGTCAGGCCATCTGGAAAGCCTGAGCCTGGAGTAGGATATGACGAAAACCATGAAAGCGGCCGTGTACCACGCGCTCGATGACATCCGGGTTGAGGAATGGCCCGTGCCGGAAATCGGCCCGGAAGAGGTTTTGCTGAAAACGCTGGCTTGCGGCCTTTGCGGCGGCGAGACCATGGCCTGGTACAAAAAGGGCGATCCCAAGGTGCTCGGTCACGAACCGATTGGCGAGGTCGTTGAGGTCGGGCGCGACGTGACCGGTTACAAGCCGGGCGACCGGTTGTTCGTCAATCATCACGTCGGCAGGATCGACAGCCACCTGTCGCGGCGCGGACATTTCACGCGCGATCCCTTCTACAAGTCGATGCGGCTCGATCCGGGCGGCGTGTGCGAATACTACCGCGTAACCGCGCAGCACCTGAGAATGGATGCGCACAAGCTGCCCGACAACATCTCCACCGAGGCCGCGGTGACCATCGAACCGTGGTCCTGTGTGGTCTCGGGTCTCAAGGTCTGCAACATCCAGCTTGGCGATACGGTCGCCGTGGTCGGCGCCGGTTTCATGGGGCAGGGCTTCGTGCATCTCGCGCCGTTGTTCGGCGCCGGCAAGGTGGTGGCGCTCGATTTCTCCGATTGGCGATTGCAGAAGGCGCGAGAGTTTGGCGCCACGCACACGATCAATCCAAAGAACGAGGATGCCGTCGAGGCGCTGCGCGCCGTCAACAATGGCAGGCTCGCCGACACGGTGATCGTCATTGCGCCCTTTGCGCCGGCATGGGCTCAGGCCGAGGCGCTTGTCGAGGTGGGCGGCACGCTACACCTCGGCGCCCCGCTGGCGCCCGGCACCGACTGGGTCCGCGACGGCGCGCGTGCCTATTTCGACCAGATCACGGTCACGTCGCGCTACAGTTCCGATCACACCGACACCTACAGCTACATTCGTCTGCTGGAGTCAGGTCGCATCAAGGCCGATGAGGCGATCTCCCATCGCTTCGATATCGCCGACAGCGCGACGGCTTTCGAGATGCTGCGCAAAGCGGAGAAATCGCTAAAGATAGTCGTCTATCCGCACGGAGTTCCGGAGGACAAGGTCAATGCTTGAAGCGCTCAAGGAAGAGGTTTGCGAGCAGAATCACGAACTGCCGCGCGCGGGGCTCGTTGTCGGGTCAGGCGGAAACGTTTCGGGGCGCGATCCCGAAAGCGGGCTGGTGGTCATCAAGCCGTCCGGTGTGAAATTCGCCAAGCTGACGCCAGAAACCATGTCGGTCGTCGATCTCGACGGTAAAGTCATCGAGGGCGAGATGAAGCCTTCGGTCGACACGGGCATCCATCTGTATATTTATCGTCACCGTCCGGATGTCTTTGGGATTACCCACACCCATTCGCCTTATGCGACCTCGTTTGCGGCCCGTGGCGAGCGGATTCCCGCGGTCTTGACCCCGATCGTGCATCTGATCGGGCGCGACGTACCGTGTTCGCGCTATGCCACCCCCGGCGAGGTGGACACCGGCCAGGCGATCGTGGAAGCCGCCGAGGGCGGCTATGCGGCGCTGGTCAAAGCGCATGGCGTATTCACGATGGGCAAGTCCGCAACGGAGGCGACAGCCGTCGCCATGTATTTGGAGGAGGCGGCCATGACCACGCATCTTGCGATGTGCCGCGGACCCGTCGAAGAATTGCCGCAGGAAGAAATCGATCGCTGCTTCAAATGGTTCCGGCACAACTATGGACAATCAGGCAAGAAAATAGTTTCTGCCTGAAATGGCCCGCGATGATTCACGCCGCTTGTCCGACAAGGACGCCCATCTCGCCAATGTGGCGCTCCTTTATTACGGCGAGGGACTGACGCAGAGCGAGATCGCTCAACGCTTGGGCGTTTCGCGGCCGACAATCGTCAATCTCCTGCGCGAGTCGCGTGAACGCGGTATCGTCGAGATCCGCGTTGAGGGCGAGGTGCTCGCGGCCTCGAACCTGTCCCGCCTCTTGTGCCAGAAATTCAACCTCAAGGACGCTTACGTTTCGCAGAGCCGCGGCGAATCGGCGCCGCCCGCCGACCGCGCCGAAGCGCTTGCCCAGGTGGCGCGCGTCGCGGCGATGGCGCTGATCGATATCGTCAAACCCGGCGACAGTATCGGCGTTGCGTGGGGCGAGACGATCAAGGCGGTTTCTTCGGTCATCGGCAACGCACGCATCGACGGCGTGACCGTGTGCCAGATGATCGGATCGATGGTGTCGGACCGCGTGCCGGCCTCCGAGGACTGCGCGATCAGGATCGCCAATTGCTTCGGCGCGACTTGTTTCACACTGCACGCGCCGGCGGTCCTGTCGTCGGCGGAGCTTGCAAATGCCCTGAAGATCGAGCCGACGATCGCTGCCCAACTCAAGCGCTTCGACAATCTCGATGTCGCCGTGTTTTCGGTTGGCAACATGGCCGCAAGCACGCACCTGGCCGGGGCCGGCATAGCGCAGGCTTCCGACATCGAAACGGCGGAGGCCAGCGGTGCGAGGGGGGTCGTCTGCTGCCGATACATCGATGCCCAGGGCAATGCCCTGCAGCAGCCCCCGCAGGAGCGCATTGTAGCAATCGAAGTCGATCAGCTTCGCCGCATCGAACGCAAGCTCCTGGTCGTTGCCGGCGAAGATCGAAAAGACGCCGCACTGGCGGTTTTGAATGGCGGCTTGGCGACGCATCTTTGTGTCGATGAGGCGCTGGCGCATGCGCTGCTCGAAGCCGGCTGATCGTCGGCTATCCGGGACACCTTTCCGCAAATCTGCATCTGTCGAGGGCAGCGCAATGCTTGCGCTTTTCCGCCGTTGCCGGCGGGAACGATAGCAGGCTGGGATGTCCGCAATCGAAAATGGGCTCAAATGACAAAATAATTGACAAATGTAAAATCTCATTCATAATCGCCGGGAGTTTACGGTGGTTCGGTTCACCGTGACTGGGAGAGAGAAATCACGAGGGAGGACCCGACAGTGCCCAAACCTGTTCATCAAGCCGTTTCGCGCAGAACCATCCTTAAAGGAGGCATCGCCGCCAGTGCAGCGCTCGCTGCGCCGAACTTCTTCATCGGCAAGGCTCACGCCTCCAGCGAGAAACTCAAGGTCGGCATCATTCCGGCCTATTCGTTCGGTCTTTACTGGCTGATCCAGGATCAGGGCTTCGCGCCCGGTGTCGACATGGAATTTTCCGTGTTCCCGTCCGGCCCACCGGCCATCGAGGCCATGGTGGGCGGTTCGGTCGACACGATCACGGTCGGTTCGGTGCCGCCGCTGGCGGCCATGTACCGCAAGGTCGCCGATTTCCGCGAAATCTCGATCTGCGGCGATGCATCCGGCCTGTTCCAGATTGTCGGCGCTCCCGGCATGAAGTCGCTCGCCGATCTCGAAGGCAAGAAGATCGCGGTGACGTCCGGATCGAATTTCGACTTCTTCCTCGGTGTGGCGCTGGCCAATGAAGGCCTGGAAGACATGCCGCTGACCCGCGTCAACATGGAACCGATCGACGGCCAGTCCGCCTTCATCGCTGGCGCTGTCGATGCGACGGTTCCGCTGGCGACGTCGCGCAAGCTGATCTACGACGCGCTGCCGGATGCTTCGCTGCTGGTCGAAGGTTCGCAGATGCCGATCGACAAGCGCCCCTCGATCATGGATGTCTTCATGACCACCCAGCAGAACCTGGATGCCAAGGAAGCCGCCTATGTCGAGGTCGTGCGGGCGTTCCATGAAAAGGCCGTGCCGATGCTGCGCGAGGAAAACGCCGCTGTCGTCGACCGGATGGTCGAATGGCAGAGCGGCATGGGCCGCGCCGGCGTCAAGCCCGCCGATGTCGAGCCGCTTCTCAATGGCTACTTCTACTTCGACAAAGCCGAGATCAAGGACGTCTATGCCAAGGGCATTCTGAACAACGCCCTGCGCGTTCAGTCCGAATTCCTTGTGGCCAACGAGCGGATCGGCGGTATGCCGGACCTCGCCGCCCTTGTTTCCGATCAGGTCGTCAAGCAGATCTAAGACATGAAACTCCTGCTGTCATTGCTGTCGGGGCGCCTGTTTCTGGGCGCCCTTTCGATCGGGGCTGTGTTGCTGGTCTATGCGGCCGTAACCAGCCTGCCGGACAACAACCCTGCGCTTCTGCCGCCAATTCCGGATATTGTGGGCTCGTTCGCCACGAACCTCGAGGCGGGCGCTTTGGGCGATGCGTTGGCGGCGAGTCTCTACCGCATCCTCATGGGCTTTTTCATCGGCACGACACTGGCAGTGATCATTGGTTGTCTTGTCGGATGGTACAAGCCGATCGAGTACCTCATCGATCCGCTGATCGAATCGGTCCGCCCGATCCCGCCGCTGGCCTATATCCCGATCATCATCATCTGGTTCGGGATTGAAGAATTCAGCCGTGTCCTGTTGATCACCATCGCCTGCTTCATGGTCTGCGTGGTCAACGTCATCGCCGGCATGAAGAACGTGCCGCAGGTCTATGTCGATGCCGCGGCGACCATGGGCGCGTCCCGCTTCCAGGTCTTCCGCACGGTCGCCATTCCGGCGGCAACCCCCTTCATCATCACCGGCTACCGCATCGCGCTGGCCGCCGCGTGGACAACGCTGGTCGCCGCCGAGCTGATCGCCGCGCCAAGCGGACTTGGATACATGCTGCAGGAAGGCCGGCGCTATTTCCTCACTGAACAAGTCATGATGATCATCATCGTGATCGGCACCTGTGCCTTCATCATGGACCGTACCTTCAGAACGATTCAGGCCCGCCTGACACGCTGGTCGGAGGCTCGCGAGTAATGCCGGAAATCAAAGTTAACAATCTCAGCCACACATTCGGAAAGAACACCCCGGCCGCGCTGACTGTCCTGGAGGGGATCGACCTTTCGTTTCCGTCCGGCAGCTTCACCTCCATCGTCGGAACATCCGGTTGCGGCAAGTCCACGCTCCTGAAAATGATGGCCGGCCTCTTCGAACCTTCCGACGGGGAGATGACGCTCGATGGCGATGCCATCAAGGGCACTGACCGGCGGCGCGGCATGGTCTTTCAGCAGGATGCCGTGTTTCCCTGGATGACGGTTGCCAAGAACGTCTCCTACGGACCGCGCCTGCGCGGCGCCAGCCGTCGCGAGCAGAAGGAGATCGAGGCCAAGTGGATCGAGATGGTCGGCCTCAAGGGATTCGAGGACCGCTGGCCACGCGAACTGTCCGGCGGCATGCGCAAGCGCGTCGATATCGGGCGCGTCTATGCCAACGATCCCGATGTGCTCCTGATGGACGAACCGTTCGGAGCGCTCGACGCACAGACAAAGGAACGGATGCAGTCGGACCTGCTGAAGACCTGGGGGCGCTCCAAAAAGACGATCATCTTTGTCACCCATGACATCGAGGAGGCGATCTTCCTGTCAGACAAGGTCGTCGTGATGTCGGCAAGACCGGGCCGCATAAGTCATATCGAGGAGATCACGCTGCCGCGCCCGCGCGACAACGAGATGCGCCTGACCGACGAGTTCTTACAGATCAAGCGCAAGCTCTGGGGCATGCTCGAGCATTGAGCGTAAGTTGCCGGGAGGCCTCCAACGGCCCCCGGCAGCCTGACCGGAATTGGTCGCCACGAGCGGGCCTCCGCGGGCGAGGCGGTTCGCATGATATCCGGCGCCATGACTGTTGCCGAGCCAATAGCGACCCAAGTTCAGGCTTTGGCGTCCGCGGCAGTGCCAAAACGCGGAAGATCGGCGTTCCGTTTGCCGTGCGCAGCCATCAGCGTATCGCGGACAAAGGCGATGTGGGCGGTTTCTTCGATGATCTCAGCCAGGTATTGCGCGGCCATGAGGGTCCGGCCGACGCCGATCGTTCCGTGGTTTGCCAGCACAGCTGCGTTGACCGCCGGGTCCCGGAACACCGGGGAGATGTCCTCTTCCGTCTGTGGCCCGCCCTGCGGTGACAGCGGGATGAGCGGCATGCGGCCGATCTTCTCTATGGTCTGCACGGTCAGGCAGGGGATTTCGAGGCCGGCGCTGGCATAGCCCGTGGCCCACGGGCTGTGGCAGTGGACGACAGCGCGGATGTCATCGCGGATGCGATAGAGATCGAGATGGAAGCCGAGGTCCTTCGACGGCTTGTGGTCGGAGGGCTCGATGGTGCCGTCCAGATGCACGATCTGCAGGTTCTCGCGCGTGCATTCGTTGAATCCGACGCCGGAGGGCTTGATGATGATGGCATCCTGGCTATCGAGTCGCACCGACAGGTTGCCGCCGGCATTGGTCTGGAGCCTGAGGTCGAAGCAGCGTTTCGCGGCTGCGATCAGGGCGTCTTTCTTTTCGTTGATGTCAGACATCGGGATCCGCCTTGGTTTGGAATGCGGTCAGGCCGTCGAGGCTGGCAAGGATTGTCTCAGTGACTTCCGGCGCGGAGATGTGCGCATCCATTGGATGAACAACGGTCCTGGGAGAAATGTCCTGCCGAACCTGGTCGAGGAAAACCTGCCGGAGGTTTCCGTCTTCGATCGCGCCCCCCGGGCAGTCCTGATGCGAGAAGCCACCCATGGGGACGATGAGGGCCGTGGGGCCCTTGGCGGCGTTCAGCACCTTGGCAAGCTCGGAGGCGATTAGCCGCATTTCATCGGGCTCGAGCTTCACGTGGGTAAAGAAGCCGGAATGCGCATAGTGGGGGCGACCGCGGTAGGTCGCCGGCAACGTGGACAATTCACCGAGGCCGAGGAAGTTGAGGGCACCCGGGAGCATCAGACGGGGCAGGTCCGCGGCTGCGGTAAAGCGTCCGGGCATATCCACGCGGGCGCCGGCCAGGTGGATGCGGGTCAGTTCATGCGGGGTCATGTCGACGATTGCCCAAAAAGCGCCCATAGCCGCAAAGCGGGCGAAGGCGGCACCGCCATAACCGTTGGAATGGAAGACGGTGCTTTCTTCGCCGCGGCGGTCTAGGGCATGGACCAGAGCTGCCACCGCCGCCTCGTTGGCGCCGAGGCCGGTAATGCCGATGGACGGTGCGGGTGGCGTGTTTGGGATCGCGCTCAGTCCGGCGGTAATGACGGCCGCTTTCCCAAGGACCTCGCGGATCACCGTGTTCAGGCCGGAGATGTCGGCAAGGGTGGGAACCAGGATGATGGAGCTTTCGGCCACCGCCGCGCGGGGATCGAATGGCAGGGTCGTGACGAGCACCTTCGGGAAGGTAATGGGCAACGCCCGCATCACGCGGATGCAGATTTCGCCTCCAGTACCTCCCCCAATGCCGACGACGGCGCGGCAGCCCTCAGCGATTGCCGCTTCAGCCACGTTTCTGGCCTCGGCCACAGTGGCGTTCATGCGGGCAAGCTTGCCCGGACCGTCCTGAACGACACCGCCCGTGTTCAGCGAAATATCGACAATGCGTGCTGCTGCCCCGTGCTCCTTCAGGCGGTCAATCAGGTACTCCGCCTCCCGCGCCTTGGTTTCAAGGGTCGCCAGAACCAGGACCGAGGCGGTTCCCACAGGCGTCAGCCTTTGACCGCGCCGGCGGTCATGCCGGTGATGATCTGACGGCTGGCGAACAATGTGAAGATGATCGGTGGGATCGCCAGAAGCATGCCGGTCGCCATGATCACTCCCCATTCGACGTTGAACTCGGACATATTGTTGACGATCAGGATCGGCACGGTCTTGGTGTTTCGATCCGACAGCGCAGAAGCCAGCAGATATTCGTTCCAGGCAATGCGGAATGTAAAGATCGCCGCTGCCGCGAGGCCCGGCTTGATCAGCGGCAGGACAATCATGAAGAAAACCTGGAACGGCCCCGCCCCGTCGACCCGAGCGGCTTCTTCCAGGCTTTGCGGCACCTGAACGATGAAGCTCTGCAAGATCCAGATGACGAAGGGCAGGTTCATCGCCACATAGACGAGGATGATGCCGGAATGGGTGCCGGCCAGGCAGACATCGCCGCGTCCGCCGAAGGTGTCGCGAATCCAGCTTCCGATCATGGTCGCCCGGTCGATGCAGAACTCGTTGTTCCAGAGCCCGAAGACCGGCACCAGCAACACCGCCGGCGGAACCATGCGGACCATCAGCGTGGTCAGCGACACCGTATCGCGGCCATAGAAGCGGAAGCGCACCAGCGCATAGGCCGCCATGCAACCAATCACAAGCGTCAAGGCGGTCGAGATTAACGCGATGATCAGCGAGTTGATGAACGCACCGCCGAACTTCAGTGCACAGAAATCGAGATGATCGGGTTCGTACCAGAGGATGTCGCAAAGCGCGGTTTCGTAGTTCTGGATCGTCGGCAGGAACAGAAGGCCGGCAGTGCCTGAAATGATGTCGACATCAAGCTTGAAGGAGTTGACGAACATCAGGGTGATCGGCCCGACCGCCATGAAGATCAGGGCGGCGAGCAGCGCGTAGAAGGCCGGGCTCTGTCTTTCGTTGTTCATCGCTCAGTGCTCTTCCTGTATCTGGCGTTCGATCCAGCCAGCGCGGGCTTCCTGCAGCCGTGTGAAGACGAACATGGCAAGGGTCAGGAACAGCAGGAGGATCAACAGGTAATTCGACATCGCCGCCGCGGTGCCGAGTTCGCGAAATTCTGTGGCGGTGCGCGAAATTCGCAGTGCGACGATCTCGGTCGACAGGCCCGGACCGCCCTCGGTCATGACCAGGATGACCTCAAGCACCTTGAATGCATCGATCAGGCGCAGCAGTGCCGTGACGATCAACACCGGCATCATCAACGGCAGCTTGATGTGCCAGATCTGCTGCCATTGGGTCGCGCCGTCGATGCGGGCTGCTTCGAGCGCCGAGCGCGGCAGCGACTGGAGCGCGGCCAGCGCGAGAATGAAGATAAACGGCGTCCACTGCCAGATATCGGCGATGATGACCGACAGCAGCGCATGCTGGCCGAGCCAGTCGACGCTGTCCAAGCCCAGCGATTTCAGCGTTCGGTTAAAGGTGCCGACAGTCGGGTGGTACATGTAGCGCCACATCAGGCCGACCACGACCGGCGCGATCATCATCGGCAGGATGAACAGCGTGCGCAGTATCGACATGCCGCGGATGTTGCGGTCGAGAAGCAGCGCCAGCCCGACGCCGATGACAAGCTCGGCGACAACGACGCTGAAGGCGAAAGTCAGCGTGACCGAGAGGCTTTCGCGGAAGGCGGGATCGAAGAACAGCGTGACATAGTTTTTCAGGCCGACGAATTCGCTCTCGCCGATGCTCTGGCTCGGGTTCCAGTCACGGAACGAGCCATAGATCATGTAGCCAAGCGGATACAGAAGCGCGATGCCCATGATGATCACGGCGGGCGCCATGAACAGATAGGGCGTAAGACGGTTGGCGGCATTCATCTGCGGGTCGACAGCCTGATCCGGAGCGTGGAGCTTGTTTGATCCGGGGGCGGTGCCGTGACCGCCCCCGTTTGGCAGGGAGGACTACTGCCAGGTGTAGTAGCCGGCCTCTTCCATCACCGTCTTGGTGCGCTCGGCGACGCCATCCAGCGCTTCCTGGATATCGAGATCCTCGGTCAGCACTTTCGACAACGTGGTTCCGAGATCGGCATTGATCTTTCCCCAGACCGGGATGATCGGACGCCAGTCCGGATCGGCGTGCTTCAACGCTTCGCCGAAGGTCGCCATATGCGGGAACTTGGCGTTCACATCTGTGTCCGCGTGGGTGGAGAAGCGCGAGGGATTGCCGCCGGCCATGGCCACCAGCTTGTCGCCCTCCTTGGAGGTCAGCCACTGCATCAGCAGGAAGGCCGCTTCCTTGTTCTCGGCGTTTTTCGGAATGCCGATTCCAAAGCCGCCCGTCTGCGAACCGCGGCGCACGCCCATCGGATGCATCGCCCATCCGACTTTGCCGACAACCTGGGATTTGTTCGGATCGTTGATCTGACCCGCAACGACGGTCGTGTCCAGGAACATGGCGGTGTCGCCATTGAGGAACGAGCCGAGCGCTTCGCCGAATCCAAAGCTGGCTGCGCCTTCCGGACCGCAATCGACAATGGTCTTCAGCGCGTTTGCCGCTTCGATACCGGCCGCATTGTTGACGATCGGATTCCACTGGTCATCGAAGATGCGCCCACCGAGCGGTGCCAGATGCAGCAGGAATGCGTGGCTGGCATGGTGGCCGGAGGCCGCGCGCGATGACAGCCCGCCCATTCCCGGCTCCAATTCGGGAATCTTGCAGGCGGTTTCCAGCAGTTCGTCATAGGTTTCCGGAACCTTGAGCCCGTGTTTGTCGAAGATGTCCTTCCGGTAGCCCAGGATCGATGTTTCCGAACCGTAAGGAATACCGAACAGCGAACCGGTCTTGCCCTCCAGATAACCCTTGTTTCCGCCGGCAAAGCCGATGTTGTAGACATAGCCGTCGATCAGGTCGTCCGCATCGTAGGACGGATCGGCCAGCTTCGGATTCATGAAGTAGCGCGCGAGATTCTCGAGCTGATCGGCATAGACGTAGTCTGCCTTGGAAAAGACCACATAGGCGATCAGGTCGTACTCACCTTCGTCCTGCGCGAGTTCGAGCGTCTGGCGCTCGCGCATCTTCAGGTAGGGCAGTTGGTCGACCTCAACCTCGATACCGGTCTTCTTGGTGAATTCCGGCAGGATCTTCATCACCGCATCGAAATGCGGGTGGGCCGGGAAATTCACGATCAACGTCTCGCCTGCATAATCGTCATAGGGACCGGCGATCGCCGCCGAGGCCAGTGCGAGTGTCGTTGAGGCAGCCAGTGCCGCCCGTTTCAGTGTCTGTAGCATCAGAATTCCTCCCTGAGTTGTTCGTTCGGGCGCGCTAGAGCGCCTCCTCCGTGTTGCGGTCAAACAGATGGATGCCCTCAGGTCTGACCGCGAACCTGAGTGTCTCGCCCAATGCGATGGGGGCTTCGGATTTCAGCTCGACCGTCACATCGGTTTCGCCGCAGGCGCACAGAAGGACCGACTGCGCGCCGATGTATTCAGACACCTTGACCTTGAGATCGAGCGCCGCGCCGTCCGGTGCAGCCGCATCGAACTCCAGATCCGTCGGACGAATACCCATGATGGCCTGCTCGGATCCGGACGGCAGTGTCGCCGCCTTCTTTTCGGGAATGGCTACGCGGAAACCGTTGCCTGCAGCGAACAACGTATCGCCGTCCTGGCGGAGATCGACATCGAAGAAGTTCATCGGTGGCGTTCCGAGAAAGCCGGCGACGAATTTGTTGGCCGGGTGTTTGAACAGCTCCTCGGGCGTGCCCTGTTGCTGGATGTGTCCGCCGTGCATGACAACGATCCGGTCGGCGAGCGTCATCGCCTCGATCTGATCGTGGGTGACATAGATCATGTTCTTCTGGACGCGCTGGCGCATCAGCGCCAGTTCGGCGCGCATCTGTCCGCGCAGCTTGGCGTCGAGGTTCGACAACGGCTCGTCGAAGAGAAAGATGTCGCTGTCCTTGGCGAGCGCGCGCGCCATCGCCACGCGCTGCCGCTGGCCGCCCGAAAGCGCGCCGGGCTTGCGATGCAGATACTCCGTCAGCCCGACCATGTCGGCGACGTGGCGCACCTTGGCGTCGATCTCCGCCTTCGGCCGTTTCTGCAGCCGCAAGGCAAAGGAGATGTTCCGCGCGACGTTCATGTGCGGATAAAGCGCGTAGTCCTGGAACACCATCGCCAGATTTCGGTCCTTTGGCTCCAGGCGGCTGACCGGCCGGCCGCCGATAAAGATCTCGCCGTCGGTGACCGTCTCCAGGCCGGCGATCATGCGCAGGGTCGTCGACTTGCCGCAACCCGAAGGTCCAACCAGCGCAGTGAACTCGTTCTCGGCCATGCTGAGATCGATGCCATGCAGCACTTGGACGGCTCCATAGCGCTTGACCATGTTCTGCAGGCGGATCTCAGGCATGCCGTTCCTCGCTTAAACAGGGGTTGATTATTTTGTATACAGAAAGAAATGTAAATATACAAAAAAGAAAAATCAGGCTTAGATACGCTGCGTCAAATTGCACCAGCCGGGGATCTGGGATAGAAACGGCTCGCTTGGACAGGAACCCACATGCTGAACGGACTAAAAGGCTCGCAAAGGCTCTCGGCGGCTCAACGAATCGAGCAGGCGCTGCTGGATGAGATCAGTGCAGGCAAGTTGTCGCCTGGGCAGCGGCTCGACGAGGTCGGGCTGGCCGAGCGCTTCGGCGCGTCGCGTACGCCTGTTCGGGAAGCGCTGTCCCGCCTGACCGCACAGGGCGTCCTTGTTCAGGGAGAGCGACGGGGTGTCTTCGTGGCCGAGTACAGTCGCGAGGAACTCAGTCAAATCTTTGAGGCAATGCACGAAATCGAGGCCGCATGCGCCAGAATCGTGTCGCAGCGCCTGACCCTGCTCACCCGTTCGGAGATCGAGGCGGCGCAGGCGGAGTGCGTCAAGGCGGCAGAATCGGGCGATCGCGCCGCATACCTTGCCGCGAACGAGGCTTTCCACCTGACGATCTACAATGCGACGGGCAATCCCTACATGGCCGAGATAGCGTCGGATTTCCGTCGCCGCACCGGGCCGTTCCGGGCCAAGAAATTCGCTAGCCAGGAGGATCTCCTGGCTTCCGCGCAGAGTCACCAGGCGCTGATCGACGACATTTTCTCTGAGGATTCGGTGACGGCGTCCAAAGGTATGCGCAGTCATATGACGGAAAGCTTCATGCAGGCGCTCAAGGCGAACTAAAGTGCGTCGCCATGTAATTTTCACTTGAAAACGGATGTGAATTCCCTTTTCTGTATGCAGAATAGAAAACATGCATACGGGAAGAGGCCATGGGTATCGCGCAAACGAGGATTTATCCGATCAACACCGGTTGGTTGGAAGCGGATCTCGGCACCTACATTTTCTGGAAGGGGCCGGCGGGCAAGAAGTACTGGAACCCGGTCTATTGCCACTATGTCGATACCGGCGAGCACAAGATCCTGATCGACACCGGCCTGTGCGACGAAGAGCGGGCCACCAAGTATCACCACAAATGCGAAAAGCGAGGCTGTCTGGAGGTGCATGATCACCTTCAGCAGAAGCTCGGTGTCCATCCGGACGAAATCGACGCGATCATCTTTACCCATCTGCACTGGGACCATGTGCAGAACATGAAGCAATTCAAGAATGCGCGATACATCGCACCGAAAGCCGAAATCGAAATGGCGTACAATCCGCTGCCGCTCTACTATCGCACCTACGAATGCGGCATTCTGGGCATCGAGCCGGCCTATGCGGGCTGCGTCTTCGAAGCGGTTGAGCACGAATGCGAGGTGTTGCCGGGTATCACCATGTTCCATACGCCGGGCCACTCGGTGGGGCATATGGCGGTGACCGTGGAAACAGGCGCCGGCGACATCGTGGTGGCCGGCGATGCGATTTTCGTCGAGCGCAATCTGGAACCGAATCCCGCCGAGAAATGGCGTTACTGGGTGCCGGCACGGTTTGTCAGCAGTTACGAAGGGTGGAAATCGGTCGAGGAGATCGACAAGCGGGCCGATTATGTGCTGCCCTGCCATGACGCAGCCGCCAATGAGCGGTCCGACGTCTTTCCCTATGAGGGCATGCCCATCCGCAAGCGCCGTCAATCGATACCGGGCTTCCAGTTCTATTTCGGCGACATGCCGGACGGTGCTGCGGCGAGTGCGGCACCGGCCATGACAGCGGACGAGGCAAAGGCCTACCTCGCCGGCCTTGCCGACCCAAAGGACATGGCTGAGTTCTGACAGTGACCCGCGCCATCAAAGCCCTCGCGGAAGTGGCGCATGACTACGACGCCATCGTGCTGGATCAGTGGGGCGTGTTGCATGACGGCTCAGCCCCCTACCCCGGCGCGGTCCCTTGCATCGCGGGGCTTGCAAGGGCGGGCCACCGGCTTGCCGTACTCTCAAACTCCGGCAAAAGCGCCGAGGCCAATGCCCGGCGCATCGGTGACATCGGGTTCGATATGTCGGACTTTGCGGCGGTGATGACCAGCGGGGAAGCGCTGTGGCGGGACATAGACCAGGGAAACATTCCGGAGCGAAGGTTCGTTGCGGTTGAGCGTGAGGCCGGTGACGCGGCTTCGTGGGCCTGCGGTCTGGACATCGCGTTGCAACCGGAATTGCAACACGCCGAGGCCATCCTGCTGATGGGATTGCCAGACAATAGCAGGCTTGAAGACTGGCGGCCCATTCTCTCCGACGCGCTGTCACGCAGTCTGCCGGTATACTGCTCCAATCCGGACCAAGCGAGCCCGCGGGCGGATGGCACGGTGATCTCGCCCGGGGCGCTGGCCTCTGCCTATTGTGACATGGGCGGCAAAGTCACGTTCTATGGCAAGCCGCATCGTCCCGTCTTCGATGCGCTGCGCACGGCTTTGGGCGCCGAACGGCTGCTCATGGTGGGCGACAGCCTGGAGCACGACATTGCCGGCGCCCAAGCGGCGGGCTGGGACGGTCTGCTCATCCAGGGCGGGCTCTACGCGGCAGCCTTTGCGGGCGCCGACAAAGACGCGGTTCTTGAGCGGCTCGTGGCGGATTGCGGATGCGCCGCACCGGATTATCGCATGGAGTGCTTGGGATGATGACACGGCCAGAGCTTGTGACACCGGAGTTTCGGGCCATGTCTGCCCGTCTCGGCAGCGATCCGCTGCAGGTGCAGGGACCGGGCGGCAACACCTCCGTCAAGGATGGCGACGTGATGTGGGTGAAGGCGTCCGGCACCGAACTGGCCGATGCCGAGCGACGCGATATCTTTGTTCCCGTCGATCGTGTGGCGGCACTGTCGGAAGCGCGGGAGGCAGCGGGCGACGGGAGTTGCAAGTCGACCGTGCTGGATCCGACGACCGGGCTTCGGCCTTCGATCGAGACGACCTTTCATGCTGCGCTTAATCACGCCGTTGTTGCGCATACGCATTCGGTGGCCACGTTGGCTCACGTGATCGGACCCGAGGGACGAGATGCCGCAGCTCGGAAACTCGGCGGTCTGCCGTTCCTGATGGTGCCATATGCCAAGCCCGGCCTGCCATTGACCCGCGAGATATTGGCGCGGATTACGCCTGAGATACGAATCATCCTGTTGGCGAACCACGGCCTGATCTGCTGTGGCGCGACGGTGGAGGAGGTCTCCGGGCTCATTGCCGAAGTCGAGGCCCGGCTGCAGATTCAACCGAAAGCCGCCAGCGCGGAGCCGGACAAGCCCGCCCACGACGCCGGGTTTCATTGGGCCGAAACCGGCTGGCTCGCGCGCGAGGGATTGGCCTTGATCAAGGGCGGATCCTACTATCCGGATCATGTTGTGTTCCTCGGCCCCGGGCTGTCAGAGCACGATCCTGAAAGCGACGCACCCGCGATCCTGGTCCCGGATGTCGGGGTCCTGGTGCGTAATAGCGCAACGCCTGCCCAGCTTGCGATGCTGAAATGCCTGTCCGACGTGCTGCTGCGACTGCCGTCGAACTGGTCGGCCGAACCGATCGGTCCCACGGCCGAAGCCGAGCTTTTGAACTGGGATGCCGAGAAGTACCGGCAGGCGTTGGCGAAACGGACATGACGCTCGCGCTTGGCATAGATGTCGGCACCTCGGGCGTGCGCACCGCCGTCCGCGACCGGGACGGCGCCGTGCTTTCCATGGCCCGGACCGACCACCTGCCGCAAGATCCCGACTGGATCGACGCCGCACTGTGGTGGGAGGCGGTTGAAACCTGCATCCGCACCCAAGTGGATTCGCTGCGCGCCGACGGCCGCGATCCGCTGGAGATCACCGGGATCGCGGTGGATGGCACGTCGGGCACGATGGTGCTGACAGATGCACAATTGGAGCCCGTCACCCGTGCGCTGATGTACAACTCCAAGGGCTTCGAACTCGAAGCGGCGCGCATTGCCCGCGCCGCGCCACCGGTCCACATCGCTCGGGGTTCGTCTTCCGCCTTGGCGCGCGCCATGCGTCTGGTCGGCGAGGACACCGGTGGATCGGCGCGCCACCTCTTGCATCAGGCGGACTATGTCGCCGCGAAGCTCACGGGGCGCGGCGGCGAGTCGGACGACAACAATGCGCTCAAGACGGGTTATGACCCCGGATCCGCGACCTGGCCAGACTGGCTGGACCAGATCGGCTTTCCGGTCTCGGTTCTGCCGAACGTCGGCGCGCCAGGTAGCGACCTTGGCCCGATCCGGCCCGGTCTGGCTGATGAGCTTGGCCTGAGCCGGGAGGCCATGGTGCGGCGGGGCACGACGGACAGCATTGCCGCGTTTCTGGCGGCGGCCGACCCGGTCCCGGGCGTGGCGGTGACGTCGCTCGGCACGACGCTTGCAGTCAAACTGATGTCCGAAGTCCGAATAGACGACCCCGAAATCGGCCTTTACTCCCATCGAATCGGCGGTGCATGGCTCGCCGGCGGGGCCTCCAACACCGGCGGTGGCGTTCTTGCACACTACTTCTCGGGAGCCGAGCTTGAGCGTCTGAGCGTCAGTATCGACCCGGACACGCCTTCGGGCCTCGATTACTACCCCCTCCTTTCTCCGGGCGAGCGCTTTCCCATTAACGATCCCCATCTTGAACCGCGGCTGACGCCCCGCCCGCACGACGACGCGCAATTCCTGAAAGGCTTGTTGGAAGGCGTCGCCCAGGTCGAGGCCCTGGCCTATCGGGAGATCGAAGCACGGGGCGGCCCGTTTCCGACCAAGATCGTCACAGCGGGCGGCGGCGCCCGCAACATGGTCTGGCAGTCGATTCGTCGCCGCATCATCGGAGTGGACATCGTCCCGTCGGCGGAAGGCGAGGCCGCCGCCGGCGCCGCGAAGCTTGCTGCCGACTAGAGTGCGGCAACGGGGGCTGCGATCTGGTCTGCCGCGCTACCAAACCCCCGGTCCCGTACCACCACAACCGGCAGATCATCTCCCGGAAAGACCATCAAGATTTCTACTGCGCAAAAAATGGCCGGGCAGGGCCCGGCCATGACGTTTGGCGTATGGATTTCGACTAGAACACCTTGCTGGGATCGTAGCGTTTGACCGCCTCGTCCTTGAGCACAAGGCCCGAATAGAGCGGCGTTATGTTCGGCAGCTCCGCGCCGGCCAGCATGCCAATGAGGTGATGGAAACCGACGCGTCCGATCTCGTCGCTGTCGTTGACCGCGGTGGCGATGAAGTTGGAGCCTTCGCGCATCATCTCGCGTAGCGTGTCCTTGCCGGCATCCGAAGCGCCGAACACCATCTCGCCGGATCGGTCGGCGTCCTGCGCCGCCTTTTGCGCGCCGAGGCACATGGAGTCGTTCTCGCAGAACACGCCGTCGATGTCGGCGTGCTGCGCCAGCATGTCGCTCATCACCTTGTAGCCGCCGTCAACCGCCCAGCCGCCAAACCCGGGTGCGACGGTGATCTTCATGTCAGGGCTTGAGTTCAACGCTTCGGTGAACGCCTCGGTCCGCGCTATGCCGATTGAATTGTCGGCGGGTCCACCCTTGATCACCAGGACATGGCCCTTGCCGCCGAGATGTTTTTCCATGTGTTCGCCGATGACCCGGCCCATCACGTCGTTTTCGGCGCCGACCCAGTTCCAGGGCGTGGAGAGGTTGGTGTTCTGCCACAGCCGGTCGACAAAGACGACGGGGACCCCGGCTTCCTCGATGGCCAGCAGCGCTGACGGAATGGTTTCGGTCGGGCCGGCGCTGATGATCAGCCCGTCCACGCCCTTGGCGATCAGGTCGTCGATGTCGGACGCCATCTTGGCCGCGTCAAATCCCGCGTCGGTCGAGATGACCTCGATGTTTTCGTAGACTTCGGCCTCCTCGTGCACGGCGACGTCCATGCCGGCGAAATAGGGGGCGCCGTAGAACAGATTGGCCACGCCGATCTTGATCTTGTCGTCGGCCGCGCCGGCTGCCGCGCAACTAAATGCCAGTGTTGCCGCGACGATGGTGGACTTTAGCTGATGTCTCATTTCTTCTCCTCCTGACGAAAACTGTGTGGTTTGCCGATCAGTTGTCCGGCTTTCTGCGCACCAGAACGGCGACCAGAATGATCAGACCCTTGACGATCTGCTGGTAGTAGGACTGCACGTTGAAAAGGTTCAGGACGTTGTCGATCACGGCCAGCGCGATGACGCCGCCGAACATCCCGCCGACGTTGCCGCCGCCGCCGCCCAGAATGCCGCCGCCGATCACGACCGCCGCGATCGCGTCGAGTTCATAGGCAACGCCGACGCTGGGCTGCGAGATGCCAAGCCGGGCGGCCAGAAGCACGCCGGCAAGGGCTGCGAAGAATCCGCAAATGACATAGCAAAGCGTGATCTGGGCGCGCACATTGACGCCGGCCAGACGCACGGTTTCCGGGTTCATGCCGATTGCCATGATCGAGCGACCGGACCGTGTGTGGTTCATGAAGAACCAGACCAGCGGTATGCAGGCGAGGAAGATCGCGAATGGCACCGGAACCACGCCGAACAGCTTTCCCGCACCGAGCGTCTTCAGGAAGAATGCGTCTGTCGCGTAGGTCGGCGTCTCGCTGTAGACGAACAGCGCGCCGCGCACCGCACCCATCATCGCCAGCGTGACGATGAAGGGCTGCAGGCGAAGATAGGCGATCAGAATGCCGTTGATCAGCCCGACCACCACGCCGACCGAAAGCGCGATCGCGATCGCGAAGGCCACATGCATTTCCGATTGCAGGCCGGCGGCCAAAAGGCCGGCAAAGGCCACTGTCGATCCCACCGAAAGGTCGATACCGCCGGACCTGATCACGACGAACATACCGATCGACAACAACCCGGTCGTCACCATCTGGCGCGCCACATTGACCATGTTGCGCTCGGTGAAGAACGTATCCGAAGAGATCGCCGTGATGACGATCAGCGCGACCAGCACAGCGCCGAACGCGATATTGGCTTTCGCTGCCTTGGAAAACCGCTCGCGCCTTTCCGGCTTCAAGTTCATCTTCGATGTGTGCTGATCGTTCATGCGGCGGCGCGCTCCACATTTGCAGCGGCAACGAAGATCTCGTGCTCGTCGGTCCGTTCCGGATCGAACTCCGCGACGATCGATCCGGCCCTCATCACACAAATGCGGTGGGCCAGCCCCAAAACCTCCGGCATCTCGGAACTAATGAGCAGAATGCCGATTCCGGTGTCGGCGAGCTTGGCGATCAGTTTGTAGATCTCGACCTTTGTGGCGATATCGACGCCACGGGTCGGCTCATCAAGGATCAGCACCTTGAGCCCCGACATCAACAGCCACTTGGCAAGGACAACTTTCTGCTGGTTGCCGCCGCTCATGCGCCGCAGGATATGGGCGAGGTCGAGCGGCCGCAGATCAAGCTCGCTGACTTTGCGGAAAACCAGATCGCGCTGGGCGCGGCGATTGAGCACCGGCCCGATCGAGGTCCGGCCCATCGATGCCAGGCCGGCATTGTCTAGCACGTCCGCGTCGAGTGCCAGCCCGTCGATCTTCCGTTCCTCGGTGACGAACCCGATGCCGGCCTTCATGGCGTCGGCAGGCCGCGGGTGCCGCAATTCGGTACCATCCAGTTCGATGTGGCCGCTGTGATAGGAATCGGCTCCGAACAGCGCCCGCATGACCTCGCTCCGGCCTGAGCCGACCAGGCCGCAGAAACCGAGAATTTCACCGCGGCGCAGTTCAAAGGATACGTTGTCGATGATGCCCGGGCTGCTCAGTTGGCGGACCGAGAGCAGTGTTTCGCCGTCCGACTTCTTGCGCGGCGGGTAGATATCCTCCAGCGGGCGCCCGACCATCGACCGGATCAGCAGGTCGCGCGAGGCCTCGGAGCGCGACATCTGAACGACCGTCACGCCATCCTTCAGAACGACGATCCTGTCGGCAATCTCCAGCACCTCTTCCAGCCTGTGCGAGATGTACAAGATGATGGTTCCGCGCGCCTTGAGCGTCTCGATCCTGTCAAACAGAAGATCGGTTTCGGTTTGGGTCAGAACGCCGGTCGGTTCGTCCAAAATGAGCAGCTCCGGCGCCACCCTGATCGCCTTGGCGATCTCGAACATCTGCTGCATCGCGACCGAGAACTCGCCGGCCGGTCGTTCCACATTAATGTCCTTGAGCCCGAGCGCCTCGATTTCCGCCGTCGCCTCCGCATGCAGGCGTTTCCAGTCGATCCGTCCAATAGCTGTTACCGGCAGTTCACCGAGGAACAGGTTCTCGGCGATCGACAGGTCAGGCAGCAGGCTCAGTTCCTGATAGACCGTACGGATGCCCAGATCGAAGGCCTGGTGCGGTGTATCGATCACGGTCTTCCTGCCGTCGATCTCGATGCTGCCAAGCGTTGGGGTGCGTGAACCCGCCAGGATCGACATCAGCGTCGACTTGCCGGCGCCGTTTTCGCCGCAGATCGCGACCAGTTCACCCTCACGCGCCGCGAACGTCGCTTCCTTCAGCGCCAGCGTGGAGCCGAAAACCTTGACGATCCCGTTGAGCCGGATCTCTTTCACGACGTTTCGCCCGGGGTCGCGTAGAAGTCGAATGCGTCCTTGAAGACAACGGTCTTTGTTTCGCTCATGTCCTTCAGGGTTTCCAGGAAGCCTTCGCGGACGCCGTTGCCGCTCAGCTTGCGTCCGCCGAAAGGCAGGCACTCGATCCGCATGGCGGTCTGGTGATTGACGATCACCGTGCCGACCTGGAGCTTGATCGAGGCGTTCATGATCGACCGGAAATCGTTGGTGAAAATCGAGGCTTGCAGGCCGTAGTCGCTGTCATTGACCATCTCGATGGCGTGATCGATCGTGTCGAAGGCAACCAGCGGCAGGACAGGCCCGAAGACCTCCTCGCGCAGCAGCACATTGTCCGGCTCGACATCGACGAAGACCGCCGGATGAATGAACTGCCGGTCGCGCTTTCCGCCGATGAGAAGTGTCGCACCCTGTTCGACCGCGCGCTTGATCTGCGTCTCGACCCTGTCCGCCGCCACGGGCGAGATCATCGGACCGACATCGGTGTCGGGCAGGGTGTGGTCGCCGACCGAGAGCTTGCCGGTCAGTTCGACCACGCGATCGACGACGGCGCCGTGGATCTTCCGGTCGACGAACACCCGCTTGACCGCGCAGCAGATCTGCCCGTTGCCGGACGTGAACCGCCCGGCGACGAGCGCTTCGGCGGCAATCCTTGGATCGACGTCGGCGCAGATGATCGTCGCGTCGCTGCCGCCCAGTTCCAGGTGCACTTTCTTCAATGTCCGCGATGCGGCCGCCGATACGAGCCTGCCGACTTCGGTGCTGCCGGTCATCGAAACCATGTTCACGCCGTCGATCTCGGCAAGGCGCGCGCCGACCACCTCGCCATAACCGGTGAGGATCTGGTGTGCGCCTGCCGGCAGTCCCGCCTCTTCGAAGTATTTGGAGATCTCCAACATCGCCAGCGGGCACTCTTCGGGCGCTTTGGTGATCACCGCATTGCCTGCTGCCAGGCCGCCAGCGACCTTGTGCGACCAGAGTTCGACCGGATAGTTGAACGGAATGATCGCCGCGATGACACCGAGCGGCTGGTAGACGGTAAAGGCCAGCGAATTCTCCAGATCGGGAATGCCGTTGAGTGGGATGGCGTGCCCATGCAGCCGCTTGGCTTCCTCCGCATATCCCTTGATGATGCGCGCGGCGGCGTCGATCTCCCAGCCATCGACTTCCTTGAAGGTCTTGCCGTTTTCACGGTTCAACAGGGCGACGAGATGCTCGCGGTTGAGTGTGATCCGCGCCGCGACCGCCTCGAGTATCCGGGCGCGCTCGTGACCGGGCAGGGTTGCGATGCGGTGCTTGGCCTCGTTGGCGATTTCGACTGCGCGGTCGACATCGGCCACCGTCGCTGCCGGCACGGAGCCCAGCAATTCTCCGGTCGAAGGGTTGAGAATAGCCATTTCTGACGCGTCGGATGCCGACACCCAGTCACCACCAATCAGCATCTGCATTGGCTCTACTCCTCCCAGCACAAGTACGAATATTGTTTACGTACAGAAAACGTACGATGTCAACATTATTTGAACAAGAAAGGTTTCGCTAGCGCTCATAGTGATGATTATAAACGATAAAAAACAGAATCAAGTGATGACAGATTTAGGGAATGATCATGGAATTTTCGAGACTGGACAACTCTCTTCAACTCGGATAGAGATTTTGTACACATATCGTGCATATCGAGAGAGGCCATGAGCCGCGATACAAACAAGAGTTCGACAGTGCTGAAGGCATTCCGTGTGCTGGAAGCTGTTGCCGAAATGCCGGAGCCGGGAACCGCGCCGGAAGTCGCGAAGTTCGCGGGCATCGAAAGGGTGACCACGTACCGTATGCTGCGCACGATGGAGGAAGCGGGTTATCTGGAAATGGACCCGGCGGCCAAGACTTATCGCGTCAGCCGGCGCATTCTCAGTCTCGCCAAGCCTCTGATCGAGGACGGGCCGGACCGCCGCAACATCTCCGAACTGTTGAAAGCGGTCTCGAAGCGCACCGGCGAGACGTGCCATTTTTCCGAGTTGAGCGGTATCGAGACCGTTTTGACCCAGCGCGTTAAGGGGTCCCAGCTCGTTGCTGTCGATTTCAGGATCGGTACGCGCTGCGAATTGCACGCCACGTCGGTCGGCAAGGCGATCCTTGCACACCAGTCGCCTGAGTTCATCGATGACTATGTCATGCTGGACCTGAAGGGCTACACGACGAAAACGCTGACCTTGAAGGAACAACTCCTGGAGGAACTGGAGACGATCCGCCAGTCGGGCATCTCCTACGATTTCGAGGAGCTGTCAAACGGCATGAACTGCGTCGCCGTTCCCGTGCGTTCGCAATTCGGCGGCATCGAGGCCGGTATATCGATCTCTGGTCCGAGCAACCGCCTGGACCGCGCGCGACTGGCGGAACTGGGCCAGATCATGCGGGAAGAGATCGCGAACCTGGCTTGATGACCCGCTAATTGGAATGGGTCGGATATTGAAAGTCTCCCGCTTTAAGCGTGGACGATCCTGCAGCAGATGTCATTCAAGTTGAAGTGGACTTGTGATGACCTGCTCCCCTGAATGTACCCATTCACAGGCTAGCCCAGTTCATGTTGTGGTCCATTGCGGACCGGATTGCAAACTCGTTCGGCGTGAGCCCGCCGAGGCTGATATGTGGCCGGTGCTGAGCGGCCCCATCCGAGTGGTCCAGTTTGATTGTTAGTGCATGATCGGCCTTTGGTCCATCTGGATGACGGTTTCCGGCGCCGGTGGTCGGTAACCCAGCGCACTGTGTGGCCTCTTGGTGTTGTAGTGCTTCCTCCATTCTTCGATGATGATCTGGGCTTCGCGGAGCGAGTAGAATAGCTCCCCATTGAGCAACTCGTCACGCATCCTGCCGTTGAAGCTCTCGCAGTATCCGTTTTCCCAGGGACTGCCCGGTTCGATGAATGCGGTCTTCGCTCCGACTGCGTCGATCCATTTCCTGACGTCTTTAGCGATGAACTCGGGCCCGTTGTCTGATCTGATGAGGGCGGGCACGCCACGTAGGATGAACAAGTCCGACAGCGCATCGATCACCTCGACCGAGTTGAGCCTGCGCTTGACCCGGATCGCCAAGCATTCCCGGCTATGCTCGTCCAGGATGTTCAGCGTCCGGAACGCCTTGCCATCATCCGTGCGGCAGTGGACGAAGTCGTACGACCAGACATGATCGCGGTGCTCCGGTCGCAGCCGTATGCATGATCCATCGGTCAGCCAGAGCCGGCCCTTCTTTGGTTGCTTCATTGGTACTTTCAGCCCCTCTCGTCGCCACAGGCGCTCGACGCGCTTGTCGTTGACCTGCCATCCAGCCTCTCGCAGCACGGCCGCGATCCGGCGATAGCCGTACCGGCCATACTGCCGGGTCAGTTCAATCATGTCTGCCACCAGGCGCTCTTCATCTGCTCGGCCCCGCGGTAAACGCCGTTGTGTAGAGCGGTGCTGGCCGAGCGTCCGGCAAGCGCGGCGCTCCGACACGCCAAGCGTTTGCCGGACGCGATCGATGCAGGCACGGCGGCGAGCGGGGCTCAGAAGTTTCCCTTGGCAGCCTCCGTCAGGATGAGTTTGTCCAGCGTCAGATCCGACACGGCACGCCGGAGACGCTCGTTCTCCTTCTGCAGCCGCTTCAACTCCTTGAGTTGTTCGGTTCCCATCCCGCCGTACTTCTTCCGCCAGCGGTAGTAGGTCTGTTCGGTCACGCCGATCTGCCGGATCGCATCCGCGCGCGGCATTCCCTGACCGACAAGCACTTCGACCTGACGTAGCTTCGTGACAATCTCTTCGGGCTTGGCTCGCTTGTTTGCCATCTCTGATCCTCCGTTTTCCTAAAAATAACGGTGGACCAACTCACTGGGGGAGGCTCAGCTTCACTGAGCGTTATCCCGTCGCTCGCTATCGTGGCCTCGCTGGAGATGTGTTGATGGAGGAAGCGTTGCAGCGGATCGCCCGTGTTCTTCCACCGAAGGGTCAGCCAGTCTTCATCCAGCTTCGCCGCGAGGGAGATCGCCCTGGCTCGCGCAACTTTCTTTGACTTCGTTCGGAGTGAAATCGCTATTCGAGGGCTCTTGTAGTGGCCCTTGAGGTCCCCTGGGACGCGTCTTGAGAAATAGTACACGCCCCGTTTGGTGTACAAGAAAGGGGCATCTTTGGTCACCCACATGGTCTACCCTCCGCTCGGGTTCTTGATGAAACCGATTGGAAATCAACGGGTTACCTGAGGGAAATGGTGCCCAGAAGAGGACTCGAACCTCCACGCCTTGCGGCACACGGACCTGAACCGTGCGCGTCTACCAATTCCGCCATCTGGGCACGGGTTGGGTAGGCGGCACCGTTTACGCAGGCGCGGCGGTCAAGTCAATGGCTTCGCGCGCCTGAAGTGGCGTTTTCGCGAGCCGCTTTCCCGACGGCTCAAAGCCGGGCGATCCGCTCGGTCAAAAGCGCAAAGAAGCCGTCCGCATCGATGTCGCGCAGCACATGCGCGTTGTGGTGCCGGTCGGTTACCCCCCACCAGTCTATCACGGTCATACCCATGGTGAGTTCCGAGCCGGTCTCGATCTCCACATTGCAGTCGCGGCCGCAGAACAGATCGGGTTTCAGCAACCATGCAATGACGCAGGGATCGTGCAGCGGCCCGCCGTCGGTGCCGTATTTGTCCTCGTCGAAGCGTTCGAAGAAGTCGATCAGTTCGGCTGCGGCAAGCGTCACCGGCGTGTTGTGCGCCCGCATGGCATCGATGCGCTTCGCCGTGGTCAGTGCCTTGTGGGTCACGTCGAGAGGCATCATCACGATCGGCACGCCCGAACCGAATACCGTAGCGGCGGCGTGCGGATCGACATAGATGTTGAACTCGGCAGCCGGCGTCACATTGCCGCCCTCAAAGAAGCCGCCGCCCATCATCACGATTTCGCGGATCTTCGGCGCGATGTCGGGCGCTTCGATCAGCGCCAGCGCGACGTTGGTCAGCGGCCCGAGCGTGCACAGCGTTACCTCGTCGGTTGCCCTGTCACGCAGCGTCTCGATGATGAAGTCGACGGCGCCTTTCTCCTGCAGCGCCATCACCGGCTCGGGCAGGTCGGGCCCGTCGAGCCCGGTCTTGCCGTGCACATATTCCGCCGTCACCAGTTCGCGCACCATCGGCCGCGACGCGCCGGCAAAGACTTTCGCGTCCGGCTTGCCGGCCAGTTCGCAAATCTTGCGGGTGTTCTTTTCGGTCAGCTCCAGCGGCACATTGCCGGCAACCGCGGTGATGCCGAGTACCTCGAGTTCGTCGCTGGCCAGCGCCAGCAGGATGGCCAGCGCGTCGTCCTGGCCGGGGTCTGTGTCAATGATGATGGCGCGTCGTCCGCCGGCAGATCGATTGGTCATAAAGTGCCCTGATTACAGTGTTTCTTGCAATTGCAATGGCCGTCGACCATATCAGGAGCAACGGCGAATGCCAGTCCGGGTTCGCCTGTGTCGCCGCTTATTGGGAAGGGCAAGGCAATGTCCCGCGTTCCGCCATTTTCGAGCCCGCTGCTTGTCGGATTCGAGACGATCGAGAAGTCGCTCGAACGCATCGCCAAGAGCGCCGACGGCTATCCCCCCTACAACATCGAACGCCTGCGCGACGGCGAAACCGACATCCTGCGCATCACCCTGGCGGTCGCCGGATTTGCATCGGACGATCTGGAGATTTCGACCGAGGACAGCCAGCTTGTCATTCGCGGCCGCCAGCAGGACGACACGCCGCGCGAGTTTCTGCATCGCGGCATCGCCTCGCGTCAGTTCCAGAAGGCCTTTGTGCTGGCCGATGGCATGCGCGTCACCGGCGCCGAATTGAAGAACGGCCTGTTGTCGATCGATCTCGTCAGGCCGCAGCCGGACAAGGTTATCCGCCGGATCGAGATCACCGAACGCGATTGACCGGACTGGGCGCATGCCGATCCCGATAGTTTCATGAAAACACCGGCGCTGCCCGATCTGCCCGTTCGCGCGGTCATCGGCGACGTGCTGGACGCCATGTCCGGGCCTGGGTCGGCGGTGCTGGTCGCGCCGCCGGGCGCTGGCAAGACGACGCTCGTGCCGCTTGCCCTTTTGGAGGCGGCCTGGCTCGAAGGCCGCAGGATCATCGTTTTGGAGCCGCGCCGCCTTGCCGCCCGCGCCGCCGCCCGGCGCATGGCGCAGATACTCGGCGAACAGGTCGGCGAGACGGTCGGCTACCGGATGCGGCTCGACACCAGGGTCGGACCGGAAACCCGAATCGAGGTGGTCACCGAAGGCGTCTTCCAGCGCATGATCGTCGGCGATCCGGAACTGTCTGCTGTCGGCGCGGTCCTGTTCGACGAGTTCCACGAACGCAGCCTCGATGCCGATTTTGGCCTCGCGCTGGCGCTCGACGTCCGCGACGGGCTGCGCGAGGATCTGCGAATCCTGGTGATGTCGGCGACGCTCGACGGCGCCCGGGTCGCCGCACTTCTCGGCGATGTGCCAGTCGTCGAAAGCGAAGGCCGCGCCTTTTCGGTCGACATCCGCCACCACGAGCCGGCCGGCGGCGGACGTTTCGAGGATGGCGTGGCGGCGGCGATCCGCGAAACCCTGGTCACGGAGGCCGGCAGCATCCTCGTCTTTCTGCCGGGACAGGGCGAAATCCGGCGTGTCGCCGAGGCTCTGGAAGGCCGGCTGCCCAGCGATGTCTTCGTCGCCCCGCTCTACGGGATGATGGAGATCGCCGACCAGGACCGGGCGATCCAGCCGCCGCCCGCAGACCGCCGCAAGGTGGTGCTGGCGACGGCCATCGCCGAGACTTCGATCACCATCGACGGCGTGCGTGTCGTCATCGATGCCGGCCGCAGCCGCCGGCCCGTCTTCGACCCCGGAAGCGGCCTGACGCGGCTCGAGACCGGGTGGGTGTCGAAGGCCGCCGCAATCCAACGCTCCGGCCGCGCCGGCCGCACCGCACCCGGCGTCGCCATCAGGCTGTGGCGCGAGCAGCAGACCGGCGCGCTTGCCCGCTTCGATCCGCCGGAAATCCTCAATGCCGACCTGACTTCGCTGCTGCTCGACAGCCTGGCGTGGGGCATCGCCGAACCGCGCCTGTTGCGGTTTCTCGACCCGCCGCCCGATCCGGCCGTCAACGAGGCCCGGGCGCTGTTGCAGACGCTGGGAGCGCTCGATGCCACGGGAAGCCTGACAGCCACCGGCCGACGCATGCGGACGCTGGGCCTGCCGGCGCGGCTCGCTGCCATGGTCGCCGGTGCGCGCGACCGAGCCGACGGGTTCCGCCGCATGCTGCTGGCGCTGCTGGTCACAGAACGCGGCGCCGGTGGCAGCGGCATCGACATCGCGCGCCGGCTCGACAACGCGCTTCGCGGCAGCGCCCCGCAACTGAAACGCCTGCGCGACATGGCGAAACGATCGGTCAAGCCGCTCGGTCTGCCTGACGATACCGGGCAAGAGGCGTCCGCCGGCGCGATGCTGCTCGATGCCTATCCCGACCGCCTTGCCAGAGCGCGTGGCGGCGCGCGCGCCGGCAGTTTCGTGATGGCCAACGGTCGCGGTGTTTTCGTCGATGAAGCGGACCCGCTCGCCGCCGAGCCGTTTCTCGTGGTCGCCGATGTGACCGGCGTTGCAAGGGAAGGCCGGATCACCGCCGCCGCGCCGGTTGCCGAGGACGAGCTTCGCGCGGCGCTGAGCGACCGGATCGAAACCGCCGTCGAGATGCGCTTCGACAAGTCCCGCAAGGCGTTGACGGCGCGGCGCGCCGAGCGGATCGGCGCCGTGGTTCTCGCTTCCGCGCCTGTCCCCGTCGAACCCGGCGACGCGGCTACCGCCGCGCTGCTCGACGCAGTGCGCGCGCATGGCCTGTCTCTGCTGCCGTTCACCCGCGAAGTCGCGCAGTTTCGCGACCGGCTTTGCTGGCTGCACGCCCGGCTTGGAGACCCATGGCCGGCGATGGACGATGCGGCGCTTGCGGCATCGCTGGACGCGTGGCTCGCGCCCTATCTTGCCGGCATGACCGGTTTCGACGCGGTCTCGCCCGGCCTGTTGAAGGACGCGCTGTCCTCGCGGGTTCCCTACGAACTGCTTTCCCGGCTCGACGCGTTCGCGCCGTCGCGTTTCGTCGCGCCCACCGGAACGAGCGTCATGCTGGACTATGGCGCAGACGGCGCGGACCCCGAGATCGCGATCCGGGTTCAGGAGCTGTTCGGCCTGAAACAGCATCCGAGCGTTGCCGGCGGGCGGGTGCCGCTGACCGTCGAATTGCTGTCGCCGGCGCAACGTCCGATCCAGCGCACCAAGGACTTGCCCGGTTTCTGGGCCGGCTCCTGGGCGGCGGTGCGGGCCGACCTGCGCGGCCGCTATCCCAAGCACCCATGGCCGGAAGATCCGGCCAATGCCGAGCCGACGCGGCGCACCAAGCCGCGCAACGGTTAGAACCAAAATCGCTTTTTTCCTTTCGCCGCGCTTTCACCTATATGAAGGCCATGGAATTCGCGATCGGACCCGAGGCCGGATACGGCAATCGCCGCCTGCGCCTGTCGACACTGACCAACACCCGTTGGCTGGCGACGGTCGGGCAGTTGTCGGCCGTACTGTTCGTCGGCACCGTGCTGATGTTCGACATGCCGATCGTCGCCTGTCTCGCGCTGATCGCCGTCGCGGCCATCATCAATCTCGCGCTGACGTGGTTCTATCCCGCGAACATGCGCCTCAATCCGGTCGGCGTGTTCGCGCTCCTGAGCTTCGATGTCGCGCAGCTGGCCGGCCTGTTGGCGCTGACCGGCGGGCTCACCAATCCGTTCAGCCTGTTGCTGGCGGTGCCGGTGATCATCTCGGCGGCCACCCTGCCGCCGCGCTTTACCGCACTCTTGGCTTTGATTGCCGTTGGTGTCGCCAGCTTGCTGGTGTTCGTGCACCTTCCCTTGCCCTGGTATCCGGATGTCCGCCTCGAAATCCCGCTCGTCTACGTTTCGGGCATGTGGTTTTCGGTGGTGTCGTGCCTGATCTTCTCGGCGATCTATGTCTACCGGGTCGCAGAAGAAGCACGCCGGCTCGCCGATGCGCTGGCGGCCACCGAACTGGTGCTGCAACGCGAGCAGCATGTCTCGGCGCTGGACGGTCTGGCGGCGGCCGCCGCCCACGAACTCGGCACGCCGCTGGCGACGATCTCGCTGGTCGCAAAGGAACTGCAACGCGATCTTGCAGGTGCGACGGCCGAAGAGCTGCGCGAGGACATCCGGTTGCTGCGCAGCCAGGCCGACCGCTGCCGCGAGATCCTGCGGCGCGTCAGCACGCTTGGCACCGATGACGAGGACCATGTCTCGCGGCTGTCGCTCAGGGCGCTGGTCGAGGAGGTCGTCGCGCCGCACCGGGAATTCGGCATCCGGATCGAGGCGCGGGCCGTGGGCGACAGCACGACCGAACCGGCGGGCCGCCGCATTCCCGGCGTGATCTATGGCCTCGGCAATTTCGTCGAAAACGCCGTCGATTTCGCGAGCGAAAAAGTCGAAATCACCATGGCCTGGACCGAGGACCATGTCAGAATCCGCATCGTCGACGATGGACCGGGTTTCGCGCCGGAGGTGATTGAGCGGCTTGGCGAACCCGATCTTGTCCCGGTCCGCTCCGAAGACCGGCGCTACAAGGGCGGCGGCGGGCTGGGGCTCGGCGTATTCATCGCCAAGACGCTGCTGGAGCGCACCGGCGCGAGCGTCAGATTGGCGAATTCCACGATCGCCAGCGAGGGTGCGGAAGTCGTCGTCGAATGGCCGCGTGCATCCATTCAGGCGTTGGCGGCGTAGAATGTTGACGACGAGGCGAAAGGATGCGTTAGGCCCGTTCGGGCAAAAACGTGTATGATGGAATCTAACGCCGGATTGGACGCAGCGCGGCAAACCGATGCCGTAGCGTGGATAACGGAACGCGAACCCGAAGCGCTCATGGACGAGATCGCCGGGTCGCCTGAACAGAATCGCGGATGCAAATGAACGAGATCGCGAAAGAAAAGACCGACAAGAGCCTGCTGATCGTCGATGACGACAAGCCCTTCCTGCAACGTCTCGCGCGGGCGATGGAAAGCCGCGGCTTCGAAGTGATCCCCGCGGAATCGGTCGAGGCCGGCCTCCACTCGGTATCATTGGACCCGCCCGCCTATGCGGTCGTCGACATGCGGCTCGGCGATGGCAACGGCCTTGACGTGATCGAGGCGATCCGCCGGGTCCGCCCGGATTCGCGCGCCATCGTGCTGACCGGCTATGGCAACATCGCCACCGCCGTCAATGCGGTCAAGCTCGGCGCGGTCAACTATCTCGCCAAGCCGGCCGATGCCGACGAGATCCTCGCGGCGCTCACCGCCGAGCCGGGCGCGAAGGTCTCGCCGCCGGAAAACCCGATGTCGGCCGACCGGGTGCGCTGGGAACACATCCAGCGCGTCTTCGAGATGTGCGACCGCAATGTCTCGGAAACCGCACGCCGGCTCAACATGCATCGCCGCACCCTGCAGCGGATCCTGGCCAAACGCGCGCCGCGATAGGGCCGGGCGACACGATCGTGGCAGCCCGCGTCCTCGCCGCGCCCCGTTTTTTCGGGGCCGGATTGTTCAAAGACTTTTCCTGCTCGCGACACGCTATCCCGGTCTGGCTGCGCCAGCCGGGGCATCGCAATTGGAAGACGGGCGGTCAAAGCATCGCAACGTCTATTGAGTATAGCGATCCTCGGACCGCCCGCTCGGTGGTCTTGCAGCTTCGGTCGGCGGCCCGGATCGTATTGTCCGGGAAAACAAGACTGCGCGCGCCGCTTCATGCCGCCCCGGCGTGGGGGTTCATCACCCAGCGATACACCTCTGCACCGCCCACCGGGCACCGTCCCTCTCCCTGTGAGCCGGTGTGCACCCAGACTTCCGTGAGAAGGTGGGCAGATTGTAAGCGAGGGTTTGGGGGCGGTGGATAGATTTTTTTGACCGCCCGCTCGTTCGGCCCTGCAATCGATTCACTGGATCGATTGCTCCGGCTTTGCCGGAACGGGCCTCACCTTGCAGCTTCGGTCGGCGGCCCGGAACTCTGTCCGGGAAAACAAGACTGCGCGCGCCGCTTCATGCCGCCCCGGCGTGGGGGTTCATCACCCAGCGATACACCTCTGCACCGCCCACCGGGCACCGTCCCTCTCCCTGTGAGCCGGTGTGCACCCAGACTTCCGTGAGAAGGCGGGCAGATTGTAAGCGAGGGTTTGGGAGCGGTGGATAGATTTTTTTGACCGCCCGCTCGTTCGGCCCTGCAATCGATTCACTGGATCGATTGCTCCGGCTGCGCCGGACCGGGCCTCACCTTGCAGCTTCGGTCGGCGGCCCTGAACGAAAGTCCGGGAAAACAAGGCTGCGCGCGCCGCTTCATGCCGCCCTGGCTTGGGGGTTTATCACCCATCCGCACACCTCTGCACGAACAACCGGGCACCGTCCCTCTCTCCATCAGCCGGTGTGCACGACAGACTTCCGTGAGAAGGCGGGATGGATTGTAAGGGAGGTTTTCG
The DNA here is from genome assembly GCF_965230365.1 of Oricola sp. Lineage (GTDB taxonomy): Bacteria > Pseudomonadota > Alphaproteobacteria > Rhizobiales > Rhizobiaceae > Oricola. Next base: position 222,025 of record NZ_OZ246003.1, on the reverse strand, counting down.
GACGGAGGATTACATTTTTCTTTGTTACGTATTTGGGCGGGATCTTTCCGCCCTATAGAAAGAAGCGTCAGGGCGGCCACCCTAACGCTTCGTACCGCAGGTGGGACAGTAGTGGATTGGCCTCTTAGCGATATGTTCTAGCCCGCATCCTCGGCGAGGAAGTCGCGAAACAATTGCGCGCATCGGGGCCAGGCGGGATCGGTCTCCGGGATGATGTGATTGCCCGAATCCAGCGTCGCGAAGCGGGCGCCCCTGATGCCGGCGGCAAGCCGCTGGCCGGCCGCATAGGGAATCGCGGGATCCCGCCTCGCATGAACGACCAGTGTCGGCGCCTGCACCTTGTCGAGCAGGTGGCGCACGTCGCGCCGGCCGATTTCTTCCAAGAGCGCGACGGCGGTTTTTCCCGTTGAGGTCTTCTGCTGCAGGTCGCTGAGCCAGCGCTGGCTTTCCGGCGGCGCCTCGGGCATCAGCAGCAGGCTGCAGAAACCCTGCCCGGTGGGCGAGTTGCCCCATGTGCCCTCCAGAACCGTCTTCAAGGCTTCCGTCGTGGCGATGAAACGCGGGCCGCCGGTGTGCCGCCAGCCGCAATCGAAGCCGCCGAAGAGCAGCAGCCGGGACACCCGTTCGGGATGCTTGGCGGCATAAGCAATGCTGATGGCGGCGGCCTGCGAAACGCCGAGGATCGGAAATCTGTCAAGCCCGGCCTCGTCGACCACCGTTTCCAGATCTTCCACTTGGCGGTCGAGCGACAAATCCTCGACATCCCATTCGCTCAGGCCGTGGCCGCGCGCGTCGAACCGGACCAGGCGGTGGGTTTCGAGCAGGTGGCGGTTGAGGTGGCTCCAGATCGGGCTTTCCCAGTCATATTCCAGATGGGTGAGCCAGTGCGATGTCTTGACCAGCGGCGGACCGTCGCCGGCAATCGCGTAGGCGATGCGCGTGCCGTCGCGGCTGCGGCAATAGCGGATGTCCTGCTCGGGAATGCCGCCGGCTGGCGCTGGCGCCTTTGCGGCGGCGGGTTTGGCGATGCTGGTGACGACCGAACCGACGAAGCGGAAGCCGCGCCCATGCATGGTCTTGACGTATTTCTGGGCCCGGCCGTCATCGCCGAGCGCGCGGCGCAGGGCGCTCACCTGCGAGGAGACCGCTGTGTCGGAGATGAACCGGCCGCTCCAGACCGTCTCGATCAGTTCGTCCTTGGAGACGACGCGGTCGTGGTGTTCGATCAGGTGCACAAGCACGTCGAAGACCTTCGGCTCGACCGCGACAGCATGGCCGCCGGACAACAGCTCCCGGGCGGCGATATCGACCACGAAATCGTCGAAGACGTACTTCATCGGCGGAGTATAGGCGCTGGCGGCGGTAAATCCAAAGATGGGTTACGCAGCGTCGGCCGCCCGGCCGCTACGCATCATCTCCCGGCAGCTCCACGCCGGCCAGTTCCGCCGCACGGAGCCGTTGCGCGGCGGTTTGCGCGAAGCGCAGCGTCACCGTCTTGCGGCGGGCGGCGGCAAGCTTGTGTTCGGGCGCGTCGCGCAGCATTTCCGCGCCGTGCGCATCGGCGAGCATGAACCCGCAATCATCGGGAAAGACTGTCTGCGGTACATCGGCGAGCGAGGCGAAGAAGAAGCGGTCGCACCAGGCGCGATAGTCGGGCCATTTCGAATCAGCCTTCATGTCTTCCACGGAAGACTTGATCTCGACGATCCAGATCGTGCCGTCGCGGTGAAGCGCCATGATGTCGGCGCGGCGGCCGGTCGCCAGCGTGACCTCCGGCAGGGTAACGGCACCGAGATCGGCAAGAAACGCCTGCACGCCACGGCGTATTTGCATGGCGCGCGCCGACTGTCGCCCGTCTTTCAGCGGATTTCGCGCGTGAAGATCAATCAACGGCATGTTGCCAGAATGCCACGATTCGCGAATGTATCGAAATGTGGCGAATTTTTGTTTTGACGCTGTGTGATCATTATCACACTAATGTGCGTGAGATTAATCATATCTTCGGCAAGTCATGCCAGAGAGCGATTTCTGGACCAGGAAGGGGAGGCCGCGCGCAGGCAGGATATGCGAGGCGGCCGGAGAAAACGGGAGCAGTCCATGCGGGGCAAGGGAATTCTGATCGCAGTCGCCATCGCGGCCACGGCCATCGTATCCGGTTGCAGCACGACTGGCGGCACGGCATTCGTCAACGCCTACGGCGCCAAGAACGACAGCGGTTATGCGCTGCCGAAGATTCCGGTTTCCAAGATCGACCGGCAGTTCCGCCGCCAGGTCGTGAGCTACGAGACCAAGCAACGTCCGGGCACGATCATCATCGACACCTCGGCCAAGCACCTGCACCTGGTGCTCGGCGACGGCAAGGCAATGCGCTACGGCATCGGCGTTGGCCGCGAGGGCTTCCTCTGGAAAGGCACGGCGAAGGTCGGCTGGAAACGCGAGTGGCCGACCTGGACCCCGCCGGAGCCGATGATCCGCCGCGAGCCGGACCTTGCGAAATATCGCGGCGGCATGAAGCCGGGCCTCAACAATCCGCTCGGCGCGCGCGCCCTCTATCTGATGCGCAACGGCCGTGACACCGGCTACCGCCTGCACGGCACGCCCGAATGGTGGTCGATCGGCGGCAATGTTTCGTCCGGCTGCATCCGGCTGATGAACCAGGACATCATCGATCTCTATGAGCGCGTGAAACCCGGCGCCAAGGTCATCGTGACCTGATCGGCGCCCGTATCTAGACAAAAAGAAAGCCGGGTATCGACCCGGCTTTTTTGTTGCGCTGAAGTGCCGTGGCCTGCGTGGCGGGCTCAAACGGCCTCGACGCCCTCGACTTCCGGGATGAAGTGGCGGAGCAGGTTCTGGATGCCGTGCTTCAGCGTTGCCGTCGATGACGGGCAACCGGCGCAAGCGCCCTTCATGTGCAGGAACACGGTGCCTTCCTTGTAACCGCGAAACGTGATGTCGCCGCCGTCCTGCGCGACCGCGGGGCGCACCCGCGTGTCCAGCAGTTCCTTGATTGTCGCGACGATGCTTTCATCCTCGCTGGCGTAGAATTCCTCGCCGTCCGACAGTTCCACTTCGCCGCCGGCATTGGCCATGACCGGCGCGTCCGACATGAAATGCTCCATGATGCCGGCGAGGATGGCTGGCTTCATGTGCTGCCAGTCGGCGGCGTCGTCCTTGGTGATGGTCACGAAATCATAGCCGAAGAACACGCCCGTCACGCCATCGAGCGCAAACAGGCGTCCGGCCAGCGGCGATTGCTCGCCAGCCGTGTCGGCGTCCCTGAAATCAGCGGTGCCCTGATCGAGCACAACGCGACCGGGCAGGAACTTCAGCGTCGCCGGATTGGGGGTCGTTTCTGTCTGGATGAACATGGCGCGCTCCGCATAGTTTCGAACGGTTCTAAAATAGGCCGGCAGCGGTGCGACTTCAAGCCGGCCGCGACACGTGTCTTTGGCTCACGACAGGCTTTCGATGTCCTCGTCGCTGAGATTGTAGGGCACGACCGTCACCGGGATCGGAAACGCCGCATTGCGGCCGGCAACCGACGAGACCAGCGGTCCCGGGCCTTCCTTTGCCGCGCCCGATGCGAGCACCAGGATGGCGATATCCTGGTCTTCCTCGATCAGCGCGTGGATCTGCTCCACGGCGACGCCTTCGCGCACCACCGTTTCGGCCTCCATGCCGGCCTTGTCGCGGGCAAGCGCGGCGTATTTCGACAGCGACGCCTCGGCGTTCTCGATCGATTCGGCGCGCATCACCTGCTCGACGCCGAGCCAGTGTTGGAAGTCGCCGGGCTCGATCACGTAGAGCAGGATCAGGCCGCCGCCTGTCCCGATCGCGCGCCGCGCCGCATAGACCACCGCGCGCTCGCATTCCGGGGTCTCGTCAATCACCGCGAGAAACTTGCGGCGATGGCCGGCTTCCTTGATCAGACGTTTGGTAACCATCGCGAATACATGGCATGGCCCCGGTTGCGCATCAAGCGGCAACCGGGAAACGCTCTAGCCGGACAGGCCGACGATGCGCTTGACGTCGCCCATCGTCTCGCGCGCGATGGCCGAGGCACGGTCGGCGCCGGCGGCAAGCACCTGGTCGAGATAGCCGGAATCGTCCAGGAGCTTGCGCATTTCGGTCGCCAGCGGGTCGAGCTTCTCGATCGCAAGCTCGGCCAGGGCCGGCTTGAACACCGAGAATTGCTGGCCGCCGAAGTCGCGCAGCACCTCGCCCATGTCCGTTTCCGACAGCGCGGCGTAGATGTTGACCAGGTTTTCGGCTTCCGGCCGGCCGGCCAACCCGTCCGTCTCGCCCGGCAGCGGCTCGGGGTCGGTCTTGGCCTTGCGGATCTTCTTGGCGATGTCGTCGGCGGTGTCGGTCAGGTTGATCCGCGACAGGTCCGAAGGATCGGACTTCGACATCTTCTTGGTGCCGTCGCGCAGGCTCATGATACGCGTCGCCGGACCTTCGATGATCGGTTCGGTAAGCGGGAAATAGCCGTTGACCGTCTCCTCGCCGACCGTCACCGGCACGCCGAGCTGCAGATCGCCGATCCGCTTGGAGTAGTCGTTGTTGAACTTCTGCGCGATGTCGCGCGCCAGTTCCAGATGCTGCTTCTGGTCGTCGCCGACCGGCACATGGGTGCCGCGATAGGCCAGAATGTCGGCGGCCATCAGCGTCGGATAGGCGAACAGGCCGACCGAGGCGTTTTCGCGGTCCTTGCCGGCTTTCTCCTTGAACTGGGTCATCCGGTTCAGCCAGCCCATGCGCGCGACGCAGTTGAAGACCCATGCCAGTTCGGCGTGCTCGTGAACCCGGCTCTGGTTGAAGACGATATTGGCGACCGGGTCGATGCCGGCTGCCAGAAAGGCGGCGGCGATCGAGCGGGTGCCATCGATCAGTTCTTCGGGGTTCGGATTGACCGTCAGGGCGTGCAGGTCGACGACGCAATAGATGCAGTTGTTGGTGTCCTGCAATGCGACGAATTTCTTGATCGCGCCCAGATAGTTGCCAAGCGTCAGGTTGCCGGTCGGCTGGACGCCGGAGAATACGCGGGGTTCGAAGCTGTTCATGATTTTTGGTCTCGAAGCTGGTGGAGGGCCTCGCCGCGGAGCGGTGTTATGACCGCGCGCGCCGGTTGCGGCGCGCTTATGGCAGGCTGCCTTCAGTGGTTCAAGGCCTATTGCGCCGAACGCCGTCTCAGCGTGCGGCCGAGCAGGGTCCGGTCGATGGCCCCGGTCGCCAGCGCCAGGCCGAAATAGACCGCCATGCTGACCGCGATCAGCGCACCGGCGATGCCGATGCGGATCAGGATGCCCGATGCGGTAAACAGGGCGCTCGACCACGCCCAGCCGGCATAGAGCGCCGCCCCCATCGCCACGCTGCACAGGATCATCATCGCGGTGCGGCGCAGGGTCTCCGCCGAAGGGCGGAAGTGGTCGCGGTGCCACAGCGTGGCCGCCAGCAGCAGCGCATTGGCCCAGCCGGCGATGCTGGTCGCCGCCGCGATGCCGACATGGCCGTAGACCGGAAACAATAGCAGGCTGCCAGCCGCGTTGACGACAAGCGACACCAGCGAGAACCACATCGGGGTGCGCATGTCCTCGCGCGCGAAGAAGCCAGGCTGCAGGATCTTGACCAGCACGAAGGAGGGCAGCCCGACGGCGAACGCCGCCAGCGCCATCGAGGCCGCAGCCGTCGTTTCCGCCGTGAACGCGCCGCGTTCGTAGATGACGGCAACGAAGGGCGTCGGCGCGAGCGCCAGCGCGACGGCGGCCGGCACGGTGAGCGCCAGCCCGAATTCGAGGCTGCGGTTTTGCAGCGTAAGCGCCGTCTTCTGTTCGCCCGCGCCGAGCGCACGCGCCAGTTCCGGCAGCAACACGACGCCGATGGCAATCCCGATGATGCCGAGCGGCAATTGGTAGATGCGGTCGGCGTAGTTGAGGAGCGCGATGGCGCCGTCCTGCCGCGATGCGATGATCTGGCCGATCACCAAATTGATCTGGACGATGCCGCCGGTCAGCGCCGCGGGCGCGGCGAGCCGCAGCAGGCGGCGGATCTGCGGTGTCAGCCTGGGTTGGCGCGGGGCGAAACGGAAGCCGAGGCGGGCGATCCCGTAGATCACCAGACCGAGTTGCAGCAGCCCGGCGACGACCACGCCGATGGCCAGCGTGACACCGATGGTCCGGTCCGCCCAGCCCTGCACAAGCGCGGCGGCCAGCACGCCGATCAAGACGACGTTGAGCAGCACGGGCGCCAGCGCGGCAAGGAAGTAGCGCCTAAACGAGTTGAGGATGCCGGTCAGCATCGCCATCAGCGACATCGCTGCCAGATAGGGGAACATGATCCGCGCGAGCAGCACGGTCAGGTCGAACTTCTCCGGCGTGTCGCGGAATGACGGCGCGATCACGGTGGCGGCGAAGGCCGGCATGAACACCAGCGCCAGGACCGTCAGCGCGAACAGGATCAGCGCCAGGACCGAAAACACCTCGCCGGCGAACTTCGCGGCGCTCGCCTCGCCGTTTTGCTCGACCTCCTTGGCGAAGATCGGCACAAAGGCCGAGTTGAAGGCGCCTTCGGCGAACAGCCGGCGGAACAGGTTGGGAAAGCGCAGCGCGGCGTAAAAGGCGTCGGCCACCGGCCCGGCGCCGAGCGCGGCGGCAATCATCGCCTCGCGGGCGAAACCGAGCACGCGGCTGGCCGACGTCGCGCCGCCGACACCGAGAAACTTGCCAAGCAGGCTCATCGGCTACCCAACCTTGTTGGCCTTGGGGCGCGCCAGCCCGGCAGTCATCTGGACGACCGGGTTGTCGTCGCTGCGCCCGGTCAGTACATCGCCGAGCACCTCGCGGATGCGTTTCTGGCGGTCGGGATCGGTGATTTTGTGGCCGGTCAGGTCGGTCACGTAGAACGTGTCGACCACCTTTTCGCCGAAGGTGGTGATATGCGCCGAGCGGATGTCGAGCGTCAGATCGGACAGCGCGCCGGTGATTTCGGAGAGGATGCCCGGGCGGTTCAGCCCCTCGACCTCGATGACGGAGAAGCGGTTCGACAGCGCATTCTTGATCGCCACCGACGGTTCGACGGAAAACGCCTTCAGCGTGCGGCGCGGCTTCATCCTGTGGGCCAGCATGTCGGGCATGTAGGTGCGTCCCGACAACACGTCCTCTATCACCTTGCCGATGCGCCGCGCCCGGCGCAGTTCGTCGCCGTCATCGGCAAATTCGCGATTGACCATGATCGTGTCGAGCGCCCAGCCGTCGCGGGTGGTGAACACATGCGCGCCATCGATCGAAGCGCCGGCGGCCGAGCAGGCCGCCGCGATGATCGACAGCAGGCGCGGATGGTCGGGCGCCAGCACCGTGATTTCCGTGATCGCCTGGAACGAGTTGGTGCGCACCTGCGTCGCCAGCTTGCGTTTCTCGGCGAGCGCATCGCGCAAGAAATGGGCATGACGCTCCTGGTCGTCGAGGTCGACGGTGAGCAGATAGTTGTCATAATGCTGCTCGACATATTGGCGGCGCTCTTCCTCCGGCCAGTCGGCAAGCCGCAGGGCGAGTTGTTGGCGTGCATGGGCGGCGCGGTCCTTCTGGTTGACCTCCGAGAAGCCGCCGGTCAGCGCCAGTTCGGTTTCCGCATAGAGTGTGCGCAGCAATTGCCCTTTCCAGCCGTTCCACACGCCCGGTCCGACGGCCCGGATGTCGCAGACCGTAAGGATGACCAGCAGCTTCAGGCGCGGCAGGGTCTGCACGACGGCGACGAAATCCTCGATGGTCTTGCGGTCGCTCAGATCGCGCGACTGGGCGACCGTGCTCATGGTCAGGTGATCGCGGATCAGCCAGACGACCAGTTCGGTCTCGTTCGGCGACAGGCCGAAGCGCGGGCACAGCCGCTCTGCGACTTCGGCGCCGGCGATGGAGTGGTCCTGATCGCGTCCCTTGGCGATATCGTGCAGGAACAGCGCCATGTAGAGAACGCGCTTGTAGCCGTCCATGCCGGGCATCAGCGATGTGGCGAGCGGGTTTTCCTCTTCCAGCCGTCCGTGCTCGATCTTCGACAGCATGCCGACGGCGCGGATCAGGTGCTCGTCGACGGTGAAGCGGTGATACATGTTGAACTGCATCATCGCGACGACCTTGCCGAAATCCGGGATGAAGCGGCCAAGCACTCCGGCCTCGTTCATGCGCCGCAGATTGAGCGCCGGATCGCGTGGCGAGGTCAGGAGATCGAGAAACAGCCGGTTCGCCTCGGCATCCTTGCGCAATGGCCGCTTGATCAGCTTGAGCGAGCGCCGCATCAGTTGCAGCGCCTCGGGGTGGTAGTCGAGCTCGTGCCGGTCGGCGAGCCAGAACATGCGGATGATGTTGACCGGGTCCTGGGCGAAGACGTCCTCGCTGGCGACGTTGATCCGCTTGTTTTCAAGGATGAAGGCGTCCGAGTCGCCGATCCGCTGCTGGCGGCGCGCGAAGGGCAGCGTTTGCAGCAGCCGGTTGAGCGGCGGAGCCTGCTTGACCTCCTGCTCCTCCAACGCCGCACAGAAGATGCGCGTCAGGTCGCCGACATCCTTGGCGATCAGGAAGTAGTGCTTCATGAAACGCTCGACGTCTCGCAACCCGGCATGGCTGCGATAGCCCAGCCGGTCGGCCATCTCGCGCTGAACTTCGAAGCCGAGCCGCTCATCGGGCTTGCCGGTATAGAAGTGCAGGTGGCAGCGCACGGCCCACAGGAAGTCCTCGCATTTGACGAAGAGGTCGTATTCGGGCCGCGAAAACACGCCCTTCTCGATCAGCTCGAAGCGATTGGCGACCCGGTAGTGATACTTGGCGATCCAGAAAAGCGTCTGCAGGTCGCGCAGTCCGCCCTTGCCGTCCTTGATGTTGGGCTCGACAAGATAGCGGGTCTCGCCCATGCGCTTGTGGCGGGAGTCGCGTTCGGCGAGCTTGGCCTGGATGAATTTCGAAGAACTCCCCGAGACGACTTCGGCGTCGAAGCGCCGCTGGAACTCGTCGAAAAGCGATCTCTCGCCATAGAGATAGCGGGCGTCCAGCGTCGCCGTACAAATCGTGGTGTCGGATCGCGACAGCCGGATGCACTCGTCGACGGAGCGCGTGGCGTGCCCGACGGTCAGGCCGAGATCCCACAGCATGTAGAGGATATACTCGGCGAGCTGTTCGCCGAGCGGGGTCTGCTTGTAGGGCAGGACGAACAGCAGATCGATATCCGATCCGGGCGCCAACGTGCCGCGCCCGTAGCCGCCGACGGCGACCAGGGCGAGCTTCTCGCCCTGCGACAGGTTGCTGACGGGAAACACCCGGGTCAGCGCGAAGTCGTAGACCGCCGTGATCATCGCGTCGAGCAGCCGCGACAGGCGCTGCGCGCACGCCCGACCGCTGCCGTCGGCAAAGAGCTGCCGCTCGGCCTCCGCGCGCCCTTCGGCGAGCACCGTCTTCAGATGCGCCAGAACCTCGGCACGGCACGCCGTGCTGCCGCCGTCATACGCGTCGGCAAGCGCGATCAGATCGGCCAGGATCGTCTCGCGGCTCGGCTCGCCTGCTGGCGTTATGGGAACGTCGGTCATCTGTGTTTCCGGCAATCTGGATGCGCTTCCTACAGAAACATGTCGGCGATGTCACATCGCTTCAATGTTTCGCCGTGAGCAGAGCTTTCAACTCGTAAACCTTCTCAAGCGCCTCGCGCGGCGTCAGTTCGTCGGGGGCCAGCGCGGCGACCGCGTCTTCCACCGCGCTTTCCTGTTTTGCGGGCTGTTCGTGGCGGATGTCAGCGGAAAACAGCGGCAGGTCGTCAATCAGCTTGTCGGCGCTGGTGTCGCGCCCCTGGGCTTCCAGCCGGTCGAGCACGTCACGCGCCCGCGCCACGACGCTTTCTGGCAGTCCTGCGAGCTTGGCGACCTGCACGCCGTAGGACCGGTCCGCGGCGCCGGCGGCAACCTCGTGCAGGAAGACGACCTCGCCCTCCCATTCTTTGACCCGCATGGTTACGTTTTGCAGGTTGGCGAGTGTTTCGGCGAGCGCGGTCAGCTCGTGAAAATGCGTGGCGAAAAGCGTCCGGCTGCGGTTTTTCGCATGCAGGTGTTCGACCGTCGCCCATGCGATCGACAGCCCGTCGAAAGTCGACGTGCCACGGCCGATCTCGTCGAGGATGACCAGCGACCGGTCGCCGGCCTGATTGAGGATCGCCGCCGTCTCGACCATCTCGACCATGAAGGTCGAACGGCCGCGCGCCAGATCGTCGGAGGCGCCGACCCGACTGAACAGCCGGTCCACCACACCGACATGCGCGCTGCCTGCCGGCACGAAGGACCCGGCCTGCGCCAGGATGGCGATCAATGCGTTCTGACGCAGGAATGTCGACTTGCCGCCCATGTTGGGGCCGGTCAGCAGCCAGATCGCGCCCTGATCGCCGCCGTCGCGTGGCGACAGATCGCAATCATTGACGACGAACGGGTTGGCCGCCTGCCGCCGCAATGCCTGTTCGACCACCGGGTGCCGGCCGGCAACCACCGCGAAGGCCCGGCTGTCGTCGACGCGCGGCCGGCAATAGCCTTCCGACCCGGCGAGCCGTGAAAGCGCGATGGAGACGTCGAAGACGGCGAGCGCGCCGGCGGCCTCGCGGATGCCCTCGGCGACGTCGATCATCTCGGCCTGCAAGGCGTCGAACAGCGACAATTCGATGGCAAGCGCGCGCTCGGCCGCGTTGGCGATGCGGCTTTCCAGATCGGCAAGCTCCGTGGTGGTGAAGCGCATCGCGCTGGCCAGCGTCTGGCGGTGGATGAAACGCGCCTTGGCTTCGTCGCCCTCGGTGAGCGCGCCGCTGTTCAGCGCCGTGACCTCGATGAAATAGCCGAGCACGTTGTTGTACTTGATCTTCAGCGACTTGACGCCGGTCTCCTCGGCATATTGCGCCTGCAATGCGGCGATGACCTTGCGCGATTCGTCACGCAATGCCCGCATCTCGTCGAGTTCGCCGTGGTGGCCGGCGCGGATGAAACCGCCATCGCGTTTCAACAGCGGCACGTCGTCACCGAGCGCTTCGTCCAGCTTGCCGCCAAACGCGTGTGGCGCGCCGCGCAGCCTTTCCAGACAAGCGTCCAATTCTTCGGGCAGGGCGGCATCGGCCAGAAGCCGGGCCGCTTCGCTTGCGGCGCGCAGGCCGTCGCGAATGGCGAGCAGGTCGCGCGGTCCGCCACGATTGAGCGACAAGCGCGACAACGCCCGCGGCGTGTCGGGGCACCCTTTGAGGACATCGCGCAGGTCTTCGGCCAGGCGGTCATTGCCGGCGAAGAAGGAAACGGAATCAAGCCGCCGGTTGATCTGCGCGCAGTCGGTCAGCGGCGAACGCAACCGTTCGGCGAGAAGCCGCGCACCGCCGCCGGTCGTCGTACGGTCGATCGCTTTCAAGAGACTGCCCTGCCGCGCGCCGGAAAGCGTGCGCTCGATTTCCAGGTTCGCGCGCGTCGCCGGATCGATGAACAGCGTCGAGGCGGTTTCCTCGCGCTCGGGCCGTTGCAGCGCCGGGCGTTCGGATATCTGCGTGCGCTCGATATAGGAGATCGCGCCGCCTGCCGCCGCAAGCTCCGCGCGCGAGAACTGGCCGAATCCGTCCAGCGTGTTGACGCCGTAAAAGGCCGCCATGCGCTTCTGTGCTGCCGTGCTGTCGAACATGCTGGCCGGGAGCGGCGTGACCGCGAGCCCTGTCGCATCGAGAACCGGGCGCGTGTCGGCGCAGTCGAACAGCACATCGGAGACGGCGATTTCGCGCGGTCCGATGCGCATGATGTCGCACAAGAGGCGCTCGAGCATGGTTCCGGCCACCCGGAACTGGCCGGTGGAGATGTCGATCCACGCAAGCGCCAACTCGGCGGCGTCGCCGCCGCCGGTCCGCCCGATTGCCAGGAACGCACTGCTTTCGCCGGGATCGAGCAGCTTTTCCTCGGTGATCGTACCGGGCGTGACGAGGCGCACGACATCGCGCCGGACCACGGCTTTCGAGCCGCGTTTCTTGGCCTCCGCCGGATCTTCCAGCTGTTCGCAGACGGCGACCTTGAAGCCCTGGGCGATCAGCTTTTGCAGGTAGTCGTCGGCGGCATGCACGGGCACGCCGCACATCGCGATATCCTCGTCGAGATGCTTGCCGCGCTTGGTCAGCGTGATCCCGAGCGCCTGCGATGCCGTTTCGGCATCCTTGAAGAACAGCTCGTAGAAATCGCCCATCCGGTAAAACAGAAGCGCGTCGGGATGAGCCGCCTTGATGTCCAGATACTGGGCCATCATCGGTGTCGGGGCTTGGGCGGGAGCATTCATGTCGGCGATGGTTTCGGCTTCTGCTTTCGAGGCGCTTGCAACGGCTTTTTCTTAGTCGCGTTTACAGCTGCGGCAAATAGCCGTACCAAGTGTGCCCCATCTTGCTCACAGGACAAAAGAAGCAAAACGCCGATGCCCAAGCCCCAGAAGCAATCGGAAGTGCCGGGAGCCGCTTCCCGGATGAAAGTGATCGAACGCGAGGCGCTGGAGTTTCACGCGCGCGGGCGGCCCGGAAAGCTCGAAATCAACCCGACCAAGCCGATGGCGACCCAGCGCGATCTTTCGCTCGCTTATTCGCCGGGCGTCGCGGTGCCGGTCAAGGCGATCGCCGAGGATCCGGCGACCGCCTATGACTACACGACCCGCGGCAACATGGTCGCCGTGGTCACCAACGGCACCGCCATCCTCGGCCTGGGCAATCTCGGCGCGCTGGCCTCCAAACCGGTGATGGAGGGCAAGTCGGTCCTGTTCAAGCGCTTTGCCGACGTCGACTCCATTGATCTCGAGGTCGACACCGCCGACATTGATGAATTCGTCAACTGTGTCCGGCTGCTCGGGCCGTCCTTCGGCGGCATCAATCTGGAAGACATCAAGGCGCCCGACTGCTTCATCATCGAGCAGCGGCTGCGCGAGATCATGGACATCCCGGTCTTCCATGACGATCAGCACGGCACCGCCATCATCGCCGCCGCCGGCCTGTTGAACGCGCTGCATCTGACCGGCCGCGACCTGAAGACCGCCAAGATCGTCTGCAACGGCGCAGGCGCGGCCGCGATCGCCTGTATCGAACTGATCAAATCGATGGGCGTGCGCCATGAAAACGTCATCCTCTGCGACACCAAGGGGGTTATCTATCAGGGGCGCGCGACGGGCCTCAACCAGTGGAAATCGGCGCATGCGGTCAAGACCGATGCGCGCAGCCTTGCCGATGCGCTGGCCGGCGCCGACGTGTTTTTCGGCCTGTCGGTCAAAGGCGCGCTGACGCCGGACATGGTGCGCTCGATGGCCGACAATCCGATCATCTTCGCGATGGCCAATCCCGATCCGGAAATCACCCCGGAGGAGGTCGCAGCGATCCGCACCGACGCGATCGTCGCCACCGGCCGGTCGGATTATCCCAACCAGGTCAACAACGTGCTCGGCTTTCCCTACATCTTCCGCGGCGCGCTCGATGTGCGTGCGCGCGAGATCAACGAGGCGATGAAGGCCGCCGCCGCCCAGGCGCTCGCCGAATTGGCGCGCGAGGATGTGCCCGACGATGTGGCTGTGGCCTATGCCGGCAACCGACCGAAATTCGGACCAGGCTACATTATTCCGGTTCCTTTCGATCCGCGCCTGCTGTCCGCCATTCCTGTCGCCGTTGCCAAGGCGGCGATGGACTCCGGCGTGGCGGGCAGGGCGATCGACGATCTCGACGCCTATGCGCGGCAATTGTCGGCGCGGCGCGACCCGATCGCCTCGACCCTGCAGCGCATCTATGAGCGCGTCCGCCGCCATCCGCGTCGAATCGTCTTCACCGAGGGCGAGGAGGAGCAGGTGATGCGCGCCGCCGTGTCCTATGTGAACCAGGAACTGGGCACCGCGATCCTGCTCGGCCGCGAGGAACAGATCCGCGAAACCGCCAAGGAGGCTGGCGTCGACCTGAAACGCAAGGGCATCGAGATCATCAACGCCCGGCTGTCGTCGCGCAACGGCGCTTATGCCGACTATCTTTACGAGCGCTTGCAGCGCGACGGCTACCTGTTCCGCGATTGCCAGCGGCTGATCAACAATGACCGCAACCACTTTGCAGCGACCATGGTGGCGCTCGGTGACGCCGACGGCATGGTCACCGGCGTGACGCGCAACTACTCGACCGCGCTGTCGGATGTGCGCCGTGCCATCGATGCCCGCCCGGGCCACCGGGTGATCGGCATGTCGCTGGCGCTGTGCCGCGGGCGCACGGTGCTGATCGCCGATACCGCGGTCCACGACATGCCGACCGCCGCCGAACTCGCCGACATCGCCGAGGAGGCGGCGGGTATGGCGCGCCGCATGGGATACGAGCCGCGCGTCGCCCTGCTGGCCTTCTCGACCTTCGGCGACCCGCCGAGCGAGCGCTCGGAGAGCGTCCAGGACGCGGTCAAGATCCTCGACACGCGCCGTGTCGACTTCGAGTATGACGGCGAAATGGCCGCAGACATCGCGCTCAATGCCGAGCTGATGCATCAATATCCGTTCTGCCGGCTGTCCGGCCCCGCCAACGTGCTGGTGATGCCAGCCTTCCACTCGGCGTCGATCGCCACGAAGATGCTGCAGGAGCTGGGCGGTTCGACCGTCATCGGGCCGCTGCTCGTCGGCCTCAACAAGCCGGTGCAGATCGTCTCGCTTGGCGCCAAGGACGCCGATATCGTCAATATGGCGGCGATTGCGGCCTATAACGCAACGTAGGTCAGCGATCAGCAAGCCCGATTGTTTTCGGTCCGCCCGGACCGGCAATCCGCTTTGCTCTCTTGCGTCTGGAAATGTTATAACATAACGATTATGGAATCCCGCCCGCAAGGTAACCGGGTGCCGCGCATCGCGCGTACGCCAGCGCGCCGCTGCCACTGGTCTAGCGGGTTTCACGCATCAATTGGAGTTTCGGCAAAATGGCCAATGCAGATCCACGCCTCCCGGTGACCGTGCTTTCCGGGTTCCTGGGCGCAGGCAAGACAACGCTTCTCAACCGCGTGCTCAACAACCGTGAGGGCCGTCGTGTCGCGGTGATCGTCAACGACATGTCGGAGGTCAACATCGATGCTGATCTGGTGCGTGCCGACACCGAACTGTCGCGCACCGAGGAGACGCTGGTGGAGATGTCCAATGGCTGCATCTGCTGCACGTTGCGTGACGACCTGCTTGCCGAGGTCCGGCGGCTCGCCGACGAGAAGCGGTTCGATTATCTGCTCGTGGAATCGACCGGGATCGCCGAACCCTTGCCGGTCGCCGCGACGTTCGAGTTCCGCGACGAGGAAGGCGAAAGCCTCTCGGATATTGCCCGCCTCGACACGATGGTCACGGTCGTCGACGCGGTAAACCTGCTGGGCGACTTTTCGAGCCACGACTTCCTGAGCGACCGGGGCGAAAGCCTCGGCGAGGAAGACGAGCGCACGCTGGTCGACCTGCTGACCGACCAGATCGAGTTCGCCGATCTCGTCATCCTCAACAAGGTCGATGACGCGGCGCCGCACCAGGTCGACGCGGCGCGCAAGATCATCCGCAGCCTCAACGCCGACGCCAAGATCATCGAAACCAGCCACTGCGACGTGCCGGCATCCTCGGTGCTCGATACCGGGCTGTTCGACTTCGAGAAGGCGCATAATCACCCGATGTGGGTGAAGGAGCTTTACGGCTTCGCCGAGCACACGCCGGAAACCGAAGAGTATGGCGTTACGTCCTATGTCTACCGGGCGCGCCGTCCCTTCGTGCCGATGGCCATCCACGACGTGTTGAACGGACCGCTGCCCGGCGTCATTCGCGCCAAGGGGCATTTCTGGCTCGCGACCCGCCCGGATTTCGTGGCCGAGTTTTCGCTTGCCGGCGCGCTTTCGAGCGTAAAGCCGCTCGGAACCTGGTGGGCGTCGGTGCCCGAGGAGCATTGGCCGGATCATGAGAGCGCGCGCAAATACCTGGCCGAGCAATGGCAGGAACCTTGGGGCGACCGCCGTCAGGAGATCGTTTTCATTGGCGCGGGCATCGACTGGCCGGCATTGCAGGCACGCCTAGATGCGGCGCTTGTAGCCGAAGACGCGGCGGCTTCGCCGGAAGCCTTCGCCAACCTGCCGGATCCGTTCCCCGGCTGGCGCAGGGCGGCGGCTGCCGCATGATCGCGCAGCCGGCTCTCGCGCCGGAAACGGGCGCCTGCCTGCACCTGGCCGACAGCCCGGCGGAGTTTGACGCCATCCACCGCGAAGATGTCGCCGCCGTCATCTGGCAGCGGCGTCCCCTGGAAAGCTTCCAGCGCTGGATCGATGATCTCGATCCGGCGCTGCTGCCGACCACGCGCCTGATCCTGCGCCCCGGCGATGTCCCGGACACGCTGAAGCTGGTCTGCGACCTCGCCGGAACGCCCGATTGCGCAGACCGGCGTCGATTGATCGAGGACGCCGCGGCGCTTTCGAAGATGTTCGCGCAGGTTATGCACACGGAATTCCTGCGGCTGCGGTTGGATGTGATCAGCACCGATGCCTGCAGGAAGTTCCACGTCGATGCCGTGACGGCGCGGCTTGTCTGCGCCTATCGGGGCAAAGGCACGCAATACGGGGTTTCCTACAACGGATCGCACCCGGATCTTGTCAACACGGTCCCGACCGGCATGCCGATGATCATGCGCGGTGCGCGCTGGCACGCGTCGGGCGCGCTCGACTTCGTGCACCGATCCCCGCCGATCGAAGGCACGGGCGCGACACGGCTTTTGTTGGTGCTCGATCCGGTCGACGATCCCGGGGACGAGATCTGAAGCTGTTTCTTTTGGTAGGTGAGGGGCTCAGCCCGCCGCTGCGAAACGCCCGGCATCCGCGCCGTAATAGCGCACATAGCGTTCGCTGATCGCTTCGACCGGCAAGACAACCAGAACGTCGATCGAGCCGAAGGGGCGGTCGATGACCGCGTGATCGGCGAACTTCGCGCCGAGCCGCAGATATCCTTTGACAAGCGGCGGCAAGGCGGAAAGCGCCGCCTTCAGGTCGATCGCTTCGGCCGGCATCATCTCCATCGGCACGGCATCGGCCGCTGTCGGCCGTGTATTCCACGCCGCACATGCCTGCGCATGGTGGGCGAGGAACGACAGGGCGAGCGCGTGATTGCGAGGCTCGGTTCCGGGAAACGAAGCGCATCCCAGCATCACGTCGATGCGGTATTGCAGGCAATAGGCCCAGATGCCTTGCCACAGCAGTTCGATGGTGCGCTTGCCGCGATAGGCGGGGAGCACGCAGGAGCGGCCAAGCTCGAGGATGTTTCGCTCCGGATAACGGGCCGCAATCGCCTCGACGTCGAACTCGCTCTGCGAATAGAACCCGCCATTGTTCCGCGCCACCTCGCCGCGCAGCAGGCGGTAGGTGCCGACAATGCGCTCCGAGGATGGGCCGGCCAATTGCCGGTCGATTACGACAAGGTGATCGCAGACCAGATCGTAGCGGTCTTCATCGCGTTCGCTGTCCGGAGCCGCAATGTCGGGTGTTGCAGCCATCTCGGCGGAAAAGATCTTGAACCGTAGCCTTTGCGCCGCTTCCAGTTCGGATTTGTCCGACGCCAACCGAACCTGTAAAGAACCAATCTCGCCGAGCAATGCCGGCGTGCTTGTCTCGGTCTTCCGGTGGCCGGACGGCGGCCATCCGTTGGCGATATTCATCCGCATTGCCCCTTCGCAAGGAAACAGCCCAGGCCGTCGCCCTTGCGTTAAACTAAGTCGCTATAGTCCGATTGCAACGAACCGATGACATCGCTCAAGCCTGCCGGCGTGCCTATGCGGGGTCAGGCGGCCTCGTCGGCCATGCGCGCGATCATGTTTGCGAAACTGTCCTGCTCGAGCGGCTTGACCAGAACACCATCGGCGCCCGCGCCCAGCACGGCGTGATGCGTATCGGGCAAGACATCCGCCGTCAGCACCAGGATCGGAGTCGGGCCGGCCTGGTTTTCGTCTTCCATGCGCCGGATGGCCGTAATCGCGTCGATACCGTCGAGCCCCGGCATGTGCAGGTCCATGAGGATCAGGTCGTAGCGGGTTTCTTCGCCGCCATGCGACGACCTGACTGCCGAAACGGCATCGTTGCCGTTGTCGACATGGCGAACGCGGTGACCGAGCCGTTCGAGCATGCGCAGAGTCAGCAGCGCATTGACCGGATTGTCCTCGGCGACGAGGACGCTGAGGCCATGCTGCCGAACACCGGGCGCCGCAGCGGGTTCCGCGTGAATCGTGACGGGCGGGCGCGTCTCGAATTGTTCGCCGACCACGCGCAGCAAACTGGCCGGGCGAACCGGTCGGGTAAGGAATGCATGGCCAGCCTGCTTGAAGTGGGCGCCGACCGTGTTGCGTTCGCCGGCTTCGATCAACGCGACAAGGCGTCGGCTTGCCCCTAAACTCTCCAGCAATGGCGTAGCGCCGCCCTCGAGCCGATTGTCGACAAGAACGATGCGCGCATTGTCGGGCACGACGGCGGTCGTCGGCGCATGGATTGCCGCACTGCCCGCATCGTCGAGGGTCTCGGCCATCAATGCGGCTTCGATACCGATAGGAGCGATAATGACGATTGGCCCCTCGCCGGAGATATCTGGGGGCCTTTCGGCGGGTTCCGGGCCTGACACGGGATAGCGGATCGTGAAGCGCGCACCTTTGCCGGCGACGCTCTCGAGCGTGACCGAACCACCCGCAGCCCGCACGATCCGGCGCGAAATCGCCAGTCCGAGACCGATCCCCTCATGCTGGCGGTCCGGGCCGGAGCACGCCTGTTCGAACTCGCCGAAAACGCGTTCCCGGTCATCTTCCGCGATACCCGGGCCGGTATCCTCGACCGCGATAACAAGATCGCCCGCCTGCACGTCCATGCGAATGGCGATGCCGCCCGTTTCGGTGAACTTTGCGGCATTGCCGACGATGTTGATCAGGATCTGACGCAGCCGGCCGGAGTCGAATACTGCGGTTTCCGGCACCG
Organism: Oricola sp.; assembly: GCF_965230365.1. GTDB lineage: Bacteria > Pseudomonadota > Alphaproteobacteria > Rhizobiales > Rhizobiaceae > Oricola. Next base: position 203,040 of record NZ_OZ246003.1, on the reverse strand, counting down.
CCGGTGCGATGCGGTATCCGAGATCGAGACCCTTGGCCTGTGTCCGGGCGCACAGAAGCTCGGCCACGCCGCTCACCAAGGGGCGTACCGCAGCACGGTGCGAGTGAAAGTCCAGTTCACCGGATTCGGTGCGGCCGAACTCCATCAGGTCGTTGGCAAGTGTCAGCAATGCTTCGCCGGAAGCGGTGATCGCATCTACATAGTTGCGCTGTTCCGGGGTCAGCGGCGTGTCGGCCAGGAGCTTGCCGACGCCGATGATCCCGTTGAGCGGTGTGCGGATTTCGTGGCTGGTCATCGCCAGGAAGCGTGATTTCGCCTCATTGGCGCGTTCGGCCGCGGCATGCGCCGCCCGCAATGCGTCGAGATCGTCTCCGGCCTCTGCACGAACGCTGTCGCGCGCGGCGCCGGGGCGCGCGCGGCGCAGCAGTTTGCGTGCGAGACCGAACATCATCCGCCAAGTCTAGCGGCTCAGTGTTAGCATTCGGTTTCGCCGGAACTTGGCGTCTAAAGGCTGCTCGGGGCTAGCCGGCCATGTCGACGACGACACGGCCGCGCACCTTGCCGTCGAGAATGCCATGCGCGGTTTCGATGATGTCGTTAAAGCCGATCGTGGTCGAAAGGCTTGCCAGCTTTGCAGGTTCCAGATCGCTTGCAATACGCGCCCATGCGGCTTCGCGCAGCGCGACCGGTGCCATCACCGAGTCGATACCGAGCAGCGATACGCCGCGCAGGATGAACGGCATCACCGTTGCCGGCAGGTCGAAGCCCTGCGCCAGCCCGCAGGCTGCGACCGCGCCGCCATATTTCGTCTGCGCCAGCACATTGGCCAGCGTGTGCGAGCCAACCGAATCGATGCCCGCCGCCCAGCGTTCCTTGCCCATCGGGCGGCCCGGTTCGGACAGTTCGGCGCGGTCGATGATCTCGGCAGCACCGAGATCCTTCAGGAACCCGGCCTCCTGCGGCCGGCCTGTCGAGGCAATCACGTCAAAGCCGAGCTTCGACAGGATCGACACGGCGACCGAGCCGACGCCGCCCGACGCGCCGGTGACGATCACCGGTCCGGCGTCTGGCGCGATGCCGTAACGTTCGAGAGCCAGCACGGACAGCATTGCGGTGTATCCCGCCGTGCCGACGGCCATGGCGTCGCGGGCACTCATTCCTTCGGGCAGCGCGATCAGCCAGTCGCCCTTGACGCGGCTCTTGCCGGCATAGGCGCCGAAATGGGTTTCGCCGGTGCCCCAACCGTTGAGAACCACCTTGTCGCCCGCCTTCCAGCGCGGATGCGAGGAGCTTTCGACCGTCCCGGCGAAATCGATGCCGGGCACCATCGGCCAATGCCGCACGACCGGCGATTTGCCGGTGATCGCCAGACCGTCCTTGTAGTTGACGGTCGTCGCCTCCACGGCCACGACGACATCGCCCTCCATCAGGTCGTCGACGGTCAGCTCGGTCACATCGACCGATTGCTTCTTGTCCTCGTCGCGCGAAATCAGGATTGCCCGAAAACTGTCGGCCATGAGAATGTCCTCCCGCTATGTCTGGCTCACAAAATAGAAACTACTCGGCCTTTTCAACACCGCGCTGCCGCCACCAGGCGATCAATTCGTCGAGTATGACGAGGCCGGCACCCACGGTGATGGCGGCATCGGCCAGGTTGAACACGGCGAACGACCAGACCGGCGTGTGAAACAGGAAGTAGTCGATCACATAACCGTGCCACACGCGGTCGATCAGGTTGCCGATGGCGCCGCCGATGATCAGCGCGAAACCGGCATGCGAGATCCAGCGCTCCGGCGCGCTGCCGCGCCACAGCCACAGCACGAAGGCGATCACGCCGAGGCTGATGACGATCAGCGGCAGCGGCCCCAGTCCGGACAGCATCGAAAAGGCGATGCCCTGGTTGTGTGTGCGGAACAGCGCGAAGAACGGCACCAGTTCGATCATCTGGTGGTAGTCCATGTGGCGTTCCACGAGTTGCTTGACGATCTGGTCGAACGCGACAATCGCGCCGATCGCCAGGATTGCGATGGCGGGCCGCTTCATGCCTTTTCGTCCTCGCCAAGTTCGTCCTCGCCCAGTGTAAGCGCGCTACGCCTGATTTCGAACAGGCTGACGCCGGTGGCGATGGCCAGATTGAGCGAATCGGCCCTTCCGGCCTGCGGAATGCGGATCAGCACGTTGCAGGCCCCGGCGAGCGCGTCGGTCAAACCTGCCTGCTCGTTGCCCATCACCAGCAGCACCGGGCCGCTCGCATAGTCGGGCTTGCGATAGTCCACCGCGCCCTTCAGATGCGTGCCCGCCACCATGCCGGGCCACATACCGGCAAATCCGACGAAGGCGTTTTCCTCCATGCGCGCCAGCGGCACGGCGAAGATCGAGCCCATCGTGGCGCGCACGGTCTCGGTCGCGAAAGGATCCGTCGTCTGGCCGATCAGGACGACCCCCTTTGCGCCGACCGCGTCGACCGTGCGTATGATCGTGCCGAGATTGCCCGGATCGCGGATCCGGTCGAGCGCGACCCAGACGTCTCCGTCCTCTGGCCGGATGGCGTCCGGCCGGCTCCAGCGCTGCTCGAACACGCCCATCACCATCTGCGGATTGTCGCGCCGGGCGATCGCGCCGAGCACCTTCTCCGAGACGATCAGGATGTCGGCGCCGCCGGCAAGGCACCGCGCCGCCAGTTTCTCGACGCTGTCGTTTCCCTTGCCGGCCTTCGAATAGACCAGCGTGCGGATCGTCCAGCCATTGTCGAGCGCGTCGATGATCAGCTTCATGCCCTCGGCGAGGAACGTCCCGGTTTCGTCGCGGTGCCGCTTCTTTTCCAGAAGCCGGATATCCTTGACGATCGGATTCGTCAGGCTGGTGACTTCCTTGACCCGTCCGGTGGTCGGCCGTGGAGTGTTCATGCCGCGCCTCCGGCGATCCAGCGGCTGTAAAGCGAGGTCGACAGTGCGCGCTCGCCGCCTTCCTCGCGGATGATCAGTTCGCCGGATTCGATCCGGCCCGGCGTCGCGAAGCCGGTGAAGACATCGCGCATGATCTCGTGCATCGCATGAAACGAGGCCCGGATGGCATAGGCGGTCAAGGTCATCATGACCGGCGTTTCCGACAGGATCGCGCGGCAGCTATCGAGCATCTCGGGCAGGTCGCGGAACAACTGCCAGACTTCGCCGGACGGGCCGCGGCCATAGGCAGGCGGATCGAGCAGGATGATGTCGTAGCTGTTGCCGCGCCGCGCTTCGCGCTGCACGAATTTCAACGCGTCCTCACAGATCCAGCGGATCGGGCGGTCCTCCAGCCCGGCCAGCGCCTGGTTCTCGCGCGCCCATCCGATGGCCTTCTTCGAGGCGTCGACATGCGTTACCTGCGCGCCGGCCTTGGCCGCGACCAGCGACGCCACGCCGGTATAGCCGAACAGGTTCAAGACCTTGACCGGGCGCCGCGCTTCGCCGATGCGCCGCGCCATGTCGCGCCAATGCGCCGCCTGTTCCGGAAACACGCCGACATGGCGAAACGAGGTGAAGCGCCCGTGATAGGCGATGCCGTCAAACGCCATCGGCCAGGTTTCGCCGAGCGGCCGCCCGGGAAACTGCCAGCGCCCCAGGCCTTCCTCGTCGGTGTCGCCGGTGAAGACGGCATCTGCGGCGTCCCATTCGCCGGCCGGCAGCCGCTTTGCCCAGATCGCCTGGGCTTCCGGGCGCACGATGCGGTAAGGGCCGTAGCGTTCGAGTTTCAGGCCGTCGCCGCTGTCGAGCAGCGCATAGTCCTTGTCGGCTGCGGTCTCCAGAATGACCGGCGCCTCCGCCCGTGGGGCCGAGCCATTTCGTGGTGCGCGCGCCCTGGCCGGTTCGGCGCTTTCGGTCTTCGGCGCGGCCTGGGCATGTTTCGGGCGCGGCCGAAAACCGCCACCGGCGGCATCGCCCGCGCGGCGTGGTTTCGCGCCGGCATCCTTGCCGGACGCGGGCCGGCTTTTCGGCCGTTTTCGGTTCTTGATGTCTGAGCGCGCCACGATCAATCCGGATTACGGGTCAGGCGGCGTCTATGGAACATTCCGGGCCGGATTCCAAGTTGCCAGGTCGTCAGGCGTCTTTGCTTTCGGCTGCCAGGCCGGCGGCCAGAATCGCGGCGGCGAGGTCTTCCAGCGCCGCGCCCGTCGACTTGAACAGGGTGATCTCGTCATCGGATTGCCGTCCCGCATGGGCACCCGAACACAATTCATGCAGATCCGCCTTGACGGCTTCGCGCGCCAGAACACCGGAGGCCAGCGGCTGCGCCAGATCGCCGCCTTCCTTGATCGCGCCTTCATAAGTGTCGACGAAGATCGACGCGCGGCGCACGCATTCGTCGTCGCTTTCGCGCATGTCGGGCGAGAATGCGCCGACCAGGTCGACATGGGCGCCGGGCTTGAGCAGGCTTCCCTTGATCAGCGGTTCGCGCGACAGCGTTGCCGCGGTGATCACATCGGCCTCGGCGACCGCGGCATCGAGATTACCGGCCGCGCTGGCGTCGAGCCCGTCCTTGCTCAGCATTGCGGCCAGTTTTTCGGCCGCGCCCGGCGAGCGGTTCCAGACCAGGACGCGGCGATAATCGCGCACGCTGACATGGGCGCGGGCCATGAACGGCGCCAGCTCGCCAGCGCCGACCACCAAAAGCGTATCGGGATTGCGTGGCGCCAGATAGCGCGCCGCGAGCGCCGATGCACACGAGGTTCGCCAAACGGTCAGCGCCGCGCCGTCGACCATCAACTTCGGCGTGCCGGTGTTGCCGTCCATCAGCAGATAGGAGGCCATGACGGCCGGCAGGTTCGCTTCGCGGTTTTGCGGCGTCACGGTGACGATCTTGACGCCGATCCAGCCATTGGCGGCGTCGTGGCTCCACGCCGGCATCAGCAGCAGCGTTGCCTCGCCGCCATCGCCGCGTTCGATCGTGTGACGGTGCCGAAGCGGCGCGTTGGCGCCGGCCACGAACGCGTCGCGCAAGGCGTCGATGACAGCGTCAAAGGTAAAGAAGCGGTCGACGTCGTCGGCCGTAACGACCTTCATGGCGAGCCCCGGTCAGCCGCGGGAGGCCGACGCCGCAAGCGACAGGGGTTTGTCTTTCGCGCCATTGCCGGCCTGCTTGCTGTCGGCCTCGAACCGCAGCTTCTTGGCCTCCTGCTTGTACATGCGCTCGGCGCGCCGGTGCTTTCCCTGGGCGAACCACGCGCCGATGCCGCCGGCCAGAATGCCGATCGCCATGGCACCGAACAGCCAGATGAAGAGCGGAGCGTGGATTGTCAGTGCCGGGTTCTGCGGATCGAAGACGTCGATCCGCAATGGCACGGATGCCCGATTGGCGACAGACAATGCGATCAGGACGACCGCCAGCGGGATCACGACCAAAACGGAGAAGATGCGCCGCATCATCGGTTCCAAGCTCCAGCGACTGGTATCAACGGATATCGAACAAGGTTCAGCGGTTGAGCCGCTCGCGCAGTTCCTTGCCCGTTTTGAAGAAGGGAATCCACTTCTCCTCGACAGAAACCTTTTCGCCCGTCCTCGGATTTCGGCCTTCGCGCGCTGGCCGGTTCTTCACCGAAAAGGCGCCAAAACCGCGTAACTCCACCCGGTTGCCTTCCGACAGGCTGTCGGCGATCTCGTCGAACACCGCATTGACGATGTTCTCCACGTCCCGCTGAAACAGGTGGGGGTTTCGGTTTGCAATGACTTGCACAAGTTCCGACTTGATCAAGGCTGTCCCTCCATGCGGGTCTACTTGCCGGAGTCAGTAGTCAACCTGCCAAACGGATATCAGCCCGTCAAGCAACAGTCTGTCGGCGATCTCGGCGACCGGAGCCGCCCGCAGCGCTTCCAGGCCGAGCCACTCGACCGCGATCCGCGACAGCAGAAAGCCACCGGCCGGTTCCGGTTTCTTCCATTCGATGACATCGAGTTCCCCGTCGATTCCTTCTTCGGCCAGCCATGCGATGGCGGCGGCTTCGCCGCCCAAACCGTCGATCAGCTTGTGTCTGAGCGCCTGCCGGCCGGTAAACACCGAGCCATCGGCCAGCAGATCGACTTCGGCGCGTGAAAGGGGACGCCGCTCTTCGACAATGTCCTTGAACCAGTCGTAATTGTCGAGGATCATGGCGCGCAGCATTTCCTCCGCGCCCGGCGGCGGATCGTCAAAAAAGCTTGGCTCTGCCTTCAGCGGAGACGACTTGATCGCCCGTACATCTATACCGAGCTTCTCCAAAAGTCCCTTGATGTTCGGGTATTGCACCAGAACGCCGATCGAACCGACAATCGAGGATTGGCGCGCAACGATATGGTCGGTCGCCGAGGCGACCATGTAGCCGGCGGAAGCAGCCAGTGTGCCAACTTGCGCGGTGACCGGTTTCTCGGCGGCGATCTCGCGAACGGCCTCGTAGATCGCTTCGCCGCCGGCCACGGTTCCGCCCGGCGAATCGATGGCGATGATCACGCCGTGCGCCGCATCGCTTTCGGCGACTTTCTCCAGCACTTCGAGCAGTTGCTCGTCTTCGGTGATCGTGCCTTCGACGCGCACCTTGGCGATGTGCGGCCGCGATTTGGCTCCCAGCGATTGTTCCGGCAGCGACAGCGCGGCAAGCGCGGTGATGCAGCCCAGCACGGCCACGACCGCGACGACCCGCCACACGGTCAGTTTGCGGCGCAGGCGCCGCCGGTCAATGATGTCGTCTACCTGAATTTCGGCCATGTTGATTCGGGGAAAACGTTAACCTAGGGCTCATATTGCACTTGCAGAGCAGCGCGGCCACCCTGGATTTCGGCTCATTGTGAACAAGATGCAAAGGTAGCAGCCGCGCAAGTTTACTGTATGCTCGTTTTGTGGGCAAACGAGCGGGCCGCGACAAAACCGGAGCGACGATTGACGGCAATACCGGATCAGACCAGGCAGGACGCATTTCGCGCGGCGCGTTCGCACTCCAGCCGCGTGCGCATGGCAAAGCTTTTGCTTCCCGTCATCGGCGTCGTCGCATTGCTGGTCGCCGGCGGCTACATGTGGGCATCACGCACGTTCCAGAACATCGCCATCGACATAGCCGGCAGCGCTATCAAGGATGGCAAGCTGGTGATGTCCAATCCCAAGCTCGACGGATTTACGGTCGACAACCGGCCCTATTCGGTGCGCGCGGCCCGCGCGATTCAAAACATCACCGGCGGCGTCATCGACCTTGAACGGATCGAGGCCCTGGTACCGATGGATGGCGGCATAGATGTCCGCATCTCCGCGCCGGGCGGCAGCTACGACACCAACAAGAGCACGCTGGACATGAACGGCGCGTTCTATGTCGAGACCAGCGACGGTATGCGCGCCGACCTCGTATCGGCGGCCATCGATATGAAGGCTGGCAGCCTTGCGACGCCCGATCCCGTGCGCATTTCCATGCCGGGCGCCGTCATCCAGGCCGAGCGGCTGAATGTGACCGACCGTGGCAAACGAATGGTCTTTGAGGACAGCGTAAAACTTGTGGTAGAGCCGAGCGTGTTTCGCGACTCCGCATCCGATGACGCGCCTGGCGCGGATACCGACAGCTGACAAAGGAACAATCAATGTCCGGTAAGGCAATCGCCGCTTCTGGCCTGCGTGCCGTTATCGCCGCAACCCTGGCGTTGCTCGCCTTGGCGGGCGTCGCCGTCGCCCAGAACGGGCAGGCGACGGGTCTGCAGCTTTCCAGCGATCTGCCGGTGCAGATCGAGGGTGACCGTTTCGAGGTCATGGAAGATCAGAGCATGGCCGTTTTCTCCGGAAATGTCCGGGTGTCGCAGGGCCCGACCGTGCTGCGGACCGGCAAGCTGGTGATCCGCTATGCGACCGGCGGCGGCGGCGGTTCGATTACGTCCGGTTCGTCGCAGATCGAGCAGCTGGAGGCATCCGGCGGCGTTAATGTGCAGTCGGAAAAGCAGGTTGCGACCGGCGATCGCGGCGTGTTCGACATGAAGACCGAGGTGCTCGTCCTGACCGGCGATAACGTCACGCTGTCGGAGGATGGCAATGTCGCCACCGGTTGCAAACTGATCGTGGCGATGAAAACCGGCCGCGCGCGCCTGGAGGGTTGCGGCGCACAGCAACGCCCGACAATCCTGCTCCAACCCCGCACGCTCAACAACTGACGGCGGCGGTCGGACCTCGATGCGGATTTTTCGTCGCAGCTCTGGGACCGGCGAGGGTGAAACGGCTTCGGCCGCGCCGGCGGTGGCCGACCTTGCGGGAACGCTGGTGGCGCGCGGCCTGACAAAGAGCTATCGCGGACGCAAGGTGGTCGACGGTGCGTCGATGGCGGTGCGCGCCGGCGAGGCGGTCGGCCTTCTCGGCCCCAATGGCGCCGGCAAGACGACCTGTTTCTACATGGTCACCGGGCTGGTTCCTGTCGATCTGGGCCAGATTCTCATCGACGGGAACGATGTCACCGGCATGCCGATGTATCAGCGCGCGCGGCTGGGCATCGGTTATCTGCCGCAGGAGGCCTCGATTTTTCGTGGTCTGAGCGTTGAGAAAAACATCATGGCCGTTCTCGAAGTGACCGAGAAGGATGCGGCCAAGCGACGGGCGAAACTCGATTCGCTGCTTGAGGAATTCTCCATCGCCCATCTCAGGAAAGCGCCCTCCATCGCGCTATCCGGCGGCGAGCGGCGGCGCTGCGAAATCGCGCGGGCCTTGGCTTCCGATCCCGCCTTCATGCTGCTGGACGAGCCCTTCGCCGGTGTCGACCCGATCGCGGTTTCCGACATTCAGGAACTCGTCCGCCATCTGACACGGCGCGGGATCGGCGTTTTGATAACCGACCACAATGTGCGCGAGACGCTGGGATTGATCGACCGGGCCTACATCATTCATGCCGGCAAGGTGCTGACGCAGGGCAAGCCGGACGAGATCATTGCAAATCCCGATGTTCGCCGGCTTTACCTTGGCGAACAGTTTTCCATGTGATGTCTTTTGGGGGCGTCGATTTACCGGTTTTAGCGTATTGGTTTGACAGCCCGGACCGGATAAGCAATTTTCGGGCCAGTTAGAAGTATCACCGCGAGTAACCGGGAGTGGGTATGGCATTAGCTGCCAAACTCAATCTGCGTCAGACCCAATCCATGGTCATGACGCCGCAGCTTTTGCAGTCGATCCGCCTGTTGCAATTCACGCAATTGGAGCTTGATCGTTTCGTTCGCGATCAAATCGAGACCAATCCGCTTCTCGATCAGGGCGAAACGTCGGATGGCGGCGACCCTGCGTCAACGGATATCGCCGAGCCGCCGCAATCCGACGAATGGTCGATGGAGGATCTCCAGACCAGTTCCGCGGCCATTGCCGATACGCTCGACACCACGCTTGAGAATGTTTTTCCCGACGATCCCGGCACACAGGCGCAGTCCACGGTCAACGGCCTTTCCGGCGATGCGGGTCCGCGCGCCGGGCCCGCGCTGTTGTCCGACACGCCCGGCGAGATCGATTTCGAATCCTTCGTGGCCGGCAAGCGTTCGCTTCGCGATCTGGTCGTCGAGCAGATCAGCCTGTCGATCAGCGATCCCGAGCGGCGCGCCATTGCCTATGAACTGGCCGACACGCTGGATGCGAACGGCTACACCGATCCGGATTTCGGCGAAATCGCCGTGCGGCTCGGATGCGGCGCGGAGGACATCTTGTCGGTGCTCGGCAGCGTGCAGGGTTTCGATCCGCCGGGCATTTTTGCGCGGGATCTCGGCGAATGCCTCGCGCTGCAATTGCGGCGTCGCGACCGCTACGATCCGGCGATGGCCGAGCTGATCGCCAATCTGCCGCTTCTGGCCCGGCGCGATTTCAAGAGCCTGTCGCGGATCTGCGGCGTGGACGAGGGCGATCTGGTCGACATGCTGGCCGAAATCCGCGCGCTCGACCCGAAACCCGGTCTCGCCTTTGACGAAACGAGCGCCGAAACGATCGTCCATGACGTTGAGGTGCGGGAAGCGGCAGACCGCAGCTGGCACATCGAGTTGAACGCCGACGCCCTGCCGAGGGTGATAGTCGATCGCGACTACTATGCGAAGGTGACGCGCAACGGACTTTCGGCAGAAGAAAAGCTCTTCATGAGCGACTGTCTGCAGAATGCGACATGGCTGGAGCGCAGTCTCAGCCAGCGCGCCGGCACGATCCTCAAGGTGGCAACCGAGATCGTCAAGCAGCAGGACGGCTTCCTCCAGAACGGGGTGCGGGCGCTGAAGCCAATGACGATGCGCCAGGTCGCCGAAGCCATCAACATGCACGAATCGACGATCAGCCGCGTCAGCGCCAACAAATTCATGCTGACACCGCGCGGGGTTTTCGAGTTTCGTTACTTCTTTACCGTCGCGCTTGGCGCGGGCGACGGTGACGATGCCGGCCATTCCTCGGAATCGGTTCGTCAGCGCATTCGCGTCTTGATCGATCAGGAGGCCGCCAACGCCGTGCTGTCCGATGACGCGCTGGTCACCATTCTGCGCAAGGAAGGCGTCGATATCGCGCGCCGCACGGTCGCGAAATACCGCGAAGGCATGAACATTGCATCGTCGGTGCAGCGCCGCCGCGAAAAACGAGCGCTGGCTGCCGCCTCGGTCTGACCTGTCGGCATGGACATGCACGGATCGTCGCGATAAGCGGTACCGATCATCACAGCGTCTTTCGCCGGTGTTGCGGATAGGCTAATCCGCGTCGGCCAATAAAAGCAGGAGAGTACAAGATGGGTTTGCGCATTTCGGGGAAACACATGGATATCGGGGACGCCTTTCGCACCCGGATCGAGGACCGAATTGACGAAGCTCTCGCAAAATACTTCGATCGGGGCGCCGACGGTCAGGTAACCGTCGAAAAAGCCGGCTCGCGGTTTACCACCGATTGCGTACTGCATCTCGACAGCGGCATTGTCCTTCAGGCGACCGGCGAGGCACAGGATCCGCAAGCCAGCTTCGACGCTGCCGCCGAGCGCATCGAGAAGCGCCTTCGCCGCTACAAGCGCCGCTTGAAATCCCATCACAGCAGCGAGGCGGCGGCCCGCAACGAGGAATATGCCTACCGGGTGCTGGAAGCCCTGCCCGGGGACGAGGATGACGAACTGCCGGACGATTATGCACCGGTCGTCGTGGCCGAGCGGTCGATGCAGCTGTCCACAATGCCGGTGTCGTCGGCGGTATTGCAACTGGACCTTCAGGATAACCCGGTATATGTGTTCCGCAACGCGGGCAGCGGTGACGTTAATCTTGTCTACCGGCGTGCCGACGGAAACATTGGCTGGATCGATCCGGGCTCAATCACGCAATCCTGAACAGGAACGGTTGAAGCGCGCGCGTTTTGCGTGCGCTGGGGCATGGGTCGTCCGCAAGGAAAGTCGTAATGAACCTTGATGAATTTATTACGGAAGACGCGATAGTTCCGGACCTTAAGGTCAGTTCCAAGAAACAACTGCTGCAGGCGCTTTCGGAGAAGGGGGCGGAGATCACCGGGCTTTCCGCTCGCTCGATCTTCGACACGATCCTGCAGCGCGAACGGCTTGGCTCGACCGGCGTTGGCAAGGGGATCGCCATTCCGCATGGCAAGTTCGCCACCTACGACCGCATCACCGGGGTATTCGCGCGGCTGCGCGAACCGATCGATTTCGAGGCGCTCGACGACCAGCCTGTGGATATCGTCTTCCTGCTGCTGGCACCCGAAAGCGCCGGCGCCGATCACCTGAAAGCGCTGTCCCGGATCGCCCGCGTGCTGCGCGATCCCGCGTTGACCGGCAAGCTGCGGTCTACCAGCGATCCGGCGGCGCTCTTCGCCTTCCTGACCGAGGGACAAGCCTCCAACGCGGCCTGAGGGTTCGAGCGCGGCGCGAGGCCGCGCCGACTTTCCGGCGGGTCTCAGCGAATCCGCAATCCGCTCGACGGATCGAACAGGAAAGCGCGTTTCGGGTCGAAATGCGCGACATAGCTTTGGCCGGGCTTGGCGGTATCGCCTTCCGTCAGCCCGATCGTCAGCGGATCGTCGCCGCCGGTGCCCGAGTAGCCGTAGGACACGCCGCCCAGGTGTTCGATAACGTCGATATGCGTCTCGATCTGGGCCGAACCGGACGGATCGAAGTGTTCCGGGCGAACCCCGACGAGGACGGAGGCGCCGGCTGCAACCCCTGAAATGCCCGACATCCGGAACGCCCCGCCCTTGTGCTCGCTGAGCGCCAGTGAGACCGTGTCGCCATCGACGCTTTCCGCGCGCGCCTTCAGGAAATTCATCTTCGGCGAACCGATGAAACCGGCGACGAAGACATTGTCGGGATTGCCATAGAGTTCGAGCGGCGCGCCAACCTGTTCGATGCGCCCGTCCTTGAGGACGACGATCTTGTCGGCGAGCGTCATCGCCTCGACCTGGTCGTGGGTGACATAGATCATCGTGGCGCTGAGATCGTTGTGCAGCTTGGCGATCTCCAGCCGCATCTGCACGCGCAGTTCCGCGTCGAGGTTCGACAGCGGCTCGTCGAACAGGAAGACCTTCGGCTCCCGCACGATGGCCCGCCCGATCGCCACGCGCTGGCGTTGCCCGCCGGAAAGCTGTTTCGGGCGCCGGTTGAGGAGCTGTTCAAGATGCAGGATCTGCGCCGCCTTGTGGACGCGCTCGCGGATAACCGTCCGGTCGGTGCCGGTCATGCGCAGGCCGAAACCCATGTTCTCCTCCACCGACATGTGCGGATAAAGCGCATAGGACTGGAACACCATCGCGACGCCGCGTTCCGCCGGATCGACCCGCGTCACATCGGCGCCGCCGATGCTGATTTCGCCGCTGGTTGCGTCTTCCAGGCCCGCCACCAGCCGCAGCAGCGTCGACTTGCCGCATCCCGACGGACCGACGAAGACGGCGAATTCTCCCGGCTCGATCGACAAATCCACGCCGTGGATGACATCGACATTGCCGAAAGATTTTTTCAGCTGCGTCAGTTCGACATTGGTCATTTGATCCTCCCCTGAAGGTTCAGCCGCGCGGGCCGAGCCTTAACTTCATGTCGTCGACGATCGCCGCCGACGTTGAGCAAACATCGGTTGCCCATTGTTCTAGTTTTTGCACGCCGACCCGGTACACCGGTGCGGTGACCGAAACCCCTGCATAGAATCCGCGTTCCGGCGCGGCAACCGGTGCGGCGACACAATGAATGCCGGTTTCGTGTTCTTCACGGTCGAAGCCGTAACCACGCGTGCGGATTTCGTCGATTTCGTCGAGCAACGCCTGCGCAGTCTGTAACGTGCTGGGTGTGTGAGCCTGGAAACGGATGGCGGAGATACGCGTCTGCAGTTCGCCGTCGGACAGGGCCGACAGGGCGGCCTTGCCGACACCGGTGCAAAACGCCGGCGAGGCATTGCCGATCTGGCTGTGCATGCGCACCGACTGACGCGATTCGACCTTGTCGAGATAGATCACCTCCACACCCTGCAAGACACCGAGATGGATCGTTTCTCCGACCGTTTCGTAGAGCCTTTGCAGATGCGGCTCGGCGATTTCACGGAACCGGTTGTGCGCCCATGCATTGGAGGCAAAGCGCAACAGCCTGATGCCCAACTCGTAGGAGTGGTCGGGATTGACCTGCAGCAGACCCTCGTCGATCAGATTGCTGATGTTGCGGTGCAGGGTGCCGCGCGGCTGCTTGACCTGGTCGAGCAGGTCGGTGAAGCGCAGCGGCGCACTGGCGTTCGAAACAGCGTCGAGCACCGCCATTGCCTTGCCCAGCGTTCCCGTCCCGCTTTCCCGCTCTATCTTTGACATTGCGCCCAATTCTTTGCCGAAGCGCCGTGCATTCGGTTCTTGACTCTTTTGAGCATTAGCCCAATAGTTCTGAATAGTCAAACACAGTTCCAAATAATGGAACTAGTGTTTTTGAGAGAATCTGCCGGTCTCCACCGGCGGGGGGCGTGGTCCGCCACGCCGAACAGCGTGTCTGTGACGGCGATCGCCGTCATGCAACGGGAGGTAAATCCAGCGATGAAACTGACACTGAAATCCGCGATGCTCGGCTTGACGGTGGCGACACTTGCCGCTTCGAGCGCCCTTGCCGACAATCACGGCAAGCTGACGGGCGATCTCAAGATCTTCCTCGATACCTCGAACCCCGCACCAAGGGCGACGATGGAAGCGATGATCGCCGACTTTCAGGCGAAGCATCCCGATCTGAACATCGAGACCACGGTCATAGATCGTGAAGAATACAAGACCCAGATTCGCAACTTCCTCACCGCGAACCCGCCGGATGTGGCGACGTGGTACGCCGCCAACCGCATGAAGCCCTATGTCGACGCCGGGCTCTTCGAGGACGTCTCCGATCTTTGGATGGAGCCGGAAATCGCCGAGAATCTCGCCTCGACCAAGGGCGCGATGACAATCGATGGCAAGCAGTGGGGCGTGCCCTACACCTACTACCAGTGGGGCGTTTACTACCGCAAAGATATCTATGAGGAACTCGGCCTGTCCGAGCCGGCCGACTGGGAAGCCTTCAAGGCGAACTGCCAGGCGATCGTCGATTCCGGTCGTGCATGCTTTACCATCGGCACCAAGTTTCTTTGGACCGCTGGCGGCTGGTTCGACTATCTGAACATGCGCACCAACGGTTTCGACTTCCACATGTCGCTCGCAGCAGGCGAGGTGTCCTGGGAAGACGACCGGGTCAAGCAGACTTTCGCCAACTGGCGCGAACTGATCGACATGGGTGCGTTCATCGACAATCACCAGACCTACAGCTGGCAGGAAGCCCTGCCATTCATGGTCAATGGTGATGCCGCCGGTTACTTGATGGGCAACTTCGCCGTAGCGCCCTTGCGCGATGCCGGCCTGACCGACGATCAGCTCGACTTCTACCAGTTCCCGGCCATCAACGCTGATGTCGAACTGGCTGAGGACGCGCCGACTGACACCTTCCACATCCCGGCCAACGCCGCCAACAAGGATGCGGCCCGCGCGTTCCTGCGCTTCGTCGTTTCCGCCGATGTTCAGACCGTCATCAACAACGGTCAGAACCTCGGTCAGCTTCCGGTCAATGCCAAGGCGAGCGTCGACGACGACAAGTTCCTGAACGAAGGCTTCGCGATGCTGTCGTCCAATAGCCCGGGCGGTGTCGCGCAGTTCTGGGACCGCGACGCACCGGCCGAGATGGCCAAGGTCTCGATGGAAGGCTTCCAGGAGTTCATGGTCAAGCCGGACAATGCCGACCGGATCCTCGCCAAGCTCGAACGCGCCCGCAAACGGATATACAAGTAAGGCGCGTCGAATCGCCGAGCGGGAGGGCGTTCCTCGCCCTCTCGCGCTACCGCTGCCAGGTGGCGGCGCGCTCGTGTGGCCCAAGTCGAGCGGAGGGAAAACAGTATGGCTGATGTATCGCTGTCGGATGTCCGGTCCGTCCACGGAGGCGGCTCCTGGTTCCAGCGCAACCAGATCGCCATAACCCCGTGGCTATTCCTCGCCCCGGGCGTCCTGTTCTTCCTGTTTTACGTCATTTTTCCGATCTTTCAGTCGTTCAATATCTCCTTGTACGACTGGGACGGGCTGGGTCAGGCGGAATATATCGGCCTGCAGAACTATCAGGACCTGTACTGGGAGTTTGTTGACCGCGATGCGTTCTTCGTGGCGCTACGCAACAATGTCATCTGGCTGGTGATGTACCTGTTGGCGATCCCGGCCGGATTGTTCATCGCACTGTTTCTCAACCAGACGGTCGCCGGCATACGCATCTACAAGTCGCTGTTCTTTTTCCCGTTCGTGATCTCGCAGGTCGTCGTCGGTCTCGTGTTCACCTGGTTCTACGATCCGACCTTCGGTCTGCTGAACGCCATGCTGGCCACATTCGGTCTCGGCCCGATCAATGTGCTGGGGGACGAGCGATATGTCACCTACGGCATCATCGCCGCCGGACTGTGGCCGCAGACGGCCTACTGCATGATTCTCTATTTGACCGGGCTCAACGCGGTCGATCCCGAACAGATCGAAGCCGGCCGGCTCGATGGTGCGCGCGGCTGGCGCATGCTCTGGTTCATCATTATCCCGCAATTGCGCCCGGCGACCTTTATCGCCTTTGTCGTGACCATTATCGGCGCCCTGCGCTCGTTCGACTTCATCGCGGTAATGACGCAGGGCGGTCCTTTCGGCTCGTCGCGGGTGCTCGCCTTCTACATGTTCGAAGTTGCGCTGTCCGAGTACGGCTTCCGTATGGGCTATGGCGCCGCGATCGCCGTGGTGCTGTTCCTGATCATGCTTTGCTTCATCGCTTACTTCCTGTACTCGATGTATCGCAACGAAAGGGGCAACTGAGATGTTTCCGGCCCCGATCCAGAAGTCATCCCGCGCCTGGCAACTGACCTATCAGGGCCTGCTGCCGCTGGCCCTCTTGATGTGGCTCGCCCCGCTGGTCGCCGTCGCCATCTTTTCCATGAAGCCGGATTCCGACTTCACGACCGGCAACTATTGGGGTCTGCCGTCCTCCTTCGAAGGCTTCAGCAATTACGGCCGCGTCTTCTTTGAAAGCGACATGCCGCGCTACCTGTTGAATTCCGTGTTCATCACCGTTCCGACGGTGATCGGTGCCGTTGGCCTGTCCTGCATGACCGGCTTTGCGCTCGGCGTTTACCGGTTTCGCGGCAATCTGTGGATCTTCTTCATGTTCGTGGCCGGCAATTTCGTGCCGTTCCAGATCCTGATGGTGCCGGTCCGCGACCTGACGCTGCAGATGGGGCTCTACAACACGATCACCGGCCTGGTGCTGTTCCACATCGCCTTCCAGACCGGTTTTTGCACGCTGTTCATGCGCAATTTCATCCGCGCGCTGCCCTTCGCGCTGATCGAGGCGGCGCGGGTGGAAGGTGTCGCGGAGTGGCGGATCTTCTGGTATGTGGTGCTGCCGCTGATGCGGCCCGCGATTGCCGCGCTGAGCGTGCTGATCTTCACCTTCATCTGGAACGACTATTTCTGGGCGGTGGTCCTGACGCAGGGCGTCGAGAGCCAGCCCGTGACCGCCGGCATCACCTCGTTCAATGCCCAGTACCGCGCCGCCTATCACCTGATGAGTGCCGGCTCGATCGTTGCGGCCCTGCCGCCGGTCTTCATGTTCTTCCTGATGCAGCGCCACTTCATTGCGGGTCTGACGCTCGGCGCGACCAAGGGCTGAACATGCTGGCCACCGCTGACGCAGCCCTTGCAACCCAATGCTGGCGCATCGATGCTGGCGGACGTTGCGCCGTATTTGCGAGTTTCGATGGCGGCGTTCCGGCGCTGATCTGGTTCGGGCCGCCATTGCCACGTGACGAGCAGCTGGAGGTTCTGGCCAGTGCCTCGCTCCCCAATGTCTCCGGCGGTCAGCTCGACCCTTTCGTGCCGCTAACCCTGTGTCCGGTCGCAATGACAGGCTGGCAGGGCAATCCAGGCATCGCCGTCGAGAACGATGCAGGTGAACACGTGCTCCCCGAGCTGCGGTTGGCGCGTGTTGATGTGCCTGACGAAACCACTCGCGTCTTTCACATCGAGGGCCGGGATGCCGAACCATGCGTTTCTCTTCGCATCGAGGCCCGGCTGGAACCCGGCGGGCTTCTGTCGCTTGCCAGCGCCGCCGAGGCCGCGCCCGGCTACCGGGTTCGCTGGCTGGCGGCGGCGACCTTGCCGGTGCCGCAGGACCTGGAGCGTGTCGTGGATCACGCCGGCCGCTGGTGCGGTGAGTTTCGCCGCCAGGAAACACGTTTCGCAACCGGACAGATTGTGCGTGACGGGCGCGAGGGGCGCACCGGTCACGCCGGCTTTCCCGGCGCGCGGTTTCTCGGTGCTGTGACCGGCGCGGATACGGGCCGGGCCATGGGCGCCACGCTCGCCTGGTCGGGCGGTCACACCATGGTTGCTGAGGAACTGCCGGACGGACGGCGCTATGTGCAGTTCGGTCCGGCGCGTGATAGCTACACCAATGTCGGCGACGACGCGCCATCCCTTCTCGTCGGCTGGTCGGAGGAAGGCGAAAACGGGCTGACGGCCGGCTTTCACGCCCATGTTCGCGGGCTTCCCCTTCGCCCGGTCGACCGTCCGGTGCATTACAATTGCTGGGAAGCGGTCTATTTCCGGCACGATCTCGATGAATTGAAGGAAATCGCCACGCTGGCAGCCGATATCGGGGCCGAGCGGTTCGTCCTCGACGATGGCTGGTTCAAGGGCCGCAATGACGATACGACGAGCCTAGGTGACTGGACTGTCGATCCGGTCAAGTTTCCCGACGGTTTGCACCCCCTGACGGACCATGTCCGCGATCTCGGGATGCGTTTTGGCATCTGGTTCGAACCGGAGATGATCAGCCGCGACAGCGATCTTTACCGCGCCCATCCTGACTGGGTCCTGGGGCCGCGGGCGCAGCCTTCGGGCCGCAATCAGTTCGTTCTCGATTTACGGCGACCGGGTGTCACCAACTACCTCTTCGACGTGGTCAGCGGCATCCTCGCCGATTACCCGGTCGACTATGTCAAATGGGACCATAACCGGATGCTGACGGGTGGCGGACCGGACCAGACGGTGGAACTTTACCGCCTGTTGGCGCGTCTGCGCGATGCCCACCCGGATGTCGATTTCGAAAGCTGCGCGTCCGGCGGCGGGCGCATCGATTACGGCATTCTGGCGCATGCGGTGCGGGTCTGGCTGTCGGATTCCAACGATGCATTGGAGCGGTTGCGCATGCAGCACGAGGCAGCGCGCTGGCTGCCGCCGGAGTTTGTCGGCAGCCATGTCGGTCCACGTGTCTGCCACACCTCTGGGCGGATCCTGCCGATGGCGTTTCGCGCCTGGGTCGCAGCCCAACGCCACATGGGTTTCGAGATGGACCCGCGCGAATTGACGCCTGAGGAGGCGGCCACGCTCAAGCGGGCAACGGCCTGGTGGCGCGAAAACCGGGCATTCCTGTTTTCCGCACGCCAACATCTGCTTCATTCGAATGACCCGGAGGTCTTCGCCGAAATCCTTGTCGACGAAGCGCGAGACCGCTTTGTCGTCTTCAAGGGGCAGGCCGGTGCCGCTGCTTCCATAGCCGCGCGGCGGTTCGCGCTTTCCGGGCTGGATCCCGATGCGATCTACGCGGTTCGCCTGATCGATGCCGACAGGGTGCCCGGCGCCCTGAACCGGTACGCGGCAACCGGCTTCATGCATGGCGAGCCGGTCGCCCTGTCCGGTCGCGCGATGATGTACCATGGCCTTCCGCTGCCCAATGGATTTCCATGCTCGATGCTCGTAGTTGAGGGCCGAAGGCTAGTCGAAGGGGATGGACATGCCAGCATATGACGACTTGCAGAACGCATCCGTGCTGATCACAGGTGGCGGCTCGGGGATCGGTGCGGCACTGACCGAGGGATTTGTCGAACAAGGCGCCAAGGTCGCCTTCATCGACTACAAGGCGGAACCGAGCGAGGCGCTTGTCGAGCGGCTTGCGCCGCGCGCCGCGCACAGGCCACTGTTTCTTGAAGCCGATCTGCGCGACATCGCCGCCTTGCGCGATGCCGCCAAGCAAGCCGCGAAGGCGCACGGGCCGGTAACGGTCCTGGTCAACAATGCCGCGCTCGATGACCGCCATGACATCGCCGATGTCGATGAGGCCTATTGGGAACGCAATCTGGCGATCAATCTGCGCCCGCAGTTCTTCGCGGCCCAAGCCGTCGCCGAAGGCATGAAGGCGTCCGGCGGCGGCGCGATCGTCAATTTCACCTCCACCTCCTACATGCTCAATATCGGCGAGATGCCGGCCTACACGACCGCCAAGGCCGGCATTGTCGGCCTGACCAAGGGACTGGCGGGCAAGCTCGGGCTGGACAATATCCGCGTCAACGCGATCGCGCCCGGTTGGGTCATGACAGAGCGCCAGAAGGAGCTTTGGGTCACCGAGAAGTCGCTTGGCGACATGATCGGGCGCCAGTGCCTGAAGGAGCCGATCCAGCCCGCCGACATGGTCGGTCCCTGCCTGTTCCTCGCATCCGATGCCGCGCGGATGATCACCGCGCAGGTGCTGATCGCTGACGGAGGACTTTTGTGACAGTCACGCCGCATGTCGCGCTTGTCGCGGTCGATTGGGGTACGTCCCACCTGCGCGTCTGGGCGCTTGGGGCGGACAGGTCCGTTCTCGGCATGCGGCGTTCCGACGAGGGCATGGGGGCCACGCCCTGCGATCGTTTCGCAGCGATCCTGGAGAGCCATCTGGAGGCGCTTGGCGTCGCGCCGGATGTACCTGTCGTCATGTGCGGCATGGTCGGCTCGCGGCAGGGCTGGGCCGAGGCCGGTTACCTGCCTGTCCCCACCGACCTCGGCGAGATTGCGGTGCGGGCGGTGCGTGTTCCCGCACACCGCCGCGACATCCGCATCCTGCCCGGTCTGAGCCACACCGACAGCAAACACCCCGATGTCATGCGCGGCGAGGAGACCCAATTGCTTGGCCTGGCGCGCCGCCGTTTTGCCGCCGGCCGCGGAGCGCGGATGGTCTGCATGCCGGGCACCCATTCGAAATGGGTGCGGCAGGACGGACTGCGCGTCGAGGGCTTCGCCAGCTTCATGACCGGAGACACGTTCTCCGCCCTGTCGGCGCATTCCGTGCTGCGCCATTCCGTCGGCCCGGATGCAACCGCCGTCGACGCGGCCTCGCCGGATTTCCGCCTGGCGGTTGCGGCGAGCCTCGAAGCCCCGTCCGCGATCCTGGCGCGGCTGTTTTCGATCCGCTCCGCCGGACTGCTGCAGGGCCTGTCGCCGAATGCAGCGCGGGCGCGCCTGTCCGGCTACCTGATCGGCCAGGAGATCGCCGGCGCGCGCGCGCGCTTTGCCATTGGCGATACGGTCGAACTCGTCGGCGGCGGCGTGCTTGGCGAACTCTATGCCGCAGCGCTCGCCTGCGCTGGAATTGGCGCCAACCTTCATGATGGCGACGAACTCGTCATCTACGGTCTGGCGGATGCGGCGTCGCAGATATGGACGCTGGACGCGCCGCGCCTGACCGAACAGGAGACATGATGCAATGAGCCGGTCTGCAAAATGGCCTGAACTGACCCGCGACCTGATCGCAATCCTGCGCGGCCTTCGCCCCGACGAGGCGCTGCCGGTGGCCGGCGCGCTGGTCGCAGCGGGCTTTTCGGCAATCGAGATCCCGCTCAACTCGCCCGATCCCTTCCGCTCCATCGAGGCGATCGCCCGCGCGCATGGCGACAACGTGCTCGTCGGCGCCGGAACCGTGCTCGCGCCGGCCGATGTCGACCGCCTGAACGACGCCGGCGGCCGCCTCTTGGTCGCCCCCAACATCGATCCAGAGGTGATCGCCCGCGCCACGTCGCACGCCATGGTGACGATGCCGGGCGTGTTCTCGCCGACCGAGGCGCTCGCCGCTGTCGCCGCCGGCGCATCCGGGCTGAAATTCTTCCCCGCAAGCGTGCTCGGCCCGTCCGGGCTGAAGGCGATCTCCGCCGTGCTGCCGCCCGACACGGTGGTCGGCGCGGTCGGCGGGGTGTCGGAGCTCGACTTTCCGAAATACGCCGCCGACGGCATTCGCGTTTTCGGTCTTGGCTCGTCGATCTATCGGCCCGGCATGGCGGTCGACGATATCGCGCAGCGCGCCAAACGCGCGGTCTCGGCCTGGGATCTCGAATTCGCCGGCATCGTCGAGGCCTGAACCATGACCGGCCCGCGCAGACAGACGCTCGGCGTCTGCTACTATCCCGAGCACTGGCCCGAAGAGCGCTGGCCGGTCGATGCGCGGATGATGGCCGGCGCCGGCATTTCCCATGTGC
Source organism: Oricola sp. (assembly GCF_965230365.1). Lineage (GTDB taxonomy): Bacteria > Pseudomonadota > Alphaproteobacteria > Rhizobiales > Rhizobiaceae > Oricola. Next base: position 181,282 of record NZ_OZ246003.1, on the reverse strand, counting down.
GGATCGGCGAATTCGCCTGGAGCCGGCTCGAACCCGATCCGGGTCGTTTGGACTTCGATTGGCTGGACCGGGCGTTCGACGTGCTGCATGCGCATGGCCTTGCCGTCGTGCTGGGGACGCCGACGGCAACGCCGCCCAAATGGCTGGTCGACCGCATGCCCGACATGCTTGCCATCGACGAGCAGGGCCGGCCGCGCGGTTTCGGCTCGCGCCGCCATTACTGCTTCAGTCATCTGGGCTATCGTGACGAGTGCGCCCGCATCGTCACGCTCATCGCCGACCGCTACGGCGGCCATCCGGCGCTCGCCGCCTGGCAGACCGACAACGAGTATGGTTGCCATGACACGGTTGTCAGCTATTCGGCGGCGGCCCTTGCCGGCTTCCGCGACTGGCTGGCCCGCAAGTACCAGTCGCCCGACGCGCTGAACCGGGCCTGGGGCAACGTTTTCTGGTCGATGGAGTACCGCTCCTTCGACGAGGTCGAGCTGCCCAGTCTTACGGTCACAGAGCCCAATCCGTCGCATGTGATGGATTTCCGGCGCTATTCCTCCGACCAGGTTGTCGCCTTCAACCGGTTGCAGACCGGGATCATCCGGCCGCGTTCGCCGGGCATTCCGATTGCCCACAACTATATGGGCCGGGTGGTCGACTTCGACCATTTCGCGGTTTCCGCCGATCTCGACATCGCCTCCTGGGATTCCTATCCGATCGGCTTTCTCGACCGCGACACCGACGACATCGACAACAAGCGCCGCTATCTCGGTGTCGGCGATCCCGACAACCAGGCGCTGCATCACGATCTTTATCGGGCCTGCGGCGAGGTTAGAAACGGCGCGGCGGACGGGCGCTGGTGGGTCATGGAACAACAGCCCGGCCCGGTGAACTGGGCGCCCTGGAACCCGGCGCCGGCCCCCGGCGCGGTCCGGCTGTGGGCTTGGGAGGCTTTCGCCGCCGGCGCCGAGGTGGTGAGCTACTTTCGTTGGCGTCAGCCGGCCTTCGCGCAGGAACAGATGCACGAGGCGCTGCTGTTGCCCAATGGCGAGCCGAACGAGGCCCATGAGGTCTGCTGCGCGGTATCGCGCGAACTGGCGCAGATCGGCGCGGTCGCCGCACCCACCCGCGCCGATGTGGCGCTGGTCTTCGACTACGAAAGCGCCTGGGCCTGGCATATCCAGCCGCAGGGCCGCGATTTCGACTATTTCGACCTCGTGCTTCGCTTCTACCGCGCCTTGCGCCGGCTCGGCATCTCCGTCGACGTGACACCGCCGGCTCCGGATGCCGTGCGTGGCCGCAAGCTGGTGGTCGTGCCGGGGCTGTTTTCAGCCGATGAACGGCTTGTCGAAACGCTTGCCGAGGATAACCCGGCAGTGCTCCTCGGGCCGCGCAGCGGTTCCAAGACTGCCGATTTCCAGATTGCCGGCGATTTGCCGCCGGGCGCCTTCCGGTGGCTGATCGACGTGACCGTTCGCCGGGTTGAAAGCGTGCCGCCCTTTGCCGACATCCCGCTTGCCGGGGGCGGCGCTTTCCAGGGCTGGCGGGAGTTCCTTGCCGCCGGCGACGGTGTGCAGGTCCGCCGAACTTCCGCCGACGGTCATCCGGCGCATCTGGCAGCAGGCAAGGCGCATTACCTCGGTGGGCGGCCGGACGAGGAATTGGCGCTTGCCGTGATGCGAGACATCGCCGCCCAGGCCGGTATCGAGACGCATGATCTGCATCGCGATATCCGCATCCGCGACAATGGCGATGTGCGCTACATCTTCAACTACGGGCCCGAACCCGTCGATATCGACGATCTGGTCGCGGGGCAGGCGGTGCTTTTCGGCTCGAGTCCGCTCGGCGCGCGACAGGTGCTCGCCGCGCGGCTCTGAACCGGCAATGCACCCTCCGAAAGCATGCTTGCCGACGCATCGGCGTTTGAATAATCAGTCCGGATGCTGACGCTCGCCATCGACACAGCCGCCAACTTCTGCTCCGCCTGCCTGCATGACAGCGAGACGGGCGGCATGCTTGCGGCCGAGGAACGCGATATCGGCCGTGGCCATGCCGAGCAGTTGATCGACGTGGTCGGGACTGTCTTGCAGTCGTCCGGCAAGTCCTTCGACGATATCGCAAAAATCGCGGTGGCGGTCGGTCCCGGCTCGTTTACCGGCATCCGGGTCGGCGTTGCGGCAGCCCGCGGGTTCGGCCTGGCGCTTGGCGTGCCGGTCGCCGGCGTCACCACGCTTGAGGCGCTGCATCACGATGTCCGCGCCATGGAGGCAAAGGGGGCGGTCACAGTCGCGGTTCGCGGCGGGCGCGGCCAGGTCTTCATGCAGTCATTCGGTGCCGGCGGCGAGGCCGTTTCACAAGCTGCGGCGGTCGACGAGGACGGTGCGATGCGAGCCGTGCCGGAAGACGTTGAACTGCTCGCCGGCAATGCGGCCGCCGAGATCGCTGCGCAGATGAGCCGCCCGGTGCAGGCCGTGCTCGCCCGCGCCACCGGCTCCATCGGCGCGATCGCCATTCTCGGCGCCCGCTCGGATCGGCAGCCGGTGCCGCTATATTTGCGCGGCGCCGATGCGAAGCCGCAGCATGGCTTTGCTTTGCCGCGCGCCGGCGAACAGTCCCGGACGCGCGCATGATCTGGCCATTCGACCGAATCTGGCCGCTCGATGTCGTCGTCGACAAGGCCGAACGCAACCACACGCGCCGGATGGCCGAACTGCACGCGTTTTCCTTTACGCGACCGTGGACCGATGGCGAATTCGACGATTTGCTCGACCAGAAGACCGTTTACGGGTTCACGGCGCGCGAGTTGCGTTGGGGCAAGACCGACATTCTCGGTTTCGTCCTCGTTCGTGCCGCCGCCGACGAGGCAGAAATCCTGACGATCGCCGTCGCGCCGCGCTGGCAGGGCCGGGGTATCGGCCGCAGGCTCATGGACAAGGTTCTGGCGCGGGCGCATGGCGACCGCACGGAATCGGTGTTTCTGGAGGTCGACGAGAACAACAATCCGGCGGTCCGGCTGTATCGAAAACTGGGTTTCATCCAGGTCGGCGGTCGCCCCGACTACTATCGTGACAGTGCGGGGCAGCGGTCGTCTGCGCTTGTCATGCGCCGCGATCTTCGTTAGGTGCGTGCAACTTCAATCCGGTCTTATCTTGGGGCAGTGGTGAACGCGCAAGCCGACAAGTCACTGATGGAACTCTGCGTCGAGCGTGGCATGCGCATGACCGGGCAGCGGCGTATCATCGCGCAGGTTCTGCAAGATGCGCAAGATCATCCCGATGTCGAGGAATTGTACCGCCGCGCCTCGGCAATTGATTCCAACATCTCCATTTCCACGGTCTACCGGACGCTCAAGCTGTTCGAGGATCTGGAGATCATCGAGAAGCACGATTTCCGCGACGGGCGCGCCCGTTACGAACCGCTGCCGGACGAGCATCACGATCATCTGATCGACGTGAAGTCCGGCCGGGTCATCGAATTCCGCAATGCCCGCATCGAGGCGTTGCAGGAAGAGATCGCCCACGAACTGGGCTACCGGATCGTCGATCACCGGCTGGAGCTCTATGCAGTGCCGCTGGACGACACGGACCGGGAAACGGACTGACCGATTGGGCGGACGTGCGCGCCTGGCGCTCATCCTCGCTGTTGTCGTGCCGCTGACCGCGCTGCTCTTGCCGGTCCAGTGGATCGCCATCAGGTTCCGGTATCCGCTCAGGCGCCGGCTTCCGCATCTCTGGCATCGCCTCTTTCTTCGCCTGCTCGGCGTTCGGGTCACCGTTATCGGCACGCCCGCCGCATCCGGTCACACCGGCGCGCTGCTGGCTGCCAATCACGCGTCATGGCTGGACATCCCCGTGCTTGGCGCGGCCGCGCCGGTGTCGTTCGTCGCCAAGTCCGAAGTCGCCGGCTGGACTGGAATCGCGCTTCTGGCACGCCTGCAGGAAACCGTGTTCGTCTCACGCGGCGCGCGTCGGCAAGCCGGGCAGCAGGCTGGCAGCATCCGCAGCCGCCTGGCTGAGGGCGACGCCATCGTGCTGTTTCCCGAAGGGACGACATCCGACGGAAATTTCGTCCTGCCGTTCAAGTCGGCGCTGTTCGGCGCCGCCGGTTCTTCCGGCGAGGACGCGTTGCTGGTCCAGCCGGTTGCCATTGTCTATCGCGACATCCATGGCATCCCGATGGGGCGTTACGACCGTCCGGTCGCCGCATGGCCCGGCGATACTCCGCTCGCGCCGCATCTGCTACAGCTTGCGGCCCAGGGACATGTTGGCGTGACGGTTGTGTTCGGCGAACCGCTCGCCGCCGGGGAGAGCGCCGACCGTAAGCGCTTGGCAGCCGTCTGCGAGGCGGCGGTCCGCGAAATGGTTTCGGCCTCGCTGCTTGGACGAACAACGCTTCCAAGCGAGACCGAAAAGGTCTAAACAGCCGCGCCATGAGCGAAACTGCCGATATCGTGACCCCGGACGCAGCGGCCGAGATGAATACCCGCAGGGTTTTCGTCAAGACCTATGGCTGCCAGATGAATGTCTATGACAGCCAGCGCATGGCTGATGCGCTGGGTGCCGACGGCTATGTCGAAACGGCGACGCCGGACGATGCCGACATGGTGCTTCTGAACACCTGCCATATCCGCGAGAAGGCGGCCGAGAAGGTCTATTCGGAGCTTGGCCGGCTGCGCAATCTGCGTGACCGGCGCCGCGCGGCCGGGTCCGATCTGATCATTGGCGTTGCCGGATGTGTCGCACAGGCGGAAGGCGAGGAGATCATCCGCCGCGCGCCGGTGGTCGATTTCGTCATCGGTCCGCAAACCTATCATCGGCTGCCGCAGGTCGTCGGCCGCGCGCGCGACGGCGAGAAGGTCGTCGAAACCGACTATGCGGTCGAGGACAAATTCGAGCATCTGCCCGCCCGCGATGAGCGGCAGGTGCGCTCGCGCGGCGTGACCGCATTCCTGACGGTGCAGGAAGGTTGCGACAAGTTCTGCACTTTCTGTGTCGTTCCCTATACGCGCGGTGCCGAGGTTTCGCGTTCGGTTGCCCAGATCGTCACCGAAGCCCGCGCGCTGGTTGCGGCCGGTGTGCGCGAGATCACGCTCCTTGGCCAGAACGTCAATGCGTGGCATGGCGAGGGGCCGGACGGTTCGGAATGGGGATTGGGCCGCCTGCTGCACAAACTGGCGCGCATCGATGGTCTTGCGCGTTTGCGCTACACGACCAGTCATCCGCGCGACATGGATGACGCGCTGATTGCGGCGCATCGCGATCTCGATTGCCTGATGCCTTATCTGCACCTCCCTGTGCAGGCGGGCTCCGATCGCATCCTCAAGGCGATGAACCGCCGCCACACCGCCGACGAATACCGCAAGCTGATCGACCGCATCCGCGACGCGCGACCCGATATTGCGCTGTCCGGCGATTTCATTGTCGGCTTTCCGGGCGAAACGGACGCCGATTTCGAGGACACGATGCGGCTGATCCGCGATGTCGGATATGCCCAGGCTTTCTCGTTCAAATACTCGCCGCGTCCCGGCACGCCCGGCGCCGATCTTGGCGACCAGGTCGCCGAGCCCGTCAAGGACGCGCGTCTGCAACGCCTGCAGGCGCTGTTGCTGGAGCAGCAGGCCGCATTCATGACAGCGCTTGCCGGCCGGACGATTTCCGTGCTTCTTGAGAAGCCGGGCCGCGAGCAAGGCCAGCTTGTCGGACGGTCGCCGTGGCTTCAGCCTGTGGTTTGTGATGAAACTGTCGGAAAAATCGGCGACATTGTGGATGTGCGAATCAACAGGGCTTCAGCAAACAGCCTGATTGCGGACCAAAGGGAAGTGGAACCACCGGCTTGAACGCGAAAGCCAATGTGACCCAGACCGTCTCCGGCGCCTCCGATCTGGCGCATATCGTCCTGAGTTTTGACAACAACGAGCACGCCCGAGCGCTCTATGGCCAGTTCGACCAGAATTTAGCCCTTATCGAGCAGCGCCTTGGCGTCGATGTTCGTTCCAAGGGCAACCAGATCACAATCCGCGGTGAACCGGCGGCGACCGAGCAGGCGCGGCGCGCCCTCGATTACCTCTATGACCGGTTGACAGCCGGCGGTGAAGAGCCCGACACCAACGATGTCGATGGCGCGTTGCGTCTGGCGGTCGCCGCCGACGACCAGTTGTCGCTGCCGACGATGAACAATCCTGCCAAGCTGGCCGCCGCGCAGATCGCGACCCGCAAGAAGACGGTGTTTGCGCGCACGCCCAACCAGGACGCCTATATCCGCGCGCTCGACCGGTCGGAACTGGTGTTCGGCGTGGGGCCGGCCGGAACCGGCAAGACCTATCTCGCCGTCGCCCATGCTGCGATGCTGCTGGAGCGGGGCGCTGTCGAGCGCATCATTCTGTCGCGCCCGGCCGTCGAGGCCGGCGAGCGGCTCGGTTTCCTGCCCGGCGACATGAAGGAAAAGGTCGATCCCTATCTGCGGCCGCTCTATGACGCGCTTTACGACATGATCCCGGCCGAAAAGGTCGAACGCGCCCTGACCGCCGGCGTGATCGAAGTCGCGCCGCTCGCCTTCATGCGCGGACGTACGCTGGCCAATTCGGCAGTGATCCTCGACGAGGCGCAGAACACCACGACGATGCAGATGAAGATGTTTCTCACCCGTTTGGGCGAGAACTCGCACATGATCGTCACCGGCGATCCGTCGCAGATCGATCTGCCGCCGGGCGCCAAGTCCGGCCTTGTCGAGGCGCTGCAGGTGCTGCGCGGTGTCGACGGCATCGTCACCGTGCGTTTCGGTGAGGCCGATGTGGTGCGCCATGCGCTCGTCGCGCGCATCGTGTCCGCCTACGACAAGCAAACCTGACCGTGACAATCGAGATCGACCTGTCCGTCGAAGCCGGAGGCTGGGGCGATGCCGAGGCTGTTTCGGCACTGATCCGCCAGTCGGTCGATGCCGCCGTCGGCCGTCTCGGCGCGGCCGCCGCCGACAGCGAGTTGAGCGTGCTCCTGACCGACGACGCGGCGATGCAGCGGCTCAACGCGCAATGGCGCGATAAGGATAGACCGACGAATGTGCTGTCGTTTCCCGCCGCCGCGCTCTCGCCTGGCGACGCGCCGGGGCCGGTCCTGGGCGATATCGTCGTTGCCTTTCAGACGGTTGTTGCGGAGGCGGCTCTTGAAGACAAGTCTTTCGAAGACCATCTTCGGCACATGATTGTTCATGGTCTTCTTCATCTTTTCGGCTACGACCACCTCACCGACGAGGATGCGGATGAAATGGAAACGCTCGAAACGGCAATTCTTGCTGACATCGGCGTATCCGATCCGTATTCTGCGTGAACCTGAGACACTTGAACTTCGATGACCAACGAGAACAGCAATACCGCGCCGGCGGATGAATCCGGCGACAGCGATACCGAGCCGCGAAGTCCCTCGGCGGACAGTGGCAAATCGCGCGGGCAGCCCGGTTTCCTGCAAAGGCTGATTTATCTCTTCCGGCCGCAGTCGGCTTCCTCCAACATGCGCGAGAGCTTGCAGGACGCGCTTGCTGCTGACATCGGTGGCGACCAGACGATCACGCCCGAAGAACGCGCCATGCTGCACAACATCCTGCGGCTGCGCGAGGTCCGGGTCGATGACGTTATGATCCCGCGCGCCGAGGTCGATGCGGTCGACCAGAAGACGACGCTGGGCGAACTGCTCAAGCTGTTCGAAAGCTCCGGTCACAGCCGCATGCCGGTCTATGACGAGACGCTCGACGATCCGCGCGGCATGGTCCACATCCGCGATGTGGTTGCCGCAATCACCAAGATCGCGTCGGAGAAGCGCCGGCCGCGCCGCGGCAACGGCACGCCGCCGCCCGGCCACAACAGCGGCAACCTCCTTGACCTCGGCAAGGTCGATCTCGGCCGCACGATCGCCGAACTGAAGCTCGCGCGCGATGTCCTGTTCGTGCCGCCATCCATGCTTGCCGCCGATTTGATGGCGCGCATGCAGGCGCAGCGCATCCAGATGGCGCTGGTCATCGACGAATATGGCGGAACGGACGGCCTCGTCTCGCTCGAAGACATCGTTGAGATGGTGGTCGGCGACATCGAGGACGAGCATGACGACGAAGAACTGCTGTTCGAGAAGAGCCCGAACGGCACGGTCGTCGCCGATGCGCGCGTGTATCTGGAGGACCTGGGCGAAACGCTCGGCCAGGAGTTCGTGGAAGCCGCACGTCTGGAGGACGATGACGTCGACACGATCGGCGGCCTGATTTTCTCGCTGCTTGGCCGTGTGCCGGTGCGCGGCGAGGTTATCGCCTCGTTCGCCGGCTACGAGATCGAAGTCACCGAGGCCGATCCCCGCCGCATCAAGCGGGTGAAGATCGTGCGCGCCAAACGGCGGCCGGTCCGCCGCGAACCCGTCGGCCGCGAAGCGCCGCGCGAGGAGCCGGCCACCAAGCCGGAAGTCGAAGAAAGTTCTGCGCAACCTGCGGCTCAATCCTGACAATGAAACTCCTGAGGGCGTCGTGACAGGCAAGCGCGCCAATTGGCGATTCCCTTTGCAAGTGAAAGTCTCTAGACCCGGTCTGGATGACTGATTCGCCCCGGGATCGCTGAATGGAGAGGCTGGCCAATAGCATAACGCTTTTGTCTGGCTGGCGGCGCGCGGGCCTCGCCTTTCTGTGTGGCGCGGTAACGGTGTTGGCCCAGGCGCCGTTTCACATCTTTGCAATCTGCTTTCTGACCTTTCCGGTCCTCGTCTGGATGCTGGACGGGGCGTTGACGCGCCCTTCGCCGTCCTGGTTGGTGCGTTCGCGTCCAGCCTTCGTCATTGGTTTCGCGTTTGGCTTCGGTTACTTTGTCGCGGGCCTCTGGTGGATCGGCAACGCGCTGTTTGTCGAGGCCGAGGAGTTCCTGTGGGCCTGGCCGCTGGCGGTCATCGCGCTTCCGGCCCTTCTGGCGCTGTTCTACGGCTTCGCTGCGGTTCTGGCACGCACGCTCTGGTCGGATGGTGTTGGTCGCATCGCCGCGTTGGCATTCGCCTTCGGGGTCGCTGAGTGGCTGCGCAGCTTTGTGCTGACAGGCTTCCCGTGGAACGCCATTGGTTATGCGGCAATGCCGGTTCCCGCATTGATGCAGTCGGCATCTTTGGTCGGGATATTCGGCATGAATGCTATCGCCGTCTTCGCGTTCTGCCTCCCCGCGCTCGTCGCCCAGGCCCGGCCGCAGGCAGTGATTGCCGCAGTGCTGATGGCCGGGTTGATCGGCGGGCATACGGGCTACGGGTTGTGGCGACTGAGCGAAGCGGGGCACCAACAGGCATCGGGCCCGCTAATCCGCGTTGTCCAGCCGGCGATCGATCAGTCGAAGAAACTCGATCCGGCGTCGAGTGCCGAGATATTCGAGACGCTGCTCGATCTGACCATCCACAAGAGTGGCGACGGTGCCACGCCGGATATTGTCGTCTGGCCGGAAACGTCGATCCCGTTCATCCTGACCGAAGAATCGGCAGCCGTCGCCAGGCTTGCGCAGGCGCTCCAGCCGCATCAGGTCCTGCTGGCCGGCGCGGTGCGGGCCAGCGCCGCCGGCTCGTCCGACGGCGGGACCACCTACTTCAACTCCATCTTCGCGATCGATGGCGACGGTGTGATTGTCGCTGCCGCTGACAAGAAACACCTCGTGCCCTTCGGCGAGTATCTACCGTTTGCCGAGACATTTCGCCGGGCCGGTATCACGGCCGTCGCTGCCGCCGACCGCGGATATTCGGCTGCCGAGAACCGGCGCACGATCGACCTGCCGGGTGGATTATCGGTGTTGCCCTCGATCTGCTATGAGGCGATTTTTCCTGGCGAGACGGCCGCCGCTGGTGAGCCGCCCGACGTGATGGTCAATGTCACCAACGATGCGTGGTACGGCAACACCCCCGGGCCCTACCAACACGCGCACCAAGCGCGAATTCGCGCCGTGGAAAATGGCTTTCCCCTGGTGCGTGCCGCCAATAACGGGGTGTCGGCGATCTATGACGGCTACGGCCGGCAACTCGCAGCCCTGGGTTATGGTCCGCATGGCGCGATCGAGGCCGCGGTTCCCGAGGCACTTGCCGCTACGCCATACCAGCGGCATGGCCGCGTCATTTTCCTCTTACTAATTGCGGGGCTGTTTGCGGCGGCTTTGTATGGCCGGGTTTTCGGTGGAAAACGCCTAAAAATGCACTAATTCAAGCAACGGTCTGCAAACCGTCGTCTACTGATGGTTTTGAGAGCGACGTTGCCACCTGATACTATGCCCCGGTCGTGGTGGTGATGTCCTGATATTGCGACGAACAATGCCGCACAGGTTGGACTGAGACCGGCAGGACAATTCAAGACTATGAGCAAAAAGCAACCCAATCCGATCGACGTCCATGTTGGCAGCCGTATCCGCTTGCGCAGGACGATGCTCGGCATGAGCCAGGAAAAACTCGGCGAAGCCCTCGGCATCACATTTCAGCAGGTGCAGAAGTACGAGAAGGGCACCAACCGCGTCGGCGCGAGCCGATTGCAGAACATCGCCGCGATTCTCGGAGTGCCGGTCGCTTTCTTCTTCGAGGACGTGCCTGGCGAGACCAGCGGCGTTGACGGAATGCAGGAGACGGGTTCGGCTTACGTGGTGAACTTCCTGTCGAGCGCCGAGGGCATGCAACTCAACCGGGCGTTCATGAAGATTCCCGATCAGAAGGTTCGACGCCGGGTTATCGAACTCGTCAAGGCGTTGGCCGAAGACGGCAACCGCGAAGAATGACCGGGCGAATCTGCCGGGGTCAGCGGATATGCACTTATCCTTATATCTTTAAGCGAATTCGCGAATTTCCTTGACCGGACATGCCGATTTTCCTAACGAATGCACGATTCCGACCGCCGCCCGGCGGTCGTGGCATATCCGACCGGGACAATCTTCATGACACGACAGGACTACCTTTTTACCAGCGAATCGGTTTCCGAAGGCCATCCGGACAAGGTTTGCGACCGCATCTCCGACGAAATCGTCGACATGATCTACCGCGAGGCGCGCAAGACCGGAATGGACATGAAGGCGGTACGCGTCGCATGCGAGACGCTGACAACCACGAACAAGGTGGTCATTGCCGGCGAGGTTCGGGTCCCGGAAACATTCTTCAAGAAGGACAAGGCCGGCAATGTGTTGATGGACGCGGCCGATCACCCGGTCATCGCTCCCGGCCGGTTCCGTTCGGCAGCGCGCCGCGCCATCCGTGACATCGGGTATGAGCAGGACGGGTTCCACTGGAAAACCTGCAAGATCGATGTGCTGCTGCACGGCCAATCGGCCCATATCGCGCAGGGTGTTGACAACGCTGCCGACCGCCAGGGCGAGGAAGGCGCGGGAGACCAGGGCATCATGTTCGGCTATGCATGCCGCGAAACCCCCGATCTCATGCCCGCCCCGATCTACTATGCGCACAAGATTCTCGAAGTGCTCGCCACTGCCCGCAAGGCCGGCGAAGGCGATGCCGCCAAGCTCGGCCCGGACGCAAAATCGCAGGTGACCGTTCGTTACAAGGGCGGCATGCCTTCCGAAGTGACCAGCATCGTCCTGTCGACGCAGCATCTCGACGCAAGCTGGGATTCCGACAAGGTGCGCGCGGTCGTCGAGCCCTATATCCGCGAAGCCCTCGGCGACCTGCCAATTGCCGCCGATTGCGACTGGTACATCAACCCGACCGGCAAGTTCGTTATCGGTGGGCCGGATGGCGACGCCGGGCTGACCGGCCGCAAGATCATCGTCGACACCTATGGTGGCGCCGCGCCGCATGGCGGTGGCGCGTTTTCCGGCAAGGACACGACCAAGGTCGACCGGTCGGCCGCTTACGCCGCCCGCTATCTCGCCAAGAACATCGTCGCCGCCGGCATCGCCGACCGCTGCTCCATTCAGTTGTCCTATGCGATCGGCGTAGCGCAGCCGCTGTCGGTCTATGTCGATACCTATGGCACCGGCAGCGTCGATGAGGCGGTGATCGAAACGGCGCTGCGCGAGGTCATGGACCTGTCGCCGACCGGTATCCGCAATCACCTCAACCTCAACAAGCCGATCTACGCCAAGACCGCCGCCTACGGCCATTTCGGTCGCAAGGCCGGCCGCGATGGTTCGTTTTCGTGGGAGAAGACCGATCTGGTCAAACCCTTGAAAGCGGCGATCAAGGCCGCCTGAGCTGGTTCATGTCGGGCGACGAACGGCCGACGCGTGCGACCGAGGCTTTCTTCGGTCGCCGCCGCGGCAAATCCCTGCGTCCGCGCCAGGCCGAACTGCTCGCCGACTGGCTACCGGGCATCAAGATCGATCTTTCCGGCAACCCGCCCGCCGACATGGCCGGGCTGTTTGCCCATGCCCCCCTCCGGATCGTGCTTGAGATCGGTTTCGGTGGCGGCGAACATCTGCTGCATCGTGCGCGCGAACACCCCGAAACAGGTTTCATTGGTGTCGAGCCCTTCGTCAATTCGATGGCCAAGTTCGCCGCCGGCGCAGCCGAGGCAGGTGTGTCGAATGTCCGCGTCTACGACGACGATGCCACACAATTGCTTGACTGGCTGCCTGACGCCTGCCTCGACGGGATCGACCTGCTTTATCCGGATCCCTGGCCGAAAAAGCGTCACTGGAAGCGCCGTTTCGTCAGCGCCGTCAATCTCGACAGGTTTGCTCGGGTCATGAAACCGGGCGCGTCTTTCCGCTTCGCTTCTGACATCGACACCTATGTTAATTGGACGCTTCAGCACATTCACGCGCACTCGGCCTTCGACTGGCCGGCGACAAGCGCCGCCGACTGGCACGAGCCCTACAACAACTGGCCGGGCACGCGCTACGAGGCCAAGGCTCTGCGCGAGGGGCGCACACCGGCCTATCTGCGGTTTCGGCGGCGCTGACGCCGACCGCGCAGTCGCCGGGCCCTTGCGCATGCGCCGTTGTCGGCGTATATGGGGTTCAAATTCTTGGTCGAACGAACAAGGGTGGGCCCGCAAGGACCCGCTCTTTTTGTTTTCAGGTTAGGATAAGCGGGTGAATTCGGACAGCAGGCCGGCACCGATCGAAAACGACGAGCCGCGCATCGTGCGCGAAACCGGTGTCGATGCACGCGTAGCGTCGATCATCGAACCGGTGATCAACTCCGCCGGTTACCGTCTGGTGCGGGTGCGCCTGTCAGGCATGAACGGCCTGACCCTGCAGATCATGGCTGAGCGTGCCGACGGCACCATGACGGTCGAGGACTGCGAGGAAGTCAGCCGCATGCTGTCGCCGCTGCTCGACGTCGAAGATCCGATCGACCGCGCCTATCATCTGGAGGTATCCTCGCCGGGCATCGACCGGCCGCTGGTGCGCCTGTCGGATTTCGCCAAGTGGCGCGGTCAACTCGCCAAGATCGAGACTTCGGTCATGGTGGACGGGCGCAAGCGGTTCCGCGGTACGATTGTCGACCTGTCGGGCGAGACCGTCACGATTGAAGCCGACAAAGCGAATTTCGGCGAGGCGATGGTCGCCGAGGTGCCGCTCGACGCGATCGCCGATGCCCGCCTGATCCTGACCGACGAATTGATCCGCACTGCGCTGCAAGCCGACAAGGCGGCGCGCCAGGCGCGCGGATTGGAGACTTTCGAGAACGACGATGACACCGCATCCGACGATGCGGAGGCCGGAGAGCCTTAAAGGAGAACACGACATGGCAGTCAGTGCAAACAGGCTGGAACTCTTGCAGATCGCCGACGCGGTGGCCCGCGAGAAGCTGATCGACAAGGATATCGTGATCGGCGCCATGGCCGACGCCATTCAGAAAGCGGCCAAGTCCCGCTACGGTCAGGAAACCAACATCCGCGCCGACATCAACACCAAGACCGGCGAGATCAAACTCCAGCGGTTGCTGGAAGTCTCGGAGGTTGTCGAGGACCCGACGATCCAGATCTCCATCGAACAGGCGCGCGACCGCAACCCGGACGCCCAGCCCGGCGACTTCATCGCCGAGCAGCTGCCGCCACTCGATTTCGGCCGTATCGCCGCCCAGTCGGCCAAGCAGGTCATCGTGCAGAAGGTCCGTGAGGCCGAGCGCGACAACCAGTACGAGGAGTTCAAGGACCGTGTCGGCGAGATCGTCAACGGCTCGGTCAAGCGCGTCGAATACGGCAACGTCATTGTCGACCTCGGCCGCGCCGAGGCGATCGTGCGCCGTGACGAACTGATCCCGCGCGAGAACTACCGCTATGGCGACCGCATCCGGGCCTATGTCTACGATGTGCGGCGTGAGCAGCGCGGCCCGCAGATCTTTCTGTCGCGCACCCATCCGCAGTTCATGGCGAAGCTGTTCCAGATGGAAGTGCCGGAAATCTATGACGGCATCATCGAGATCAAGTCGGTCGCCCGCGACCCCGGTTCGCGCGCCAAGATTGCCGTCGTCAGCCGCGATTCGGCCATCGATCCGGTCGGTGCCTGTGTCGGTATGCGCGGCTCGCGCGTGCAGGCCGTCGTCGGCGAACTGCAGGGCGAGAAGATCGATATCATTCCTTGGCAGCCGGATGCGGCTTCCTTCATCGTCAACGCCTTGCAGCCGGCGGAAGTCGCCAAGGTGGTGCTCGACGAGGACGCGGAGCGCATCGAGGTCGTCGTGCCGGACGAACAGCTTTCGCTGGCCATCGGGCGGCGCGGTCAGAATGTACGCCTGGCATCGCAGCTGACCGGCTGGGACATCGACATCCTGACCGAGGACGAGGAATCGGCGCGTCGCCAGAAGGAATTCGTGGAGCGCTCGAACCTCTTCATGGATGCGCTCGATGTCGACGAAATGGTCGGCCAGGTGCTGGCCTCCGAAGGCTTCACCTCCATCGAGGAAGTCGCCTATGTCGAACCCGAGGAAGTCTCGTCCATCGAAGGCTTCGACGAGGAGACGGCTGCCGAGATCCAGACCCGGGCGCGCGAGCATATCGAGCGTATCGAGGCGGAGAACGACGAGAAGCGCCGCAGCCTTGGCGTTGCCGATGAAATCCGCGAGGTTCCCGGCATCACCACGGCAATGATGGTCGCGCTCGGCGAGGACGGCGTCAAGACGATGGAAGACTTTGCCGGCTGCGCGGCTGACGATCTTGTCGGTTGGCGCGAGCGCAAGGACGGCGAGACCAGAGTCTTCGACGGGCTGTTTACGCCCTTCGGCGTCAGCCGGGCCGAAGCCGAGGAGATGGTTGTGGCGGCGCGTCTGTCGGTTGGCTGGATTACCGAAGAAGATCTGCGCGCCGACGAGGAACCGGCCGAGGGCGAGGAAGTCGAAGCTCCGGCCGACGAAGCCGAAGCGCCGGCCGACGAAGCCGGCGCCGCGGTCTAAGGCCAGGGCGATGGGCGAGCGGAGCGGTTCGGCGGACTTGCGGCATGCATGCGGGCGGGAAAGACGATATGAACGATCGAACCTGCATCGTCAGCGGTGTCGCGGGCGCGCCGGATCGCATGATCCGCTTTGTGGCCGGGCCTGACGGGACAGTCGTTCCCGATCTGAAACACAAACTGCCGGGACGCGGCTGTTGGATTTCGGCCCATCGTGACTATGTGGACAGGGCGGTTGGCCGCAAGCTGTTCGGGCGGGCGCTCCGCCAAGAGGTTGCCGCCGCGCCGGATCTCGGCGTTCTTGTCGAGGAATTGCTTGCCAAGAGGGCGCTTGGACAGCTAGGGCTTGCCCGCAAGGCGGGCGCGGTCGTGACCGGCGCCGCCCAGGTGGACAAATCCGTGCGAAACGGTGCGGCTATCGCAGTGTTGCACGATCCCGCCGCCGCCCCGGACGGGGTGCGCAAGATCAGTCAGGCCCGGACGTTTGTCGAACGGATGGACGGGCCGGTAATCCCCGCATTCGAATCCTTTCGCGAAGGCGAATTGGATTTGGCATTGGGTGCGGGAAATGTGATACATGCTGCCATACTTGACGGGCAGCCTGGACGGGCCGCCATGCGGCAGCTCGAACTCCTGAACCGGTTTCGTACACCGGGACCGGATATCAAGGCGAAAAGCGGCGCACGAAACCGGGCCGCGAAGGAAAAGAACACGGAATGAGCGATACCACGTCTGACGACAAAAAAACCGGTGCCGACAGCAAACGCACGCTGACGCTGAAACGCACTGGCGGTGACAAGGGCACCGTCAGGCAGAACTTCAGCCATGGTCGCACGAAGTCCGTTGTCGTCGAAACGCGCAAGCGCAAATTCACCCGCCCGGACGAAAAGCCGGCTGCGGGATCGATTGCGGCCGGTGTGAAGCCGCGTACCGCGCCAGCGGCGGAAACGCCCGCGCCAGCGGAGAAGCCTGCCGCAAAGAAACCGGCGCCCGCTAGCCAGTCGCGCGGCTCATCGGGCCGCGGCGTCGTGTTGAACCAGCTTTCCGACAACGAGATCGAGGCGCGTCGCCGTGCGCTCGAGGGCGCCAAGGCGCGTGAAGCCGAAGACCGGGTCCGCGCCGCCGAAGATGCCAAGCGCCGCGCCGAGGAAGACGAACGCCGCGCCCGCGAGCGCGCCGAATCCGAGCGCCGGCAGCGCGAGGAAGAGGAACGTTTGGCAGCCGAAAAGGAAGCCCGCGAACGCGCCGAAGCCGAAGCCGCCAAGCGCGCGGCAACGCCGGAGCCGCAGGCCGATGTAGCCGATCCGGCCGCTGCCAAGCCGCAGGCCAAACGCCCTGCCGAGGGGGAGAAGGACAACCGTACCGGACCGCGCCGAGCTGGTGGCGGCCGTCCCGACGCGCCGCCGCGCCCGGCACCCCGGCGCGATGACGACCGCCGTCGCGGCAAGCTGACCCTTTCGAATGTCGGCGCCGATGGCGAAGGCCGTTCGCGTTCCTTGTCAGCGATGCGTCGTCGTCAGGAGAAATTCAAGCGCTCGATGGCCGGAAGCGAGCCGCGCGAGAAGATTTCGCGCGAGGTCCAGCTGCCGGAAACCATCACCATTCAGGAACTTGCGCAACGCATGGCCGAGCGGGCTGTCGATGTGGTCAAGTTCCTGATGAAACAGGGTCAGATGATGAAGCCCGGCGACCTAATCGATGCCGACACGGCCGAACTGATCGCCGAGGAATTCGGCCACACTGTCAAGCGCGTCACCGAAGCCGATGTCGAGGAAGGCATTTTCGATATTGAGGACAAGGCTGAAGACCTGAAGCCGCGCGCGCCGGTTGTGACTATCATGGGTCACGTCGACCACGGCAAGACGTCGCTTCTCGATGCGATCCGCAATGCCAATGTTGTTTCCGGCGAGGCCGGCGGCATCACACAGCATATCGGTGCCTATCAGGTCGAGAAAGACGGACAGAAGATCACCTTCCTCGATACGCCCGGCCACGCCGCCTTCACGTCGATGCGTGCACGCGGCGCCCAGGCGACGGATATCGCGATCCTGGTGGTCGCCGCCGACGACAGCGTCATGCCGCAGACGATCGAGTCCATCAACCACATCAAGGCCGCTGGCGTGCCCATGATCGTGGCGATCAACAAGGTCGACAAACCGGATTCTGATCCACAGAAGGTGCGAACCGAACTGCTGCAGCACGAAGTGTTTGTCGAATCGATGGGCGGCGAGACGCAGGACGTGGAGGTTTCCGCGCTCAAGGGCACCAATCTGGACGGAGTGCTGGAAGCGATCCTGCTGCAGGCCGAACTGCTCGAACTGACGGCCAATCCCGACCGAACCGCCGAAGGCGTGGTGATCGAAGCGAAACTAGACAAGGGTCGCGGTTCTGTCGCCACCGTACTGGTTCAGGCCGGTACGCTGAGAACAGGCGATATCGTTGTCGCCGGCGACGAATGGGGCCGCGTGCGTGCCATCCTCAATGACCGAGGCCAACAGTTGAAGGAGGCCGAGCCATCGCTTCCTGTCGAGATTCTCGGTCTCAACGGTACACCGCAGGCCGGCGACAAGGTTGCTGTGGTCGAGAACGAGGCGCGTGCCCGCGAGATATCCGAGTATCGTCAGCGTGTCGCCCGCGAGAAAGCGGTTGCCCGCCAGGCCGGTTCGCGCGGTTCGCTCGAGCAGATGATGGCGCAGGCCCGCGACAATGAGTTGGCCGAGTTTCCGCTCGTCATCAAGGCAGACGTGCAGGGATCGGTCGAGGCGATTATCGGAGCGCTGGACAAGCTCGGCACCGACGAGGTCCAGGCACGCATCGTGCATTCGGGCGCCGGCGGGATCACCGAGACCGACGTATCGCTCGCTGAATCCACCGATGCTGCGATCATGGCGTTCAACGTACGTGCCAACAAGCAGGCGCGCGATGCCGCCGAACAGACTGGTGTAGAGATCCGCTACTACAACATCATCTACAACCTGCTGGATGACGTGAAAGCGGCGATGTCGGGCATGTTGTCGCCGGAGCGCCGCGAAACCTTCCTCGGCAATGCCGAGATCAAGGAGGTGTTCAACATCTCCAAGGTCGGCAAGGTCGCCGGTTGTCAGGTCACGGAAGGCAAGGTCGAGCGCGGCGCTGGCGTGCGCCTCATTCGCGACAGTGTCGTCATCCACGAAGGCAAGCTCAAGACGCTCAAGCGCTTCAAGGACGAAGTCGGCGAAGTGCCGGTCGGTCAGGAATGCGGCATGGCCTTCGAGAACTACGAGGACATTCGCGCCGGCGACGTCATCGAGTGCTTCCGCGTCGAGGAGATTGCGCGGACGCTCTAAGCGTCCAGCAGCAAGGATTGGGGGCGGGGCCGGTAGACCGGTCCCGTCGCGCTTGATATGGCAAAAACTTCCGCATCCAGTGGTTTGTCCCAGCGCCAGTTGCGTGTCGGCGAACAAGTGCGTCACGCCCTGACCGAAGTCATCCAGCGCGGCGAACTGCGCGATCCCGTCCTTGAAGGCGCAGTGCTCTCGGTCAACGAAGTGCGCATGTCGCCGGACTTGAAGATCGCCACCGTCTATGTCGGCGCGCTCGGCCGCACCGACATGGAACCGGTGATCAAGGCGCTGGCCCGCGAGGCCAAGTTTATTCGCGGCCGCGTCGGACCGGCTTTGCGCCAGATGAAGTTCATGCCGCAGTTCCGTTTTCGCGCAGATACCTCCTTCGACAATTTCTCCAAGATCGACGAACTGTTGCGCTCGCCTGAAGTGGCGCGCGACCTCGACCACGACGACGACGGGGAAAATTGATGGCCAGGCAGCGCAAGAAGAAGGGCCGTCCGGTCTCCGGCTGGCTGATCCTCGACAAGCCGCTTGGCATGGGCTCCACCGAAGCGGTGTCCAAGCTGAAGTGGCTGTTCAAGGCCGAGAAGGCCGGCCACGCCGGCACGCTCGATCCGCTTGCCTCCGGCATCCTGCCGATCGCGCTCGGCGAGGCGACCAAGACCGTCCCCTATGTTATGGATGGTACCAAGGTCTATCGCTTTACCGTCAAATGGGGGTCTCAGACCACCACGGACGATGCCGAGGGCGAGGCGATGAAAACCTCCGATGCACGCCCCGCGCGCGCCGACATCGAAGCCGTTCTGCCGGCCTACACCGGCACGATCAGCCAGAAACCGCCGTCATTCTCAGCCATCAAGATCGCCGGTGAGCGTGCCTACGAACTGGCGCGCGACGGCGAGGCGGTCGACATCCCGGCGCGCGAGGTCGAGATCGACAGCCTGACGATCGTGTCGCACGACACCGACCGCACGGCTTTCGAGGTCGAGTGTGGCAAGGGCACCTATGTCCGGTCGCTGGCCCGCGACATTGGCGCCGAACTCGGCTGTTATGGCCATGTGGTCGAACTGCGCCGTACCGTCGTCGATCCGTTCGACGAGGAAGACGCGGTTTCGCTGGAAGAGTTGGAAGGCGCCGCAGATGCCGTCGCGCTCGCAAAGGTCGAAGGCGAAGAGAGCGCCGACGACACCGAGGCGCGCATGCAATCGCGTTTCGCGGTGCTCGACCCGTTTCTTTTAAACACCGGCGAGGCGATGCATGGCTATCCGCAGATCGTCGTGTCCGGCGATCAGGCCAACCGGATCCGCCTTGGCAACCCGGTGATCCTGCGCGGCCGCGATGCGCCATTGCCGGCAGACGATGCCTGCGCTTTCGAGAAAGGCCGGCTGATCGCCATCGGAGAAATCGCGCAGGGCGAATTCCGGCCGCGCCGCGTCTTCAACCGGTAGAAAATCCGACTTGGGCGGGCGCATTTTTCACGCGCGGTGCACAGTCCGCTCCTTTATGGTCGCCAAAACCGCCCACATCCGACGACGGGAGTATCCACATGATCGAGAAACGCGAATTCTATATCGACGGCGCCTGGATCGCACCGGAAACGGCCAATGATCTGGACGTCATCGATCCGGCCACCGAGGAGACATGCGCCGTCATCTCGCTTGGCACCAAGGCTGATGTCGACAAGGCGGTTGCCGCTGCCCGCCGCGCCTTTCCGGGCTGGGCCGCGACCCCGCTGGAAACCCGCATTGCATTGGCTGAGAAGCTTGGCGCAGTGATGATGCGCAGGATCGGCGAACTGGGCCAGACGATCTCGCTGGAAATGGGCGCGCCGATCGATCTGGCCAGCAATGACCAGGCCGGATGCGGGCCGTGGCATCTCGGCGGTTTTCTCGATGCGGTGCGCAAATTCCAGTGGGAGGAACCCTTCGGCAAGGGCCAGGTCATCGTGCGCGAGCCGATCGGCGTCTGCGGCCTCATCACGCCGTGGAACTGGCCGATCAACCAGATCACGCTAAAGGTCATTCCGGCGCTGCTCACCGGCTGCACCTGCGTTCTCAAGCCGTCGGAGATCGCACCGCTGTCGGCCATGCTGTTTGCCGAATTCATCGACGAGGCCGGCTTCCCGACCGGCGTGTTCAACCTGGTCAACGGCAACGGTCCGGGCGTCGGAGAGGCGATGTCGCACCATCCGGATATCGACATGATGTCGTTCACCGGCTCGACCCGCGCCGGCGCGCTGGTCACCAAGGGATCGGCCGATACCGTCAAGCGCGTAACGCTGGAGCTGGGCGGCAAGTCGCCAAACATCATTTTCGCCGACGCCGATCTGCGGCGTTCGGTCGGCAGCGGCGTCAACCATTGCATGGAAAACACCGGCCAGTCGTGCAACGCGCCGACCCGGATGCTGGTCGAATCCAGCGTCTACGATGAGGTCGTCGACATCGCCAGAGAAGCGGCTGAGGCCGTCAAGGTTGGCGATCCGCGGCAGCGTGGCGGTCACATCGGTCCATTGGTCTCGCAGGCGCAATTCGACAAGGTGCAGGGGCTGATCGAAACCGGCATCGCCGAGGGCGCACGCCTGGTGACCGGCGGCATGGGCCGTCCGGACGGCTTCAACCGCGGCTATTTCGTCCGGCCGACCGTGTTTGCCGATGTCAACAACACCATGACCATTGCCCGCGAAGAAGTGTTTGGCCCGGTGTTGGCGATGATCCCGTTTGCCGGCGAGGACGAGGCGGTCGAGATCGCCAACGACACGCCATACGGGCTGGCTGCCTATCTTTCAACGAGCGACGCCGAAAAGGGCCAGCGCGTGGCGCGCAAGCTGCGTGCCGGCATGGTGCGCGTCAACGGTGGCGGGCTGGGCGCCGGCCATCCGTTTGGTGGCTACAAGCAGTCGGGCAATGGCCGAGAGGGCGGCAAGTGGGGGATCGAGGATTTCCTGGAAACCAAGATCATCGGTGCACGCTAGGCCTGGGTATCGCGCCACTCGACAATTGGCCCGTCTTCGCCTATATGCGCGCCAGCATTCCCTGAAATGCGATGAAACGGCCCGCGCTGGACGACATCCCGGCGCCGGGCGACTTACCCAACAAGACTGGAGCCAACGGCTCCGCTAGAAGAAAGGAAACCCGATGTCGATCACGCCTGAGCGCAAGGCTGAACTCATCCAGAAATTCGCGGCAAAGGCCGGCGACACAGGTTCGCCGGAAGTGCAGGTGGCGATCCTGACCGAACGGATCACCAACCTGACCGAGCACTTCAAGGGACACAAGAAGGACAACCACTCCCGTCGTGGCCTTCTGAAGATGGTGTCGCAGCGCCGTAGCCTGCTGGATTACGTTAAGCGCAAGGACGAAGCCCGGTATCAGAAGCTGATTTCCGAACTGGGCATCCGCCGCTGACAACGGAGCGGGCCGGCCAAGCCGGTCCGCTTCTTGCCTTTCCCGGTGGCATGAAACGGGACCCGGCCGGCGGGGACAAAATGTGTACCGCCGCCTAACCCGAGGGAGCTTCGGGGCAGGATTGCCGGTTGCTTGAGGATTGGCCCCAAGCATCCAGTCGTCTTGCCCGTGGCTCGTTCAAATCGAAGTCAAGGGGGCATCCGCGATCTCGACATCGCGGATGCGTTCCGCACAGCAAGGACAAGACATGTTCAATCACCACAAAGTCGAAATCGAATGGGGCGGCCGTCCGCTCATTCTGGAAACCGGCAAGGTCGCCCGTCAGGCCGACGGTGCGGTTATCGCCACCTACGGCGAAAGCGTCGTGCTTGCCACGATCGTCGCCGCCAAGGAGCCGCGGCCCGGCCAGGATTTCTTCCCGCTGACCGTCAACTACCAGGAAAAGGCGTTCGCCGCCGGCAAGATCCCGGGTGGCTTCTTCAAGCGCGAAGGCCGTCCGTCGGAGAACGAGACGCTGGTCTCGCGCCTCATCGACCGTCCGATCCGGCCGCTCTTCCCGGATGGTTTCAAGTGCGACACGCAGGTCATCATCACGGTGCTGCAGCACGACCTTGAGAACAATCCGGACGTGCTGGCAATGGTCGCAGCTTCGGCCGCACTGACCCTGTCCGGCGTTCCCTTCATGGGCCCAATCGGCGGCGCGCGCGTCGGCTACATCAACGGCGAATACGTGCTCAACCCACATGTCGACGAGATGCCCGAGAGCACGCTCGACCTGGTCGTTGCCGGTACCGGCGACGCAGTTCTGATGGTCGAATCTGAAGCCAAGGAACTGCCCGAGGATATCATGCTCGGCGCTGTCATGTTCGGCCATCGCGGTTTCCAGCCGGTGATCAACGCCATTATCAAGCTTGCCGAGGTCGCCGCCAAGGACCCGCGCGATTTCGTGCCGGAAGACCTCGCGGCGCTCGAAAGCGAGATGTCCGGCCTGGTTTCCGACGAACTCGCAAATGCCTACACAATCACCGACAAGCAGGACCGTTATGCGGCCATCGACGCCGCCAAGGACCGGGTCAAGGGCCACTTCGCACCGGCCGAGGGCGAGGACGCCGCCTGGACGTCGGAGCAGATTGGCAGCGTCTTCAAGTCGCTTCAGGCCAAGGTCGTGCGCGGCAGCATCCTGAAGACCAAGACCCGTATCGACGGTCGCGATCTGTCGACCGTTCGTCCGATCGTCTCGGAAGTCGGCGTCCTGCCGCGCACCCACGGTTCGGCCGTGTTCACGCGCGGTGAAACGCAGGCTGTCGTCGTTGCCACGCTCGGCACCGGCGAGGACGAGCAATATGTCGACTCGCTGACCGGCACCTACAAGGAAACCTTCATGCTGCACTACAACTTCCCGCCGTTCTCGGTCGGGGAGACAGGCCGCATCGGGTCTCCGGGCCGCCGCGAAATCGGTCATGGCAAGCTGGCATGGCGCGCCATTCATCCGATGCTGCCGACGGCCGAGGAGTTCCCTTACACGCTGCGCGTGGTCTCCGAGATCACCGAGTCCAACGGTTCCTCCTCGATGGCCACGGTCTGCGGCACCTCGCTGTCGCTGATGGACGCCGGTGTACCGCTCAGCGCGCCGGTGGCCGGTATCGCCATGGGCCTGATCAAGGAAGGTGACGAATTCGCCGTCCTGTCCGACATTCTCGGCGACGAGGATCACCTCGGCGACATGGACTTCAAGGTCGCCGGATCGGCCAACGGTATCACCTCGCTGCAGATGGACATCAAGATCCAGGGCATCACCGAGGAAATCATGCAGGTCGCGCTTGACCAGGCCAAAGGCGGCCGGTTGCACATTCTCGGCGAGATGGCCAAGGCGCTGTCGGAAAGCCGCGCCGAACTGGGCGAGCATGCGCCGCGCATCGAACAGATGAAAATCCCGGTCGACAAGATCCGTGACGTCATCGGTTCCGGCGGCAAGGTCATCCGCGAAATCGTCGAGCAGACCGGCGCCAAGATCAACATCGAGGATGACGGCACGGTCCGGATCGCTTCGGCCTCCGGCAAGGAGATCGAAGCGGCCAAGAAGTGGATCCACTCCATCGTGGCCGAGCCGGAAGTCGGTGAGATCTACGAAGGCACGGTTGTCAAAACCGCGGACTTCGGCGCTTTCGTGAACTTCTTCGGTCCGCGTGACGGTCTGGTTCACATTTCGCAGCTCGCACCGGAGCGCGTCGCCAAGACCACCGATGTGGTCAAGGAAGGCGACAAGGTGTTCGTCAAGCTCATGGGCTTCGACGAACGCGGCAAGGTTCGCCTGTCGATGAAGGTTGTCAATCAGGAAACCGGCGAAGAGATCCCGCGCGAGCCGAAGGGCGAGTAAACCCTCCGCGAGGTCGGAATTCAGGGCGCGGGGCGGCATGCTCCGCGCCTTTTTCATGGGGGAGTGCCAGACATGCCCGGTGCCGCCGAGACATTGTTCCTGCCATTTGCTTCCGGCGATATCGACCCGCCGGCAGAAGGGCAGCACTTCGCGTATTTCAACGCCGCTCTTCCGTCAGGGGAGCTAGACGCTGCACTTAAAGCGGCTCTGTTGTGCGAGCAAGGATACCGGCCCGAGTTTCGCCGCTTGGGCGAGGCGGGCTTTGAGGTCAGCCCGGTGCTGGGCAGTCCAGCCGGCACATGCGCCGCCGCACTTGTTCTTGCGGGCAAGCACCGCGATGAAAACCGCCGGATGATCGCGCGCGCTTGCGCGGCGGTCGCAACCGGCGGTTTGGTCGCCGTGTCCGGCGACAAGAGCCTTGGCATCGGTAGCCTGCGCAAATGGGCCGGAGAGCGGGTCGAGATTCTAGGCTCGTTGGCCAAGCATCATGCGGCGGTGTTCTGGTTTGCCGCGCCGGAGCGCGATGCGTTTGCCGCGTCTCCGGAAACGGGCGCTGTCGTGAACGGGCGCTTTGAGACCGGGCCGGGCATGTTTTCACACGGCAAGCCCGACCGGGGTTCGCAATTGCTGGCCGAGCACTTCGGTCCGCGCATCTCCGGCAAGGTTGCCGATTTCGGCTGCGGCTGGGGCTATCTCTCGGTCCGGCTGCTCGAAGTCGCGTTGCCGGACAGCCTTGCGCTGTTTGAGGCCCACTATCCATCGCTGCAGGCCGCCGGCCGAAATGTCGCGCGCGTCGCGCCGGCCTTGCCGGTTACCGAACACTGGACGGATCTGCGCGCCGAACCCGTGGCGCGTCAATTCGACTGGATCGTGATGAACCCGCCGTTCCATGCCGGCCGCAGCGCCGAACCGGATATCGGAAAGGCATTCGTGCGTGCCGCTTCGGCGGCCCTGCTTCCTGGCGGTCGCCTTCTGATGGTCGCCAACCGGAAGTTGCCTTATGAAGACACGCTGTCGCGCTCGTTCCGGCGCGTGACGCCCTTGTCCGAAACCGAAGGATACAAGCTTATCGAGGCGGTGCGCTAGCGTCTGATCCAGGCGCGCTCTAAGCGGCGGCTTCCTCAGAGACCTCGTCGCGGTTGAGCGTAAACGGCTTGCCGAAGGCGAAGCCTTGCATCAGCGTGCAGCCGGCCGCGTTCAACATCGCGATCTGGTCTTTCGTTTCGACGCCCTCGGCGAGAATCTGCACGTCGAGCGCGCGGGCCAGATTGACGACCGTCGAGATCAGCGGGCCGCTGTTGTTGCGGTCTTCGTAGCGCGCCAGGAAGGAGCGGTCGAGCTTGAGCTTGCAGAAGGACAGTTCCGAAAGCGTGCTCAGATTGGAGTAGCCGGTGCCGAAATCGTCGATGGCGATCGAGCATCCCAGTCCCCGGATACGTTCGAACTGCTTGCGCACCCTGTTCGGATCACCGATCAGGACGTTCTCTGTGATTTCGATCTCGATCCGTTTCGGCTTGATATCGTAGGTCTTCAGTATCGAGGCGAGCGTGTCGACAAACTCCGGATTGTCCAACTGCTTGGGCGAGACGTTCACGGCGATCTTGACGTCCGGGTCGAAGAAGTGCGCGTCCTCGCAAACTCGCCGGATCACCCAGTTGCCGATCTGGTTGATCAGGCCGCACTGCTCGGCGACGGCGATGAATTCGATTGGCGGGATGATCCCCTTCGTCGGGTGTTTCCAGCGCAGGAGCGACTCGTAGCCTGCGATCTTGCCCGTGTCCGAATACACCTGCGATTGGTAGACGAGATCGAAGTCGTTGTCGCGGATGGCCTGCACCAGCTCTGTTTCGATCCATTTGCGGTAGCGATCGGACTGCGTCATCTCCGGATGGTAGGTTGCCCAGTTTCCAAGACCGCCGGCTTTCGCGTTGGCGCGCGCCAGTTTGGTCTGCCGCAAGAGCTTGTTGATTTCGATCGTCTGACTGACGATCTGGGTCACGCCGGCCGTGCAGAATACGGCGACGGTCGCCGAGTCGATCGAGACCGGTCTGGCGACCTCGTCGATGATGGCGTTCATCACCGCGTGCAACTCGCGATCGTCGCGCTTGAACTTGACAGCAAAGGCGTATTCGCTGCCGGCAATGCGCGAGACGGGACCGAGATCGCCAACGAGCCGGCGAACGCGCTGGGCGATCACACGCAAAACGGAGTCGCCGATTTCCGCGCCATGGATTTCGTTGATGTCGCGCAAGGCGTCGATTTCAAGCGAAATCAGCAGCCAGCGCTCGAATCCCGAAGTCTCTGGCGGATCGGCCTGCACGATTTTGGCCAGCTTCCGCTCAAGGCCTTCCTTCGACAACAGCCCAGTCAGCGGATCGAGGTCGAGCACTTCCTCATAGATCTTGGAGGTATCGTCCGAACCGATGAAATAGGCGTGAGCGGAGCCGGCGCCCGCGAGCGCGGCTAGACCGGCGACAACCGAGGTCGCGACGTTCATCTCCACGGCGCCGGTGACACCGATTTGGTTGAGCATCAGCGCCCATAGCGCCAACGACGCCGCGCCGAAGCCGCTCGAAAATATTGTGAGCAGTCGAAAAAACGCCGACCGCTTGAGACCTGACCCGAACGCCATAACAACCCCTTGAGTTGCCTAGCGTAACCGGTATTTCCTAAAAACCGGTTTCTCGGGGCTACTTTTGGTCAAGAATTTTTAGCTCGTCGAGCGACGGCATAGACACGATATTATAGCCTGAATCGACATAATGGATCTCGCCGGTCACACCGGAACCCATGTCCGACAGCAAGTAAAGCGCCGACTGGCCGATCTCGTCGATGTCGACGGTCCGCCGGAGCGGCGAGTTGCGCTGCTGATAGTTGAACATCGACCGCGCGTCGCCGATCCCAGCGCCGGCAAGCGTCCGCACCGGGCCCGCGGAGATCGCGTTTACCCGCACACCGTCCGGTCCGAAATCGGCCGCTAGGTAGCGCACGCTCGCTTCCAGCGCCGCCTTGGCAATACCCATCACGTTGTAGTTGGGCATGACCCGCATCGACCCGCCATATGTCAGCGTGAGCAGCGATGCGCCCTTGTTGGCGATCGGCGCGGCAAGCTGGGCGATCTCCGTGAACGAGTAGGCGGAAATCACCATGGTGCGCACGAAATTTTCGCGCGTCGTGACGTCGAGATAGCGACCCTTTAGCTGCGCGCGGTCCGAGAAGCCGATGGCGTGGACGAGAAAATCCAGACCGCCCCATTCCGACTTCAGCGTATCGAAAACCGCGGTCGTGGTCGCGGTATCCTCCACGTCGCAAGGCAGCATGAGCTTGCAGCCGATCTCCTCGGCGAGCGGTTTCACGCGCTTGCCGAACGCCTCGCCCTGATAGGTCAGCGCGATCTCTGCGCCCTGCGCTGCCAAGGCCTTGGATATCCCCCAGGCGATCGAATGGTCGTTGGCGACGCCCATGATCAGGCCCCGCTTTCCAGCCATCAGTGCGTTCATGCTCATCTTCCTCCGGTGGGGATTGGTCAGCCGTTGAACCGCTGGAAAACCAGGGTGGCGTTGGTGCCGCCGAATCCGAACGAGTTGGACAGGACCGTGTTGATCTCGCGGCCGTCGATGCGCTCACGCACAATCGGGATATCCGCAAACTCCGGATCGACCTCGTCGATATGGGCGCTCTCGCAGATGAAACTGTTCTGCATCATGAGCAGCGAATAAATGGCCTCCTGTACACCGGTCGCGCCGAGCGAGTGGCCGGTCAGCGACTTGGTCGCCGAAATCAGCGGGATATCGTCACCGAACACCTCGCGAATGCCGGCGATCTCCTGCCGATCGCCGACGGGCGTCGATGTGGCGTGCGGATTGATGTAGTCAACCGGATCGTTCACGGTTGCGAGCGCCTGTCGCATGCAGCGGATGCCGCCTTCGCCCGAAGGCGCGACCATGTCGTATCCGTCGGACGTTGCGCCATATCCGATGATCTCGGCATAGATCTTGGCGCCGCGAGCCTTGGCGTGCTCCAGTTCTTCGATGACCAGCACGCCGGCACCGCCGGCAATGACGAAACCGTCGCGCGCGGCGTCAAAGGCGCGCGAGGCGACAGCTGGAGTTTCGTTGAACTTGCTCGACATCGCGCCCATGGCGTCGAACAGCACCGACAGCGTCCAGTCGAGATCTTCGCAACCCCCGGCAAAGACGATGTCCTGCTTGCCGAGCTGGATCATTTCGCAGGCGTTGCCTATGCAGTGGTTCGATGTCGCGCAGGCCGATGAGATCGAGTAGTTGACGCCCTTGATCTTGAAGAATGTCGCGAGCGTCGCCGAGGCTGTCGAGCACATCGCCTTCGGCACCGCGAAGGGGCCGACGCGCTTCGGGCCCTTTTCGAGCGTGGTCTGGGCGGATTCCACGATAGCCCGCGTCGACGGGCCGCCGGAACCCATGATGATGCCGGTGCGTTCGTTGGAGATTTCACTCTCCTCCAACCCGGCATCGGCAATTGCCTGGTCCATCGCGATGTGGTTCCAGGCGGTGCCGCCACCGTGGAAACGCATCGAGCGCCGGTCGACGAGCGCTTCAACGTCGATCTCCGGCGCGCCATGAACCTGGCAGCGGAAACCGAGCTCGCCATAGCGCTCGGCGCGCACGATGCCCGACTTCGCCTCGCGCAGGGAAGCGACGACCTCGTTTGAGTTGTTTCCGATAGACGAAACGATGCCCATACCGGTGACGACGGCGCGTTTCATTGGGGTCTCCCTGGATAGTCAGTTCGGCGCTGTGGCGTTTTCGCCAGCGTCAGGCGCTTTTTTCCTGAAACAGGCCGACACGCAAGTCCTTTGCCTGATAGATGATCTCGCCGTCGGCCTTCATCCAGCCGTCGGCAATGCCCAGTACCAGGCGCCCACGCATAACCCGTTTGAAGTCGATACCATATTCGACCAGCTTGGTTGAAGGTGTCACCATGCCGGTGAATTTGACCTCGCCGGTCGAAATGGCGCGCCCTTTTCCGGGCTCGCCGAGCCAGCCGAGGTAGAAACCGGTCAATTGCCACATCGCGTCCAGTCCGAGGCACCCCGGCATGACCGGATCGCCGATGAAGTGGCACGGAAAAAACCAGAGATCGGGATTGATGTCGAATTCGGCGCGAATGCAGCCCTTGCCGTTGTCACCGCCGGTCTCGCTGATGTCGGTAATGCGATCGAACATCAACATCGGCGGTGCCGGTAATTGGGCGTTGCCAAGACCGAACATCTCGCCGCGTGCGCAGGTCAGCAATTCCTCGTAGGTGTAGCTCGATTTCTGTTCAGACATCGGCCGGGGTATTCCTTCTGTTTGTCCGTCTCCGCTTCGCGGAGCCGTCCGCAACCGCTTGCCGGCAAACGGCTGCTATTGATTGCAATTGGCTTAGCGAATATATGAACTCGGGTGCAATAGACAGGGATAATTCGCGTCTGTGCACGGGCTAAGGTCGATACGAAATGCTGCCGGTGGGAAAGTTGGTCCAGTCGTCTGCCGAGATAAGGCAAAAACTCAAGAGCGCGGGCCTGCGCCCGACGAGGCAACGCATGGCCTTGGCCGAACTGCTTTTCGCCAAGGGCGACCGGCACCTGCCTGCCGAGGAACTGCATCTTGAGGCCGTCACGTCCGGCGTACCTGTATCGCTCGCGACCGTATACAACACACTGCACCAGTTCACTGGGGCAGGGATGCTGCGGATTCTCTCGATCGAGGGGTCCAAGACCTACTTCGACACCAACACCAGCGATCACCATCACTTCTATGTCGAGGACGACAGCGAACTGATCGATGTGCCGGTTTCCAACATTTCGGTCGAGAACATCCCAGAGCCGCCGGAAGGGATGGAAATCGCCAATGTCGATATCGTGATCCGCCTGCGCCGCAAACCCTGATCCTGCCACGACGGGATCGTTAGCGGATGATCTCGTCCGGATAAGCGCCCCACAACTCAGCCTGATTGACGAAGCCGGTCATGGCCCGGCCTTGATGGTCGACGCTGAACTCGCACCAGGCCCCGTCGCACGACCGGATCTCGCCGACAACGCCTGGCTCCATATGGGCAATGATCCGGGCTTGACCGGCCGGTTCGGAGAACAGCGTGACCGTATCCTTCGACCCCATCACTTGGCGCCAGGGTGAGGTGACTGCCGTGCGGTTTCCTGACAGCAGCGACCCGTGTATCCATCCGGTGGTGCCATCGGCATCGCGCACCCGCCGCCAGTTGTCGAACTCCTGGATGATCTCCATTGGAACGCCGCTGCGCACGTACCGGTAAGCAACCGCATACTGCGAGCCAGGCCCGATCCGCATGTTTACCTTCTTTGCCTTCAGGCTGACGAAGCGGGGCAGCGGCAGGCCGCTCGGGCCAGTGTCGATCGAGCCGGTGATCTGGGCGAAAGCGGGGGCCGCGATCATGACGACAGCGCCGGCCAACAGGCTGCGGAAACAGGACGAAACGGTTCTCTGGAACATTGAAACGCAAACTCCGGACTCAAGCGAACGGCACGGGGTGTCTGGCGTGCGGGCATCGCCATTGCCATTCGAAAAGCTTTGTCATGGCCTTGCCGCCTTGCTACAGAAACGACAAACTGGCCTGACTGGATACTGGCCGAACTAGGTTAATGAGCGCTCAACGCGTCGGCCGGTGATGCCGGTTTTTCGCGCCGAGCAGGGAGACCGAATGCCTCTCAGCCGTACACCGCGTGTCGTCATCACACGGAGACTCCCTGAGCCGGTCGAAGACCGTATGCGCGAATTGTTCGACGTCCAGTTGAACATGACGGACGAACCGATGAATGAACGACAACTGGCCGAAGCCATGCGGTCTGCCGAGGTGCTCGTGCCCACCGTGACCGACCGCATTGACGACAAGCTGATCGCCGGGGCTGGACCGCAACTGAAACTGATCGCGAATTTCGGCAATGGCGTCGACAACATCGACGTGAAGGAAGCGCATGCGCGCGGTATCACCGTGACCAATACGCCGGGCGTCCTGAGCGAGGATACCGCCGACATGGCAATGGCGCTGATCCTAGCGGTTCCCCGCCGGCTTGTCGAAGGTGCCGGCATCCTTACCGGTGAGAATCCCTGGAGCGGCTGGTCGCCGACCTGGATGCTCGGGCGGCGCATTTCAGGCAAGAAACTCGGGATTATTGGCCTGGGGCGTGTCGGCATGGCGGTGGCGCAGCGCGCCCGGGCCTTCGGGATTTCGATCAACTATCACAACCGCCAGCGCATGGCCGAGGCGATCGAAAAAGAACTCGATGCCACTTGGTGGGACAGCCTCGACCAGATGCTCGCCCATATGGACATTATCTCGGTCAACTGCCCGTCGACGCCGGCGACATTCCATCTCCTGTCGGCGCGCCGTCTCCAGCTGATGCAGCCAACCGCCTATGTGGTCAACACGGCGCGCGGCGACGTGATCGACGAGGAGGCGTTGATCCGCCTGATCGAGCAGGGGCGCATTGCCGGCGCGGGTCTCGATGTGTTCGAGCACGAACCGACGGTCAATCCGCGCCTGCGCGATCTCGCGCGGCGCGGCAAGGTCGTGCTGTCGCCGCATATGAGCTCGGCGACGATCGAAAGCCGCATCGAGATGGGCGAGAAGGTCATCATCAACATTCGCATGATGGCCGATGGCGATCGGCCGCCCAACCGGGTCCTGCCGTCGATGGTGTGAGCAGGAAGCGCAGTTGTGTTTCCCGCTGTCGGGCGGTTGCGCTAGCGAATGCCGTTCGCGCGCTGCAGTGTCCGGATATACTCCGTTACGAGTGTCACGTCATAGCGGGACAATCCGCCGACAGGTGGCATGTCGCCGAATGGCCAATGGTGCTGACGGACGCCTTGGGCGACAGCGCGCTGAAACGACTCGTCGCCATGGTGGTTGGGCTCGTAGACGATGTGCACCAGCGGCGGCGCGATTCCGTCTTGTCCGGTGGCATTGACACCGTGGCAGTAGGCGCAGTTCGCAACATAAATGTCTTGGCCCGCTTGCGCCCGGCTATTCATTCTCGAAGGTATCGATATCTTTACAAGCGGTGGCCCGAGTTCTTCGAGCGACGTTTCCGTGGTTGGTGCGCCGCCCGTTAACTGCTCGATCAGAAAGTATGTTGCGGCCAGCAACACAATCACCGCCAAGGCCGACAACACGGTATTTCTAGACATTCCGGGATTCCCTAAACTCAGTTTCTCGTTGAACCGGGCAGATGGTGTCGGCCCGGTAGTTCCCCGAAAGGTGCGATAAGGCTTACAGTTGCTGGAAGGTCAAGATGAAGCGGTGCCGCCGTCGGTGTCCGCTCAAATGCCGAGCAATCGATCTTGCTACCGCAGGCTGCGCCCATACCGGATGGTCTGGAACCGCGCCGCCAGCGCGTCGTAGAGCAGCAGCTGCCCAACCAGCGGTTCGCCCGCGCCGGTGATCAATTTAAGCACCTCGACCGCCTGCAGCGTCCCGATCACACCTGCAACAGCGCCGAGGATTCCGGCCTGCGCGCAGCTCGGCACCGTGCCTTCGGGTGGCGGCTCGGGAAACAGGTCGCGGAAACGCGGAAACGGATTGCCGTCCGCGTCGGTGGCGTGCGGCATCAGCACTGTCAGGTTCCCGTCGAACCGGCCAAGCGCGCCGGCGACCAACGGCAGCGACAGCTTCTCCGCCGTGTCCGCGACCACATAGCGGGTTTCGAAATTGTCAGACCCGTCGACCACGATGTCGTAGCCGCGCATCAGCGCTTCGGCGTTGTCGGCCGTCAGGCGCAGCGGGTGCGCTGCCACCGTCACATGCGGGTTGGTTCTGCCAAGAGCGGCCGCGGCGCTGTCCGTCTTTGCGCGACCGACATCGTCCGTTGCGTGCAAGATCTGGCGTTGCAGGTTGGACAGGCTGACCGTGTCGTCGTCAACGATCCCCAGCGTGCCGACCCCCGCTGCGGCGAGGTAGAGCAGCACCGGACTGCCGAGACCGCCGGCGCCAATCACCAGGACCTTCGCCGCCTTGATCTTCTGCTGCCCCGGGCCGCCGACCTCGGGCAGCACGATATGGCGCGCATATCGCTCGATTTCGCCAGCCTGCAGCTTCGTTTCGTCGCTCATTCCGTTGCTTCCGCGTCCTCGCGCACGTTGCCGCCCTCAACATGTAAGAACTGGGCGCGCGCGCCAAGGGCTTCGAACAGGTTGCGGTCGGTGCCGGTCATGAAGGCCTGTCCGCCGACAGCGTCGATCTGGTCGAACAGGGCGGCGCGCCGGTCGGGGTCTAGATGCGCCGCGATTTCGTCGAGCAGCATGATTGGCGCCATGCCGGAAATCGTCCGGGTCAGATTGGCATGCGCCAATACGAGGCCGATCAGCAGCGCCTTCTGCTCACCGGTCGAACACAGGGCGGCGGGCATGTCCTTCTGGCGGTGGCGAATGGCGAACTCGGCGCGATGCGGCCCGATTAGGGTCCGTCCGGCGGCGCGGTCGCGCATTCGATTGTCGCGCAGCATCGCAATCAGGGCATCCTCGATCTCGCCGGCCACCGCGCCGTCGCGCGCCTGTTGCTCCAACTCGCCTTCGACGGACAAGGCGGCGTTTGGAAAGGGGTCGCTCTCACGGGCGGCGACGATCCCCGCCAACAGGCCCGCAAGTTCCTGCCGTGCCGCGATGATCGCCGAACCGAGGCCGGCCAGTTGCGCCTCGGCTGCGTCGAGCCAGGCGTCGGCGGCGTTGTCTTCCAGTAACCGGTTGCGGTTTCGCATCGCCTTTTCATAGTCGGCGGCGCGCCGCCCATGCGCCGGATCGATCGCCAGCACCATCCGGTCGAGGAAGCGCCTGCGGTCTCCGGCCGGACCGGTGAACAGGCCATCCGTCGCCGGCGTCAGCCAGATGACGCGGCACAGATCGAGCAGTTCGTCGGCGGTTTTCGCATTTGTGCCGTTGATGCGGACCTTGCGCTGCGATCCGTCATTTCCGGCGGTTCCCGTTCCGATCGTGAAGCCGTCACCCGCGCGTTCAAGCGTCGCATTGACCGCAAAACCGCCTGTCGTGCCTGCTGTAGCGACGTCGGCGAGTTGGGCGCGGCGCAGGCCGCGGCCGGGTGACAAGAGTGACACTGCTTCCATAAGGTTTGTCTTGCCGGCCCCGTTGGGTCCCGTCAGCACGATGTGACGGCCGGCAAGCGACAATGACAGGCTGGCGTAATTGCGGAAAGCAGCCAGCTTGAGGGTAGAAAGGTGACTGTCCAGGGGCATGGACGTTGCGTTATCTTAGCTCCGGGTGATCAAACCCGCATCGGCATCAGCACGTAGAGCGAAGCCTCGTCGGCGGTGTCGATAATCAGCGTCGGCGAGCCGGCGTCGGCAAGGGTGAATTTCACGTCGCTGCCGCCGAGCTGATTGGTGACATCCAGCAGGTAGCGTGCGTTGAAGCCGATATCCAGCGCGTCGGCTTCGTAGTCGACGGCGATTTCCTCGGTCGCGGAGCCTGAGTCCGGATTGTTGACCGTGAGCATGAGCTGTCCGCTGGACAGCGACAGCTTGACGGCTCGCCCGCGTTCGCTGGACACGGTCGACACGCGATCGACCGCTGCGGCGAAACTTTGCCGGTCGACCAGCAGGTCTTTGTCGTTGCCGGTTGGAATCACCCGCTGGTAGTCGGGGAAGGTGCCATCGATCAGCTTGGAGGTCAGCACGACCGCGCCGATCGTGAAACGGATCTTGGAATCGGACAGTTCGATCGTCACCGCGATGTCCGGATCGTCGACCAGTTTCTGCAGCTCACCGACCGTTTTGCGCGGGATGATTATCCCCGGCATCGCCTCGGCGCCGTTGGGTGCGACCGTCTCGCAACGCGCCAGCCGGTGGCCGTCTGTCGCTACGGCACGCAGCACGATGTCGTTCTCGTGCTCGGCGGTGTGCATGTAGATGCCGTTCAGATAGTAGCGGGTTTCCTCGGTCGAAATCGCAAACTGTGTGCGGTCGATGAGCTGGCGCAGCACAGCGGAGTCCAGCCTGAATGTGTGCGTGAATTCGCCGGCGGTCAGTTCCGGGAAGTCGGATTGCGGCAGGCACTGCAGCTTGAAGTTCGAGCGGCCGGAAATCACGGTCATCATATTACCGTCGGCATCGGTCGACAGCATCACCTCCGCGCCGTCCGGCAGCTTGCGGACGATATCATAGAGCAGATGCGCCGCTACAGTCGTCGCGCCGGCCTGTTCCACGACCGCCGGCGTCGCTTCAGTGATCTCCAGGTCGAGATCGGTTGCCTTCATTTCAAGGCTGCCGCCGTCGGTCTTCAGGAGCACGTTGGACAGGATCGGGATTGTGTTGCGGCGCTCCACCACCCGGTGCACGTGGTTGAGGGATTTCAGCAGGTTGGCTCGTTCGAGTGTGACACGCATCTTCGCTGTCCGGTTGGATGAATACTGATGACCGGTTGCGGCAACGTGTGGGTCCAGGCGCGAAACCGCTAGAGCCCCGTCCCCGCTGGTTCGGACCGCGAATGTGGCCGGTTGCGTTGCGAAATGCAAGCGTACTGCCGGTTGCTGGCTCTGCCTGTGTTTCAAAGACTGGGGAAAAGAAAACGCCCCGGATGCGATTGCCTTCCGGGGCGTTTGGCCTTGAGAGGAGGGGCCTATTCTTCGATCAGCCTCTTCAGCAGTTCCAGTTCCTTGGCCAACTGCGTATCGTCGGCAATCAGGCTCTCCACCTTGCGGACTGCATGCAGCACCGTTGTGTGGTCACGGCCGCCGAAGCGCCGTCCAATTTCCGGCAAGGAACGCGGCGTCATCATCTTCGACAGATACATCGCGATCTGGCGCGGTTTGACGATTTGGCGGGTCCGCCGGTTCGACAGCATGTCGGTGCGCGACACGTTGTAGTGGCTGGAAACCGTGCGCTGGATGTCCTCGATCTTGATTTTGCGCGGTTCCTCGACGCGCACCAGGTGGCCGAGTATGTCGTCGACCCGTTCGATCGACAGGTCCGGCTCGAACGAGTGTCGGAAGACCAACTGGTTGAATGCGCCTTCCAGTTCGCGGAAGCTGGATGTGACGTTGCGCGCCACGTGCTCCAGTACTTCGGCCTTGATGTCCAGCGACAGGTCGTCCTTCTTGGCGTTTTCCAGCCGTTGCGCCAACATCGCCAGCCGCATGTCGTAATCCGGAGCGCCGATTTCCAGCGCCACACCGCCCTGCAGGCGCGAGCGCACCCGGGTGTCGAGCGATTCCAGCTCATGCGGCGGGCGGTCTGCAGCCACGATCACCTGGCGGGCGCTGTCCAGCAGCGTGTTGATCAGGTGACAGAACTCCGACTGGATCTTCTTGCCCTGCAGGAACTGCATGTCATCGATGATCAGAAGGTCGATATCGTGCAGCGTTTCCTTCAGCAGCAGCGCACTGTTGTCGCGGATCGCGCTGGCGAAGCGCCACATGAAGTACTCAGCGGTCAGGTAGACCACCCGCTTCTTGGGTTCGCCATTGAGCACCTCATTGGCGATGGCCTGCAACAAATGGGTTTTGCCGAGGCCGACCGACGCATAGACGAACAGAGGATTGAAGCGCGCCGCATTGGCGCCCTGGTCGGCGGCCGCCCTGGCGGCAGCGAGGCCAACACGGTTCGACTTGCCTTCGATGAAATTCTCGAAGGTGTAGTGAGGGTCGATCGGCGAGCCGATCAACTTGCCGTTGGTGTTCAGTTCCGCCACCCCGGCCGGCCGCACGGATTTGGTCCGATCCGGGGAAAAAACGGATCGTGCCACAGCCTGCGCGCTGGATTTGGCTGCAGCCGCCGGTGCTTTCTTGGCTTCGCCCGCCGGGCGCTGCGGTTGCTTGGTGGCGCTGCGGACAACGACCTCGACCTGCAAAATCTCTGGAGACTCTTCCATCCACAGTGCAGTGAGATCATTGATGTAGTGGTTTGTGATCCACGACCGGAGGAAAGCGGTCGGCACCGACATCCGCGCGACGCTGCGCGACACAGATTCCAGTTTCAGGCGGCCAAACCAGCTGTTGAAGACCTCCGATCCGAGTTTGGCGCGCAGGCGCTGGGTGACCCTTTCAAAAGACGAATCTGGAGATGGATTCCCTTCGCCTTGACATTTGGGCGGAGGGGCTTCTCCGCCCCCGGTTCCGTGGTCCACAGTACCCCCCTGACTGGATCTAGCAGCTTTCCTGATCACATTCTCGACCGCGAGTATCGCCGGCGTTGCCGGATGTCCCTCGTGTTTCCCGTAGGCTGGCTCATTATCGTACCTCATCGACCCTCTCTCTGTCCCCCGACATGCATTCAGAAATTCATCATATTATTGGCCGGCACCGGTCGTCGTCCCGGCTCGGCAGGTCAGTCCGCAATCGTGTGGAAAACAAATCCCCCTAGCTACGCAGACACAACTCACCCGATCGCGAAACCGACGTTTCACGTTGTATCCGCCCCCGAAAATGCTTAGCGAGCAGCCCACCCGCTCTAGGACAAAATCGTCACGCACCCACGCCCGGGTCTCCTGAAGAAGCCCTGTTTATAGCGTGTCGTAAATGTTCAGATTGTCCGTCTGATGGGGCTCAGAATACTCATTTCCGGGAGCGCTGATCAAGACGTGCGGGCGCACTTTTTCCGATTCAAAC
The DNA here is from genome assembly GCF_965230365.1 of Oricola sp. GTDB lineage: Bacteria > Pseudomonadota > Alphaproteobacteria > Rhizobiales > Rhizobiaceae > Oricola. The sequence continues at coordinate 143,254 of NZ_OZ246003.1, read as the reverse complement.
CGCTTGAAATGGGCGTTGAAATGGGTATCCCATAGCCTTGGAAATCATAAACGTTTGTGATTCCACGCTTTCTTTTTTGAGGCCCAAAAATCACTCAAATTTTTTATTTTTTTAATCGGCCGCGAGCGCGTCGAATCGATCTGCTTTCTCTGCGGCAGCGAAGCTCCCACAGCGAGGGCATCCATATAACTATATGAAAAAACAGAGAAAAAAAACAAATATGACGTTACGTCGTGGATTCTGTGACGCTGCGTACACGCCGCCGCATCTGAAAACGTCGCTCTAAGGCATTGCTGCTCAAGACAGAATCCAAACCGTCCACAGTTGCTGACCGCGCAGCGTCATGCACAAAAAAGACCCGGCGGAACCGGGTCTGCATTTCGATTAGCTGGGTAAAGGAAATTAGTCAGCCAGAGCCTTGACGCGGGACGCCAGTCGCGAAATCTTCCGCGAAGCGGTGTTCTTATGAATTACGCCCTTGGTTGCGGCGCGCATGATTTCGGGCTGCGCTGACTTGAGTGCTTCGGCTGCGGTATTGACGTCGCCGGACGCGATCGCTTCTTCGACCTTGCGCATGAAGCTGCGGATGCGCGAGCGGCGCGCGGTGTTTACGGCAGTACGGCGAGCAATCCGGCGCGTCGCCTTCTTGGCCGAAGGTGTGTTGGCCATGGTTTCCTCTTTCTCGTTTGTGAAGCCCGCGGCGCTGATAGCTGGCGGCAGGTCTGCAAATCATAATGGCGACCGCTGGGTCGCCAAGTGCGCGGTCTATACGCGCAAAACCGCGCGCCGTCAACGCGCTGCACCGGTGGCTATTCGAGCTTTTTTCAGCGGTTCTTGAAGCTGGGGGAACGCTTGTCGGCAAACGCCGCCATGCCTTCCTTTTGATCGTCAAGAGCGAAGGATGAATAGAACAGGCTGCGCTCGTGTTTGAGCCCCTCCGCAAGCGATGTTTCGAAAGCCCGGTTGACCGCATCCTTGATCATGATCACGCTCGGTTGCGAGAACGCTGCGATCTTCTCCGCAGTGGCGATCGCCGTCTCGATCACATCGTGGTCCGGCACGACGCGGGCGACAAGTCCCGAGCTCTCCGCCTCCTGGGCGTTCATCAGGCGGCCGGTCAGGCACATCTCCATCGTTTTGGCCTTGCCGATGGCCCGTGCGAGGCGTTGTGTACCGCCCATTCCGGGCAGCACGCCAAGCGTGACTTCCGGCTGCCCGAACTTGGCGCTTTCGCCCGCAATGATGAAGTCGCACATCATCGCCAGTTCGCATCCGCCGCCCAGTGCATAGCCGGAGACAGCGGCGATGATCGGTTTGCGGGCGCGGGCGATCGTGTCCCAGTCGGCGACAAGGTCCGAGGTCAGCACGTCGGCGAATTCCAGCCCCTGGACTTCCTTGATGTCGATACCGGCGGCGAAAGCTTTCGCAGATCCGGTTATCACTGTCGCGCAGACCTTCGGATCCGCCTCATATTGCCTAACGGCATTAACCAGTTCCTCGCCGAGTTTGCGGTTGAGGGCGTTCATCGCGTCGGGACGGTTCAGCGTGATCAGTGCAACCGCGCCGCGGCGTTCCGTGATGATCGTCTCAAGGGCCATCTGACTTCTCCGGCGGGGTGTGTTCGATGATCATTTCTGGCATGTGGTACAGTGGAATGTCGAGCGTCCGGATTGCACCGTTCGTCGTACGGTGCCGCTGCAGCCAGGGCGGACGCATGGCTGACCTTCGCGGTCGTAGACGGCAAAAGTGTGCTGGAAATAGCCGAGAGAGCCGTCCGCCTGCCGGTAGTCTCGCAGCGAGGAACCGCCGGCCGCGATCGCATCGGCGATTACCGTGCGCACGGCCTCGGCCAGCAATGCGCAGCGCGGTGTCGGCGCCCCATCGGCGCGCACCAGTGTTCTGGCTGCCCGTTTGGGCGACAGCCCGGCGCGCCACAGCGCCTCGCACACATAGATGTTGCCCAGGCCCGCGATGGCCCGCTGGTCGAGCAGCGCGGCCTTCAGCGGCGCCTTGCGGTTGTGCAGGACTTGCGCCAGCGCTTCCGCATCGAGCGCATTGCCGGTCGGCTCGATCCCCAAATCCTTGAGATGCGGATGGCTCTGCATGTCGGCGCGCGTGGTCAGAAACATGAACCCGAAGCGGCGCGGGTCGTTGTATATGATCCTGCGGGCGCGGCCGTCGGCGCCTCTTAGGTGTAGGATCACATGGTCGTGGGCGACGTCCTTCGAACGTTCGTGATAGAAACCGCCCGGTGCTTCTGTCGCCGTCTCCTCGATGCGAAACGAGCCCGACATGCCGAGATGGCAAACCAGTACCGTTGCATCGTCGAGTTCGATTGCCAGGTATTTCGCTCGCCGACCCAGCGCGGCGATATGATGCCCGGTCAAGGCCTCGGCCAGGTTTCCGGGCAGCGGAAAACGCAATTCCGGCCGGCGCGTCTCAACTGCGGTCACCAACGCGCCCTCCATGGCAGGCTGGAGACCTCGCCGGACGGTCTCGACCTCCGGCAGTTCAGGCATCGGCGGCGATGTTGTCGAGGAAGGATGTGCCGTATTGACCCGGCGCAAGTCCCAAGTGGTCGGCGATGCTCTCGCCGATATCCGCGAAGGTTTGACGAACGCCGACCGACCCCGTGGCAAATCCCGGTCCCGCGCACAGAACCGGTATGCGCTCGCGTGTGTGTTCCGTGCCGGGCCATGTCGGGTCGCAGCCGTGATCGGCGGTGATGATCATAAGGTCGCCGTCGCGCAACCGTTCCGTCATCTCCGGCAACCGCTGGTCGAAGGCCTCCAGAGCGGCGGCATATCCCGCAACGTCGCGGCGGTGGCCGAACAACATGTCGAAATCGACGAAGTTCGTAAACACAAGGTCCCGGTCTCCAGCTTCGTCCATCGCCTCCAGCGTGGCGTTGGCCAGCGCCATGTTGCCGGTCGCCTTGCGGAGCGTGGTGATGCCCTGATGTGCGAAAATGTCGCTGATCTTGCCGACGGCAAGCACTCGTCCGCCGGCTGCCTCGAGACGATCGAGCAACGTCGGTTCCGGCGGCAGTACGGAATAGTCGCGGCGGTTGCCGGTGCGTGTGAAGGTCTCAGCGGTCTCGCCAATGAAGGGGCGGGCGATGACGCGTCCGATGTTGAGCGCGTCGACATGCCGGCGTGCGATCTCGCAGACCTCGTATAGCCGCTTCAGTCCAAAGCTCTCCTCATGTGCGGCGATCTGGAATACCGAGTCCGCCGAGGTGTAGAAGATCGGCAACCCGCTGCGCACGTGCTCTTCTCCTTGTTCCGCGATGATCGCCGTGCCCGAGGCATGCTTGTTGCCGAGCGAGCCGGCGAGGCCTGCCTCCGCATAGATGGCCGACAGCAGGGTATCGGAGAAACAGGGCACTTTATGCGGGAAGTAGCCCCAATCGAACTGCACCGGCACACCCGCGATTTCCCAGTGGCCGGACGGTGTGTCCTTGCCGTTTGAAACCTCGTCCGAGGCACCCCAGAATCCAGACAGGGTCGCCGGCTTCTCTGCGTCGGCCATTGGGTGGCCGGAAGCGGCGGAGAGCGCGTGAAATAGGCCGAGCGCGGCCAGGTTTGGCAACACGAGAGGGCCTTCTCTCAGTCCGTCCCTGTCAGCTTCGCCGCGCGCCGCGCGCTCGAGAATATGGCCGACCGTGTTCGATCCCGCGTCTTCGAATCGTGCTGCGTCATTGGCCCCGCCGACGCCGACGGAATCGAGAACGAAGAGAAATGCGCGTTTCATGGAAGTGGCCTGCCTGTATCGTCGGTCGGCGCGTCTGTCCGATGCCTGACCGTAGCAGGAAAATGGCACCGCAAGCCGACCGAGGCAAGCGCGCCGAGTCGTTTCGTGCTTTTCTTTGTCGTGATGGCGCCGGCGGCAGCGAAGGCCGATTTGCGCTGCTTGGCGACGGTCAGCAGTCGGTGCAGATAATGGTGCCGCCGATACGCGGCCGTAGGTAGTAGGATTCCTGCATCTCGATCACGCCGACGCCGTCCTTGATGACGCCAACGCTGTTGCCGATCAGATATGCCATGATCGGCTGGTAGTCGAGATCAGCGGAAACCTGGACCAGGAACGTGTCGTCGAAGCGCAGGCTCACCGGAACGAAAACATCGGCGCCTGTGCTCCAGCCGTCTTCCATTGCGCCCTCGTCGCTGCGACGCGACCATGCGACTTTTCCACCCTTTGGGTAGCTTGAATGCACATTGATGCCAGTGACCAGGATGTCGGGCTTGCGCAGGTCATACGGATACAGCACGGCCTCGCCGATCTCCATGATCGCTTCGAGATCGTCCTCGGTGACCGAAGTCTGCTGCGTCACGAGGTCGGCAACGGTTCCCGCGACGCGCGAAACCTTCTTGTTCACTGCGATCCCGCCCGACATTTCGACGGTGCCGAGATACATGACGATCATCAGCGGAACGACGAGTGCGAACTCGACCGCGGCAACGCCCCTGTTGTCGTTCAGGAAGCGCGCGGCATTGTGGACATGCCCGGTAATTCTCTGCAACAGTTTCGACATTGGAATTCTCCGCGAAGGGATGCCCCTAAAAGTCCTCGTTTTGCCAGGTGACCGATGCGAACAGCAGTGTTTTGTTGTTCGGCAGATTGGACATGTACGGCTTCATTAGGTCGGTGATGACCGGCCAGCGGTAGAAGAGCCGGATGTTGTTGATCGTGGCTGCGCCACCCGGATCGTATTTCAGTTCAGAGACGTCGATATCGCCGTCCGACTCGTGCGGTATCTCGCGCGGCACATCCTCGAATTCATCGTAGTTCTGGAAATCGATCACGAGTTGCGGGCAGCCGCTACCGACTATGATCGATATTTCGCCGCAGACAATGTTGCGGAAGCCGGCTTCGTCGGTGCTGGCCGCAGTGAGCTGGCCGGTGCGGTACATCCGGCCGATCTTGTCAGCCGCGTTGTTAAGCACCTGCTGCGCTGTGAACGAGATTGTGGTCTCCAGGATGGCGAAGGACAGCATCGCGAACGGGATGGCGAGAAACGCAAACTCGATCGCGGTTGCCCCGCGTCGGTCGCGCCGAAACCGGGTCAGCCTGCCGGATATTCTCCTGAATGCAGCTTTGGCGACGCTCTTCATCATTTCCCCTAGCTCCATCTGTCTTTCGATAGATGAAAATGATTGAGGAATCGTTTGTGTTGCCGCACACTGCCGAGGCGTTCTGTTTACTTTTGGTAAAACATCACGCCGTCGAAGCCTTGCATTTTGAGGGTTTAGTCTTCGCGGCGACGATTGGCGTCCCGGATAGCGCGGATCGACTGCACTTCGGCTTCCGTGAGGTAGGCTTTTTCGCAAAACGGTTCGCAAGACAGGGTTTCGATTTCCGCCTGGCGGTAGATACGCAGCGCCGAACCGTTCTCGCGCGACACGGCGATCCGCTCGTCAAGAATCGGGTTGCCGCCTTCGTCGAGGATGACCAGATTGGTCTGTCCGAACCCGCGGCCTGTCAGGATGAGCGTGCTGGCGTCCCTTACGGTTGCGTCGGCGATCTCCGGATTGCCGATGATGACCGTTGCGGCCGGATGAGACAGCTTCACGATCTTGGCGTGATTGAGCACGACGCGGATTCCGGGAACAATGACCGCATTGGCATCGGCGAAAATGCCGGGACCATGATTGGTGGTGCCTGTGTTTTCCGCCGTTGCGTCGGCGGCATGGCCGGCAGCGGCCGAAAGCAAGGCGCCGGACGCGGCTGCGATCGCGATAACGTTACGGTAGCCCCTGGTCATGACAGCGCTCCTGGAAGAATGGTCGCCGGCAGTATCTCCGCCAATGATGAACGAAGATTTAACCATAACAGCCGTGTCTCAAGTTGCTTGGCTTTAACATCCGCCGGGTCTTCGCAACCGCGTTTTGCGCGGTTTGGGTTTACGCCACGAAAACCTTGTTTGTTAATTCCCGGGCAATGCGTGGTTGTTACTGTATTGATCAAGCCGGCCTGCACCCGTTGCGGCGGCGGATTCGCAACTGAAAAGAGTATAGAGGCGTGTGTCCTATGATTCTGAAGTTCCTGGAAAGTGAATCCGGCGCGACCGCGATCGAATATGGCTTGATTGGTGCGTTGATCGCGGTGGGGATCGTGGTCGGCGCCACAACGCTTGGCACGAACCTCGGTTCGAAGTTCGATGCGATCGGCACGCATGTCGGCAATGTGATGTAGTACGCGACCGTCAACGCCGATCCGGAGCAGCTTTGGCCGGCCCGTCCTTTCACGAGGGCGGGCCTTGTTGCTTCATCGACAGATTTTTCGATCTGGGCCGGGGCGCCTGCTTGAAACTTCGTTCTTCGAAGGCCACAAGCCGACATGAGTTTTGGGGACTGAATCAATGACGGCTTCCACTGGTATCGCGGTAACGCCCGTTGTGTTGTGCGGCGGCGCCGGATCGCGCCTCTGGCCGATGTCGCGCGATGACCGGCCAAAACAGTTCCATGCCCTCGTCGATGAACGCAGCCTGCTGGTCAACACGGTCGAGCGGGTGGCATCCCTTGTCCCGGAACTCTCCTTCCGTCCCGCCCTTGTGGTGGGTTCGGCATCGCTTGGCGACGCGCTGGAACACGAGTTGGCCGGGGCGTCGGTCGAGCCGGAACTGATCGTGCTCGAACCCTGTATTCGCGATACCGCGGCGGCGATCGCCGCCGCAGTCTCTGCCATTGCCGAAAAAGACCCCGACGAACTGGTTATCGTGTTGCCGTCCGATGCTCGCATCGACGATGTGGAGGCGTTCCAGCATGTCGTCGCCAAGGCGGCCCGGGTGGCGCGCGAGAGCGACGCGATCATGACCATCGGCATCAAGCCAAGCCGCGCGGAAACGCAATATGGCTATATCGAAAAGGGAGAGCCACTGGGCGAAGGCTTCCGGACAGTGCGCTTCCGCGAAAAGCCCGATCTCAAGACGGCGCAGCGCTATCTGGAGAGCGGTGACTTCCTCTGGAACGCCGGGATCTTCCTGTTTCGTGCCGGCCGGCTGGCCTATGATTACAAGCGCTTGCAGCCCGACATCTGGAAAACCGCCAGCGCCGCGGTCGCGCAGGGCGTCCGCAAGGGCCGCCGGCTGTCTCTCGATCCCGTCGCGTTCGCTTCTTCGCCGAAACTGTCGATCGACTACGCGATCATGGAGAAGGCGGGAAACATCGGCGTGGTCCCCGCGACGTTCGACTGGGACGATCTCGGCTCCTGGGCGCAACTCTACGACGGCGCCATGAAAGACGCAGACGGCAACGCACTGTCCGGCGATGTAATCGCGATTGAAGCGTCCGGTACACTCGTACGGGCCAGCGACGCCACAGTCGCCATCGCCGGCGTCAGCGATCTCGTTGTCGTCGCCGAGGACGGCAAGGTTCTGGTCACGCACCGCGACACAACGCATCTCGTCAAGAACGCCACGCAGGCCTACAAGGCGCGCGAGGATCGTGCGAACCGCAAAACAGTGCGGTCTTGGCTGTTGGAAACCGCGCTTCCTTTCTGGGCGGAACACGGCATCGACTGGCGGCATGGCGGCGTGCATGAGGCGCTGTTGTTCGACGGTTCGCCTGCTCCCCACGGCAAGAAGCGCCTGCGCGTTCTGGCGCGCCAGATCTATTGTTTCTCCCATGCCAAGACGATGGGTTGGGACGGCGACGCCGAACGCATCCTGCGGCATCTGTTCGACACGCTGACGCAAACCGGTTGGCACGCCGATGGCGGCTGGATCCATCTGTTCAACCCGGACGGCACCGTTCAGGACGCGTCGCGCGACGCCTACGACCAGTGTTTCGTGCTGCTGGGGCTGGCATGGCTGTTTCGCGCGACCGGCTGGCCGGAGGCGCGTTCGTGGGCGAACCGGACTCTTAACTACATGGACAGCGTTCTCGCCGACCGTGAGCATGGCGGTTTTCTCGAAACCGCTGCCGGCGATTTGCCGCGCCGGGCCAATCCGCACATGCACTGCCTGGAGGCGATGCTGGCTTGGTATGAGGCAACGGGCGAGGCTGCGTTCCTCGACCGTGCCGAAGCGGTGGTCGTACTGTTCGAGCAGCATTTCTTCGATCCGGCGACGGGCACGCTGTCGGAGTTCTTCGAGCCGGGCTGGTCGCCGCGCCGCGACAGCGCCGCCGACACCCGCATCGAGCCCGGCCACCATTATGAATGGGTCTGGCTGCTGGAGCGTTTCCTCGCGCACCGCGACAGGCCCGGTGTCGCCGCCAAGGCGCGTCAGTTGTTTGCAACCGCGCTTGCCTTCGGTCATCACGCGGCGACCGGCGCAGCCGCCGATGGCGTGCAGCCGGACGGCACGGCGCTCGACCGGCGTGCGCGCCTGTGGCCGCAGACCGAGGCGCTCAAGGCGGCGCTTGTCTATGAAAGGCAGGGGCTGGCCTCGGCCGCGGCCCTGCGCAAACGCAGTTTCGATGTCCTGTTTGCGCATTATCTCGATGGACCGGTTGCCGGCGGCTGGTACGACGCCATCGACGCCGATGGCCGTGTCGCGGCCGACGACATGCCGTCATCGACGCTTTATCACGTGCTCTGCGCGCTTGCGGAGTATGCAGAACTTTGAACGTCCGATTTCGGGCGCGCGCCATCGCCGCCGCGCCTTCCCTTCGAGGCCGGATTATCTGGTAGTTGGAAGACGGGCGGTCAAAGCATCGCAACGTCTTAAAAGTATAGCGATCCTCGGACCGCCCGCTCGGTGGTCTTGCAGCTTCGGTCGGCGGCCCGGATCGTATTGTCCGGCGGCCCGGAACGAAAGTCGGGAAAACAAGACTGCGCGCGCCGCTTCATGCCGCCCTGCCGTGGGGGTTCATCACCCAGTGACACACCTCTGCGCCACCAATCAGGCACCGTCCCTCTCTCCATCAGCCGGTGTGCACGACAGACTTCCGTGAGAAGGCGGGAGTGATGATAGGCGAGGTTTGGAAGCGTTCGACAAGTTTCGGGCCGCGCGTGGCCCATGTAATTGAATTCGTTCAAGATGCGCCAAAAAGAGCGAAAAACTTATGCAACAAAACCGCCGCTGGCCTCGAAACACAGCGTTCTGACGGCACGCGACAGCGTGGCGCGGTTGCGCGCGATCACCCAGTTAATCCATTCATCAGAGCCGCAATGCATGCGGTAAGCATGCCGGACGTTCATGCGCGGTGGGCGAGGGCTCCGACACGCGCCCACCAATTGGCCGGGACTGCTCGCAATCGATGCTTCAAGCCCGAAAATCCCTCCACTGGTAAACGTTCTACGCGCTCTGGCGTTCGTCCTGGAACAGCGTCGGATCGAGCACTTTCGGACGGAACACCACATTCTCCGGCTTCTCGCGAGCGATCTGGCGCGCCAGAGCCGCTGCCGCGTCGTTGCCGAATTCCTGCTCCCATTCGCGCAGCGCCGGCAGATAGCTGCCGAGCGCTGTCATCGCCGCTGTCTTCTGCTCGCGCGAAGCGTGCGCCTGCATCCTGACCGCGAAACACAACAAGCCGTCCTCGTCGGAAAAAGCGGCGTTGTTGACGGGAACCGCGATCACCGCTGTCTTGCCGAGATAGCCGCAATGCGTCCGGTTTTCGTCGAGCGCCGCGCCGATCGCGCCGAGCGGGCGGGACGCGGTGCGGTAGGCGGACAGCGCGTCCGGCGCATCGCCGGCGGCCTGCACGGTGGCGCCCTGCGGCCCGTGCGAGACTTCGAGGAAGGCCGCCCATTCGACCGCATCGATGAGACGCGAGACGGCGGCCAGCACCTTGCGGTTGTCAAAGCTCATCCGGCTGTCGGCAACGCCGACCTCGGCAAGCGCATCGCGCACCGGCGCAGACAGGGCGTCTTCGGGCCGGCTGGTGCCGACCGTCACGGTCTTTGCCTGGTGGCGGATCGTGTCGACTGGCCTTGAGGTCTCCTCATAGGCCTTGCGCACGGGTTCGAGCGCGGCTTCGGCGATGTCACGCGCGGCGCTCGCATCCTTGGCGCGGCCCAGATTGCGCGCCAGTTGTGCCAGCATCGCGAGGTTGCCCGCACCAAGACCGGAATCGAACGCACCCGCCGCACCTTCGTCGATAAAGGCGTCGAGCCGGGCGAGAACGGCCAGCGCGTTGGCTTCGCCGTCATCCATGGCAAGCTTGCCCAGTCCCGCGAGCACTTCCTTCAGTTCCTGCGCTCCACGGTCGATGGCGCGGGCTGCATGGAAACCGAACATGTGGCCGGCAACCGTCGCCAGCACGAAGGCGAGATCGCCGCCGACCCTGGGCAGGGCGATCACCCGCTCGGCATATTCGCTGAACGCCTCGGCGTCCGCGCCCTCGGTTGCAAACACGATCGGCCGTCCGTTATGCGCCTTGAAGATCGCAACTTCCTTGACCACGTCGCCGGTCAGGTCGCCCGGCAGGTCGTTGGCGACGACCAGGGTCAGCGGCTCGGTCGACAGGTCGATGTGTTTCTTGTCTTCGGTGTAGTCGACGGGGATCGACTTGTAGCAAAGCTCCGACAGCTTGATGCGGATTTCCAGCGCCGCGATGTGGTTGACCCCCGACCCGGTCACCGCCCAATAGCGGGCATGCGGCGCCAGCGTGCGCGCGCATTCGGCGATGTGGTCTTCCTGCGCCAGGACCGAACCGATCAGCGAGGGAAGACGTTCCAGCTCGCTCGTCTCATAGGCAATCTCGACTTCTGTCATCGCGTTGAGCGCGTCGGCGAGGAACAGCGCCGTCAACTTGCCGGCGGTCAGTTGCGAATAGAACGCCTTGGTCGAGGCGACCGACATTTCCACGTCGCGTCCGTCGGAGGTAAACAGCACCGAATCCGCCTTGCGCACCAGGTCGGAATTGCGCCGGTTGACGACGGCGTGCACGAAAGCACCCCGCTCGCGGGCGAGATCGACCGCCCGGTTGGTGTCGGTCGTCGTGCCCGACTGTGACACGGCGATCACCAGCGCGTGGTCGAAATCGAAGCTGTCGATCTCCGCCGACATCTCCGACGACCGCAAGGCGATGACCGGAATATCGATGCGCGGATCGTGGCCGAGCGCCCGCTCGATCAGATGCGCGATGCCCACGGCCGCCACGCCGGCGGTGCCCTGGCCAATCACGAAGATCCGCGAAATGCCTTTGCTGACGGCGCGCCGCATCGGCGCCCAGATGTCGGTCGGCAGCTTGTCAAAGGCGATCAGCCCCGACTCGCGGCGATAGCGCCCGCGCAGCGTCTTGGCCACGCTTTCCGGACCGTCGTTGATTTCCTTTTCGAGGTAGAATTCGAAGGCGCCGCGATAGATGTCGCGCGCGAAGATCTGGATCGGCTCCGGGTTGACCACGGCGGGCGTTCCTTCGCCGACGCCGCGCATCTCCGGCGTGTCCGCCTCGCCGGTCAGCCGGATCACCGAACCGCCCGCCACCGAGCGGGCGAGGTTGAAAGAAGTCCGAGCGACATTGCACAGCCCATAGACCTCGGAGGCGAAAATCCAGCCATCGGCGAGCCGGGCGCCATGCAGCCCCTGGCCAGATCCTTTCTGCGCCAGATAGGCTTCGCCCGGGCGGCTCGGATCGATACAGCCGACAGCGATCGAGCCGTCGAGCCGGCGCACCGCGGAACGGAACCGCTCCAGCGCATCGCCGCCATCCGCGCCCGTCGCGCGATGCGCGATGGGGATGATCTTGGCATCGGTGGTGATCGCCGGATCGACTGCCGCCTGCCGGTTGGTGACGAGTTCTTCGAGCAGTTCGACGTGGTTGTCGACATCGCCGTTGAGCGCATACATCGCGCCGAGCGAGATGCTGGTCGCGCCGGTCTCATCGAGCGCCAGCGACGGATTGTGCGGATGGCAGTTGGCCACCGAAATGATCCCGTGCGATGCCCAGCGTGTATGCGACAGGACCGCAACCCCGCGCGCGGCACCGGCCAGCGACCACAGCAGCCGGTCGGCGCGGATCGCCTCGCGCAGCGCCGTGCCGTTGTCGCCCAGGCGACCGACCAGATTGGCGGTCTTGTGCACAAAGGTCACGGTGCGTTGCTCCCCGCCATTGTCATGCACGTAGACCGCGCCGTGTTCAGCGTGGAACCGCGTGCACCGCTCGCTCAATTCAACGGCGACATCAGCGGCAATTTCGTCCAGCGCGGTCGCCGGCAGACGCAACTGGATCGCGATACCCGCCGAATCGCGTCCACGCACCTCCAGCCGGTCGATCGACCGCAGCACGAACTCGGTGCCGAGCGCCACCTTGACGGCATTTCCGCCCGATGCCGAGGCGGCGATCAGCGACGCCGCCATGCCGGCCTGCGCGACAAGTTCTTCGCGCAACTGCCATTCATAGTCGCGCAGGCTCTCGATCAGCGGGTCAAGTTCGGTGCGGCCCTGGCGCGACAGTTCGGTCAGGGCTTCGGTTTGCGCAGCCAGCGCATCGGCCAGCGCGATCACCTCGGCGCGGAAACCATCGTCGCCGATGATTGTCTCGGCAACCGAGAACGACATCAGTTCGCCGAACCGTTCCTGAAGCGACTTGACGGCACCGCCAAGGGCTTCCGCTGCCTCGCTTCCGACCGGCAACGCGGTGATTTCGCGTGACAATTCCATCAGCCAGCGGGTGTCCTGTCCCGTCGTGCCGAAATCACGGCTGATGAACCCTGCTATGCCGCACATGTTCGGTTGAACCCCCTGCTATTGATTCGGACGGCCTGACGCCGCCTTTTGCGGTATCGCACATATCAGCGAATAATGGCACTGCCGCCGGAATTCGACGGCGGTCGCGGTCAATTGTTTTTGCCGCTTGTAACGACGAAGGTTCCGCAGCGCCATGCAAATGCTGCTGATCGTCAATCGCGGTGGCGCGCCGATCACGTTTGGTTAACGAAGTCGTGTTTGCGCCCCGTTTCGCCCTGTTTATGCCACTTTCCTGTGACGTGCTTGACCCATCGGCAATTTCGCCGATGTCCGGCTAAGGCCCGTCCCCCGCCGATCCGGACAAGTGGCAGCCTAACCCCCCCCCTCTCCGGGCTGCCACTCTTTTGGACCTTTTCAGGACGCCCCCGCGTGGTCCAGCCGCCGGGGGCGTTCGCTTGTCCGCCTGGCGCTTTACTTCGCGCGCCGCATTGCGCATGGATCGCCAGTCAGAATCTAGGAGGCGAAGAAATGGTCCAGGCTGCCAGCGATATCCAAACCGTCCTGTCGCGCGTTGACGATGGTTTGAACGACAGCGTCGAACGCCTCTTCGAATTTGTCCGCATTCCCTCGATCTCGACCGATTCCGCCTATGCCGGCGAATGCCGCAAGGCCGCCGAATGGCTTGCCGCCGATCTGCGGGGCGTCGGCTTTACGGCCGAGGTCCGCGATACGCCGGGCCATCCCATGGTGGTTGCCCATCATGACGGTCCTTCCGCCGCAGCGCCGCATGTCCTGTTTTACGGCCATTACGATGTCCAGCCGGTCGACCCGCTGGAACTGTGGGACGATGATCCGTTCTCACCCGCAGTCCGCGATGCGCCCGGTGGGCGTGAAATCACCGGTCGTGGCACGGCCGACGACAAGGGCCAGCTGATGACCTTTGTCGAGGCTTGCCGCGCCTGGAAGGCTGTGCACGGTGAACTGCCTTGCCGTGTCACGATCCTGCTGGAAGGCGAAGAGGAGTCCGGATCGCCCTCGCTCAAACCGTTCCTCGAGGCCAATGCGGATGAACTCAAGGCCGACTTCGCGCTTGTTTGCGATACCTGCATGTGGGACGGCGACACGCCAGCGATCTCAACGGGCTTGCGCGGCTTGCTCGGTGATGAGGTCATCGTTCGCGCCGCCGACCGCGATCTTCATTCCGGTTTCTATGGCGGCGCGGCGGCCAACCCGATCCAGATCCTGTCGAAGGTGCTCGCCGCCATTCACGACGAAAACGGCGCGGTGACAATCCCCGGCTTTTACGATGGCGTCGAGGAGACGCCGGACGAGATTCTCGCGCAGTGGCGCACGCTTTCCCGCGCGGACTCGTTGCTGAGCGATGTCGGCCTTTCAGTGCCCTCCGGCGAGAAGGGGCGTTCCGTGCTGGAACTGACCTGGGCGCGACCGACCGCCGAGATCAACGGCATTGTCGGCGGCTACACGGGCGAGGGCTTCAAGACGGTCATCGCGGCCGAAGCCTCGGCGAAGATCTCGTTCCGCCTCGTCGGCCAGCAGGACCCCGCCGCCATCCGCAAGGCGTTTCGCGCCTTCGTCGAGCAGCGCATCCCTGCCGACTGTTCGGTCACCTTCAAGGAGCATGGCGCCGGGCCGGCGATCCAGCTTCCCTACGATTCCGCTGTTTTGCAGAAGGCGAAGGCCGCCTTGTCAGACGAATGGCCGAACCCTGCGGTGATGATCGGCATGGGCGGTTCGATACCCATCGTCGGCGATTTCCAGTCGATGCTTGGAATGGACTCGCTGCTTGTCGGCTTTGGGCTTCCCGATGATCGTATTCACTCGCCCAATGAGAAGTACTCGATGAAGAGTTTTCACAAGGGGCAAAGGTCCTGGGTGCGGATACTCTCGGCGATACGGGACTGTTAACTTTCCCGTGCGTAAAATCGTCTCCGCATTCAGGGAGACGATACGGATGCTGGACAGACCGACAAGTACATTAATGCTGCGGCCAGCCGAAATCGGCGATGCGGATGTGATCCTCGAACTGCAACGTGACGGTTTCGGCGACGACCCGCATTGCCCGGACCGCGCAAGGCTTGAAGCCGCGATGAAGAATCGCCGGATCGACATCCATGTGGCTGAGGCCGGCGGATCTGTGGTTGGCTATTTCTTGCTCAACAATCGCCCGTTTCGCCCCTGGACCGCACTCGACTATATCGCTGTCCACCCCGTCGCGCGCGGCCTTGGGATCGGTGGCAAGATGATCGACCGGATTGTCGAAATCACAAGGCGGCGGCAGGTTCGCCTGTTCGTTCGCCGATCGAACACCAGGGCAATCGAATTCTACCACCGCCATGACTTCGTCGAGACCGGTGTCCGCGAAGGCAACTATTTCGACGGCGAAGACGCCATCATCATGGTCCGGCGCATTCGCTAGGGCGCGCGGAGGTCCGTCAACAAAGCCTTGAATTGCCGCAGGCGGTTTCATCGTTTGTTTACGCCGCCTTAAATCGCAGCCGATACCATGACGCTGCCGTCAATGTGTTGCGTAACGGACCCGAACTTCCATGCCCACCCGCAGGAAAACCAAAAGGCGCGTCGAGCCACGCTTCGAGGAAGCGGAACACGGCACCGCGCGTCATGGCGACGATGGGGATGGCGGCGGCCGGAGCCCGCGCCGCCGCAAGCCGTCCGGCAAGCGCAAGACCACCGCCAAACGCAAATCGTCCGCAGCGCGCCGGCCCAAGGCGAAGACCGCGCGCAGCCGCAGCGCGCGGCGCGGATTGCTCGGTGTTTTCGGCGGCCTTGTCTACTGGTCTTTCATCCTGGGGATCTGGGGCGGCATCGGTGTCGCGGGCATCGTGTTGTGGTACGGCGCGCAACTGCCGTCGGCGACGACCTGGTCGATTCCCGACCGGCCACCCAACGTCAAGATCGTCTCGGCCAACGGATCGCTGGTCGCCAATCGCGGCGCCACCGGCGGCGAGGCGCTCGGCATTCACGAAATGTCGCCGCGCATCCCACAGGCCGTTGTCGCCATCGAGGATCGCCGTTTTCATTCTCATTTCGGCGTTGACCCGATCGGCCTGGCGCGTGCCATGTCGGCCAATGTCGCGGCCGGCCGGCTGGTCCAGGGTGGCTCGACCATCACGCAGCAATTGGCCAAGAACCTGTTTCTGACCGCCGACCGCACCATCGGCCGCAAAGTCCAGGAGGTGATGCTGGCGCTCTGGCTGGAGCGAAAATACAGCAAGGAACAGATCCTGGAGATGTATCTGAACCGGGTTTACTTCGGCTCCGGGTCTTACGGGGTCGAGGCCGCGTCCCGCCGCTATTTCAACAAGAGCGCGCGCGACGTCACGCTGCCCGAGGCAGCCCTGCTGGCCGGCCTTCTGAAGGCGCCGTCGCGGCTTTCGCCGGCGCGCAACCCAAAGCTCGCCGAGGAGCGTGCCCAGATCGTGCTTGCCGCGATGCGGGCGCAGGGCATGGTCTCCGACCAGCAGATGACCGCCGCGATCTCCACACCCGCTACCCGCGCCGCCGCCTTCTGGACCGGCTCCGAGCACTATGTCGCCGACGCGGTCATGGAGGAGCTGCCGCTCCTGATTGGCGACATCCGCGAGGACGTCATCGTCGATACAACCGTCGATCTCATGCTCCAGCACTTCGCCGAAAACTCCATTCGCGGCCTGATCGCCGCCGAAGGCAAACGCAAGAAGGTCTCGCAGGGCGCACTCGTTTCCATCGACAACACCGGCGCCGTGCGCGCCATGGTCGGCGGCTACGATTATGCCAACAGCCAGTTCGACCGCGCCAGCGAGGCGAAACGCCAACCGGGTTCCGCCTTCAAGCCCTTCGTCTATCTGACGGCGCTGGAGCAGGGCCGCACGCCGCAATCGGTACGCAACGACGCCCCGGTGCGCATCGGCAAATGGACACCTGAAAACTACGCCGGCAAGTATTACGGCGAGGTCACGCTTGAAACGGCCCTGTCGAAGTCGCTGAATTCGGTCGCCGCTCAGCTGATCATGGAGACCGGCCCCGGAAATGTCGTCAAGACGGCGCGGCGGCTGGGCATCCGCTCGAAGCTGACGCCCAATGCGTCGCTGGCGCTCGGAACATCGGAAGTGACGTTGCTCGAGCTGACATCGGCTTATGTGCCGTTCGCCAATGGCGGCTACCGGGCCGATCCCTGGATCATCGCACGCGTTACCACACTGGACGGAAAGCTCCTCTATCGACGCGGCGATGTCCGCCCGGATCGCGTGGTCGGGGCTTCCGCCGTCGCCATGATGAATACCATGATGGCCAGGACGGTCGAGCAGGGCACGGCGCGCAACGCCGCGTTCAACTATCCGGCCGCCGGCAAGACCGGCACCAGCCAGAAATCGCGCGATGCCTGGTTTGTCGGCTATACCGCCAACCTGACGACCGGCGTCTGGTTCGGCAACGATGACGGCTCGCCGACCGACAAGGTGACCGGTGGTTCGCTGCCGGCCGCCGCCTGGAAGGCGTTCATGGTCGAGGCGCATCGCGGCTTGCGCAAGGTGCGGCTGCCGGGACAGGGCATGCGTATCGCGCTCCCCGTTGCCCGCCCCGACCGCAATCCGACGGTACGCCCGCAGGCGACTGTCTCAAGCGCGCCTGCTCCTCGCCCTGAACCCCGCCGTGCAGCACCCCGTCCGGACCGGACCGTTACCTCGTCCACCGGCGCGCCGCGCCCGAAAGTCGGTGTCGGTGAAGGCCTGACCGTCGGCGACATCCTTCGCAACCAGTAGTCCACGGCTTATGCAGGCGGTCTAAAGGCCTTTGTCAGCACGCCAAGATGCGTCTCGTAGCGCCGCCATCCTTGCGAACTTCCCGTATACATCTTGCGCCGTATCTGCTCGGTGCTCGCCGTGTTCACGGCGCGTTTCGTTTCGTGGAAGTTCAAGCAGGCTTCCTCGAATTCGAGACCGCATGCATCCAGCAGGAGGCGGGTTTCGCGTTCCTGGTTCTCGGTCAGGATTTCGTAGTCCACCTCGAACACACGGTTGGGAAATCGCGCGTGCCAGAACGCCATCAGGTCTTCGTAAAGGCGGTGATATGAGACCAGGTCGTCAAGATCCCACGCGAAATCGAGGCCACCGGCGGGAAAGTAGCGACGATAGATCGACCAGCACACGGCGATCGGATCGCGTTTCATGCGCACCACCGCGGCGTTCGGGAACGCGGAGAGCATGAAGCCTGTCCATGCGAAATTCGTCGGCATCTTGTCGACGACGACGGGCCGCTGCGGATCGAGATTCGATATCGCACGCAGATAGTTGTCCCGCAGGATGGTCAGCTTCCTTTCCGGCCCTTCCTTGTCGTTGGCGAGATAGCGCCGGGCTTCACGGCGCATGAAATCCAGTTCGCCGGCCCCGAAAACCGACGAGTGGCTGGCGAGGATTTGCTCGACCAGCGTCGTACCCGACCGCGGCATTCCGACGATGAAGATCATGCGAGGATCATCATCTCCGGTGGTCGTCGGATTGTCGAAATCGGTGTCTTCGAACACCTGCTTGATGGCTTCGAAATCCGCCCTGTTTCTTGCAACGACATCGCCGAAAGTGGCCCGGCGAATACGGTTGCCCTCATGGAAATGGTGGAAGGCGCGGCCAGGATCGCCGATGTCGTCGAACGCCTTTCCAAGCGCGAAATGCAGATGCACCGCGTCGGGGGAGTCCTGCTTCACGCGTTCCAGGGCGGACAGCAGTCCTTCGATCTGGCCATCGTCCGAAACATAGGTTTGCAGCGTGCTCTTGAAGCGCAGTGCGTTCGCAAAGTCCGGATAGATCTCCAGTGCCCGATCCACGGCCTCAAGCGCGGCCTGTCGCTGACCTGCATTCTCCAGCGCAATGGCCATGTTTGCGAACGCATCGGCGTGCGACGGTTGCAGCCGGGTGGCGGCTTTCAGATGGACTAGCGCCTCGGCGTTGCGGTTTGTGCTCGTCAGAACAACGGCAATCGCGTTGTGTGCGTTCACATCATTCGGATTGAGCGCCAGTGCCCGTCCAAGCGAGTCCAGCGCCTCGTCGCGCAAGTCAAGCCGGGAATAAGCGCCGCCGATGAGGCTGTGCAGAACCCCGACAGCGGGGTGGCGCCCGGCCAACGGCTTTGCGGCGTTTAACACATCGTTGAAGCGCCCGTTGCGGAACAGTTGCAGAATCTGTTCGACTTCGGCCCTGTCGGGCCCGTCTTCGGCATTGCCCGGATCTGGGTTCTCTATTTCCGCGAGTCCGTCCTTGGCGCGCCTGTTGGAAGGGAATTCATCGAGAACTTCCAGGTACACGCGTTTCGCGGCCAGAAACTCGCCGGCTCTCGCCAGGTTCTTTGCTTTGCGCAGTTTGTTCGCGGCGGACAAGTTACGGTCTCTTCAGGCTGCGGCTGTGCCTTCGTTCCAGTTCAGGGCGCGAAAAGACCTTGTTATGCGAGTAACCGGACGAAGGAAAGCTTGCGACTTCACCGCGCGTGCTCAAGTTCCCGCCGTGTCGGAAAGGCCCTTGCCATATCCCAATCGCCCGGCCCACGGCTCAAGCATCGGCAGCACAGCGGCCATCTCTGTCCGATAGTTCTCCCACCGTCCGGCCGCGCTGCGGTAGAGGTTCTCGGTCACCTGATTGTAGCTCGGCGTGTTGATCCGTCCGCGCGCCACGGCGGTTTCGCGGTAGTCGCGCATGCGCTCGTCCCATTCCAGGCCGAGAAACGCGAGCAACCTGCCTATGGCGCCATCGAAATCGGCGACCAGTTCTTCATAGCGATGTTCGTGGACGTTGAGATCGAGCGCGGTCCGGTAGGCATTCCACAGCCGCATGGCGCGGTCATAGAGGATGGCGCTCGAATCCAGGTCGAGGAAATGTGCCATCGCGTTGTTAAGCTGGAAATTCTGCATGTAACACGACAGCACGCAGTCGCAGGGATGGCGCAACGCAAGAATGAAGCGCGCACGCGGGAAAACCCGTTCGATCAGGCCGGCATGCACGATGTTGAGCGGCAGCTTGTCGATGACAAGGCAGTCGTCTGACAGGTCTCCGGCATGAGGTTCGAGTGCTGCAAAATATGCGTCGCGAAGGCCGGCGATTTGCTCGTCGTCGAGCGCCTGCAGGCATTCGCGGTCGGCGGCACCGCCGAGCAGGGTGCGCATCTCCTGCACCATTGGCTGTTCTTCGATCACGGCGACGCGGGGGTGGCTGCGCAGGATCGTGTCGAGCAACGTCGTGCCGGAACGCGGGAACCCGACGAGAAACACCGGGTCGGCAGGGCCGGCACGGCGCGCGTCGCTCCACGGTTTTTGCGTCATCCCGGCAAATGATGCGGCCAGCGCCTCGACTTCGCCGAGATAAGCCGCCGGCGTCCACTGCGCCGCTTCGGCGCTGTTCCTGACGTAGCCGTTCAGGCGTCCGAACCATGCGAACGCGGCGGCGTTGTCGCCAAGCTTGTCGCAAGTCTTGCCCAGAAGGTTGAGGCGGCCCTTGGTGATCGCGGCGGTCATGCCGGTTTCCGGCATTCTCTCAAGGAAAGCGCGGGCCGCCGCGTGGTCCTTGTCGCGCGAAGCGATCTGCGCTTGCCGGTAGAGCAGTCGCGGATCGTCCGCCGTACAATGCGCAATCGCGTCTTGCACCGTGGCGCGCATCTCTTCCACGCGGTTCATGCGGTCGTAGATCTCGCACAGATTGCTGTATGTCCCCGGCTCCTCGGGTTTCAGCGCGATCGCCTTCCTGAGACAGGCAATCGCTTCCTCGGTCTCTCCTCGGGCATCGTGGGCATGAGCGAGATTGACATGGGCAAGCGCGAAATCCGCGTCGATCCGCAACGCCCTGCGGCAGGCTTGCTCGCCTTCGTCGATCCTGCCGAGCTTGATCAGGGCCAGTCCAAGATTGGCATGGGCGTCGGCGAGCTTCGGGTCGATTTCGGCGGCTTTCGCGTAACTGTCTGCCGCCGCCTTGATGTCGCCGAGCGCAATCAGCGCGCTGCCCAGATTGTTGTGCGCGCGCGCCGTGCGTGGCTGAATGTCTATCGCTCGACGGAAGTGCGCCACGGCTTCGGCCGGCCGGTGCATCGCGTTCAGCGCATCGCCGAGATTGATGTGGATGTCCGCCTCTCCCGGAGCGATCGCCAATGCCCGTTCGTAGCGCTCAACAGCCTGTTGCATCTGCCCGGCCGCGGCGTGGCAGACACCGACGAAGTTCTGCAGGAACGCGTCCTTTGGGTGTGTCACAGCGAGCGCCAATGCGGTGTTCAGCGCTTCGGCAATCCGCCCTTGATTGTGCAATGACAGGAGCGCGTTGGTCTGCTCGGGCGAAAGCCCGCCATTGTGGTTGGCGGCGGATGGCCGCGAACCGAGCGTGCGCAGACCGTCGCGGGCGCGGGTGTTGTCTGGAAAACGCTCCAGCAGATCCAGATAGATCTGCCGCGCTGTTTCGAAGTCGCCATGCTTGGCCCGGCTCTTCGCCTGGCGCAAAGCCTTGTCGACCGGCAGTGGTTTGGCCGACATCAGCTTGTATCCTGACAGCCGAATGCATTGCGCCGAAAGCGGCGGCGCCTCGGTGATTTTGCGTGCACTTTTCGACCCTTTGGCACTATTCGCAAATTACACCGCTATCACGCGATTCGGTTGAGTCGGTATCCCGAATACTTACGATGCGGGTTGCCGAGGGGCGCAGGCGGGGGTTTTCCACCGATTCGCCGATCTGCCGGCGTGAATGCAGTCTTGCAGCCGCAAAATCGTCTTCTTATATACGCCGCAGCACTGCGGCGGTGACGACCGCGGTTCACGATTATCCGGAAACAGGGACCGCTTAAAGGAATGCCGGCACGGGTCCGGGCGGTCTGCTTAGAAGAGGTAAGTCATGGCAAAAGTTATCGGTATCGACCTTGGAACGACCAACTCGTGTGTCGCCGTCATGGACGGTAAGGACGCCAAGGTGATCGAGAATTCCGAAGGCGCGCGCACAACGCCTTCGATGGTGGCCTTCTCCGACGATGGCGAACGGCTCGTCGGTCAGCCGGCCAAGCGGCAGGCTGTCACCAATCCGGAAGGCACGCTGTTTGCGGTGAAGCGCCTGATCGGCCGCCGCCACTCCGATCCGACGGTCGCCAAGGACAAGAAGATGGTGCCCTACCATATCGTCGAGGGCGCCAATGGCGACGCATGGGTGGAAGTCTCCGGCGAGAAGTATTCGCCGTCGCAGATATCCGCCATGGTCCTGCAGAAGATGAAGGAAACCGCCGAAGCCTATCTCGGCGAAACGGTCGAGCAGGCGGTCATCACCGTCCCGGCCTACTTCAATGACGCCCAGCGCCAGGCCACCAAGGACGCCGGCAAGATCGCCGGCCTGGAAGTCCTGCGCATCATCAACGAGCCGACGGCCGCGGCGCTCGCTTACGGTCTCGACAAGACCGACGGCCGCACCATCGCGGTCTACGACCTTGGCGGCGGCACCTTCGACGTCTCGATCCTCGAGATCGGCGACGGCGTGTTCGAGGTGAAGTCGACCAACGGCGACACCTTCCTCGGCGGCGAGGACTTCGACATGCGCCTGGTCGAGTACCTGGCAGCCGAGTTCAAGAAGGATCAGGGCATCGACCTGAAAAACGACAAGCTCGCCCTGCAGCGCCTCAAGGAGGCTGCCGAAAAAGCGAAGATCGAGCTGTCGTCGTCCGCGCAGACCGAAATCAACCTGCCCTTCATCACCGCCGATGCATCCGGTCCCAAGCACCTGACAATGAAGCTGACGCGTGCCAAGTTCGAGAGCCTGGTCGAGGATCTCGTCAACCGCACCATCGAACCGATGAAGGCGGCGCTGAAGGATGCCGGCATGAAGGCTGGCGAAATCGGCGAAGTCGTTCTTGTTGGCGGCATGACCCGCATGCCGAAGGTCCAGGAGACGGTGAAGCAGTTCTTCGGCAAGGAGCCGCACAAAGGCGTCAACCCGGATGAGGTCGTCGCACTTGGCGCCGCCATCCAGGCCGGTGTCCTGCAGGGCGACGTCAAGGACGTGCTGCTGCTCGACGTCACGCCGCTGTCGCTCGGCATCGAGACGCTCGGCGGCGTGTTCACCCGCCTGATCGACCGCAACACGACCATCCCGACCAAGAAGAGCCAGGTCTTCTCGACTGCCGAAGACAACCAGAACGCGGTGACCATCCGCGTCGCCCAGGGCGAGCGCGAAATGGCCGCCGACAACAAGCTGCTCGGCCAGTTCGACCTTGTCGGCATCCCGCCGGCGCCGCGTGGCGTGCCGCAGATCGAGGTCACCTTCGACATCGACGCCAACGGCATCGTCAACGTCAAGGCCAAGGACAAGGGCACCGGCAAGGAGCACGAGATCCGCATCCAGGCATCGGGCGGCCTGTCCGACGACGAGATCGAGAAGATGGTCAAGGACGCCGAGACCAACGCGGAAGCCGACAAGGCGCGGCGCGAGGCCGTCGAGGCGAAGAACCACGCCGAGAGCCTGATCGACTCGACCGAAAAGTCGCTCAAGGAATATGGCGACAAGGTCTCTGACGACGACCGCAAGGCGATCGAGGATGCGGTCGCCGCGCTGAAGGAAGAAGTCGGCGCCGAGACGCCGGATGGCGAGGCGATCGCCGCCAAGACCCAGGCGCTCGCCGAAGCTTCGATGAAGCTCGGTCAGGCCATGTATGAGGCGCAGCAGGCCGATGAAGCCGCCGCCGCCGAGGCCGATGCTGCCGCCGACGCGGCCCGCGACGAGGATGTCGTCGACGCCGATTTCGAAGAGATCGACGACGACGACGATCAGAAGAAGTCAGCCTGATTACAAGCGCATCTGACTTGATGAGGCCCCGGTGCTTGCGCCGGGGCTTTTTTCTGTCCCGATTTTATTCAATTCCGCACGTTAATCCTCTGAAACGAAAGCGTTATGTAAGGTTGTCCCGTTAGGCTATTGAGTTGCCGTAGGGTAATACTCGCTGGCGATGGGGAGATGGCGAAGTGGAAAGGGTAGGGCAGCCTTCAAAGGCAGCACCCCAGTATCATGCATTCGCGATGTGGCGCTTCGGCGCCGCACTGCTGATCATGTTCTATCACTTCCTCCACTACTCGCCGGAAGTCGATGCGTGGGCGCATTGGTTCGAGCACATGCTGCCGCTGCTCGACATGTTCTTCATGATCTCCGGCTATCTGATCTATGAGCGCTATGCCGACAAGCTCCGCCGGCCATCCGCCTTCCTGCCGTTCATGTTCAGACGCCTGGCGCGGCTTTATCCGCTGCATGCGGCGACCACCGGTTTCTTCATTCTTGTTGGTCTCGTCTGGCAGTTCGGCCTGCTTCATTCCGATGCAGGCGCCAACCGCTACGACTGGTCGACCCTGCCGGCCAACATCCTGCTGATGCAGGCTTGGGGACTGACCGACGCGCTGACATTCAACTACGTGTCCTGGTCGCTGTCTGCCGAATGGTTCTGCTACATGATGGCGCCGCTGATGGTTTTCGTCGCGCTGCGCGCCGGTATCGTAGGACTGATCGTTCTGGCGATCATCACCTATTGCTTTACGGAATACGCGATCGCCCAGGGCTGGACGATGGGCGAGACGATGGGCGAGACCAAGACCTGGGGCGCCTACCGCGCCTTTGCCTCGTTCTCGCTCGGCGCGATTGCATCGCGCCTCGTCAAAGCGCGGCCGTTTGCGGTCAGGTCGCATGTCTGGGGCTGGCTGATGATGGCGGCGTTGCTCTGGATGATGTTCCAGAATGTAAACTTCTACATCATCGTGTCGCTCATGGTGCTGGCGTTGTTCCTGGCCGGTTCGGCCGAGCACGACAACCCGTCCGGCATGCGCTGGGCGCGACCGCTGATGCCGGTCATGGCGGTTTCGTTCGGCGTCTATCTCTGGCACCCGGTTGTCGAGACCGTCTTCATGTCGCTCATCTGGAAGCGCATTCTGGCCGATTGGGTCTCGTTCAGCGTCGAGGCTTATGTCGTCATTCCGGGCATCGTTTCGATCGTCGTGGCGATGTTGTCCTATTACTGCTACGAGAAGCCGGTTGGCGCCTGGCTGATCGCCCGCTTTTCGCGCCAGGACGTGTCTTCTGCGGTACACTCGGTGGCCAGAACGGGCAACTGACCCCAATCTTTTGGTTGTTCCATCTGGAAACGCCCATTTTCCTTGATTATATCGGCGCAACGAGGGCCGTGACGCATGGTGCGCGCGGCGTTGCTTTCCGGATCATCTGGGACGAACACTAACAAGGTCGCCGGCAAGGCGTGGATCGAAGCGGAATGGCAAAAGCCGATTTCTACGAAACCCTGGGGGTATCGCGCGAGGCGGATGAGAAGGCGCTGAAAAGCGCGTACCGCAAGCTTGCCATGCAGTTTCACCCCGACCGCAATCCTGGCGATTCGGACGCGGAAGCGAAATTCAAGGAAGTCAACGAAGCATACGAGACGCTGAAGGATCCGCAGAAGCGTGCCGCCTATGACCGGTTCGGCCATGCCGCCTTCGAAAACGGTGGCGGCGGCGCTGGCGGCTTCTCCGGATTCGGCGGCGGTGCCGGCGGCTTCTCTGACATCTTCGAGGATATCTTCGGCGAGATGATGGGTGGCGCCCGGGCGCGGCGCGGCGGTGGCCGCGAGCGGGGCGGCGATCTCCGCTACAACATGGAGATTACGCTCGAGGATGCCTATCAGGGCAAGACCGCGCAAATCCGCGTGCCGACTTCGGCGATCTGTGAGGTCTGCGAGGGCACCGGAGCCAAACCGGGCACGCAGCCCGTCACTTGCACCACCTGCAACGGTTCGGGCCGGGTACGCGCCGCATCCGGCTTTTTTTCGATTGAGCGCACCTGTCCGACCTGTGAGGGCCGCGGCCAGATCATCGCGGATCCTTGCGAAAACTGTGGCGGCCAGGGGCGGGTCATTCAGGAGCGTTCGCTTTCCGTCAACATCCCGGCTGGCATCGAGGACGGCACACGTATCCGCATCGCCGGCGAGGGCGAGGCAGGCTTTCGCGGCGGACCGGCCGGCGATCTCTACATCTTCATCTCGGTCAAGCCGCACGAGTTTTTCCAGCGCGATGGCGCCGATCTTTACTGCAAGGTGCCGATCTCGATGACCAAGGCCGCGCTTGGCGGCCAGTTCGAAGTCGCGACGATGGATGGCGCCTACACGCGCGTCAAGGTCCCCGAAGGAACCCAGTCCGGCCGCCAGTTCCGCCTCAAGGGCAAGGGTATGCCGGTACTTCGGCAAAGCCAGATGGGCGATCTCTACATCCAGATCAATGTCGAGACGCCGCAGAGCCTTTCGCGCCGCCAGCGCGAGTTGCTGCAGGAATTCGACGAGATCTCCGCCAAGGAAAACAGCCCGCAGTCGACGGGTTTCTTCTCGCGCATGAAGGAGTTCTTCGACATTGGCGATTGATGTTCGCTCCAGGCGCAGGCACCGGCGCGCTGATACGAGCGGGGCTGGCCTCGCCGGGCAAATCAGGTTTTTCGGATCGCTTTTGCTTGCGCCGCGCGCCACCGGCGCTGTCGCGCCGACCTCGCGCCGTACCGCCGACACCATGGCCGCTCATATCGACACGGGCTCCGGCCTGCCGGTGCTGGAGCTGGGCCCCGGCACCGGAGCGATCACCGACGCCATCCTGGCGACGGGGTTGCCGGACGAGCGGCTCTACGCGATCGAGGCGAACGAGCGCTTCTGCCGCCTGCTGCGCGCCAGCCACCCGGAGGTCCGGTTGCACCAGGGCGACGCCTTCGACATTCGCGCCACGCTGGGCGACGATGCCCCGGACCGTTTCGACACGGTGATTTCCGGTCTGCCGCTTTTGAACTTTCCCAAGCCGATGCGTGAATCCCTGTTGCGTCAGGTGCTCGACCTGCTGCCGCAGGGGCGTCCCTTCGTGCAGTTTTCCTACGGCGTCACCGCGCCGGTCGGCGTGCCAGGTGGCGATGTGCGGGTTTCCAAGTCGTCCTGGAACCTGAAGAATGTGCCGCCGGCCCGCGTCTGGACCTACCGTCGCGCCTGACTTTGACAACGCCTTGCGCCTGCCCCATCTGGAGGCGGTCATCAAACCGCAGCGCACAGGACAATCCATGACACCCAAGGTTCTCGTCTTCGCCGGATCGAACAGGTCGGGCTCGTTCAACCGGCAGCTTGCCGAGGCAGCGATGAAAACGCTTGCGCAGATGGAGGCCGAGGTAACGCTGATCGCGCTTGCGGATTATCCCCTGCCGATCCTCGACGAGGACCTAAAGAACCGGGAAGGTCTTCCCGAAAACGCGGTCAAGCTGGCGCGCCTGTTCGCAGCCCATGATGCGGCATTTATCGCGTCGCCGGAATACAACTCCTCGATCCCGCCGCTGCTGAAGAACGTACTGGATTGGGTCAGCCTGACCAAGACGGACGGTACGCGCGAAATCCGCCCCTATGACGGTCTCACCGTTGCCATCGGCGCCGCTTCAAATGGCGCATTGGGCGGCATTCGGGGGCTGTATCACCTGCGCTCGGTGCTGATGAATGTCGGCACGCAGATCATCACCGAGCAGTGCTCGATCAGCGGCGCAAAGACCGCCTTTGGCGAGGATGGCCTGCCGGTCGATGAGCGCCAGGCAAAGCGGCTTGAGGCGACCTGCCGCGCCTTGCTGCGGCACAGCACGCCGGGCCGGGCGGGATAAGCCGGCTCGCCCCTTGCGGTCACCGCAGCGTCATGCGATGTGACGCACAACGATTCGGAGGCCAGCTAATGTCGGTGGACGAAGCCCGCAACAATCTCATCGTCGGCCTGGATGTGCCCGATGTGGCCGCCGCCGCCCGGATGGTCGAGACGCTGGGCGATACCGTCGACTTCTACAAGGTCGGTTATCAGCTCGCCTTTGCCGGCGGTCTCGATTTCGCCCGCGAGCTGGTCGGCGCAGGCAAGCGCGTCTTTCTCGACATGAAGCTGCTCGACATCGACAACACGGTCGCACGCGGTGTCGAAAACGTCGCCCGGATGGGCGTCCACATGTTGACGGTCCATGCCTATCCCAAGGCGCTTGCCGCCGCCGCTGAAGCAGCG
This sequence comes from Oricola sp., assembly GCF_965230365.1. GTDB lineage: Bacteria > Pseudomonadota > Alphaproteobacteria > Rhizobiales > Rhizobiaceae > Oricola. The sequence continues at coordinate 115,634 of NZ_OZ246003.1, read as the reverse complement.
AAGGGTTCGGATCTCCGCCTGCTCGGCGTCACGGTCCTGACCTCGATGGACGATCATGACCTGTCCGACGCCGGCTATCACGACAGCGTCGTCACGCTGGTCCTCAAGCGGGCGCGTCTCGCCCACGAGGCCGGCATGGGCGGCATTGTGTGTTCGGCGATCGAGGCCGAAGCGGCGCGCGAAATCGTCGGTCCCGACATGGCCGTGGTCACGCCGGGCATTCGTCCCGTCGGGTCCGCGGGCTCTGACCAGAAGCGCGTCGTCACGCCAGCCGAGGCGATCTCCGCAGGGGCGTCGCATCTCGTTGTCGGCCGCCCGATCACCGCCGTAAGCGATCCCAAGGCCGCCGCAGAGGCGATCCTGGATGAGATCGCCGGCGCGAAGTAAAGCCCATTCAGGAGAGAGACATGGCCAAGGGGTACTGGATCGCCCGCGTTACGGTGCATGACGCCGAGCGTTACAAGGACTACATCGCCACCGCCACGCCGGCCTATCAGGAGTTCGGCGCCATCTTTCTGGTGCGCGGCGGCAAGAATACGCCGCTCGAGGGCGAAGGCCGTCCGCGCAATGTCGTCATCGAGTTCGAAAGCTACGAAAAGGCGCTCGCCTGTTACAATTCGCCGGCCTACACGGCCGCGCGCAGAATTCGCCAGGAATGCTCCGATGGCGAATTGCTGGTGGTCGAAGGGGCCTGACGATGCCTCGCCCCCGCCTGCCGGACGGATTTTCGATCCGCCGGGTGGCGGAAGCCGATATCCCGCATCTCAATGACATCGAGGCACGCGCCAGCCGCCTTCTCGCGTCGTTCGGTTTCCCGCAACTGGGGCTCGAACCCTGGCCGATGGCGGACTTTGCTGCCTTCGTCCGGGCGGGCGACTGCCTGGTCGCAGCCGGCAAGGACGATCTGCCGCTTGGATTTGCGGTCGCCGAACCCTTTGCCGGCATGTTCTGGCTAAACGAGCTTTCCGTTGATCCCGAGTTCGGCCGCCGCGGTATCGGACGCGCGCTTGTCGCCGCAATCGGCGAACTGGCAGGCGCGCGCGGATTTGCTTCCGTCGGCCTGTCGACATTCCGCGATGTGCCTTTCAACGCGCCATTCTATGCGCGTTGCGGCTACGAGATCGTACCTCTCGAACGCGCCGAGCCAGCGATTCGCCGCCGCGTCGAAAACGAGGTTCCCGATGGCGCCAGCCTGCTGGATCGGGTGTTTATGCACCGAAAGTTGTAGGCCCGAGTCGGGTTCTCCCGGCAAAGTGACATTTCGGATACAAACATCGTTGTTGCGATGCACTATATTAATGTTAACCTTCGTGACCCGGCTGGGGGAGACCGGTCGCCGAAAGATCGGCATTGCCAAGGAGAGGGACAAAGACCGATGTTCTACCACCTCTACGAGATGAATCATGCGATGATGCAGCCGTGGCGCGCCGCCGTGGACGCCACGCGCCTGTTCTATCGCAATCCGCTCAATCCGATTGCCAACACGCGCGCCGGGCGCACGGCAGCGGCTTGGTGCGAGGTCTTCGAACGCGCCACGCGCCGTTATGGCAAACCGTCCTTCGATCTTCCGCAGACCGAGATCGACGGAAAGACGGTCGATGTCCGCGAGACGGTGGTCTGGTCGAAGCCCTTCTGCAACCTGATCCATTTCGCGCGCGATCTGGACGAGCCGCGCCCGGACGATCCCAAGGTGCTCTTGGTGGCGCCGATGTCCGGCCACTACGCAACCTTGCTGCGCGGCACGGTCGAGCGCTTTCTCCCGGAAGCCGATGTCTACATCACCGACTGGGTCGATGCGCGCCATGTGCCGCTCAGCGACGGCTCTTTCGACCTCGATGACTACATCGACTATGTGATCGAGATGCTGCATCTGCTCGGGCCTCAGACGCATATCGTCGGCGTCTGCCAGCCCTCGGTTCCGGTGCTCGCCGCTGTCGCCCTGATGGAGGGCCGCGACGATCCCAACGTGCCGCTGACGATGACGCTGATGGGCGGGCCGATCGACACCCGCTGCAACCCGACCGCCGTCAATCGCCTGGCCGAGGAAAAGGACATTGCGTGGTTCGAGCGCAATGTCGTCATGCAGGTTCCGTTCCCGAATCCGGGTTTCATGCGCAAGGTCTATCCGGGCTTCCTGCAGCTGACCGGCTTCATGACCATGAACCTCGACCGGCACCTGATCGCGCAGAAGGACTTTTTCATGCATCTGGTCCGCGACGATGGCGACTCGGCGGAAAAACACCGCGACTTCTACGACGAGTATCTGGCGGTCATGGACCTGACCGCGGAGTTCTACCTGCAGACCGTCGACACGGTATTCATCAAGCACGCGCTGCCCAACGGCACGCTGATGCATCGTGGCGAGCCCGTCGATCCGACGGCCATCCGCCGCGTCGCGATGCTGACCATCGAGGGCGAGAACGACGACATCACCGGCCGCGGCCAGACACGCAGCGCGCACGATATCTGCACGTCGATCCCGGAGGCCATGAAGGCCCATCACGAACAGCCGCGCGTTGGCCACTACGGCGTCTTCAACGGTTCGCGCTTCCGCCGCGAGATCGCGCCGCGCATGCTCGATTTCATGAAGGCGCGCTCCACCTTCGCCAAGGCGAAAGGCCGCCGCAAGCCGGCCGCCTGACGGGCGTTACCTTCTTGTGTTTCAAAACGGGCCGGTTCTTCCGGCCCTTTTTTCTTGCCTGCCACAACCCGCGCATGTGGCCGTTGGCAGTGGAAAACCGCGCCCCGCGGTAACCATATCACCAACTCGTCAATAGTCGCGCATTGTCCGCGGGCCCTCCTGACGTTAACCTGTTGTTAACCGTTTCGCGTGTGTCGGGAGTGTTGCGTTGGTCAGGGTAGCGGGAGTTGCAGTGCTTGTGGCGGGTTTCGGGCTGGCGGCGTCGCCGGCCGTTTCTGCAAGCGCGATGAAGACCGGCGCGATGACATCGCAGCCGATTGGTCACTACGAATTCTGCCGGATCTATCGCGACGAGTGCATGGTGCGCTCGCGCTCCACGCCCTCCGTCGCGCTGACCGCTGACATCTGGGCGACGATCCTGTTCGTCAATTCGCGCGTTAACATGGTCATCGAGCCGGAGAGCGATCTTGCCATCTACGGCAAGGAAGAGGTCTGGACATATCCGGACGGCGCCGGTGACTGCGAGGACTACGTGCTTCTAAAGCGCCGCCTGCTGATCAAGGCCGGCCTGCCGGAATCGAGCCTGTTGATCACCGTGGTCCGCAAGCCGGATGGCGAAGGCCATGCCGTGCTGACGGTGCGCACCAGCGAAGGCGACTTCATTCTCGACAATCTGTCGTCGAAAGTGATGCTGTGGAAGGACACGGAGTACACCTTCCTCAAGCGCCAGTCGGCGCGCCACTCCGGTCACTGGGTATCGATCGAGATGCCCGACCGCACTGTCGTCGGTTCGGTGCGCTAGGGCGTGTCCGGGTTAGATTGCATCGCCTGAATGCCGGCGATTGATCAGCCCTTCGCTTCGCGCCGCGCGCAGGCCGGGCCAGGACCGCGCATGTAGTGCAGTTCCGGCTGGTAGCTCGGTCCGGCCACGTTGGCGATCGTGGCGACCGCTTGGCTGAACAGCTTGAGCAGTCTCATGGATTCCGTGTCCTCTTTAAGGGGGCGGGCCGCCCAGGTCTCGTTCTGTTTCGCGATAGCCATGGTTCGGTCTCTCCGATGTGTATTCCGGCACATGCCGCCGGTGGTTTCAGACAATTCGTTCACTTCGTGCCCGCCATTGCGCCGACCGGATTGCGCCCGCCGCGCGGCATGCGGCGCAGCGTCTTCTGCAACCCGAGCGCCGGCTTTTCGATCAACAGCCAGGACACGGTTCCGATCGCCACCAGCAGCGGCGCGGAGAGCAGGAAGACCATCAACGGCCCGGGTGCCACGCCGTAGGCGGCGATGTGGGTCATCACGGCGAGCTGCTGAACCGGCCAGCCATAGATGTAGACGCCATAGCTGACATCGTGTTTCAGGCCCGCCGGGTCGCGGCCGAGATAGGCGGCGCACAGCACCAGATAAGAAAAGGCCGTGCCGATGGCGTAGATGCCGATCGCCTCCGGCAGGATCTGGCCGGCGGCGAGCGCGGCGGCCAGCAGGCCGAGGGCGGCCGGCCAGCTCAGGCGGATCAGGCCGGCAGCGCGGTGCGCCAAGACACCGATCAGGAAGGCGACGATCACGTAGCGCGTCTCGAACACCAGAAACAGCGGGCCGCCGTCGACCTTGCCGGCCAGGGCATGGCCGAATGCCGCAATGGCGATCACCGTGCCTGCAAACAGCGCCAGCATGATCCGGTGCGTGAAGAACATGCCGGTGGCCGCGAATATGGCGAGCAGGGCATAGACGCCGACCTCATGGCGCAGCGACCACACAGAGCCGTTGACGCTGTTGGCGAACGGCAGGTTGGCGAAAGCGCCATCGACATTGAACTCGATGGCAATCAGGCCGATCAGGCGAAACGCATAGCGCAGCGCGTCCGAGGCACTGGCGTTCTCCCATGCGCCGAACCCGATCAGCACGACAGGCGTCAGGACCGCGCAAACGATCAGAGCCGGGAAGATGCGCAGCATCCGCGCCAGCACGAAACCCGCCATGTCGCCTTGGCGCCGTCGCGCGCTTTCGGTGACCAGGAAACCGGGAATGAAAAAGAACAGGAACACCGAATACTGGTGGAAGCCCATCAGGGTCAGGCCTTCCAGTGGCACATGCGCGTCCGGACCGGCTGACAGATACCAGCTGTGGCCAAGCACCACGAGCAGGGCGAGGCTCAGCCGGATCTGGTCGAAACGGTTGGCCCGCGATCCGATTTTGTCGAACAGGCGGTTGCTGTTGCCCGGTTTGGTTTGATCTGCGCGCATGCCAGGGCACTCCCCGATTGAACACTGGCCCGGCAGGAAACGCCGGGTTTCATGCGCGTTTTCGTATCGCCAAAGTCCCGGCATTTGCCCGAGCGGAAGCCCATTTGCGGGAAAAGACGGGCAGAGCGGTTCGCCCGCTGCATAGGCGCGCAAGCGAAAGGTGTAGTGTTGCCTGTCCTAAGGGATAGTCGGCCCGCTCTAGGCGTTGCCGATCAGCATGCCGGCCGCAAACACCAGCGCGCCGCCCAAGACGACCTGGAACATCGCCCGGCTCCACGGAGTTTCCATGTAGCGGTTCTGGATCCAGGTGATCGCGAACAGTTCGACCACCACGATGACCATGGCGATCATCGTCGCTGTCCAGAAATGCGGGATCAGATAGGGCAGGGCGTGACCGAGGCCGCCGATAGTCGTCATGATGCCGGTTGCAAGCCCGCGCTTGATCGGCGAACCGCGTCCCGAAATCACCCCATCGTCGGACGCCACCTCGGTAAAGCCCATCGAGATGCCGGCGCCGATCGAGGCGGCCAGCCCGACGAGAAACGTCGTCCAGGTGTCCTGCGTCGCAAATGCCGTGGCGAAGATCGGCGCCAGCGTTGACACCGATCCGTCCATCAGGCCGGCCAGTCCCGGCTGCACATAGGTCAGGATGAACTGCCGCCGCTCGGCGCTGTCCTCGGCCTGCCGGGCGTCTTCGGGCAGATGCTCTTCCTCCAGCGCGGCGGCGGTCGCCTCATGGCCGCTTTCGGCCAGCGCCAGTTCGCCGAGCAGCTTGCGCGTGTCGGCGTCCTCGCATTGCTGCGCGGCGCGCAGGTAGAACCGGTAGGCCTGCGCCTCCATCTCTGCGGCCTGGGCACGCACCTTCTCGATACCGAGCGGCCGCACCAGCCAGTCCGGCCGGCGCTCGTAGTAGCCGCTTACGTGTTCGCGTCGGATTAGCGGAATGCGGTCGCCGAAGCGCTGCTTGTGCAGGTCGATCAGGCGCGCACGGTGGCCGTTTTCTTCTTCGGCCATGGCTTCGAAAATTTTCGCCGATTGCGGAAACGCCTCGCGCAGTCCGTCTGCATAGGCCAGGTAGATGCGGGCATCGTCCTCCTCGGAAGAGATCGCCAACGCCAGAATCTCTTGCTCGCTCAGGGTGTTGAACTCGCGCCGGGTGCCGAGAAGGAAACGATGCAGCATGGATCATGTCTTTCACTTTAGAATGATTCTAAAATAGACATATATCCTTTGCATTCAAGCGCTATGTTTTTTTACTGTGCTGATCGTTGCAAAAACGTCATGTTTCGGGAAGATTGCCGCCCATGGCAAAGGAAATCGAACGCAAGTTCCTGATCGCGAACGACACATGGCGCAATGGCTGCGACGGGATGCGCGGCATTCTCCAAGGCTATATGGCGCTCGATGGTGACGTCTCGTTGCGCGTGCGCATCGTCGACGATGCATGGGCGACATTGACCATCAAGTCCGGCGCTGCGCGCCTTGCCCGCGATGAGTTCGAGTATTCCGTTCCCCTGTCCGATGCGCGGGAAATGATGGAGTGCTGCAAGGGCCGCGTGATCGCAAAGACCCGCTATACCATTCCCCATGCCGGCTATGTCTGGGAGGTCGATGTTTATGAAGGCGCCCATGCCGGTCTGGTGACTGCCGAGGTCGAGATGGTTTCGGAAACCGATGATCCGCCCTTGCCAGACTGGATCGGCCCGGAGATCACCGGCGACAAGGCATGGAGCAACGCCGTCCTCGCGGTTCACGGCATGCCCGACGGTGCGTTGGAAGACCGGCAAGAAAAAAGGGCGTTTGTTTGAGTTACCGGATCCGGCCGGGTCTCGATCTTACCGGAGAGGTCGCGCGGATCGCGCAGGCCCAGTATGGCAAGGCAATCGACATCCTCAAAACTGAACGCGGCGGCCGCCACGAGGCGATCCACGACGCCCGCAAGCGCTTCAAGCGACTGCGCGGCCTGCTGCGCCTCGTGCGCGCCGGCGACCCGGAATTCTGTCTGGCCGAGAATGCCCGCCTGCGCGACACGGCCGGCACGCTGTCCGTCGTGCGCGATGCCACCGCCCTGGTCGAAACCATGGACCGGCTCTACGGCACCGCGCAACCGGCCGACGATCTGGCGGTTCTGCTCGCGGTTCGCCACCGCTTGGCCGAGCGCCGCGACACCATCGCCGCTAGCGAGACCGGGCTGGACGAAAAGATTGCCGACGCGATCGCCGAATGCCGCGCCGGAACGGCCGCGTTGGCATCGCTCTCCCTGCCGAAAGGGCCGAACAAGAGCGCCAAGCTGCTGGCCGCCGGTTTCGCCAAGACCTATGGCCGCGCCTGCACGTCTTTTGAGGCCGCCGAACAGTCCGGCATCGACGAGGACTGGCACGATCTGCGCAAGCGCATCAAGTATCACTGGATGCACTCAAACCTGCTGCGCGAGGTCTGGCCGGGCCAGATGCGGTTGCGCGCCGCCGTCGCCGACCGCGCGGGCGAGGCTCTCGGCGAGGACCATGATCTTTCCGTTCTTGGCGACCTGATCGACGCGGCGCCGGGCGAGGTCGGCAATGCACGTGAGATCGCGGTGGTGCGGGCGGTCATCGCCAAGGAATCCGCCCGCCTGCGCGAGGAGTTCCGGACCATCGCCGCCGATCTGCTGCGCGATCCGAAGGACTTGGTCAAATCCCGCTTCATCGCGCTCTGGAATGCCGCCGCGGCGGCCGAGAGCTAGCTGTTGAGGCTCCACATCTAGTCGAGCGTGCGGCGGAAGCGCCTGAGCGCGATGGCCGCATAGGCGAACACGAACAGCACGAGGACCGACATTTCGGTCGCCACTGCGGGATAGTCCGCGCCTTTCAGCATGATCGCTCTCACCACGCGCAGGAAATGCGTCAGCGGGAAGATCTCGCCCAGCACCTGCGCCCAGCCCGGCATGCCGCGATAGGGAAACATGAAGCCGGACAAGAGAAGCGACGGCAGGAAAAAGAAAAACGTCAGCTGCATCGCCTGCATCTGCGTGCGCGCCGCCGTCGAGATCGTGTAGCCGAGCAGCACCAGCGCGAAGACGAAAATCATCACCCCGGTCAGCAGCAGCGGCATCGGGCCGGAGAATGGCACGCCGAACAGCAGCTTCGCCGCGCTCAACACGACGACGACCTGCACCGCGCCCACTGCCAGATACGGCAGGACCTTGCCGAGCATGATTTCCATCGGGCTTGCCGGCATGGCGAGCAGGTTTTCCATCGTGCCGCGCTCGCTTTCGCGGGTCAGCGCCATCGCCGTCATCATGGTCATGGTCATTTGCAGGATCACACCCAGCAGCCCAGGCACGATGTTGTACTGGGTGATGCCTTCCGGGTTGTATCGCCGGTGCACCACCACCTGCAGCGCATTGGCCTGCTCTCGCGCCGCCTGCGCCTCCGCGCCCTGCTCGCGCAACAACGCCTGTGCGGCGACCGTGCCCAGCGTCGAGATCGCACCGGAGGCGACCGACGGGTCGGTCGCGTCCGCCTCGATCAGGATTTGCGGATGATCGCCGCGCAGCACGCGGCGCGCGAAGTCCGATGGTATGGTGACGATGAACGAGACGGTGCCCGCCGCCATCAGCGCTTCCGCTTCGGCGGCGCTCGCCGCCACATGGTCGAAACGATAGTAGCCGGTCGCCTCCATCGCCGAGACCATGGCCCGCGTGTAGCGGTCCTGGCTGGTCGTCACCAGCGCCGCCGGCAGCCCTTTCGGGTCGCTGTTGATGGCAAAGCCGAACAGCACCAGCTGGATCAGCGGAATGCCGAGCATCATCGCGAAGGTGACGCGGTCGCGCCGCATCTGGATGAATTCCTTGGCGAGCAGCGCCCACAGCCGGCGAAACGAGAAGAACGCGTTCATTGCATGTTGTCCTGCGCATCGCCCATGAACTGGATGAACACGTCCTCCAGGCTGGTGGTGCCCTCGCGCGCCTCGATGCCGGTTCTGGTAGACACCTCGGCGACCGACGCCGCCAGCGCGGCCCGGTCGCGACCGACGATATGCAGCGTGTTGCCGAAGGGGGCGATCTGGTCGATCCCGGCCATGCCCTCCAGCATCCGCGCCGCCGACGCGGTGTCGCCCTGATCCATGATGAAGGTGGTCAAATCGGCATTGGCGACCACCTCGTCGACTGTGCCGCTGGCGATCAGCTTGCCATAGGAGATGTAGTGGATGCGGTGGCAGCGCTCGGCCTCGTCCATGTAGTGGGTCGAAACGAGCACCGTCAGCCCGGTCGCCGCCCGCGCGTGAATCTCGTCCCAGAACTCGCGCCGCGCCTTCGGGTCGACCCCCGCCGTCGGTTCGTCGAGCAGCAGCAGCTTCGGCTTGTGCATGATGCAGGCAGCCAGCGCCAGCCGCTGTTTCCAGCCGCCTGACAGCGTGCCCGCCAGTTGCCGGCGGCGCGAATAGAGCCCGAGATCCTCCAGCGTGTCGCGCACATGCTGGCGCGCCGGCCGCATGCCGTAGAGCCGGGCGACGAAGATCAGATTCTCCTCGATCGACAGGTCTTCGTAGAACGAGAATTTCTGCGTCATGTAGCCGACTTCACGCTTGATCTTCAGCGCCTCGCTGCGGATGTCGTAACCCAGAACGCGCCCTTCGCCGCCGTCGGCGGTCAAGAGGCCGCACATCACCCGGATGGTCGTCGTCTTGCCCGAGCCGTTCGGTCCCAGAAAGCCGGCGATCTCGCCGGCCGCCACCTTCATCGACACATGGTCGACCACGGTATTGGTGCCGAAAGTCTTGACCAGGTCGCGAACCTCGATCGCGCTCATGGCCGTCGCGCCTCGCTTTCCGGCTCCGGCAGTTCGGCATCGACGATCTGGCCCGGCTTCAGCCGCGCTGCCGAGGCGTCCGGTCTGGCCTCGACCAGCCACACCAGCTTCTGTCGGCTTTCCAGCGAGTAGATGACCGGCGGCGTGAATTCGGGTTCATCGGCCACATAGGTCACCGTCGCGGTCATGCCGTCGTCGCATCCGTCGCAGCGAAACGACAGCGACGTGCCGGCTTCGATGCTGCCGAGCGAGGTTTCCGGAACGTAGAGCCGTAACTTGACCGCGCCGTCCGGCAACACCGACAGCACCGGTGCCTGCGGGCCGGCCAGTTCGCCGGGATTGCGGATGATGTCGGCGACGACCCCGTCGGACGGGGCGCTCAGCATGCGCTTGCCGAGCCGCCACTCCGCGCTCTCCAATGCCGCCGCGGCTTCGGCCACCGAGGCCTCGGCTGCGGCGATCTGATCGTCGCGCGCCGGCAGCTTGGCGACTGCCAGATTGGCTTCCGCCTGCTCGACGGCGGCCAGCGCCATGTCGCGCGCGGTGCGCGCATCGTCCAGCACCGATTGCGGCGCGATGCCCTTGGCGACCAGATCCTCCTGCCTTTCGACCACCCGCCCGGCCTCTTCGGCCTGGGCGCGCGCCGAATGCAGCGTCGCCGCGATCACGTCGATCTCCTCCGGCCGCCTGCCGAGCCGCAGGTCGCCGAGCCGGCTCTCGGCCTGGGCAAGCGTCGCCCGCGCCTGTGCCACGGCGATTTCCGCGTCGCGCTGCTCGAGTTCAACCAGCATCTGTCCCGGTTCGACCCGGTCGCCGCGCGCCACGCCGAGCGACACAATCTGCGCCGTCTCCACCGGCGCGATCAGCACATACTCGCCTTCCACATAGCCGACGGCGAGCGGCGGTGGCGCGCAGGCGCCAAACAGGCTGGCGACAAGCGGGATGGCGCAGACGATTTCGGCGATCATTGGGCGCTCCTTTCGGCGGCGATGATGGCGCGGACATTGCGCGCGATCGTCGCGGTGATCGTGTCGGCCTCTGCAGACCCGATCCTCTCCCAGCCCATGCGGCATTTGACGACCTCGCGACCGATGCGGAAATAGAGGATCTGGCCGATCATCGTGAACACGGTAAGCCGGCTTTCGTCGCTTTCCGCCGGCTGACCGGTCGCCACCGCCCACAGCTGACAGACCCGGCCGTGCATCGGCCCGATCACCTTCTCCAGCATGATTTCCAGCACCGCGCCGGCTTCGGCGACCTCGCGCAGCATGAAGGGCGCGATATTCTCGGCCTCCGGCCGCACCAGGATGAATTGCGCCATCGTCGCGGCCAGTTGCTCAAGCGTGCGTGCGGCCGTCTGCGGGTCCGGATCGGGGCCGGCATTGGTCAGCACGGGCTCCAGCACCGCCGACATCCGGGTCGCGATGGTCTGGGCGCAGGCCACTCGCAGCCCGTCCTTGCCGCCGAAGTGATAGGCGATGGACGCCGAATTCGTGCCCGCCTCGCCAGCGATCTGGCGGATCGAGGTGCCGTTGAAACCCTGGCCGCCGAACAGCCGCATCGCCGCCGCGATCAGCGCGTCGCGCGTCGCCTGCTGTCGGCCCTCCGGTTGTTCTCGAACAGTCATGACAGCGATTTAATCAATCGATTGATTAAATTCAAGCACCAATCTGTTATTGGCCCGTCATGGAAACGTGAGGCCGGGCCGCTTATTCTCTAGTCAGGGGAACACGGCTGCCGGGCCGCTCGCCCGCCGGAGGAGGATCATGACCGAGCAGACCGACACGATTTTGGACCGGCTGGGGCGCTGGATGGCCGCGCGCCTGCAGACCGAGTCGTCGGGCTACAAACCCTATACGCCGTCCGATCATGACACGCTCTACCGCACGCTCAGGCCGGGCGACGTATTGCTGGTCGAGGGCAACCGCAAGGTGTCGGCGGCGATCAAGTACCTCACCCAATCGACCTGGAGCCACGCCGCCCTCTATGTTGGCGACGCGATCGACAAGACCGACGCCGCCGGCCGCCGGCTGCGCCTGGTCGAGGTCAATCTCGGCACCGGCTGCGAGGCCGTGCCGCTGGAGAAATACGAAAGCTACAACACCCGCATCTGCCGGGCCGTCGGCCTGACTCCGGCCGATCGCGACGCGGTGGTCGATTTCATGATCTCCAATATCGGCCTGCGCTACGACAACAAGAACATCATCGACATGCTGCGCTATTTTTTCCCGACCCCGCCGGTGCCGGTGCGCTGGCGCCGCCGCATGCTGCAATTCGGTTCGGGCGATCCGACCCGCGCGATCTGCTCCTCGCTGGTCGCCCAGGCCTACCAGGTGATCCGCTATCCGATCCTGCCGGAGGTCACGCTGGCGCCGGGCCGCGCCCACGCGGCCTCGGATTTCTCGCGCAGCGAAATCCTGCACATCCGTCATCACTCGCTGTTCACGCCGCGCGACTTCGATCTCTCGCCCTATTTCGAGGTTGTCAAGCCGACCCTGAAATACGGTTTCGACTACAAGCAGGTCGTCTGGGGCGACCGTCCGGACGCGCGGGCAAAGCCGCAAGAACAGCAGGAGCCGGAGAAGCTGGAAGACCGGTCAGAAGCCGCCGAAACCGATCCGCCCGGCGACAAGCGGTAGAATCCGGCAACAGCGTCAGGCGATCAGGCTGGCGCCGCGCTCGACCACCCACACGAAGGCCATGGCGGCGATGGCTGCCAGCGCCGCGTTGCGCAGGATCGGCGTGCCGACCTTCGACAGCCGGGTCGCCACCGCGACCACCGCCAGCACCACGGCGATGATGGCAAGCTGGCCGATCTCGATGCCGATATTGAACGCGGCCAGTGCCGGGATCAGGTTGGGCGCGTCGCGGCCGAGAATCTCGCCGAGCACGAACGAGAAGCCGAGGCCGTGCAAGAGGCCGATCCCGGCAATCACCGCAATCGAATCCATCTTGCGCCAGAACGCCACCACGGCGGCATAAAGCACGGTCGCTGCGATGGCCGTCTCGACCGCCGGGATGAACCACGGCCAAGCCGGTGTCGCGCCGAGAAAGGTGGTGATCAGCGTCACCGAGTGGCCGAGCGTGAACGCCGTGACGATCCAGATCAGCCGGCGCAGCGTCGCCACGCCGAGCGCCAGGCAGACCACCAGAAACACGTGGTCGATCCCCTCGATGATGTGCAGCACGCCCTGCCAGGTAAAGCGTGCCAGCGTGCCGACAAGCGAACCGTCGATGGTCGCCGCGCTTTCGAGCTGGCCTTCCATCGTGTAGGCGATCGGCGTTTCGCCGCGCGCGTCGATGATGTGATTGTCGATCGTGACATTCGCCGCCACTTCGATGGCCGGCAAGGTCGAACGCACCTGCAGCGCGCCGGCGTTATCCGGCGCATGGAGTGTCAATGTGATTTCGAAGTAAGCCTCGCCGAAATTCGGATCGAGCCCGGTCGATTCCAAGGCAATGGCGTTTGCCGCCGCCTTCTGCGTGTCGAAGGCGCTGTCAGGTTCGCGGGTGCGCAACCGCACCGTCTCGACGGTCACGTCGACGGGCTTGCCGTCCTGCGTCCAGGCAAGCGAACCGGCAATGCGTTCGGCAAGCGCTTCCTTTCTGTCCACGACTGCCTTTGTCGGAATGACATAGCTGTAGCCGGTGCCCAGGAATTCGCCCTTGAGAAAAGGCGATTCCAGCGGCCGGTCCTCGGCCCGGGCGGTCTCGATCGTGTCGGCGAACAACAGCGGTGCCGGTGTCCGCAGATAGGCGGTCAGCCGGTCGCCGTTGCTGGCGATCAGGATGGTTCGAAGCTTGGTCCCTTCGGAGAAGTGCGCGCTGGCGGGCAAGGAAGCGAGGCAGGCGAGGATTGCGGCGAGAAAGACGCGAAACACGAACGGCATGGGATCGTAACTCTCGTGGTGGTGGCCCGGGCGGCATGCCGCCCGGGCCGGATGTCGTCTAGTTGAACGCGGCTTTATTCCAGTCGAGATCGGGGAGTTTGTCCACCACCTCGAAGGTCACCTTGTGGCTGAAAGTGCGGCCGTGACGGTCGGTCGTCTTCGCCTCCATCACATGCACGCCGGTCGGCAGCTCTGCCGGCAGGTCGGCGCGCCAGAGATGGCTGGAATTGTTGGTCAGCATCCAACCCATCAGCGGTCCGGGCACACCCTTCCACTCGGTGCCGCGCCAGGTGGAGAAGCCGGCGGTGTCGTCGCCGCCCTTCGCCGAGCGGAACGCGGTGCGGCCGTTGGTCGACTGCTTTGCCAGCGCCAGCGGGTCCGCATATTCCGGCCCGCGGAGCTTGGCTTCGCCATCGCCGGCCTGGGTGCGCGTTGCCTGGATCGCCGCGCCGTCATTGATGGCGACAGACACGGTGTTCTCGCGGCCGCCGTTCCACACATTGACGGCCACCCAGGTGCCCTTCTTCAGGTCGTCGGTGGTGATCATGTTCATGTCGCCGAGATCGTTGATGGTGACCGGCGGCAGAACGTCCGAAGGCGAGCCGTAGAGGTCGACATAAGCAAGCAGATCTTCCGCCCAGGAGCGGAAACGCGGCGTGTTGAACGAGGCGTGCAACTGCTCCTCGCCGGTACCGCCGAATGTCATGTAGGTGTCGACATAGTCGGCGCCGTCAAAGGCAATCTTGTAGTAACCGCGCGGGCTGCCGAGGCGCTGCGTTGCATGCGGCACACCCTGATCGTTCAGGTCGCCCGCCCACCAGGAACCGGACACGGCGCCGGTGACGATCTGGCGGAACTTCACCGGACCGGTCCCGGTGTTCTCGGCCCAGCCCTCGAACTCTTCGCCCGGTGCGATATGCTCGGTCGTGTGCGTGTGGCCCGACAGGCCCAGCGCCGGACGCTCGCCGATGATCTCGTAGAGCCTGTCGAGATTGTCGGTCTGGTGCTTGGCCGCCGTGTTGTCGGTGAAGGTGACGAACGGGATATGCGCATTGAGCACGATCAGGTGATCGGCGGGCACATTGGCCAGATCGTTCTTCAGCCATTCGAGCTGCCGGTCGTGGATGACGCCGTTATAGGTCGGGTTCTTGCCCGGATCGCAGAACGGATGGTCGTCGACGCCGTTGCACGGGTAGCGCACATTGTCGAGCACGACGAAATGCACCTTGCCGATGTCGAAGGAGTAGTACTCCGGGCCCCATTCGCGGCGGAATGTGTCGAATGAGTCCGCGTCCTTGGTGGCGTCGAAATCGAGGTCGTGATTGCCGGCCACATAGTATTGCGGCACGCCGCCGACTGCGACGATTTTCTTGAAGCGCGGGTAAAGCGACAGGTCGTCGCCCATCACGTCGCCTTCGAAGATCAGGCACTGGGTATCGCTGTTGTCGCGATTGGCGAGCAGCTTGCCGACGGTCTCGCGCACGAAGCCGATCTCGCGGTTGGAGTAGGGCTGCGTGTCGCCGAACACCAGGCAGTCGAAACGGTCGTCGGCGCCGCTGGCGATGACCGGAAAGTTGATTGCCTCGGGAAGCGGGCCGGTCGGCGCGATGCCGCCGAAACGCAGGTCGGGCGAGCCGGCCACTTTATGAATGTAGTTGAACTGCGGAACCATGTCGCCATCGACCGGCACGGCGTGGCCTGCCGGCTTGGTAATGAACAGGTTCATGTCGTCATAGGCAGGCAGTTCGTAATCGCCGTTCGCGTCGGTCATCACGACTTCGCGTCCATTGGAAACCTGCACCCCTGCGATACCGCTTTCGCCGGTATCGAGAACCGAGTTGCGGTTGGCGTCGAGAAACACTTTGCCGCGCGCTTTCTCGGCGTCGCCGGGCACGACATGCACGGCGCCGGTATACGGCGCGTCCATGGCGGCCGCCGGCGTGGCGAGCGCCGTCGCAGCCGCGAGCGTGATGAGAATGGCCAGTCGCATCATGATGTGAGATCTCCCCTGATCGACACGGCGTAATCGCCGCGCCGTCATGTTCGGTCAGGCGCATGACGGACGTGTTGCATGTGGATTACGCTTCTGTGTCCGTCTTGTGTGCCATGTGAACAATCGCGTTCGCATCGCTGAACCGGGCATTCATGGCCGGTTCAGGCGAGGTTTGCTATTTTGGCGGCCAAGTCGAGAAACCGGCAGAGGAGTATCCCCATGATGCGGTCCGTGATTGCCAGAGCAGCAACAGTCTTCGTGATCGTCGCCACAACCGCGACAGCGTCCGCCGCAGGGTCGCTGAACGCCGCGACCGGCGAGCGCCACATGTCGCCGATCGCCATCAAGGCGCTGTTGCTTGCCAAGCCGGCCGCCAAATCCGCACCGGGCTTCTTACACGCAGCCGCGCCGGTCTATGGCGAACGTTGTGTCACCGAGATCGGTTTTTGCGAGATCCTCCCCCAGCCCGTCGGCTCGCCCTGTATGTGCGGCGACGTAACGGGTATCACCCTGCAATAGCCCGGTCATTTTCCGGGATTGCCGCCCGCTTCGCCGCATGGCGGCTTACCTTCCGCCATCAGCGCCTTGATCCGGTCCGGCACGGTGATCGAAACTGTGTCGACGATCGATTTCTGCCCTTCGCTTGTCCAAATCGTGACCGGAACCGTGTCGATCGCATTGCCGCCAGGCGCGCCGCCCTGCGCAAAGGGAATGACCTCGCCGAAATGGGCGATGATGCCGCGCATGTCCGGCATCACCTGGATCAGGTTCGATTTCTGCGCGCCCAGTGTCACCACGGTGCTGCGCCACAGCCTTTCGCCCTTGAGCACGATATTCGCCTCCTCGCAGGCGCGCAGCGCTGCCTTCGGCAGATGCAGTTGATAGAGCGACGGCTGGGTTGCCGCCGCATAGGGGAAGTGGTTGCGGATGAACTCCAGCCGGGTCGGCAGCTCCACCCGCAGTTCCTGCGGCTCGGTCGGCGCATCCACATTTTCCAGATGCACGCGCCGGTCGGGCGCGGCGGGATCGCGCCAGCTTGTCGTCACCTTGATGTCGACGCTTTCCCACCATGCCGGCAGTGACACCAGCGCCGACAGTTTGACATTCGCCGATTCCATGACCGGCAGCGAGAACACGCCGCGCGCCTCGGCCGGGAAGATGTACCAGCCGAACTTCGCCTTGCCCAGTCCGCTCGCCTCGTCGCCGGCGCTGTCCACCTGCGCTCCGAACCCGATGATCCGGTACTGCTTCTCGATCCAGCTTTCGGTGGTGTCGCCGCCCGCCGCGATCTGGCTGGCCTGTCGGCCGCCCGTGAACAGGCTGGTCAGGTTCCAGTCGACCTGTTGGTCGCGCCGCTGAAGGTTGAAGGCACCGCTCGGCTGTACCGAGTAGCTGAACGTCTTCTGACTGCCCGACAGCAATTCGATGAAGCGGAACAGGCCGATCGGCAGGGTGTGCTGCGCGTCGATCCGGAACAGGTCGTCGGCGGAGGTTTCCTCGTCCGCATGCGCGGCGCAGATCATGTGGGCAAGCAGGTTCCAGCCGATCTCGCGGTCGACCTTCGGCACCAGCCGGTTGAAGGCATAGGCGCTGCTGATCCCGGCGAGCAGCACGCGGTCCTTGCCGTCCGGCTTTTCGATTGCCGTGTCGTGATGCCGGCAGGTCCCGTTCAGGCGGTCGGTGTCATGCGGGTATTTTTCGAGCCCGTTCGGCTTCTTGTTCGCCGTCACCCGTGCGGCGACGCCGACATATTCGGTGCGTTCGCGTGCCCGGAATTCGCTCCTCTTGCTGGTGACGACGATGCTCGACATGCCCTGGCGCGCTTGGTAGTGCGAGCGGTCGGCGCGCGTGCCGCTGTCGCTGCTGAACTGGGTCGATTGCCTGATGTCGACGCGTTCCACCTTGCCGAGCGGATGCGATCCGTAATCGCGGATCAGCGAGCGCGAGATGCAGTCCAGCAGATCGGCCTCGACCTCCGTCGTCAGCCGGAACCGGGCGCCCGCGCCACTGCCTGCCACGTTCGCGCCGCCCGGGCTTCCGATTTCCTGCACCAGGTTTTCGCCCCACGCGCATTGTTCGTTGAAGCGGTTGAACGCGTAGAGGAAATACTCGCTCCACAGCAATTCGCCTCGCGTTGTGCCGGGCGGGATGTAGAGCTTTGACGGATCGATCGACAGCGTCTTGTCGGCAAAGGCCTCGACGCCGGAGAGATCCGCGCCGACGACCTCCAGCACCCGGTTCGTCTCCGCAATGCAGCCGCGGATAAACGCCAGGATCTCGGCCTCGATCGATGGCGCGCCCTGGCGCTGCCGGCCGAACCGGCACTCGATCTCGTCAAATGTGTCGGGCTTCAGCGAGACGCTGTTGAAGCTCTCGATGAAGCGCATCGCCTGGCGGTCCAGATTGTCGAAAAAGGGCTGGATCAGCGTGCGAATGCGGGCGCTGACCTGCGGCGAACGCAAAAGATGTTCGATATCGTCGGACTCGCGCTTGTAGCCGGCATTCTCCGTACTCAGCCACTTCTGGTAGAGCGTTTTCCAGCGCGCATATTGCGCGGCCATCGCCGCTTCCGCCTCGTCCGGCGCGGTCAGCACGCCGGTGTCGAACAGATAGGCGCATTCGAACGCATAGAGCCCGCCACAGCGGGCGTTGTCCCCCTCGACAAAGGCGTCGAGCGGCTGCAGCGGATCAACCGGCTCGATCTCCATCTCGATGGCCGCGATGCGCCGCGTGCGCGACCCGGCGATGATCGCGGCGCCGAAATTGAACTGGTAGAGCGAGTTCGAGCCGAGGTCGTGGCGGTCGTCGAGTTCGTTTTCGATCAGCGCCCGGCGGATCGTCGCGCGCATGTTACGCTGCAGGTTGAAACTGTCATCGGCCGAGACCAGCAATTGCTCTTCCAGTTCGGCGCCGCTGCCGGCGGCCGGTTGCGCCTCCGGCGTGTCTGTTTCCGCCGCCGCGCCGGCCGGCGCCGTGCGCGCCGCAATCCGCACGCTGTCCTTGCGGTAGGATGAGATCACCGCCGCACGCTCTTCCAGTTCGCGCAACTGGTCTTCCAGCCAGGCCTGTTCGCGGAACCGGTCGTTGACCAGCCGCTCGCGCGTGTAGATCTGCGGGCTTTCGATATGCACCACGCCGCCGGTTTCCGGGCGCAGATTGTCGATCACGCCGGAAAACCAGAAGAACGACAGGAATATCGCCGTCCAGATCAGAACGCCCGCCGTCAAAAGCGTGCGCCAGAAATCGCGGACATAGCCCCACAGGCCGCCGGCCGGCGCGTCGTCGCCGTTCGCCGTCTGCGTCTCCGCCGGCGTTTTCGCCAGCTGTCCGCCGTCCTGCGCTTGCGTCTCGGCGGCCGCCATGCCGCCCTTGTCGTCTCCGGCCGTCATGCGTCGTCCCTCGCATTGCCGCAGACCCGCATCCTAGCATGCCGCAGGAAGAAAGGGCACCGAATGGCGGGCATTTAAACCCTGAACGCGGCAAAATCCGCTTCCAGCCTTTTCGCTTTGCGCCTATATGGGCGCAATGACAGACACGCCCAGAGACAATATCCGCAACTTCTCCATCGTCGCCCATATCGACCATGGCAAGTCGACGCTCGCCGACCGGCTGATCCAGATGACCGGATCGCTCGAGGAGCGCGAGATGAAGGAGCAGGTGCTCGATTCCATGGATATCGAGCGCGAGCGCGGCATCACCATCAAGGCCAACACGGTGCGTCTCGAATATGACGCCCGCGACGGCCAGCACTATGTGCTCAACCTGATCGACACGCCCGGCCATGTCGACTTCGCCTATGAGGTGTCGCGCTCGCTGGCCGCCTGCGAGGGCTCGCTGCTCGTCGTTGACGCCTCGCAGGGCGTCGAGGCGCAGACGCTGGCCAATGTCTACCAGGCCATCGACAACGACCACGAGATCATCCCGGTCCTCAACAAGGCCGACCTGCCGGCCGCCGAGCCGGACCGCGTCAAGGAGCAGATCGAGGAGGTGATCGGCCTTGACGCCACCGACGCGCTCTTGATTTCGGCGAAGACCGGCCAGGGCGTCGACGAGGTGCTGGAGGCGATCGTCACGCAATTGCCGCCGCCTGCCGCCGGCGAGCGGTCCGCGCCGCTCAAAGCCATGCTGGTCGATTCATGGTACGACGCCTATCTCGGCGTCGTCGTGCTGGTCCGCGTCATCGACGGCGTTCTCAAGAAGGGCCAGGCGATCCGCATGATGGGCACCGGCGCCAAATACCCGGTCGACCGCGTCGGCGTGCTCACGCCCAAGCTCGTCGTCGTGCCCGAGCTCGGCCCCGGCGAACTGGGCGTCATCACCGCCTCGATCAAGGAGGTGGCCGACACCCGCGTCGGCGACACCATCACCGAGGACAAGCGCCCTACCGCCGAGCCGCTGCCCGGCTTCAAGCCGGCCCAGCCGGTGGTCTTTTGCGGCTTGTTCCCGGTCGACGCCGCCGATTTCGAGGACCTGCGGTCCGCCATCGGCAAATTGCGCCTCAACGACGCCTCGTTCTCCTACGAGATGGAGACCTCGGCCGCGCTCGGCTTCGGCTTCCGCTGCGGCTTTCTCGGCCTGTTGCATCTGGAGATCATCCAGGAGCGCCTTTCCCGCGAATTCGGCCTCGACCTGATCGCCACCGCGCCCTCGGTCGTCTACCGCATGACGCTGACCGACGGCACCGTGACCGAATTGCACAATCCCGCCGACATGCCGGATATCGTCAAGATCGCCGCCATCGAGGAGCCGTGGATCAAGGCGACGATCATGACGCCGGACGATTATCTCGGCGCCATCCTGCAGCTCTGCCAGGAGCGCCGCGGCATCCAGACCGACCTGTCCTATGTCGGCACCCGCGCCATGGTCACCTACGAACTGCCATTGAACGAGGTGGTGTTCGATTTCTACGACCGGCTGAAATCGATCTCCAAGGGCTACGCCAGTTTCGACTACCAGCTCGAGGGCTACCGCGAGGGCGATCTCGTCAAGATGCAGATCCTCGTCAACGAGGAGCCGGTCGACGCGCTGTCGATGCTGGTCCACCGCGCCGCGGCCGAAAAGCGCGGCCGCCAGATGTGCGAGAAGCTGAAGGACCTGATCCCCCGCCACATGTTCAAGATCCCGATCCAGGCCGCTATCGGCGGCAAGGTGATTGCGCGTGAGACCATCTCGGCGATGCGCAAGGACGTCACCGCCAAATGCTATGGCGGCGACGTGACGCGCAAGCGCAAGCTTCTGGAAAAGCAGAAGGAAGGCAAGAAGAAGATGCGCCAGTTCGGCCGCGTCGAAATCCCGCAGGAAGCGTTTATACAAGTGCTGAAGGTGGAGAGCTAGGAAGACCCCGCCCGATCGTCGATTTCGGCCTGGAGCGGACCTTCGTGCAAGTCGCACCAAAGGTCCGCAACGAGCCCAAACCTACTCTTCCCCGTCGGTGTCCCAAGCGGTCTGCCAGAAAGAAACCTGATACTCCGATAGCTCTTCAGGGTCATCTGGAACGTAAAACTCAACCGTGCAAGGCCGGTCCGGAAACTGGGTTCGCAGCTTTGCCTCCCACATTTCCTTTACGATGTTCCCAACGAAGAGAAGCTTGTCTGCGGACAGGTTATCGCGATCATGGTAGTGTAGATCAGCCAAATGCCAATGGTTGAGGGTCCACTCAACACCTTTGGGTGTAGAGCCTGCCTGGTTTTCAAAGCCTTCAATGTTTTCCTTGCTTACGCCTTCGACAAGTATGTACTTGCCAACAGCTTCAAATCTTGGCCACAAAAGAGCTGCGTAACCAACTGCCAGTTTGTAATTGCCTTCGCTTTCCGTCCAAGTTTCTAGCGGTATCCCGGCACCGTTGTTCCACGCTCTCAGTTCGTCTGACATGCTTTCTGGTATTTGATGAGGCATTTCACTGGTCCTTGCTTCTCGCGACAGCGATAGGACTAACTGAAGTAAATCTTCAACGGCAGCCAAGTCCCGCGCTGCCGCCATTTGTTTACAGCGCTGCGAAAGCCCGCTTCCCGCCCTTCACGGTCGTCTGTCAGCGCGCATTGAATCGCACCTCGGGGACAGATCGTCGAGAACAACCTTGTTTTCCGCTACCGGGCCGCGCGCGGGCGAAGAAATCGTGAATTTTTTTGTTCCGGTTTATCCACCGCCCCAAAACCTCCCTTACAATCCATGGTGCCCTCCCACGGAAGTCTGGATGCGCACCGGCTGACAGGGGGAGGGACGGTGCCTGTCGGGCGGTGCAGAGGTGTATCGCTGGGTGATGAACCCCCACGGCAGGGCGGCATGAAGCGGCGCGCGCAGTCTTGTTTTCCCGGACTTTGATCCGGGCCGCCGACCGAAGCTGCAAGACCACCGAGCGGGCGGTCGCAAGATCGCATAGTCATTTAGCCGAGCGATCCTGCGACCGCCCGTCTTCCATGTTTCTACAATTCGGTCTCGGCGATGAGGCGCGGCGGCGATGTCGCATGTCCGGAGTGCGGAGATTTGCCGCGAACGAAAAGGAAGGTCGTCATCCTAGGGCTTGACCCTAGGATCCATTCCGTTCTGGCGGAGCTTGGCACAGGAGCTGGCAGAATGAGATTCATTCTTCGATACCCTGCGACTCGCAACCATTCTGGAATGGGTCCCTGCGCGCCGACGGCGCTTCGCTTGTCGTTGGTCAAGCCCGAGGATGACGGCCTTCGTCTAACATCTTCGCTACTCGCCAGTTTCGTCGCAAGGGGAGAGATACCCCTCATCCGCCTTCGCTTCGCTCAGGCACCTTCTCCCACCACGGGGAGAAGGGGCTACGAGGCCTGCCTCAAGCCGCGCGGACGCCGGTGTCGTAGGGAATTTCGATGTCGACGGCGAGCGTCGAGACCTGGGCGCCGCGTTCCACGGTCACCTTGACGCGCCGCCCGTCCATGGCCACGTGCCGGGCGAGCACGTCCATGATTTCCTCGCGCAGGATGCCGACGAGATCGGTGCCGCCGACGGCGGCCCGCTCATGCGCCAGCAGCACCTGCAGGCGGTCGCGCGCTGTCGTCGCCGAGCGCCGCCGGCCGAACAGTCGCAGGATGTTCATGCCGCCTTCCTTCCGAAGATACGGCCCAGGAAGCTGCGTCGCTCGCCGGGCACGGTCACGGGCAGGGTTTCGCCGGCAAGCCGCCTTGCCGCCTCGAAATAGGCTTTCGCCGTCGCGCTCTGGCGGTCGGCCAGCGTCACCGGCGCGCCGATGTTCGACGCCCGCAGCACGTCGCTGCTTTCGGGCACGATGCCGAGCAGCGGGATCGACAGGATTTCCAGCACGTCGTCGACGGCCAGCATGTCGCCGGTCGCCGCGCGGGCCGGGTCGTAGCGGTTGACGATCAGGTGCTTGTCCATCCGCCCGCCGTCCTCGGCGATTGCCGTCTTGGAATCGAGCAACCCGATGATGCGGTCGGAATCGCGCACCGACGAGACTTCCGGGTTGGTGACCACGATCGCCGCGTCGGCGTGGCGCATGGCCAGTGTCGCGCCCCGCTCGATGCCGGCCGGGCTGTCGCAGATCACCCAGTCGAAGGCGTTCTTCAGGGCGGTGATCACCTGTTCCACGCCCTCCGGCGTCAGCTTGTCCTTGTCGCGGGTCTGCGAGGCGGGCAAGAGGTACAGCGTCTCCAGCCGCTTGTCGCGGATCAGCGCCTGCGCCAGCTTGGCCTCGCCGTGGATGACATTGATCAGGTCGTAGACGACGCGGCGCTCGGCGCCCATCACGAGGTCGAGATTGCGCAGGCCGACATCGAAATCGACCACCGCAACCTTGTCGCCATTGGCGGCAAGCGCGGCCCCGAGCGCGGCCGTCGTGGTGGTTTTGCCGACGCCGCCCTTGCCCGAAGTGACCACAATCGCCTTGCCCATGTCGTTCTCCTGGTTCTGGCCGGTCATCGGCCGCTTACAATGCCTCGGCCATCAGGGCCTCGTCGTCGAGGCGGAATTGCACCGCCTTGCCGCGCAGGCCCGGGTCGAGATCCTCCGACGTCTTGTAGTAGCCGGCAATCGCCACGAGTTCGGCTTCCAGCTTGCGGCAGAAGATGCGTGCGTTCGTGTCGCCGCCAGCCCCCGCCAGCGCCCGCCCGCGGATCGCGCCATAAACGTGGATCGAGCCGCCGGCGATCACCTCGGCGCCGGACGACACCGCGCCGACAATGGTGATGTCGCCGTCACACATCAGCGTCTGGCCGGAGCGGACCGGTTCGGTAATCAGTTTGGAACGCGCCGCCGGTTGCTTCGTTTGGCCGTCCTTACCTTCGGCGTTTGGCGCGAAGTCCGACGCAGGCAGGCCGCCGCCGAGCAGCGGCGGCATGTCGCTGCCCAGCTGGCCGGGTTCGGCGCCCTCGATGCCCATGATGCGCACGTCGCGCTCGCCGAGCGCGTCGATCAGCCCGCGCAGTTCCGCGCGCTCGATTGTCAGCCCGGCGATGTCCAGGACGACCGGGCGTTGCATGAAGAAACCCGCCGAGCGCTCCGCGAGGTCGTCGAGCCGCACCAGCCAGTCGGCCACCGGCAGTTCCGGTGAGAGCACCAGGGCAAGGAAGGAGCGGCCCTTCAGGCGGATCGGCTGGGTGGTCGTTAGCACTTCAGTCATCTTGGTTAAAAATCCGTTTCCCGGTGTAAGGGAGACGTGGTTAACGAATTGTTATCCGCCGTGCCTTGCCGGAGAATGGAAAAACCGTCGCGGCGGCCCATTTTCCCCCGGTTTCGGCGCTTTTGCGGCCAGCCGGCGGCGGCGGTGCGCGCCGTCAATGCCGCAGCGACAGTCGCTGCCGCTGCCGCGCCATGTATTTCCCAGCGTTATCTGGCGGGTGATTCGCGCGACAATCGGCGGTTGTCGAAGGGGCGACATACCCTCACGGCGGGAAACAATGAGACTCCAAATGTGACCATTCGGGCTTTTTATGCCCGATTGTGGCCCATTAACCAGTGTTTGGTCCGCCGGGTACGGCGAAAAAAGCCCCCCGGTAGACGGGAGCCAGCCGTGTTCCTTGCAAGAGCAGTGGAGTGGATTGTCATGGGTAGTGAGTTCGGACCACAAGCTGTAACCGCAATGCGCGCGCCGGTCGCGCAGCAGTCGGCGAGCCTGATGATGTTGTTGCTGGTCGGTTTTGCCGGCCTTGTCGCCGGCGCCTGGGGAACCGTGCTTCTCGAGCGCGGCGTACCCGGTGCCTCCGCGGCCGCCAGCGGCTTCGAGCGCACGGCCGCGCTGATCCGCGAGCATCTCGTCCTGCCGCCCGCCGCCGCCGCCGAACTGCCGCCCACCTGGCGTGAGCGTTTCGCCTCCGAGGAGCCAGGCGCGGCGATCGAGCGCGCCCGCTCCGACCAGGCCGTCGCCCAGGCGACCGCCGATCTCGCCGTCAAGCTGGCGCTCAACAAGGACAAGCTGAAGATCCTGCCGGCCGGTTCGACCCGCTTCGCGGGCGAGGGCGATGCACGTTCGCCGAGCGAAGCGCCGCGCTTGCCGCAGTATTTCGCGCGTGCCGACGCACAGATCGGTGCCGAAACCACCGGCGGCATTCGCGCCGCCGACGCCCTAGTCGCACCCACAGGCGGGGTTGCTGTCGCCGAGACCGAGGCCGATGTCCGGCAAATGGAACAACAGATGGAGCGGCAGATGGAAGGCCAGCTCGCTGCTATAAGCAAAGAGGAACCTGTCGCCAGCCCGGCCGAGAAGCCCGCTCCGGAGGTTGCTGCAGCCGAAAGCCAGCCGCCGGCTGCGGACGATGGCATGCGTCCGGCGCAGGCCGACAAGTGGGTCAATATGCGCGTCGCACCCCGCAACAAGTCGCGCGTGCTCACGGTTGTGCCGTCTGGCGCCGATATCATGGCCGAGACCGACTGCCGGCACTGGTGCAAGGTCATCTATGACGGCCGCGAGGGCTATATCTACAAGACCTTCATCCGCTGAGCCGGAAATACGGACGGGGGTCGGTTCTTCCCCGTGGACATCGTAAATCCTGCTGGGGCCGGAATGACTCCCGTAAATTGAGGCTTGGCACCGTTTCGGCGTGAACTGACGCTGCGTACTACTTATCGGTTTCCGTAAGGTTTGGTTCACCATCCGAGGCGCTTTCGCGTCTTAAGACTATGGCAACCCTGTTCCTTAAGCGGCTGGCAACAGCCCGCGTGTAGGTTTCGCTCATCCGATCAGCGCCAAGTCAAGAGCGTTGACGGGGGTGCTGTGAAACGAGAAATAGGAGCTCATCATGTTTGCACGTTTTCTGAAAGACGAGTCCGGTGCTACCGCTATCGAATATGGCCTCATCGCTGCTCTGATCGCCGTCGCGATCATCACCGGTGCCACTACGCTCGGTACGAACCTGAACTCGAAGTTCAACGCCATCGGCACCACGGTTGGTTCCGGCGTCTAATGGCTCGACCGCCTCAGGCGGTTAGCTGAATGCTAGGCGGCGCGCCTCACTCGAGGCGGGCCGCTTTTTCTTTGCGGCTACCTTCCCGGCACAGGGTTCCGTTTACGCAAATTTGAGGTGCGGCCTTTAGGATCGCGCCGTGCCGAAACCGCTGGAGGATTGGATATGGTCGCTGCCGTCATCATGGTCGTATTTCCGTTTGCGATGATTTTCGCGGCACTGTCCGACGTCTTCACGATGACGATCGGCAACCGGATCTCCGTCGTGCTGATCGGCGCTTTCCTGCTGGTCTCGCCGTTCATCGGATTGTCCTGGGCCGATTTCGGCATGCATGTCGCTGCATTCGCGCTTGTGCTTGCGGTCACCTTCGGTTTGTTCGCCACCGGAACGATGGGCGGCGGCGACGCCAAGCTCCTCGCATCGACCAGCCTCTGGATGGGCGTTGGGCCGGCGCTGACGACCTATCTTTTGACCGCCACGGTCGCCGGCGGCCTTTTCACTCTTTTCTTGGTTCTGTTCCGCAAATCGTCCTTCGCGGTCTATGCCGGCGAGGTGCCGATCTTGCGCCGCCTCATCGACGAAAAGGATGTGCCATATGGCGTGGCGCTTGCCGTCGGCGGGCTGGTGGCGTTTCCCGATACCGCGGCCATGGGATGGGCGCTTGCGAGCCTGGCCGGCTAGCGCGCGGTTTTTGTTGCCGCATGGGCAATTAACTGCTTTTCATCTTTCATTAAGTACGAAAATTACAGGGTTATTAACTGTAATTACACCTTTCGCTTCGAAAAATGGCCCAGCGAAGTTCGGAATAGTTCCGGAAAGTGGGTGCCATCATGTCGAAGCGTATCATCATTCTGTTTGTCGCCATACTGGCGGCCGGGGCGGCCGGCATCATGGCGATGAACCTTGTCGGACCGGGATCCGATGAAGTCGCCGTGGTCGAAACCGCGCCTGCGATTGAACTCGACAAGGTCTTGGTCGCCACCGAGACCCTCAACACCGGCAGCGCGATCGACGGCGGACTGCGGTGGCAGGAGTGGCCGGTCGCGGCGCTCTCTCCCGACTTCATCACCCGGTCGATGCGCCCGGACGCCATCAACGAGTTGACCGGCTCGGTGGTCCGTTCGACAATCTCCCAGGGCGAGCCGGTGCGTCCGATCAAGCTGATCGGCCCCGATCAGAGCTTCATGTCCTCGATCCTGCCGACCGGCAAGCGCGCCGTCGCCACCGAGATCGCGGCCGACACCTCGGCCGGCGGCTTCATCCTTCCCGACGATTATGTCGACGTCATCATGACTTCACGCCCGCCAGAACGAAACGGCGGCTATGTCACCGAGACGATCCTGGAGAACATCCGCGTGCTGGCGATCGACCAGACCATCCGCGAAGACGAGGAAGGCGAACTGGTGATTGTCGGTCAGACAGCCACGCTGCAGCTGTCGGCGCGGCAGGCTGAAATCATTACCGTCGCCCAGCAGATGGCCGACCGCCTGACGCTGGCGCTGCGCTCCGTACGCGATGTCGACCCGGACCAGGAAAGCGACGGCGCCGAACACCTGCTGACCGGCGGCTCGCGCGGCGGCACTGTCACCATGATCAAGTCCGGCCAGCGCAGCGAGGTGCAGACGCAATGATCGGCCCCTTTCTCCGCAACGCCGTTTCCCAATCTCGAAGAGGCAACCCGGCCATGACCCCTGCTCGTTTTGCCAAGACGCTGACAGCCGCCTTGTTGGTTTCGGCAGGATCGGCGTTCGCGCCCGCCGAAACCGGGCTCGCCCTGGTTTCGCCGGCGCAGGCCGACAACATCATCAAGGTCGGCCGCTCGACCGGAGGGACCGAGGATGTCAAGCTCGGTCTCAACAAGTCGATCGTTCTCGACCTGCCGGTGGATGCGCACGATATCCTCGTGGCCAATCCCGAAGTCGCCGACGCTGTCAGCCGCACGGCCCGGCGCATCTATCTGTTCGGCAAGGAAGTCGGTCAGACCAACATCTTCATATTCGACCGGTCCGGCAACCAGGTGGTCAGCCTCGATCTGCAGATCGAGCGCGATGTATCCGGTCTCGACCGTTACCTTGCCCGGTTCATTCCCGACTCCAACATCAAGACCGAGATCATCAACGACAATATCGTTCTGACCGGCACCGTGCAGACCCCGCAGGATGCCGCCAAGGCCGGCCAGCTCGCCGAAATCTTCGTCAAGGGCGGCGATGCGACGGAGGATGCGTTCAGCTTCTTCTTTAGCCGCCGCGGCAACAGCCAGATTGTCAATCTGCTCGATATCGTCGGCGGCGACCAGGTAACGCTCAAGGTCACTGTGGCGGAAGTTCAACGCACCGTCATGAAGCAGCTTGGCATCAACCTGATCGGTAGCCGAACTGGTGAGCACGGCATTACGTTCTCGGGGATTTCCGAGAACATTGCCGGTGCGCTCGGCAAACCCCTGACCAATTCGGGCTTCAATCTCGGCGGCGCGATTGGCGGCATGCAGATCGACGCCTACTTCCAGGCGATGGAAGAGGCGGGCGTGATGAAGACGCTCGCTTCGCCGACCCTGACAGCAATCTCAGGCGAGAAGGCGGTGTTCCGCGTCGGTGGCGAGTACAACATCATCAAGGGCTCGAACGCCAATGAGGATGGCACCGTCTATGACATCGAGACGGTCGACTACGGCATTGGCCTGGAGTTTACGCCGGTCGTGCTGGCGCCGGGACGCATCAGCCTGAAGGTGCGCACCGCGGTTTCCGAACCGACCGTTGAGGGCACTGTGCCGCTCAGCATCGGTGGACGCAATTCAGCAACCAATGTCCTGTCGATCCGCAAGCGGCTCGCCGATACCACGGTCGAACTGCCGTCGGGCGGCGCGATGATGATCGCCGGCTTGATCCGCGACGATGTTCGCCAGGTCGTTTCCGGTTTCCCCGGCCTGTCCAAGGTGCCGGTGCTGGGCACGCTGTTCCGCAGCCGCGACTTCATCCGCAACGAGTCGGAACTGGTGATCATGGTCACGCCCTATCTCGTGCGCCCTGTCGCGCCGAACAAATTGGCGCTGCCGACCGACAATTTCATGCCGGCAAGCGACCGCACCGGAAATCTGCTCGGCCGGCTTAACCGGATCTACGGAACTGTCGAGAAAGATCTTCCCAACGGCCGGTACTACGGCGCCGTCGGTTTCATCTACAAATAGGAGTTCGGTCGCATGGGTATGAAAGCGTTCTTCAAAACCGCGGCAGTGCTGGGGCTCCTTGCTTCGGTCGCCGGTTGCGGTTCGCTCGGCCGGGATCCGATCCAGGTTGGCAGTGTTCCGCAGGACTACCGCACAAACCATCCGATCGTGTTGTCGGAGCGTGAGAAAACCCTGGATATTCCGATCGCTTCGGGACAGCGCAAGATCAATATTCCGTTGCGCAGCAATATCCGGGCGTTCGCGGCGGCCTTCACCGAAACCGGCAGCGGGGTCCTCTTCCTGACCATGCCTTCCGGTTCGGCGAATGGGCCTGCCGTTAGCTACCTCAAGCCGCAGATCATGCAGGCGCTTGCCGATGGCGGCGTTCCGGCAAGCCGCATCGCCACGCAGTATTATGACGCCAAGGATCACGGTTCGGCGGCGCCGATCCGGCTGTCCTACCAGGCGGTCGCCGCTTCGGTCGCGCCCTGCGGCAACTGGCCGGAGGATCTCGGCGAGACCGTCGAGAACAAGAACTACCACGATTACGGTTGTTCGACTCAGTCAAACCTGGCGGCGGTTGTTGCCAATCCGGTCGACCTCTTGGGGCCGCGCCGTCTGAGCCAGATCGACGCCACGCAGCGCGCCGCTGTCATCGAGGATTACCAGTCGGGTCCGCGAGGCGCAGCCTCCGAAGTCCGGTACTAAGCGGGAAAGACGGTTATGTCAGACGCAGCATTCAGCGAAGAACTGCACATCGAACCCGACGAAAGCCCGGCCGACGTCGCCGCGCTGAGCGAGGTGCGGCCGGTGCCGCGCATTTCGATCCAGGCGTTCTGCGAAACCGAGGGCGTTGCCGCCCCGATCAGCCGGATGGCCGATGATCGGCGGATGGCGAAGGCTCAGACACGGGTCTACATGGGCGGCATTCCGGCGGCCGTCGAATTCTACCAGGGCGCGCCGACGCCGAATCTGATTGTCGTGGAAACGACCGCGAGTCTCGAGGAATTGTTCCGGGATCTCAACAATCTCGCCGAGGTTTGCGATCCGAGCACCAAGGTCGTGATCGTCGGTCACCAGAACGACGTCGCGCTCTACCGCGAACTCATCCGCAACGGCATTTCCGAGTACATGGTCGCGCCGGTCTCGATCGCTGACCTGATGAACGTCGTCGGCACGCTGTTCGTCGATCCGGAAGCAGAGCCGCTCGGCAAGTCGATCGCCTTTGTCGGCGCCAAGGGCGGCGTCGGTGCCTCGACCATCGCGCACAACGTGTCCTGGTCGATCTCCACGCTGTTTCAAAGCGAAGTGGTGATCGCCGACATGGATCTGCCATTCGGGACCGCGAACATCAACTTCGACCAGGATCCGGCGCAGGGTATCGCCGAAGCGGTCTTCTCCTCGGACCGCATCGACGAGGTTTATCTGGATCGCCTGCTTGCCACCTGTGCCGAGCACCTGTCGCTTCTTGCGGCGCCGTCGATGCTCGACAAGGTCTACGACTTCGATACAGAGGCCTTTACCCAGCTAATCGATGTCGCGCAGCGCACCGCTCCGTGCGTTGTCCTTGACGTACCCCACAGCTGGAACGGTTGGACGCGGATGACGCTGGAGCGCGCCGACGAGGTGGTCATCGTGGCCGCGCCGGAACTGGCCAACCTGCGCAACGCAAAGAACCTGATCGACACGCTCAAGAAGTTGCGCCCCAACGATTCCGAACCGCGGCTCGTCCTCAACCAGGTCGGCACGCCGAAACGGCCGGAGATCACGCCGGATGATTTCGCCGAGCCGCTCGGGGTCGAGCCGCTGGCGGTTATCCCGTTCGATGCGCAGCTTTTCGGCACCGCCGCCAACAATGGGCGGATGCTGGCCGAAACCGATGCTGGCAGCCCGGTTGTGGCGAGCCTCTCCAACATCGCCCACGTGGTCACCGGCCGGGGCGTTGTGCGCGAGAAGCCGAAATCGGGTCTCCAGGGCATCCTGTCGAAGCTGAAAAAAAAGTGACGCCCCAGCGGGGCCAGTAGCGGAACAAGGCCATGTTCGGAAAAAAGGGAAGCGGAAGCGGATTGGGCGGACCCGCCAGGGAAACGTCGGGTCAGGGCGAGCCGCGTCCGGCGCCGGCCACCGCCGACACAGGCGCCGCGGCTACGCCGCCGAAACCGGCTGCACCGGCCGGGCAGACGGCACCGCTGCCGTCAGCGCCGGCACGCCCCTCCGGTTCGCGTCCTGTCGAAGCGGAAGCGGAGAAACCGCGCGCCAAATCGGCCCGTAACGACGACTACTACGACACCAAGATGCAGGTGTTCTCGGCTCTGATCGAGACCATCGACCTGTCGCAGCTCGCCAAGCTGGATTCCGACAGTGCGCGCGAGGAAATTCGCGATATCGTCAATGACATCATTGCAATCAAGAATTTCGCCATGTCGATCGCCGAGCAGGAAGAACTGCTCGACGACATCTGCAACGATGTTCTCGGTTACGGTCCGCTCGAGCCGCTTCTGGCGCGCGACGATATCGCCGACATCATGATCAATGGCGCCGAAAACGCCTATATCGAGGTCAACGGCAAGGTGCAGGAAGCCGACATCCGCTTCCGTGACAATCAGCAGTTGCTCAACATCTGCCAGCGTATCGTCAGCCAGGTCGGCCGGCGCGTCGACGAATCCAGCCCGATCTGCGACGCGCGCCTGCCGGACGGGTCGCGCGTCAACGTCATCGCGCCGCCGCTCGCAATCGACGGCACCGCCCTGACTATTCGTAAGTTCAAGAAAGACAAGCTGACCCTAGACCAGCTCGTCAATTTCGGATCGGTTTCGCCAGAAGGTGCGACGCTTCTTCAGATCATCGGCCGCGTGCGCTGCAATGTGGTCATCTCCGGAGGTACCGGCTCCGGTAAGACCACGCTGCTCAACTGTCTGACCCGCTACATCGATGAAACCGAGCGAATAATCACCTGCGAAGACTCCGCCGAACTGCAGCTTCAGCAGCCGCATGTCGTGCGTCTGGAAACGCGCCCGCCCAACCTGGAAGGCGAAGGCGAGATCACCATGCGCGATCTTGTCCGCAACTGTCTGCGCATGCGTCCGGAACGCATCATCGTCGGCGAGGTGCGTGGACCCGAGGTCTTCGACCTCTTGCAGGCCATGAACACCGGCCACGACGGATCGATGGGAACGATCCACGCCAACACGCCGCGCGAGTGTCTGAGCCGCATGGAGTCGATGATCGCGATGGGTGGCTTCGCGCTACCGCAGAAGACCGTTCGCGAGATTATCGTCGGTTCGGTCGACGTGATCGTGCAGGCTGCACGCCTGCGCGACGGCTCGCGGCGCATCACCCACATCACCGAGGTGATCGGCATGGAGGGTGACGTTATCATCACGCAGGACCTGATGGTCTACGATCTGCAGGGCGAGGACACCAGCGGCCGGATTCTCGGTACGCACCGCTCGACCGGCGTTGGCCGGCCGGCCATGTGGGATCGTGCGCGTTACTTCAATGAGGAGCAGCGGCTGGCCACGGCACTCGACGCGATGGAGGTCGTCACATCGTGACAGAGCGCATGCAGACCGCTGGACAGGGTGGCACGACATGACGGTGTTCGGTATTCCGGCAGTTGTACTCGCCTTCATCGCGCTCGCCGGGCTCGGCGTCGGTGGCGTGCTTTACGCCTTTTTCCTCAACGATATCGAAAACGAACAGAAGAAAGCCAAGCGCTTTTCAACCATCAAGGCGCAGTCCACCGACAGCGTTTCGCGCCGGGCGATGCATGACCGCGCCGCCGAGGCCGGCAAACGCAAGAAGCAGATTCAGCAATCGCTCACCGATCTTGAGGAGCACAACAAGAAGCGGGCCGCCGGGACCACCAATCCGCCGCTGAAGAAGCTTTTGTTGCAAGCCGGGCTCAAGATCGACGCGCGAACCTTCTACGTCTACTCGGCCGTATGTGCTGTCGTCTGCACGATCCTCGCCTACTTTCTGGGTGTGCCGCCGCTGTATCTGATCGGCGTTCTGTTTGCCGGCGGCCTGGGCCTGCCGCGCTGGATTGTCGGCCTGATGCGTAAGCGCCGCATGAAGGCGTTTCTGGAAGAGTTCCCGAATGCGATTGATGTCGTCGTTCGTGCCATCAAGTCGGGATTGCCGCTCAATGACGGCCTCCGCCTGATCGCCGCCGAAGCCCGCGAGCCGGTCAAGTCCGAATTCCGTCGGATCATCGAGACGCAGCAGCTGGGCCTTTCGACGCCGGAAGCTTGCGCGCGCATGTATCAGTCGATGCCGCTGCCGGAGGCTAACTTTTTCGCCATTGTTATTCAGATACAGGCGTCGGCCGGCGGCAACCTCGCCGAGGCGCTGGGGAATCTGT
Organism: Oricola sp.; assembly: GCF_965230365.1. Classification (GTDB taxonomy): domain Bacteria; phylum Pseudomonadota; class Alphaproteobacteria; order Rhizobiales; family Rhizobiaceae; genus Oricola. The sequence continues at coordinate 82,172 of NZ_OZ246003.1, read as the reverse complement.
CGCGGGTGTTGCGCGACCGCAAGAAAATGAAGGCGAAAGTTTCGGCGATGTCGATGGAGGCCAAGGCCTCGGCGGCGATTATCGCCGCGCTGCCGTTCATCGTCACCATCCTCGTCTACCTGACGAGCCCGAACTACATCACGCTGCTGTTTACGACCAACACCGGCAATCTCATCATTGGCGTTTCGGCGGTGTGGATGTCGATCGGCGTGTTCGTCATGCGCCAGATGATCAATTTCGAGGTTTGACGCATCATGTCCGCAGATATCGTCGAACTCCTGACTTCGCCGCAGCTTGTCATTGCTGTGCTTGTGTCCATCAGTGTCTTCGCAACGCTTTTCACCATTTTGACTCCGATGCTTGGCGGCAACGAGTTGAAGGCGCGGATGAAGACAGTGGCCACCGAACGCGACGAGATCCGCGCCCGCGAGCGTGCCCGGCTTGCCGCTGAAAAACAGCAGAACCGCGGTTCGTTGCGCATGGAAGCCAAAAGCGGCGGAATGGGCGACATTGTCGAGCGCCTTGATCTGAAGCGTGCTCTCGCCGACCAGGCGACCGTCGACAATCTGCGCGCCGCAGGTTTCCGGGGTCAGCAGCCGCTCAACACCTTCCTTTTCCTGCGTCTCGTGCTGCCATTCTTGTTCTTCGTGGTCGCGTTGGCATATGTGTTCGGCCTCGGCAGCTTTGCCGAACAGCCGACCGGGATTCGCGTTCTGGTCTGTGTCGGTTTCGCCTATCTCGGCTTCTACTCACCGAACATCTACGTCACCAACAAGGCGTCCAAGCGAAAGACATCGATCAAGAAAGCCTGGCCCGATGCGCTCGACTTGATGCTGATCTGCGTCGAGTCCGGAATGTCGATCGAAGCGGCGTTCCGCAAGGTGTCGGAAGAAATCGGCTCGCAGTCGATCCCGCTCGCCGAGGAATTGGTGCTGGTCGGCGCCGAACTGTCCTATTTGCAGGAGCGCCGGCAGGCCTACGAGAACCTTGCCCATCGCACCAGTCTAGAAAGCGTCAAGTCGGTCGCGCAGGCGCTGATCCAGTCCGAGCGCTACGGTACGCCGGTTGGCCAGGCGCTACGGGTGCTGGCGAATGAAAGCCGCGATCAGCGCCTGAACGAGGCAGAAAAGAAAGCCGCCGCCCTGCCGCCTAAGCTGACGGTGCCGATGATCCTTTTCTTCCTGCCGGTCCTGTTCGGTGTCATCCTTGGTCCGGCAGGTATCCAGGTCTCCCAGAGCGGCGGGATTTTCTAGGCCGCGTTACCGCTCCTGCAGTGCCAATCGCACACCGAGCCCGCAATAGATCGTTCCGACGATCTTGCCCTGTAACCTCGTCACCACCGGATTACGCCTCAGGAACCGGCTGAGCGATCCCGCGCCGATGGCGAACATCGCCGTGCTGGCAAAGCCGATCAGCACGAACAGCAGGCCGAAAACCACCAGCTGCAGCGTCACGAAGCCGTTTCCCGGATCGACGAATTGCGGCAGGAAGGCGAGAAAGAACAGCGCCGTCTTCGGATTGAGGACTTCGGCGAGAATTGCCTGTCGGAATGCGGTCGCCGGCGTTACCCGCACCGGATCGGCCTCGGGCAAGGATGACGTCCGTGTCGTCAGCGCCCGGATGCCGAGATAGATAAGATAGGCCGCGCCGGCATATTTGACGATCGAAAACAGCATCGCCGACGCCGCGATGATCGCCGAAATCCCGATGATTGCCATGACCGTATGCAGGATGTCGCCGGCGGCGATCCCGGCTCCCGTCGCGATGCCGGCCCTGGTGCCGGACGTGGTCGCGCGCGCGACCGTCAGCAGCGTGGCCGGGCCGGGCACGATGACGAAACCGGCCACGATGGCGATATAGGTGATCAGGGTGGCGGGATCGATCATGCTGCTGCCTTCTCCGGATTGTTCCGTAAGGACAGCACTGAAATCGGCGCGAGGCAAGACGCCTCGCGGAAATGGATTATTGCGCGGCTTTCTTCTGGTCTTCCTGGCGGATCAGGTTCCAGGAATTCTGCTGCGCTAGCATGTTGCGCAGATAGGCGACATTGGCTTCGACCTGCTGCGGCGACAATTCGCGCCGTGCGATGCTTTCCGCCTCGTCGAAGCGGCCCTGCAACCCGACCACCAGCGCCAGGTTCTGGCGCACGCGGCTATCGGCGGCCGGATGATTGATCGCCTGACGCAGATGCGTTTCGGCCTGCTGCAGATTGCCCTCCAGCATATGGCTCATGCCCAGGTTCGACAGGATCGTGGGTTCGCTCGGGCGCAGCTGCAGCGCCTTGCGGTAGCGTTCGCGGGCCAGATTCGAACGGTTCGTCTGATCGTAGATTGCGCCTTCCGCCGAAAGCAGCCGCCAGTCGGGATCTGTCGGGTCCTGCGCGCGCTGGATGGCGTCAAGTGCCGCTGTGAACTGGCCGGCGCTGGCCAATGCCTTGCCGTAGGCGGCGAGAATGTCGCGATCCTTGGGATGGTCGATGGCCGCCTTGCGCATCACGGCGAGCGCCTGTTCGTTGCGGCCGTTCATGCGCAGGATCGAGGCGAAGGCCATTGCGACCGACTTGTCCTTGGGGTTGCGCTCGTAGATCCGCGAATAGGAACCGATAGCCTGTTCGAGTTCCACCGCTGTCATCTGTTCGACGGGCTTCTGCGGACCGCGGTTGATCGACCCCGTCGTCAGCGAGCGGTCGGCGCAGCCTGCGATCGTGCTGGCAGCGAGCAGCACGGCCAGGAGATGCTTGGTCGTCCGCCGCCGCGTCCCGGCCTGGCGTCGGAATTCTGCCATATGCGCAATAGAAACCATGCAGCGCCCCCCGTGGCGGTGTACCGGAGCAGGGCGGTCTGTGATGGGCCGCAACCTGCTAGCGAGATTGGCTTTGCAGAATGAAATATTCTGTTAACCCTAACGGATCGTTAATGGGGTGCTGATCGGCCCGCTTTCTACGCATTGGATTGACCATGTTCTCTCAGGTTTTCACGCTGGATGCCCGCACTCGCAAGACCGCGCGTCCGGTCTGGTTTCTGCGCGCTGGCGATGTTGGCGACGACAGCGGTTTCGACGCATCGCTTCGCGCGTGGATCGCCGCCAGCGATTTTCGCGCCGGCGCGGGCGATGTGCTGCTGGTTCCGGATGCCGGCGGCGGCGTGCGCGGCGCGGTGCTCGGCCTTGGCGACGGAGACGATCCGCTGGTCGCCGGCGGGCTCGCCACGAGCCTGCCGGCTGGCGCTTGGCGTTTCGACAACACTGACGCTGTCGACAGCCGCCTAGCCAGCATTGGCTTCGCGATGGGCGCATATCGCTTCGACCGTTATCGCCAGCAGACCCGCGAGCGCCCGATCCTGGCGCTAGATCCGTCGCTCGATGCCGGGGAAATCGGGTCGGTCTCGCAGGCCGTCTGGCTGGCGCGGGATCTGGTGAACACGCCGGCAAACGATCTCGGCCCGGACGAGATCGAAGCCGCAGCCCGGCAGGTGGCCAAGGACTGCAAACTGTCGATCAAGGTCATCAAGGGTGCGGAAACCCTGCAAAAGGAGTTCCCGCTGATCCATGCCGTCGGCAAGGCATCGGCAATTGCGCCGCGTCTGATCGACATGCGTTGGGGCAAGCGCGGCGCGCCACGGCTGACGCTGGTCGGCAAGGGCGTGGCGTTCGACACCGGCGGCCTCGATATCAAGCCGTCAGGCGCCATGCGCAACATGAAAAAGGACATGGGCGGCGCGGCCAACATTCTGGCGCTCGCCAGGCTGGTCGTTGAAGCACGCCTGAATGTCCGGTTGCGGGTCCTCATCCCGGCGGTTGAGAACGCCATTGCCGGCAATGCGTTTCGCCCTGGCGATATCTATCCGAGCCGCAAGGGGCTGACGGTGGAAATCGGCAACACTGATGCCGAAGGTCGGCTCATCCTCGCGGACGCGCTGACGCTCGCCGACGAGGAAAAGCCCGACATGATCATCGACATGGCGACGCTGACGGGCGCGGCGCGCGTGGCGCTCGGCCCGGACGTGCCGGCCTTCTTCAGTAACGACGACGCCTTTGCCGACGCGCTCGCCGCCGCCTCTCTGCTGGAACACGATCCGGTTTGGCGCATGCCGCTATGGTCGCCCTATGCCAAGGGCCTGTCATCGCAGGTCGCCGATCTGTGTAATATCACGACCGACGGAATGGCCGGTGCGGTGACCGCCGCGCTGTTCCTCAATCGCTTCGTGACCAAGGCGAAGAACTGGGCACATTTCGATCTGTTCGCCTGGAGCTTGACGGCCAAACCGCATGCGCCTATCGGCGGCGAAGCCCAGGCGATCCGGGCGCTGGTCGCCGCCTTGAAGTTGCGTTACGGCGTGATGGAATGACCATGTGTTGATCGAAAGCCGGAAATTCACGTATTGTGACGGGTCCGAAACAATACCGGGTGGCCGAACCATGTCGATCCGCCTGCGCCCAAGCCAGGCCTTGGCGCTCTGGCACCAGGTCGCACTGTCGGAGGTGCGCAGCGCCTCTCCGGACCTGTCGCTGCGCCAGACCGCGATCCTGCTGACAATCTATCTGGAGCCGCCGCCGCACACCGTGCGCGGGCTTGCGACCCGGCTTGGCGTGACCAAACCCGTCATCACGCGGGCGCTCGATACGATGGGCGCCAACAAACTCGTCAGCCGCCACCGCGATCCGAACGACAGGCGCAATGTCGTCATTTCGCGGACCGTCGACGGCGCGCTCTATGTCGAACGTTTTGCCGATGTCGTGATCGACCGGGCGAGGGAGCTGCCATTGTGAACACATCGCTCGACCCGCGTCTGAATGCATGGCGCGCCGATCTCGCCGACCGGGAACTGATCGGCAAGGTCGAGGCAACGCGCTTCGTAAGTGGTGAACCGGCGGTGATCGGGGTTCCTGTGGCCAATATCCATCGCGAGCCGTTCGGCGTGTCCGGTATGGATACGCAGTTCCTGTTTGGCGATACAGTTGCCGTCTTCGAGCGTTCAGGCGGCTGGGCCTGGGTGCAGGGCGGACGCGATGGCTATGTCGGCTATGTCGTCGAAGACAGCCTTTTGCCGGCTGGCGCCGCGCCGACGCATCGCGTTACCGCGTTCTCGACCTTTGTTTATCCAGGGCCCGACCTGAAGCGCCCGCCGCTCAGCGCGCTGTCGATCGGATCATGTGTCACCGTGACCGGCAAATCGCCTCACCGCAAGAAGGGCTACCTTCTGCTTGCCGACGGCTCGGCAGTCTTTGCAAGCCATCTTGCGCCGCTTGGTGAAGATGCTGCCGACTGGGTCGCGGTCGCCGAACAATTCCTCCACACGCCCTATTTATGGGCCGGGACCTCGGCGTTTGGCGTCGATTGCTCGGGTTTGGTTCAGCTTGCAATGTACGCGGCTGGCCGTAACGTCCTGCGCGATACCTACATGCAGGAGGAGAGCATTGGCGACGGGTTGCCCATGCGTGGCGGTATGCCGGCCCTGCGCCGTGGCGATCTTGTGTTCTGGAAGGGGCATGTCGGCGTCATGACCGACAGCGAAAATCTCTTGCACGCCAATGGCAACACCATGACCGTGGCGCGCGAGCCGCTGGATGCGGCAATCGCCCGCATCGCCCCGGCCTACGGCAGTCCGACTTCGGTGCGCCGGCCATAGGGCTGCATCGGTTCAGCGTTCGACCGCGTAGCGCGACTGCACGAAACCGGATGCAAAGTACTCGGCGCTTTCCAGCTTGAGATGAATGTCGCCGTGGTGTTCGCCGAACAATCGCCGGCCGGAGCCCAACAGCACCGGTATCTGCGTGATCGTCATCTCGTCGATCAGTCCCTCGGCGAGGAAAGACTGGATCAGCCGGCCGCCATCGATATAGGCGGCGCGCCAGCCCTCGTCGGCCAGCTCCTGCATGATTGCCCGCGGCGCCTTGTCGGAGATACGCACTTTGCCGGCTAGCGCGTCCGGGATCGATTGCGCCGTCAGCGTGGATGACAGCACGACGGCCGGTTTCTCGTAGGGCCATTCGCCAAACCCGAGCACTGTCTTGAAGGTGCCGCTTCCCATGACCAGCCCGTCGACGGTTGCCATGAACCGCGCATAGCCGTGATCGTCGCCGGTGTCGGGATAACGGTGCAGCCAGTCGATGTCGCCGTTTTCGCGCGCGATGAAGCCGTCAAGGCTGCACGCGATGAAGACCTTGCCGGATACGACCTTCAATATCCCGCCTCCGGATCGACCAGATCGCGCAGCGGCTCGCCCCGATCATGCGCATCCATCTGCGCGATCATCGGCGGCACCAGTGCCTCGGGAACCGACGTCGCCGCCGCATGCGGTGTGATCATCACCTTCGGGTGCGCCCAGAGCGGATTATCCGCGGGCAACGGTTCGGTCTCGAACACGTCGAGCGACACGGCGCCCAACCGTCCGTCGTCAAGCGCGGCGAGGATGTCGGTCTCGTTCTGCAAGCCGCCCCGCCCGGCATTGATCAGTACCGGCGCGCCAAGCGGTCCCTCACGTTTCATGCGGTCGAACAGCGGTGCGGCGAGAATGCCGCGCGTATCCGTTGTCAGCGGCAGCAGGCAGACGACGATATCGCAGGCAGCGAGGAACGCGCCAAGCCCGGCATCGCCCGCATAGGTGTCCACGCCGTCGACGGTCTTGGGACTGCGACTCCAGCCGGCCAGCCGGAAGCCAAGCGCGCTCAGCTTGCGCGCCGCGTCGGTGCCAAGCTGGCCAAGGCCGAGAATGCCGACGGTCACATCCTCGGCGGCGGGCTGGAAGCGGTCTTCGTGCCAGATCTTGCGCGCCTGCTGGCTGCGGTAGAGCGGGCCCTTGCGGTGATGATCGAGCACCTGCCAGGCGACATATTCGCTCATCCGTCCGGTCAGATCCTCGGCGACGACGCGTACCACCGGCACGCGGGGTGCATCGCCGCCGGCAAAGATGTGGTCGACGCCGGCCCCGATGGAGAAGACCGCTTTCAGGTTGGGCAGCCGGTCGAGAATGCCTTTTTGCTGTTTCCACACGACCGCGTAGTCGATGCTTCCGTCTTCCGCGCCGTCCGGTTCCTCGACGACCGTGCGGTCGGGTGCCGCCATCTCGAGCGCCTTGCGCCAGACCGCCGGATCGAACCCGGTGACGGCCAACAGGATCTTGCCCTTGCTCATTCGTTGACCACTCCGTGCGGCGCGACCGCGATGTCGAATGCGGCCGCCATCAGGGCCTTTGTATAATCGGTGCGCGGCGCGTCGAAGATCTGCTCGGCGGAGCCTTGTTCGACGACCGTGCCGGCGCGCATCACCATCACCTCATTGGCAAGCGCGCGCACCACCTTCAGATCGTGACTGATGAACAGGTAGGCGAGATCGTATTTGCGCTGCAAATCGCGCAAGAGGTCGACGATCTGCGCCTGTACGCTCATGTCGAGCGCCGAGGTCGGCTCGTCGAGCATGACGAATTTCGGCCTGAGCGCCATGGCCCGGGCGATCGCGATGCGCTGGCGCTGGCCGCCGGAGAATTCGTGCGGATAGCGGAAGCGGGTATCGGGATCGAGCCCGACATCCTTCAACGCCTCGACCACGCGCAGGTCGCGGTCGTCGCGGGACAATTGCGTCTCGTGGATGGCCAGTCCCTCGCCGACGATCTCGGCAACCGACATGCGCGGGCTGAGCGATCCGTAGGGGTCCTGGAAGACGATCTGGATCTCGCGCCTGAGCGGCCGCATGTCGTTGAACGAGAAGGTGTCGATGGACTTGCCGTCGAAACCGATTTTCCCCTCCGAACTGATCAGCCGCGTCAGCGCCAGGCCGAGCGTCGTCTTTCCGGAGCCGGATTCGCCGACAATGCCGAGCGTCTGGCCGCGCCGCACCGCGACATCGATGCCGTCGACCGCCTTGACATGATCGACGGTGCGCCGCATCAGGCCGCGCCGGATCGGAAACCACACCTTTACATCCTCGCCCTGCATGACCACCGGCGCATTGTCGTTGTGCGGCGTCGGCTGGCCCTTCGGCTCGGCGTCGAGCAGATGGCGCGTATAGGCGTGTTGCGGATTGGCGAAGATATCCGCCGTAGGGCCGGTCTCGACGATTCTACCGCCTGTCATCACGCAGACACGGTCGGCGATTTTCCGCACGATGCCGAGATCATGCGTGATGAACAGCATCGACATGCCGTGTTCGCGCTTCAATTCGTCGAGCAGTTGCAGGATCTGCGCTTGCACGGTGACATCGAGCGCCGTTGTCGGTTCGTCGGCGATCAAAAGCTTCGGCCGGTTGGCGAGCGCCATGGCGATCATCACGCGCTGGCGCTGGCCGCCTGAAAGCTGGTGCGGATAGGCCGAGAGCCGCTTCGCCGCGTCACGGATGCCGACCTGGTCGAGCAGTTCCAGGATGCGGTCCCTGATCTGCCGGTCGCCGGTCGCGCCGTGCAGCCGCAGGATCTCGCCGATCTGTTTTTCGACCGTGTGCAGTGGGTTCAGCGACGTCATCGGCTCCTGGAAGATCATCGCGATATCGTCGCCGCGCACCGCGCGCAGGTTGCGTTCGTCGGCCTTCAGCAGATCCTTGCCGCCAAACATGATCTCGCCGGAGGGGTGGCTGGCGGCCGGATACTGCAAGAGCTTCAGGACCGACAACGCCGACACCGATTTGCCCGACCCGGATTCGCCGACCAGCGCCACCGTCTCGCCGTCGCCGATGTCAAACGAGATGCGGTCGACGGCGAGCGTCGTTTCGCCGCCTTGGGTAAACGCGACCGACAAGTCGCGGATCGAAATCAGCGGCGCGCTCATTGGAACGTCTTTCTGGGATCGAAGGCGTCGCGCGTCGCCTCGCCGATGAAGATCAGCAGCGACAGCATGATCGCGATCACGAAGAAGCCGGAAAAGCCGAGCCAGGGCGCCTGCAAGTTGCTCTTGCCCTGCAGGATCAGTTCGCCGAGCGATGCCGAGCCTGGCGGCAGGCCGAAGCCGAGAAAGTCGAGTGAGGTCAGCGTCGTGATCGAACCGTTCAGGATGAACGGCAGGAAAGTCAGTGTCGCCACCATGGCGTTCGGCAGCAGGTGCCGGAACATGATCGTCCGGTTCGGTACGCCGAGCGCGCGTGCCGCGTTTACATACTCGAAATTGCGCGCCCGCAAAAACTCGGCGCGCACGACGCCGACAAAGCCGACCCACGAAAACAGCAGCATGATCCCGAGCAGCACCCAGAAGCCGGGCGGCAGCACCGCCGCCATGATCAGCAGAATGTAGAGCTGCGGCAATGAAGACCAGATTTCGACGAAGCGCTGGCCGATCAGGTCGGTCGCGCCGCCGAAGTAGCCCTGGATGGCGCCGATGCTGACGCCGACCACCGCTGATGCGGTCGTCAGGATCAGCCCGAACAGCACCGATATTCGGAACCCGTAGATGATCCGCGCCAGCACGTCGCGCGCCTGGTCGTCGGTGCCGAGCCAGTTGAAATTGCCCACAACGCAGTTGGCATCGTCCACGCCGTCGAAATAACGCACGCACAGCTCTTCGCGGTTGTCGAACAAGAAGGCCGGTCTGGAGGGTGCGGCGGTCGGCACTTCCTTGTTCACTGTCCGGTAGGAGTAGCGGATTGGCGGCCAGATCATCCAGCCATTGGCGCTGATCTCCTCCTCGATGAAGGGGTGCTTGTAGTCGATCGACGGCAGCGCCAGCTCGTCGTCGGGAAACAGCACCTTCTCGCCATAGTCGAAGAACACCGGGTAGAGGAACCGGTCCTTGTAGGCGACGAGGATCGGCCGGTCATTGGCGATGAACTCCGCAAACAGCGACAGGATGAACACCACAAGGAAGATCCAGAGCGACCAGTAGCCGCGCCGGTTGGCCTTGAAGTTCTGCCAGCGCCGCTGGTTGAGCGGCGACAGGAACGACCGGCGAGGGCGCGTCTTGGCGGTCTGCGCCCTCTCCGAAACTGGCGACGCCTGGTCCATCTCAGACGTCCCTCTGCTCGAAGTCGATGCGCGGATCGATCCAGGTGTACATCAGGTCCGACAACAGGCTGACCAACAGGCCCATCAGCGAGAAGATGTAGAGCGTGGCGAACACCACCGGATAGTCGCGGTTTACCACCGATGTGAAGCCCAGCAGGCCGAGGCCGTCGAGCGAGAAGATCTGCTCGATCAGAAGCGACCCGGTGAAGAAGGCCGAGATGAAGGCGCCCGGAAAGCCGGCAATGATGATCAGCATGGCGTTGCGGAAGACGTGGCCATAGAGCACCTGCCGTTCGTTCAGGCCCTTGGCGCGCGCCGTGATCACGTATTGCTTGCGGATTTCGTCGAGAAACGAGTTCTTGGTCAAAAGCGTCGACACGGCGAAGGCCGAAAGCACCATCGCCGTCAGCGGCAGGGTGAGGTGCCAGAAATAGTCGGGAATGACGGTAAACACGCACTCGCCGGCATCAAACTCGGCATTGCCGGTGATCGGAAAGCCGTTCGGCCAGTCACTGAGCCAATGGAACGGCGCGTCGGGATTGCCGAAAATCGGGAAGTTGTTTTGCCAGCCGACCCAGTCCGTCGGCGCGCATGCCCGGCCATTGACCCCGTCCGACAAAAGATCGCGCAACGGGAACCAGTCGAGGAAGGAGCCGCCGGCAAACAGCACGATCAGCATCACCGCAAACAGGAAGCCGGGGATCGCATAGGCGACGATGATGACACCGCTGGTCCACACGTCGAAGGCCGAGCCGTCGCGGATCGCCTTGCGGATGCCAAGCGGGATCGAAATGCCGTAGGAGATCAACGTGATCCAGATGCCGAGCGATATCGACACCGGCATTTTCTCCAGGATCAGGTCTGTGACCGTGATCTGCCGGAAATAGCTCTCGCCGAAATCGAAGCGCGCATAGTCCCAGACCATCTGCTTGAAGCGCTCGAGCGGCGGCTTGTCGAAGCCGAATTGCCGCTCCAGTTCGGCGATGAATTCCGGATCGAGTCCCTGCGCGCCGCGATATCTGGAGGTGGTCTCGCCACCGCTTTCGATCGATGTCGCAAAGTCTTCCTGTGCGCCGAGATCGCCGGTGCCGCCAGAAAACCGGTCGGTCGCGTCGCCCTGGCCGGTCAGCTGCGCGATGACCTGTTCAACCGGCCCACCGGGAGCGAACTGTATGACCACGAACGAGATCGCCATGATCCCGAGGATCGTCGGGATCATCAGCAACAGGCGGCGAACGACATAGGCGCCCATCAGACGGCCCTCTCGTCGTTCGGGGTCATCGCATCACGTCTCTTCAAGCGCTTCCGCCTTTGCCGGGTCCACCCACCATAGCCGCTCCACCGGCCACAGGTAATCGGGCTTCGGTTCCTTGAAACCGAAAATGTCCCAGAATGCGGCGCGGTGATTCGCGGACGTCCAATTTGGAATCCAGTCTCGCCTCTGGCGCAAGACCCGGTCGAGAACCCGCATGGCGGTGCGGTGTTCGTGGCGCGATCCGGCAGCGCCCACTTCCGCGATCAGCGCATCGACCAGCGGGTCGGTGATGCCCGCCCAGTTGCGCGAGTTCGGTGTATCGGCGGCGAGGCTGCCGAACACATTGTCGAGACTGGATTGTGTCGGCGTTGCGTTCCAGGACAGCGCATAGCCGGCGAGATCGAAGTCGAATTCGCCGACGCGCGCCCGGTATTGTGCCGGGTCGACAAGCCGCAGCGAAGCGTTGATGCCGATGCTGCGCATGGTCTCCACCCACGGATTGAATATCCGGATGAAGATGGTTGCGCGCACCAGCATCTCCACGTCCAGCCGTTGCCCATCGGCATTCCTCAACTCGCCATTGCGGTTCGCCCAGCCGGCGTCGCGTAGCAGTCCGATCGCCTTGCGAAGCCGGCTGCGGTCGCGCCCGGAGCCATCGCTCGGCGGTTCCTCATAGGCCTCGTGCATGATGCCGTCTGGAAATGCGAACCGGTCGGACAGCCTGTCGATCAGTGCGCGCTCTGCCACATCCGGCTTTCCGACCGTCTCGTAGGGCGAGCCGGAAAACAGCGAATGGCTCTTGTCATAGGCACCGTGGAACAGCTTGTCGTTCGTCCAGGCGAAATCGAAGCACAGTGCGATCGCGTCGCGCACCCGCCGGTCGCGGAACTGCGGCCGGCGCGTGTTGAAGGCCGTCGCCTGCATCGAGGGCCGCAACTCGCCGGGAAACAGCCGCTTGACGACCTTGCCCTCCTCGTAAGCGGGGAAGTTGTATTCAGTCGCCCACACCTTGGCGGTAAACTCCTGGCGGAAAGTCACTTCGCCCTTCTTGAAGGCCTCGAATCCGGACTGGCGCTCGGTGTGAAACTCGATGCGGACGGTCTGAAAATGGTCGAGGCCGCGCGATGTGCCAAGGTCTTTGGCCCAGTAATCGCCGACGCGCTCATATTCGATGAAGCTGCCCGGTCTGAAACGGCCGATCGTGTAGGGGCCGGATGTCAGCGGGCGGTCGAGTTTCGCGTCGGTAAATGCGTGTTCGCGATGCCATTCGGCGGAGATGATCGGAAAGTTCGCGATGGTCAGGATGGCCATCGCCGATTGCCTTCCGTCGAAAACAAGTCTCGCCGTCATGTCGTCTTCGGCGATTGCCTCGCTGAGGACGGCAAGCGGCAGCGAAAATTCGGGATGCCCGTCCTGTTTCAGCGCCTTGTAGGTGAATGCCACATCATGCGCCGTGATTGGCGTTCCGTCATGCCAGCGCGCTTCCGGGCGCAACCTGAAGCGAAACGTGTTGCCGTCATCGGAGATCGTCACGCTCTCGGCCAGATGCGCATAGATCGCGTCCGGCTCGTCCCAGGCTTCCACCATCAGCCGGTCGAAGCAGTTTTCCATGCGCGGCGGCGCGTCGCCGCGCCGCGCGAAGGTGTTCAGCGTGTTGAAGGTCTGGTGGTTCTGGTTGAAGTACCAATTGGGCGGCTGGAAATTGAAGGTTCCGCCCTTCGGCGCGTCCGGCGACGCATAGTCGAAATGGGCAAAGTTGCGCGGATACTTCAGGTCGCCGAAGGCCGACAGGCCGTGCAGCGCCTCGCCGGGCGGGTTTTGCGCAAGGCTCAGCCGCGGGAAGGCTGCGCTGGCGATGATCCCGCCTGTCAGCGCCAGGAAGGTCCGCCGGCTGCCGAAGATGCCTGTCACTCGCCGGCTCCTGCCGCGGTCAGCGCCGCTTCCTTTTCGGGGATCACCCACCAGGATTCCAGGTCCGCGCCGGCATAGGCAGGCTGGGTATCGGGAATGCCGAACTTGTCCCACCATGCCAGCCACACTTCCGGCGTATGCCATTGCGGGATGTAGTAGTAGCCCCACAGCAAGACGCGGTCGAGCGCATGGGTCGCGGCGACCAGGGTCTCGCGATCCTTGGCGAAGATCACCTCGTCGACCAGCGCGTCGACAACCGGATCGGTGATGCCGGAGAAATTGCGCGAATCCGGTTCGTCCGCGGCAGACGAACTCCAGAAATCGCGCTGCTCGTTGCCGGGCGACAACGATTGCAGCAGCACCACGGTCGTCATGTCGAAGTCGAAGCTGCGCAGCCGGTTGACCTCCTGCGCGCGATCAACCAGCCGGATCGACGCGTCGATCCCCAGCCGGCGCATGTCCTCGACGAACTGGCCTGCGATGATTTCGTCGGTCGGGCTCGAACCGAGATACTCGACCTTGAACTGCTCGCCGGTCTTCTCGTTGACCAGCTTGCCATCACGGCTGATCCAGCCGGCCTGCTTGAACAGCCGGAACGCCATCCGCTGGTTGGTGCGCTGTGCGCCCGGCACGGAATAGTCGGGCAGACTGAAGGTCTCGGTGAACAGTTCCGGCGGCAGGCTGTCGCGGTGTTTTTCCAGGATTTCCAGTTCCTTGCCTTCCGGCAGGTCGCTGGACGCCAGCTCTCCGCCTTCAAAGTAACTGTCGGTGCGGGTGCGCAACCCGTAGAGGCGCGTCCGGTTGACGGTCTCGAAATCGAACAGCAAGTTCAGCGCCCGTCTTACGCGGCGGTCCTTGAACCGGTCGCGCCGCGTGTTGATCGCAAAGCCCTGCATGGCCTCCGATGCGTCGCGCTCGAATGTCCCGCGTACCACCATGCCTGCCTCGAACGCCGGGAAATCATAGCCCTGGGCCCAGAATTGCGAGCGCCGCTCGACGCGGATGTCCTCAAGCCCGCCCTTCTTGAAGGCCTCCCATTCGGCGACCCCGTCGCGGAAGTAAACATAGCGGCGGATGTCGAAGTTCTCGCGGCCGATCTTCACCGGCACGTCGGCGCCCCAATAGTCGGGCACACGCTCCCAGACGATCTCCGATCCGGTCTCGAAGCTCTTGATTCGGTACGGACCGGAGCCGAGCGGCGGCTCCAGCGTCGGCTGCGAGAAGTCGCGTTTTTCGCCGTCCGGCCCGGTGCCTTCCCACCAGTGTTTCGGCAATACGACAAGATCGCCGATGATGTGCGGCAGTTCGCGGTTTCCGGTCTGGTCGAAGCGGAATTCGATCTCCCGGTCGTTCAACGCCACCGCCTCGACGATATTCTCGTAATAACGGCTGTATAGCTGGCTGTGCTCGGTCAGCGTCTCAAACGACCAGATCACGTCCTCGACGGTAACTGGCTTGCCGTCGTGCCATCGCGCCTTCGGATTCAACCGGTAGATCGCCGAGGAGTAGTCATCGGGAAAGCTGAACGCTTCGGCGACGAGCGCGTGGCTGGTGCTTGGCTCGTCGACCGCCTGCTCCATCAGCGTGTCATAGATCAGACCGCCGCCCAGATTGGCGAAGCCGGCAGCGGCGGAACCGCGGACGATGTAGGGATTGAACGAATCGAAGGTGCCGAAAGCGGCAGAACTCAAAGTTCCGCCTTTCGGTGCATCCGGATTGACATGATCGTAGTGCTTGAAGTCGTCGCCGTACCTGCTCTCGCCGATCAGCGAGGCGGTGCTGTGCCACACTCGTTCCCCAGCGCCGGCTCCCGCCGACATCGTTACTGCGGCCACAATCAGCCACACCGGATATGCAATCCGCACGCCTCAGCCTCCCTGCAAGATCGTCTTTCATGGGACCTTAGGGCCTAATGCGGGAAAACAAAGGCGAAAAAAGCAAAGCCGGGCGAAAACCCGGCTTTGTCGATCAAGTTCGGCTATCAGCCGGGTAAGTGTGCGCTTACTCGGTGGCGGTCTCTGCGGGAGCCTCGGTCGCGGTCTCTTCCGAAGTCTCGGTGGAGGGAGCCGCGTTGGCGTCGGGAAGCGGTGCCGGATCCGACGATAGCGTACGCAGATAGGCAATCACGTCGGCGCGGTCCTCGACCTTCGAGATGCCGGCAAAGCCCATCGAGGTGCCGGAAACGAACTTCTTCGGCTTCCACAGAAAGCCGTTGAGGTTCTCGTAGTCCCACACGGTTCCGCCCTCGGCGAAGCCGGTAATGGCCGACGAGTATTTGAACCCGTCATGCGAGCCGACGGCACGGTTGACGATATTCCAGAGGTTCGGGCCGACCTTGTTTGCGCCGCCTTCATCGACCGTGTGGCAGGCTGCGCACTTCTTGAAGTCGCCTTCGCCGGCAGCCGCATCGGCGCTGGCCATAAGGGGCGTCACCGGATCATATTCCGGGCCTGCCGGTTCGGCTTCACCGCCGCCATGGCCGTCGCTTTCGACCGCGGCGATCGCAAAACCCGCCTGCTCGGGCGTCTTGCTGTAGAAGATCGCGTCTCCCAGAATGCCGACCGTCATTACGAAAAACACGGCGCCAAGAAACGCGCCCGCATACATGTTCATCTTCTACGAATCCCTCGCAGTCCACTATCCCGTTTCACGCAGGCCACGCTTTCCCATGACCCGCACGAAGTCGCGCGGAACCTAGGTCTTTTGCTCGCGGCTTGCAACACATATAAGGTCGGAGCCTTGAGACCTTTTGACACTCTCCCACCTCGCTTGAAATGCGTCCGATTGTCCTGATTCCCGCCCGCATGGCCTCGACCCGGCTGCCCGACAAACCGCTTGCCGATATCGCCGGCAAGCCGATGATCATCCATGTCGCGGAACGGGCGCGCGAGGCCGACTGCGGACCGGTTGCGATTGCCACCGACGATGCGCGCATTTTCGAAACGGTCAGCGATGCCGGGTTCATGGCAGTGATGACGCGCCCCGACCATCCGTCCGGTTCCGACCGCATCCACGAGGCGATCGTCTCGCTCGATCCGCAGGCTGCACACGACATCGTCGTCAATGTGCAGGGCGACCTGCCGACCATCGATCCCGCCGATATCCGCACTGCGCTGGCGCCGCTCGCCGAGCCTGTCTGCGATATCGCCACGCTCGGGGTCGAGATAACCGACGAAGCCGAAAAGACCAATCCGAACGTGGTGAAGATCGTCGGCACGCCGGTCGGCCCGCGTCTGTTGCGCGCGCTCTACTTCACCCGGGCGACGGCGCCGTGGGGCGACGGTCCGCTTTATCACCATATCGGGCTTTATGCCTATCGACGCGCTGCGCTCGAGCGGTTCGTGTCGCTGCCGCCGGCTGAACTGGAAACCCGCGAGCGGCTGGAGCAGCTTCGGGCACTGGAAAACGGCATGGCCATCCACGCCGCCATCATTGACACCGTGCCGCTGGGCGTCGATACGCAGCCGGACCTGGATCGCGCGCGCGCTGCTTGCGTGAAAGTGAATGTCGCCGGCTGACTGAAAGAAAAGAAGAAATGACAGGTTCCGACAAGTTCATTGCGTTTCAGGGCGAGCCCGGCGCCAATTCCGATACCGCTTGCCGGGACATGTTTCCCGACATGGAGCCGATGCCGTGTGCGACCTTCGAGGACGCGTTCAACGCCGTGGAGAATGGCATGGCGGCGCTGGCGATGATCCCCATCGAGAACACGATCGCGGGTCGCGTCGCCGACATTCACCACCTTCTGCCGGAATCGCGCTTGCACATTGTCGGCGAGTATTTCCTGCCGATCCACTTCCAGCTGATGGTGCTGCCGGGCACCGGTTTCGACGAGATCGACTCCGTTCACAGCCATATTCACGCACTCGGCCAGTGCCGCAATGTCATCCGCAAGCATCGCTGGAAGGCGATGGTTGCCGGCGACACTGCGGGCGCGGCGCGCCTCGTCTCCCAGACTGGCGACCGCACGATGGCTGCGCTCGCACCGGAACTCGCCGCCGAACTCTACGGGCTGGAAATACTTGCGCACGATGTCGAGGACCACGCCAACAACGTCACCCGTTTCGTTGTGCTGTCCAAGAAGGCCGCGGTGCCGCCGCGCACCGATCCGGACGAGAAAATGATGACGACTTTCATCTTCCGGGTCCGCAACATTCCGGCCGCCCTCTACAAGGCGATGGGCGGTTTCGCGACCAACGGCGTCAACATGACCAAGTTGGAGAGTTACCAGCTTGGCGGCAAGTTCTTCGCCACGCAGTTCTATGCCGATATCGAAGGTCACCCCGACGACCCGAACGTGCAACTGGCCTTTGAGGAACTCGGCTTCTTCTCAGAGGACTTGCGGGTGCTCGGCGTTTATTGCGCAGCCGCCAATCGCGACCGGATCGGCGCCTGACGCGTATTGGTCTGATCCGGAAGGGTTCTAACCCTGCACGACGGCCTGGCGCTGCGCCCCCAGGCCATCGATGCCGAGCTCCATCACATCGCCGGGCTTCAGATAGACCGGGTCCGGCTTCACGCCCATGCCAACGCCGGGGGGTGTGCCGGTGGAGATCACGTCGCCCGGATGCAGCGTCATCAGGTTCGACAGGTGTTCGATGATCTCGGCCACGGTGAAGATCATTTTGGACGTGTTTCCGGTCTGCCGTCGCTCGCCATTGACGTCGAGCCACAGGTCCAGCGCCTGCGGATCGGCGATTTCGTCGGCAGTGACCAGCCATGGCCCGGTCGGCCCGAACGTGTCGCAGGACTTGCCCTTCGTCCACTGGCCGGTCAGCCGAAGCTGGAAGTCGCGTTCGGAGACATCGTTGATCACGCAATAGCCGGCGACATGGTCCAGCGCGTCTTCCTTGCTGACATATTTAGCCTTCTTGCCGATGACCACACCGAGTTCGACTTCCCAGTCGGTCGCGGTCGAGCCGCGCGGGATCTCCACATCGTCATTCGGGCCGACGATCGCCGAATTGGCTTTCATGAACAGGATCGGATGTTCAGGAAGCGGCAGATTGGATTCGGCGGCATGATCGGAATAGTTCAGCCCGATGCACAGAAATTTTCCGATACTGCCGACACAGGGGCCGAGCCGGGTGGCGGCGTCCACCACTGGCAGGCTTTCGGGATCGATTGCGGCAAGCCGCGCCAATGCATCGGGTCCGATCGTGGCGCCGGAGATGTCGTCGACATGTCCTGACAGGTCACGGATGGTCCCGTTAGGGTCCAGCATGCTCGGCTTTTCCGCGCCGGCCGCTCCAAATCGCAATAGTTTCATGGGTGGGACACTGCTCCTCTCTTGCGGCGCGGACCGTAGACGCACGAAGAGGCAATGCCAAGCGCCGCGCGCCGGCGAAACGCATGTCACGCCATCAGTGAAATCATCGCGTAATAGGTGATGCCGACATAGGTAAGCTGGTGCAGCAACTGGTCGAAACCGTGCAGTTGCCAGTAAAGGCTCGGTTTGCCCTCGGCGCTCGATTTTTCGGTGATGCGGTCCTTGGCAAAATCGATCAGGAAATGGACCACGAACTCGGCCGCCATGATCGTCAGGACTGCGCCGGCGGGAACACCGGCGATCAGCACCAGTGCGCCGGATCCGGCGGCGTGAAACGCCGCATGCGCATAGCCGCCCGGCGCGGTCAGGCTGCCCTTGCTGGACAGCATCCAGGCGGGCTGAAAGACAAAATCGGCGAAATAGTGCTTGATCAGAAGCGCGATGAACAGCGCAAAGACGAGCGACATTGGCGGCGGCGATCCCTTCTCGTTTCGGCGGCACGGCCGAAACGGCGTTCAAGTATTAGCATTCGCCGATATATGCAGGGTGTGACCAATGTCACACCCCGAATCGAAAAGATTCATTATAGCGCCGCGGTTGCGCATTCGAGCGGTCGCGTTGACTTGCCGACACTCAGTTCGGCGTTCAGCAACAGGCTGGCGTTGTCGCCGCCGCCCTCGATCTGGTCGATGAGCATGTCCGCGCATTGCCGGCCCGCGAGCCGGATCCCCGACCGATATGCCGTCAGCAAACCGCCGTCGCCCGTCGAGGGAAGGAATGAGAGGCAGTCGTCGAATCCGATCATTGATACGTCATCGCCGGGCCGCAGGCCGCGGTCGCGCAAGGCCCGGATCGCGCCCATCGCCGTCAGCACGCTGGAGCACAGAACCGCGGTCGGCGTGTCGCGCAGGTCGAGCAGCGCCAGCATCGCGGCGTGGCCGTTCGGCTCGATCATCTCGTTCGAGTACATCAGTTCGGGAACGGGCTTGATCCCGTTTTTTCGCAACGCGCGCTCGTAGCCAGCCCGCCTGCGCTCCGCGAATGTCATGAACTCCCAGCCATTGATCAGGCCGATGCGGCGGTGGCCGAGCGACAACAGGTATTCCGCCGCCTTTTCGAAGACCTCCTCATTGTTGACGTCGACCCACGAATAGCTCTCTTCGGGATCCTTCGTGCGGCCGTGGACGACGAAGGGCAGGCCGAGCGCGTTCAGCAGGCGGACCCGTTCGTCGTCGACGGTCGGCCCGTGTACGATCACACCGTCGACGCGCTTGTTGCGGTGAAGGCTTTCGTAGAATCGGTTCTGCTCGTCTTCGCTGACCACGGAGATTAGCATGTCGTAGCCGCGCCGGTGGTAGATTTCGCCCGCGCCCGCGATGAAGTCGATGAAATGCGGGTTCATCATGTCGTGGTCGGCGACCGGAACCACATGGCCGATCGTCAGCGACTTGCCGGTGGCCAGCCGCTGTGCACTGCGGTTGGGCTGGTAGTTCATCTCGCGCGCGAACTCCGCGACACGCTGGCGCGTTGCCTCGCTGACCTCCGGATAACCATTGAGCGCGCGGCTCACCGTCGTTTGCGACAAGCCGAGCAAACTGGACAGCTTTTTCAGGTTCATCGGATGGCTGCTCCTCCCGTGCGCCGTTCAAATGTCGCGGATAATGGATAAACAGGACAAAAAGTTCCAGTATTTTCAACCATGCCTTTGCGTGAACGCATCCGGTCAAGCGGTTGGCTTTCCCGGCTATATTGGCACTTCTCCTGCGGCGCTTCATAATAATCGCTTGACTCGGCGTCGGGATGGCAGGAAGTTTTTCCAGCCAAAGCGCTTTGGAGGGTTTTGGACGCAAGAAGGTCGCGCGGATTGGAAGATTCGCTCCTAATCGATCCTGGGAGGATTATCGATGAAGAAGACTTTGTCGGCGGGTGTCGCCGCATTTGTATTGTCTGCTGTTGCCGCACAGGCTGCAGACCTGAAGTACCCGATCGGCGAAGGTCCGTTCAGTTGGGACAGTTATAATGAGTGGAAGGCCAATGCGCCGGATCTGAGCGGCCAGACCGTCACGATTACCGGTCCGTGGCTGCAACCCGAAGACGCCGTCTTCCGCACTGTTGCCGCATACTTTGCCGATGCGACCGGCGCCGAAGTCATCTACACCGGCTCGGACTCCTTCGAACAGCAAATCGTCATCGACGCCGAGGCCGGTTCCGCACCCAACATCGCCGTGTTCCCGCAGCCCGGCCTTGCCGCCGACATGGCGGCGCGCGGTCTGCTTCATCCGCTACCCGAAAGCCTCGGCGCATGGGTGGCCGAGAACTACGGTGCCGGCGAATCCTGGGTCGACCTCGGCACCTATCCCGACAAGGACGGAAACGACCAGCTCTTTGGCTTCTTCTACAACGTCAACGTCAAGAGCCTTGTCTGGTATGTGCCCGAGAACTTCGAGGACGCCGACTACGAAGTGCCGGGTTCGATGGAGGAGCTCAAGGCCCTGACAGAACAGATCGTTGCTGACGGCGAAACGCCCTGGTGCATCGGCCTCGGATCGGGCGCGGCAACGGGCTGGCCGGCGACTGACTGGGTCGAAGACCTGATGCTTCGCACGCAGCCCCCAGATGTCTATGATGCATGGACCACGAACGAGATGCCGTTCAACGATCCGCGCGTCGTTGCCGCGATCGAGGAATTCGGCTGGTTCGCCCGCGATGACGCCAAGGTGTCCGGCGGTTCCGGTGCGGTGGCCACCACCGATTTCCGCGACAGCCCGAAGGGCATGTTCGCCTCGCCGCCGCAATGCTACATGCACCGCCAGGCTTCGTTCGTTCCGGCCTTCTTCCCGGAAGGCATCGAATTCGGTGAAGACGTGGACTTCTTCTACTTCCCGTCTTTCTCCGAAAAGGATCTCGGCAATCCGGTTCTCGGCGGCGGAACGCTTTTGGCGATCACCGATCCTTCGGATGGGGCCGACGCGTTCATGAAGTTCCTCGAACTGCCGTTGGCACATGAGGTCTTCGGCGCGCAGTCGGGCTTCCTCACGCCGCTCAAGACCGTCAATCCGGAAACCTATCTGAACGACGCGCTTCGCGGTCAGGCCGAGATTCTGGTTAACGCGACGACGTTCCGTTTCGACGGTTCTGACCTGATGCCCGGCGGCGTCGGCGCAGGCACCTTCTGGACGGGAATGGTCGATTACACCGGCGGCAAGGATGCCCAGACCGTCGCGGACGAAATCCAGGCCAGCTGGGACGCTCTGAAGTAAGGCGTTCGCTGAGCGCCAAGCCTTGGCGAAAGGCGGCGAAAGCCGCCTTTCGTACTCAAGAATGAATGCGGAAAACCAATACCGCATCGCCTCGGGACATTTCGGGAGGACGCCATGAATCCGGCATTGCAGGGACTGCTGACGATCATCGTCGGTGTGGGTGGCTGTATCGGCTACTTCTTTCTCTCCAACCAGATACTGGACAGGGTGATATTCCCGGCGACCGGTCCCAATGCCGGCCGGAACATCAACCGCGCGAACCTGGTCCGGCCCTGGCTGTTTGTTGCTCCGGCGGTTTTTGCGCTCGGCCTCTACCTCGGTTACCCGGTTATCGAGACGCTGCGGCTGTCGCTGACCGACCGGACGCAGGACGGCGCCTTCGTCGGATTTGCGAACTACAACCAGATGCTCGCCGAGCCGAAGTTCTGGGAAGCCATGCGCAACAACATGCTGTGGTTGATCGTCGTCCCGGCGACGTCCACCGCCTTCGGGCTGCTGGTCGCCCAGCTCACCGACCGCATCGCCTGGGGCAATGCCGCGAAATCGCTCATTTTCATGCCGATGGCCATCTCGTTTGTCGGCGCGTCGGTTATCTTCAAGCTGATATACGACTCGCGCCCGGCCGATACGGCGCAGATCGGCGTCCTCAACGCAGTCTGGATGAGCTTCGATGGCGGGCTGGGATCCGTGTTCGTATTGCAGATCTTGCCGACGATTATTCTTCTCTCCTTTGCCGCCGTCGTCGCCTATTTCTCATACATCTTCGTCAAGCCGGTGCTCCAAAGCGATGGCGACCGCTCGGCGGCGCTGCTGCCGTTGCGCCTGCTTGTCCTGGCGGGTGGCGCATGGCTGGTTTGGACTTCCATGACCACTCTTCTTGGCATCTGGACAACATCTCTGCCCTTCGGCGTGCCGCAGCAATGGCTCACACTGCCGTTCTGGAACAACTTCTTCCTGATGGTCGTCCTGATCTGGATCCAGACCGGCTTTGCGATGGTCATCCTGTCGGCAGCGCTGCGCGGCATTCCCGAAGAGACGATCGAGGCGGCGGTGATCGATGGCGCCGGACCGTTCGACATCTTCTTCAAGATCAAGGTGCCGCAGATCATGGGCACCATCGTCGTCGTCTGGACGACGATCACGCTGACTGTGCTGAAGGTTTTCGACATTGTCTTCGCCATGACCAACGGCCAGTGGGAGACGCAGGTACTCGCCAACTACATGTATGACAAGCTGTTTCGGGCCAATGACTGGGGCGTCGGTTCGGCCAGCGCCATCGTCATCATGATCCTTGTTTCGCCGATCCTGATCTGGAACGTCTACAACGCCCGCAAGGAGATGCGCTGATGAGTGCCGCCGCTGGAAAAAAGTCCGGCCTCACCTGGGCCGTCCATGTCTCGGTCGCGTTTCTTGTCCTGCTGTGGCTGTTCCCCACGGTTGGCCTGTTCGTGTCGTCGTTCCGCACCGCGGACCAGATTTCGGCCTCCGGATGGTGGGCGGCGCTCACCTCGTCGGAGCAGATCATCCAGTTGCGCGCGGGCGGCCGCGATTCCGCTACCCGTGAAGGCGACCTTTTCGTTGTTGAGGGCAACCTTCTGACCGACGGAGAAGATGCCCCGGGGACCGATGCCACGATCAAAGCTTTCGGCGTGTCATCGCGGGCAATCGGCGCCTATTCGGTCGGTGAAACGGCCGAGTTCGGCGATGGTGAGACATTCGTCCTCAATGCCGATGGCTCCTACCGCTACACCAGCGTCGAAGAATTGGGCCGGCGCGGCCAGCGCGTTTTCGTGACGGCGATCACGCCGCCCGAATTCACGGTCGAAAACTACGGCACCATCCTGTTCAGCGGCACCGGACAGGACAACATGGCCAAGGCCTTTTTCAACACGTTGACTGTGACGATACCGGCAACGATCATTCCGATCCTGATCGCGGCCTTCGCCGCCTATGCCTTGGCATGGATGCAGTTTCCCGGCCGCGCGCTGCTGATCGCCGCTGTCGTCGCGCTGCTCGTCGTGCCGCTGCAACTGGCGCTGATTCCGCTTCTGCGCCTGCATCTCGGCATTGGCATCGGCAAGGGCTATCTCGGTGTCTGGCTGGCGCATACCGGTTTCGGCCTGCCGCTCGCGGTCTATCTCCTGCGCAACTACATGGTCGGCCTGCCGCGCGACATCATCGAGTGCGCCAAGGTCGACGGTGCGACCGACTTTCAGATCTTCACCCGCATCATTCTGCCGCTGTCCTTCCCGGCTCTGGCGTCGTTTGCGATTTTCCAGTTCCTGTGGACCTGGAACGACCTGCTTGTGGCCAAGGTGTTCCTGATCGACGCCACCGGCGAGACGACGGTCATGACCAACCAGATTGTCGAACTGCTCGGCACGCGCGGCGGAAACTGGGAGATCCTGGCGACCGCGGCCTTCGTGTCGATCGCCGTACCGCTGATTGTTTTCTTCGCGATGCAGAGATATCTCGTGCGCGGCCTTTTGGCCGGGTCGGTCAAGTAATCGGAGGCTGGAATGAGCGTAATCGCAACGGTCGCGCAGCGCCCTGTTGAGGCATTGAAGCCGGACCCAGACTGGTGGCGCGGCGCGGTGATCTACCAGATCTATCCGCGCTCCTTCCAGGATTCCAACGGCGACGGCATCGGCGACCTAGCCGGCATCCGTCAGCGGCTGCCCTATGTCGCCCATCTCGGCGCCGATGCGATCTGGATTTCGCCTTTCTTCACCTCGCCGATGAAGGATTTCGGCTACGACATTTCCGACTATCGCGGCGTCGATCCGATGTTCGGCAGTCTCGAGGACTTCCGCGCGCTGGTCGCCGACGCCCATGCGCTCGGCCTCAAGATCATGATCGATCTGGTGATGTCGCACACCTCCGACCAGCACCCCTGGTTTGCCGAAAGCCGCACCAACCGCGAAAACAACAAATCGGACTGGTATGTCTGGGCCGACGCCAAGCCCGATGGCTCGCCGCCCAACAACTGGCTGTCGATCTTCGGCGGTTCGGCCTGGGAGTGGGACACCAACCGACGCCAGTATTATCTGCACAATTTCCTGGCCAGCCAACCGGATCTGAACTTCCACAATCGCGAGGTTCAGGACGCGCTTCTGGACATGGTGCGCTTCTGGCTCGAACTGGGCGTCGACGGCTTCAGGCTCGATACCGTCAATTTCTATTTCCATGCCCAGTCGCTTGCCAACAATCCGCCATTGGCCCCGGAGGCACGCAATTCCTCGATCGCGCCGGAGGTCAATCCCTACAACCACCAGGACCACCTCTTCGACAAGAGCCAGCCGGACAATATCGGTTTCCTGAATCGTTTCCGGGCGTTGCTCGACGAGTTCCCGGCCGCCGCCGCGCTTGGCGAGATCGGCGACGCGCAGCGCGGCCTGCAGTTGCTCGCCGAATACACCGCCGGCGATGACCGCATGCACATGTGCTACTCCTTCGACTTCCTGTCGGCGGAGACGATCACGCCCGAGAGCGTACGCGATGTGGTCAATGCTTTCGAAGAAGCCGCGCCCGACGGCTGGTCGTGCTGGGCTTTCTCCAATCACGACGTGATCCGCCATGCCTCGCGCTGGGGCGCCTTCGAGCGCGAGCCGGATCGCTACCTGCGCCTCGTCGCCGCCTTGTTGTTCTCGCTGCGCGGCTCGGTCTGCATCTACCAGGGCGAGGAACTTGGCCTGCCGGAAGCCGACATCGGTTTCGACGACCTGCAGGACCCCTATGGCATTCGCTTCTGGCCGGAGTTCAAGGGCCGCGACGGTTGCCGCACGCCGATGGTTTGGTCCAGCAATCTGCCCAATGGCGGCTTTACCTCCGGCAAGCCGTGGTTGCCGGTGCCCGACATTCACCGCGCCATGGCGGTCGACATGCAGCAGGGTCGCGAGGGCAGCGTCTATGAATTCTACAAGGCGTTTCTGGCGTTTCGCGCGTCGCACAGGATCTTCGCCAAGGGCGGTCTTCGCTTTGTCGATGCACCCGGCGAGGTGATCGCCTTTGCGCGCGAGGATGGCGGCGAGCGCATCCTTTGCGCGTACAATCTCGGCCACGAACCGGTCGAGTTCGCGCCGGGATTTGTCGTGCGGCGCATGGAGGATGCGCCGCTGGGCGGAATTTCGGAGAATGGCGTGATCAAGCTGGCGCCGCTGGAAGGCTTTATCGGCCGCATGGAGTAACGCCGGCCATCGCGGCCGGTGCGGGAGGAGACGAATGGCTGAACTCAAACTGACGAATGTCGACAAGTCGTACGGCACCGTGAAGGTGCTGCATGGCATCAACCTGCATATCGAAAAGGGCGAGTTCATCGTCTTTGTCGGCCCGTCGGGTTGCGGCAAGTCGACCCTTCTGCGCTGTATCGCCGGCCTCGAGCAGATAACCGACGGCACGCTGGAAATCGACGGCATGGTGGTCAACGACGTGCCGCCGTCGCAGCGCGGCATCGCGATGGTTTTCCAGACCTACGCGCTCTATCCGCACATGACCGTCTATGACAACATGGCCTTCGGCCTCCGGCTCGCCAAGATGAGCCGCCAGGAGATCGACCGGCGGGTCAACAACGCGGCCGAAATCCTGCAACTCACGCCCTATCTCGACCGGTTGCCGAAGGCGCTGTCGGGCGGCCAGCGCCAGCGCGTGGCGATCGGCCGGTCGATCTGCCGCGATCCCAAGGTCTTCCTGTTCGACGAGCCGCTGTCCAACCTCGACGCAGCACTGCGCGTCGCCACCCGCATCGAGATCGCCCGGCTCAACGAGCAGATGGCGGATACCACGATGATCTATGTGACCCACGACCAGGTCGAGGCGATGACGCTTGCCGACCGCATCGTGGTCCTGCGCAGCGGCTATGTCGAGCAGGTCGGCGCGCCGATGGAGCTGTACCACCGGCCGGCCAACCTGTTCGTCGCGCGCTTTATCGGCTCGCCGTCGATGAACGTCCTCGCCGCCACGGTAACCAATGTTTCCGGCGATCTTATCGATGTCGACATTCCGGGAACCGGGGCCGCGCATCTGCCGTTTGGCGGCGATGCCGGGCTCAAGGGAAAGACCGTGCAGGTCGGCGTGCGCCCGGAGGATTTACGCCTCAGCGCGGAGGGCGAAGAGGCGCTGGTGACCGGGATCGTCGATATCGTCGAGGCGCTTGGCGAGGTGACGCTGCTTTATCTGCGGGTCGCCGGCCACGACGAACCGATCATCGCCAAGCTGGTCGGCGACGTGAAGATCGAACGCGGCGCCACGGTTCATCTTTCGGCAGACCCGGTCAACCTGCATCTTTTCGACAGCGACGGCCTGGCGATTTCCAGCGCGGCCAGGGCGGCCGCCTGACGGACACGGTCTAGAAGGCCGTCACCACGGGAATGCCCGCCGTCGTCGCGCCGTCCATGCCGGCAAGCGCGTCGATGGACTGTTCCAGCGTCAGCCGCTGGCCGATCATCCTTTCCGGATCGAGCAGCCCGGCGCGGATCATGTTGAACGCCGCGTCGTAGCGGAACGCCTGCATGCCGTGGCTGCCGTGGATTTCCAGTTCGTAGGCGATCACCCGGGCCATCGGCGCGACCGGCTTGGCGTGATCGCCGAGCATCAGCCCGACCTGCACATGCCGGCCGCGTGTGCGCAGCGACCGGATCGAGTTCTGGAAGGTCTTGGTCGAGCCGAGCGCGTCGATTGACAGATGCGCGCCGCCGCCGGTGATCTCGATGATCGCTTTCGGCGGATAGTCGTCCGAGGCGTTGACGGTGAATTCCGCGCCCAGCGATCTGGCCAGTTCCAGTTTGTCGTCGGTGATGTCCACCGCGACGACGCGGGCGCCCGCCGCCGCCGCGATCATGATCGCCGACAGGCCGACGCCGCCACAGCCATGGATCGCCACCCATTCGCCGGCGCTGACACGTCCCTTGTCGACCACGGCGCGAAACGAGGTGACAAACCGGCAGCCGAGGCTCGCCGCCGTGTCGTAGCCCATCCCTTCGGGCAGCGCGACGAGATTGCCGTCCGCGTAACGCAGCGCCGCGTATTCGGCGAATGAACCCCATGCGTTGAAGCCGGGCTGGAACTGGTCGTCGCAAACATGCTGGTTGCCGGAAGCGCATTCGTGGCAGTGGCCGCAACCCGCCACGAACGGCACGGTCACCCGGTCGCCTTTCTCCCAACGCCGTACATCCTTGCCCACCTCGACGATCGTGCCGGCCAGTTCGTGGCCGGGCACATGCGGCAGTTCAATCGTCGGGTCGTGGCCCATCCAGCCGTGCCAGTCCGACCGGCAGACGCCGGTCGCGCCGATTTTGACGACCACGCCGTCCGGCGCCGGCTCGGGATCGGGCAAGGTCTCGATCTGCGGCCTTGCGCCGAACTCCCGGATAACGACTGCTTTCATGTGGCTCCCCCCGAAACGCGAGACCGGGCATCCGGCGCTCGCCGGCCGGCACGCAATCAGGGATGATTTGATCCGGCGTGCCCAACCCGCTTGAATTCTCTGTCGGCGCGCACTTTAACAGGCTGGACCTTCCTGTCAGCACCTTCGGAGCCCGTCATGCCCAGCAAACCGGATGTCGTAGCCGCCTTGAAACAGCATGCCCGTGACGCCGCGCCGGCAGACATGCGCGCCGCTTTCACCGACGATCCGGGTCGCTTTGCGACCCATCACGCGCGCCTCGACGACATGTTGATGGATTGGTCGAAATGTGCCGTGAACGCCGGCACGCTGAAGCTCCTGCAAGACCTGGCTGCCGCCACAGACGTTGCTGGCCGCCGCGACGCGATGTTCGCCGGTGACAAGATCAACGCCACCGAGGGCCGCGCGGTTCTGCACACGGCCTTGCGCAATCGCTCCGGCGAACCGGTCATCGTCGATGGCGACGATGTCATACCCGGCGTCAACGCGGTGCTCGCCGCCATGGCGGATTTCGCCCATGGCGTGCGCGCCGGCACGCTGACCGGGGCCACCGGGAACAAGATCACCGATGTCGTCAATATCGGCATTGGCGGGTCCGATCTCGGACCGGTCATGGCGGTCATGGCGCTCAGGCCGTTCCATGACGGGCCGCGCTGCCATTTCGTCTCCAATGTCGACGGTGCGCATATCGCCGATACCATCGACGGTCTCGATCCGGCGACGACCCTTTTCGTCATTGCGTCGAAGACATTTACCACCATCGAGACCATGACCAATGCCCGCACGGCGCGCAGCTGGGTGGTCAATGCGCTTGGCGAAGGCGCGGTCGGCGACCACTTCTGCGCCGTGTCGACCGCGCTCGACAAGGTCGCCGCCTTCGGTATCGCCGAAAATCGCACCTTCGGTTTCTGGGATTGGGTCGGCGGGCGCTATTCGCTGTGGAGCGCCATCGGCCTGCCGATCATGCTGGCCGTCGGGCCGGAAGGTTTCGGCCGCTTTCTGGAAGGCGGCCATGCCATGGACCGGCATTTCCGCGAGGCGCCGGTCACCGGCAACCTGCCGATGATGCTCGGCCTGATTGGCTACTGGCACCGCGCGGTGCTCGGCTATCCGTCACGCGCCGTCATCCCCTACGACCAGCGCCTGGCGCGGTTGCCCGCCTATCTGCAGCAGCTTGACATGGAATCGAATGGCAAGGGCGTCACGATCGCTGGCGAGGCGGTCGATGGCGTTACCGGTCCGGTCGTCTGGGGCGAGCCCGGCACCAATGGTCAGCATGCCTTCTTCCAGCTCATCCACCAGGGCACCGACATCATCCCGGTCGAGTTCCTCGTTGCCGCCAACAGCCACGAGCCGGGATTGCGCCATCACCACGAATTGCTGCTCGCCAACTGTTTCGCGCAGTCGGAAGCGCTGATGAAGGGCCGGACGCTCGCCGAGGCAGAAGCGCAAATGCGCGCTTCCGGCGTGGCCGAAGACCGCATCGCCGAGATCGCGCCGCACCGGGTCTTTTCCGGCAACCGGCCGTCGCTGACCCTTGTCTACGACCGGCTCGATCCTCATACGCTCGGCCGCATTGTCGCGCTTTACGAGCACCGCGTCTTCGTCGAGGCGCAGCTCTTCGGCATCAATGCCTTCGACCAATGGGGCGTCGAACTCGGCAAGGAACTGGCGACCGCGCTGCTGCCGGTCGTCCAGACGGGTGAGGGTGCCGATGCGCGCGACGGTTCGACCGCAGCGCTCGTCGCCCATGTGCGGGCGTTATCAGGAGGCTGATGCGTCGCAGTCCGGGATTGCCGAAAGGTCCGTGCCGGCAGCCTTCAGTTGCTTGCCCAGGTCGAGGCCCCGGAACAGCAAAAAGTAGTTGTCGCCCGGTGCGGTTTGCAGCCATGCCGATATCCGCACCGGCCCGTCGCTTGCCGGTGCGGTCCGGCAGCCCGTGGCCCCTATGCTCAGCGATCCCTGGCCATCGCCGCCACCTGCGCGATAGGCCTTGATGCGCGCCTACATGGCGCGGAAATCGTCACGGTCGTCTTCGTGGAACCGCGCCACAACCAGATTGCGGTCGTTCAGACGCCGCCGGTTGATGCCCGGTGTCGGCGGCGCATTGCCGTCGACGACCGGCCTGTACTGTTCCACGAAGCTCGTTTCCAGATCGCCGGTGTCGAACTCCACGGTCACCGTGATGTCGCCATCGCGCACGCGCAGATAGCCGGGCGTGGCAACGGCAAAGCGGATTGCCGCTGGATCGGCCTCCAGCGGCTGCATGCGCGCCAATTTGAGCATGCTGGAAGGCGGCGTACCGAAACCCGTGCAGCCGGCCACGGTCGCCGACAGCAGAAAAAGACACGGGACGGACAGGGTTCGGCGTTTGGCGCGATTGCGGCATTCCGGCATGATGGGGGCTCCATTCGAGTTTATGCTTTACGAGAAAAAATTATTGTTTTACGATAAATAATGCAATTGTGACATTAAGGAGGCATCATGCCGCAGGACAATCTCGACAGGCTGAAACGCCTCAGCCGCTTGCTCTACGGTTTCTCGTACGCGCTGATCGTGGTGCTGGTCGTCGTGGGCGTCGTGCTCGCCGTCATGGTCGCCGTCGACGCCACGGTCGTTTGCGACCTCTATCCGGGTATCGCCCGCGACCCGGCCCTGGTCTCCGCCCCGGTCGGCTTTGCCAGCGTCGCGCTTGCCTGGATATCGCTCGGCCTGATGATCCACGCCATCGTCTGCCTGATGCGCATGTTCGCGCTGTTCGGCGATGGCCGGGTGTTCGATCCGCAGGCCGCGTTCTGGATGCGCCGCGCCGGCATCACCCTCTTCATCCTGGCGATCTACTCCACCTTCGGCCGGACGCTCACCATCCTGCTGCTGTCGCTTGCCAATCCGGCCGGCGAGCGGCAATTGTCGATCGGCTTTGAGGGCGTGCAACTCCTCTCCGTCTTCGTTGCTGGCGTATTCGTGCTGGTTGCCCATGCGCTGGTGATCGGCGGTGAGATCGAGCGCGAAAACCGGAGCATCGTCTGACCATGGCGATTGTCGTCCACCTCGACGTCATGCTGGCCAGGCGCAAGATGCGTTCGCGCGAACTGGCGGACGCCATCGGCATCACCGAGCAGAATGTCTCGCTCCTGAAATCGGGCAAGGTGCGCGGCGTGCGCTTCGAGACATTGGAGAAGATCTGCGCCGTGCTGGATTGCCAGCCCGGCGACCTTCTGGAATACGTTTCCGACCCGGAGTAAGCGCGGCCCTTTTGCGCTCTTGCGGCCTGGCGCGGCTTGTCCTAACGCTGGGCGGCCAAACCGGGAGAACGTCATGACTGACCGCACCGCAAAGCCCCTGCGCAGCCAGAAATGGTTCGACAATCCCGGCAACCCGGGGATGACAGCGCTCTATCTGGAGCGCTACCTGAATTACGGGCTGACGCGCGAGGAACTGCAGTCCGGCAAGCCGATCATCGGCATCGCCCAGACCGGTTCCGACCTGTCGCCGTGCAACCGCCACCATGTCGAACTGGCCAAGCGCCTGCGCGACGGCATCGTCGCCGCCGGCGGCATCCCGCTGGAGTTTCCGGTCCATCCGATCCAGGAAACCGGCAAGCGCCCGACCGCCTCGCTCGACCGCAATCTCGCCTATCTGAGTTGTGTCGAGGTGCTCTACGGCTATCCGCTCGATGGCGTCGTCCTGACGATCGGCTGCGACAAGACCACGCCGGCCATGCTGATGGCGGCGGCCACCGTCAACATCCCGGCAATCGCCTTCTCGGTCGGCCCGATGCTCAATGGCTGGCACCGCGGCGAGCGCACCGGTTCCGGCACCATCGTCTGGAAATCGCGCGAGCGCCTGGCCGCCGGCGAGATCGGCTATGACGAATTCATGGAGATCGTCGCTTCCTCGGCGCCGTCGGTCGGCTACTGCAACACCATGGGCACGGCGACGACGATGAACTCGCTGGCCGAAGCGCTTGGCATGCAGTTGCCGGGTGCCGCCGCCATCCCCGCGCCCTATCGCGAGCGCGGCCAGTGCGCCTTCGACACCGGCCGGCGCATCGTCGGCATGGTCCACGAGGATCTGAAGCCGTCCGACATCATGACGCGCGAGGCGTTCGAGAACGCCGTCGTCATCAACTCGGCCATCGGCGGTTCCACCAACGCGCCGATCCACCTCAACGCGGTCGCCCGCCATCTTGGCGTCGCGCTCGACAATGACGACTGGCAGGCGCTCGGTCACGTGATCCCGTTGCTCGTCAACCTGCAGCCGGCGGGCGAATATCTCGGCGAGGACTATTTTCGCGCCGGCGGCGTGCCGGCCGTGGTCATGGAACTGATGAAGGCCGGCCTTCTGCCGCATCCCGGCGCGGTCACCGCCAATGGCGAAACCATCGGCGCCAACTGCGAGCCGGTCGAAAACCTCAATGAAGACGTCATCTGGCCCGTCGCGCGCCCGCTCAAGGAAAACGCCGGCTTCATCAACCTGAAGGGCAGCCTGTTCGATTCGGCGATCATGAAGACCAGCGTCATCTCCGAGGAATTCCGTGCCCGCTACCTGTCGAATCCCGACGATCCCGAAGCCTTCGAGGGCAGGGTGGCCGTGTTCGACGGTCCGGAGGACTATCACCACCGCATCGATGATCCCGCAGAAGGCATCGACGAGCACACCATTCTGGTGATGCGCGGCGCCGGGCCGGTCGGTTATCCGGGTGCGGCCGAAGTGGTCAACATGCAGCCGCCGGATTACCTCATCAGGCGCGGTATCCTGGCGCTACCCTGCATCGGCGACGGCCGCCAATCTGGCACCTCGGGCTCGCCATCGATCCTCAATGCCTCGCCCGAGGCAGCGGTCATGGGCGGTCTGGCGCTGCTGAAAAACGGCGACCGGGTGCGCATCGACCTGCGCAAGGGCGAGGCGAACATCCTGCTTTCGGAAGAGGAGTTGTCGGCGCGCCGTACCGCGCTGGAAGCGGCCGGCGGCTACGCCTATCCGGACCACCAGACCCCCTGGCAGGAAATCCAGCGTTCGATGGTCGATCAGCTGGCCGAGGGCATGGTCTTGAAGCCGGCCGTCAAGTACCGGGCCATCGCGCAGAAAGGGCTTCCGCGCGACAACCACTGAACACGATAGCCGTTATCGCAATTCGCGGCGCAGGATCTTGCCGACATTGGTCTTCGGCAGTTCGGTCCTGAACTCGATGAATTTCGGCCGCTTGTAGTTGGTCAGGTTTTCCGCGCAGTGCTTCTTGATCGCCTCTTCGGAGACGCTCTCGTCCTCGCGCACCACCACCAGCTTGACCACTTCGCCGGAATGTTCGTCGGCAACTCCGATGGCCGCCGCCTCGATCACGCCGGGGCACGACACGGCGACTTCCTCGACCTCGTTCGGATAAACGTTGAAGCCGGACACCAGGATCATGTCCTTCTTGCGGTCGACGATCTTGGTCAGGCCACGTTCGTCCATGAAGCCCATGTCGCCCGACCGGAAGAAGCCGTCCTCGGTCATCACCTTGGCGGTTTCGTCGGGCCGGTTCCAGTAGCCCTTCATCACCTGCGGGCCGCGGATGCAGATCTCGCCGACCTGGCCAAGCGGCAGGTCGTTGCCCTGTTCGTCGCGGATCGAGATGTCGGTCGACGGCAGCGGCAGGCCGATCGTGCCGGTGAACTCCATCTCGTCAAAACGGTTGGCGGTCGCCACGGGCGATGTCTCCGACAGGCCGTAGCCTTCGTAGATCACCGTTCCGGTGACTTCCTTCCAGCGGTCTGCAACCGGCTTTTGCACCGCCATGCCCCCGCCCATCACCAGCCGCACATGGCTGAAATCGAGCTTGCGGAAGTCCTCGTTGTTCAACAGCGCGTTGAACAGGGTGTTGAGGCCGGCGAAGAAGTTCCACTCGTATTTCGCCATCTCCTTGACGAAGGCGGGGATGTCGCGCGGGTTGGGGATCAGCACGTTGTGGCCGCCCTGGTCGAGCCCCATGATCGCATTCACCGTGAGCGCGAAGATGTGATAGAGCGGCAGCGCGCACATGTAGACCACCTGGTCCGGTTCGCCGCGTGCGCCATAGGCCACACCCACCCAGTGCGAGTTCTGCTGCACATTGGCCAGCACATTGCCGTGGCTCAGCGTCGCACCTTTCGATACGCCGGTCGTGCCGCCGGTGTATTGCAGGAAGGCGATGTCTTCCATGTCCAGCGCGGCGGTTTTGAGCGCGCGGCCCTTGCCCTCCGAAAGAGCGCTGTTGAACTTCACGTATCCGGGCAACGACCAATCCGGCACCATCTTGCGCACCTTGCGCACGACGAAATTCACCAGGTGGCCTTTCAGCCCCATCATGTCGCCCATCGAGGCGACGACCATGTGATTGACGTCCGTCTTCGCGGCGACCTGTTCCAGCGTGTGGGCGAAGTTCTCCAGGATGACGATCGCCTTGGCGCCGGAATCCTTCAATTGGTGTTCCAGCTCGCGCGGCGTGTAGAGCGGGTTGACATTGACCACCGTGTATCCGGCGCGCAACGTGCCGTAGAGCGCGACCGGATATTGCAGGATGTTCGGCATCATCAGCGCCACGCGATCGCCCTTTTCAAGGCCGAGCGATTGCAGATAGGCGCCAAAGGCGGCTGACGCAGCGTCGAGTTCGGCGAAAGTGATCGACTTGCCCATGCACGAAAACGCCGGACGATCGGCATATTGCTTGCAGCACTTGTCGATCATGTCGGCGAGCGACGCATAGCGCATCGGCGCCATCTCCGCCGGTACGCTGTCAGGGTATGATTTCAGCCACGGACGCTGGATTTCGGGCGCCTTCGCCGTCGCGATATCTGCCAATTCTGTTCCTCCCGGCATGCCATCCGCTCCGCGCATCTCCATTGCGAAACCGGTTGCGGTGGCGATGGTCTGTGAATGCAGGATGACATATGTCGGCACCGCGCGCGATGCAAGTTTTTTTGACGTATACGTAAACGTTGAAATTACCGGCTAAAACCCGCCGCCATCGTCGAGATAGGCCTGCTCTTCCGGCGTCGTCTCGCGGCCAAGCATCCCGTTGCGGTGCGGGAACCGGCCGAACCTTTCGATCACGTCGCGATGCAGCTTCGCATACTTCAAGCCCTGGTCGCTGCCATGCGCCGCAAACAGCTCCACGCAGCGCTCCTGCGCACCGAGATCCTCCGAATGCATGAAAGGCATCATCAGGAAGTAGCGCTCGTCGCGGGAAAGCGCTTCTGCGGAACCGTCGGCGATCAGCCGTTCGGCCAGCGCCAGAGCCTTGGGATCGCAAGCGAATGTCTTGGGCGAACCGCGGAACATGTTGCGCGCGAACTGATCGAACACGATGACCGCAGCCAATGCCTGGCGTGGCGACGCCGAGATTGCGTCATTGTCGGTCGCCGCAAGCGTTTCGTAGAGTTCCGAGAAGCGCTCGATGATCGTCGCATCGAGCGCCTCGTCCTTGACGAACCACTGCTTCGGTTCCAGCTCCTCGAACCAGAAATCCAGCACGTCGCCGACCCATGCCTCTTCGCTCATCAGTCAGTCCTCCTCCACCCACGCCTGAATCAGATGCGATGCGATCGCGCCGCTGGGGGGCGTCCACCAGCCTTCCGGGTGTTCCTTGGCCAGCATCAGGCGCACATCCTCGCGCGTGAACCAGCGGCAATCTTCCAACTCGTCGTCAATTCTGATCTCGGTCGTCTTGGCGACGGCATGCGCGCCGATCATCAGCGTGTGCGGAAATGGCCAGGGCTGGCTGGCATGGTACGACACCTTGCCGAGCACGATCCCGGATTCCTCCTCGGTCTCGCGGCGCACGGCGTTCTCGATCGTCTCGCCCGGTTCGACAAAGCCCGCCAGGCATGAATACATGTGCTCGGGAAACTGCGGACCACGCCCCAGCAGGCAGCGTTCGCCATCCTCGGTCACAGCCAGCATGATGACCACCGGGTCGGTGCGCGGAAAGTGCATCGCACCGCAATTCGGGCAGACCCGCTTGTAGCCGCCATCGGTGATGTCGCTCGGGTGACCGCAGCGCGCGCAGAACTTGTGCGTGCGGTTCCACGACACCAGCGCCGCTCCCTGTGCCAGCGCGCCCAGCCGGTCCGGCGGCAGCAGGTCCTGGATGTAGACCGAGCGGATATCGATCGCCTTGATGTAGTCGGGCAGCGCATCTTTGTCGGCGCCCGACCAGGCGGCCAGCACCGGGGTCTCGTCCGCCTCGAAGCCGAGCAGGATCGCCTCGTCGAAACCGACGGCGAGATCGTAGACCTCGCTTGGCGAGAACAGCGGGTCGAACACCTCCTCGTCATGTTTCAGCAGGACGCGGCCCTCGGTCACCAGATAGAGATGCGCGTGATCGTGCTTCAGCGCGTCCTGTGTGCTGGTCGGCGAGCGCTTTTCGGACAGCCGCGTCAGCCGGTTCTGCGAGAAGGCCGTTTCACTCGACGGTTCTGGATGCGGCGCATCGGCCAGTCGTGTGGTCATGAAGCCTCCTCGGTCATTGGCAAACTGATAGACGCGCCGGCTATGAGCGTCAAACGGTCGGAACTGTCCAAAACAGGACCGTCAAGAACAAGGCCGCTCAGAAGCTGTCGTTGAATGCCGCGATGAAATCGGCCGCCGCGTCCGGCAGATAGGGCTCCGCATTGCCGCTGCCCCACACCGGATTGGGCCATGCCGCGTCGTCGGTCTGGCGCGCGATCACATGCACATGCAATTGCGCGACCTGATTGCCGAGCGCCGCAACGTTGAGCTTGTGGCACCCGGTCAGCGCCTTGAGGTTCTCCGACACGGTTGCGATCTCGAAGGTCAGCATCGTCTGGTCGAGCGGCGTCAGTTCATGGAACTCGCGAATGCCGACGCGCTGTGGCACCAGGATCAGCCACGGAAAGCGCGCGTCGTTCATCAGCAACAACCGGCTGAGGCTCAGCTTCGCGACGGAAAAGGTGTCGCCGGCCAATCGGGGATCGAGTGCGAAATCAACCATGTACCGGACTGTATCAGCTTTTTTGGTCGGCGCGACTTGCAATTTCCTGCGGCCCGTACGATATCGCCGGCGGGAGGTTGGTGGTGGACGAGCCACTCGCCAACCGGGTCAGGTCCGGAAGGAAGCAGCCCTAACGAGCCACGGCACGGGTCACCGTGCCAGCCTCCCGCCTTTTCTCTTTTCCTGTGCCTGCCGCGCGGCTTTGCCGGTCAAGCGCTTCCGCTTGCCCGCGAAACGCATTAGACAAGATCCATGAGCGATCCCTCGACATCGCAGACGCCCTACCGCGTTCTGGCGCGCAAATACCGCCCGCGCGACTTCTCCGACCTCATCGGCCAGGAGCCGATGGTCCGCACCCTTACCAATGCCTTTGCCGCCGGCCGGATCGCCCAGGCCTGGATGCTGACCGGCGTGCGCGGCGTCGGCAAGACGACGACGGCGCGCATTCTGGCGCGCGCGCTCAATTTCAAAACCGCCGAAATCGACCGCCCGCAGATCGAACTTGCCGAACTTGGCGAGCATTGCGAAGCGATCATGGAGGGCCGCCATGTCGATGTCATCGAGATGGACGCCGCCTCGCACACCGGTATCGACGACATTCGCGAGATCATCGAGCAGGTGCGCTACCGCCCGGTGTCGGCGCGCTACAAGGTCTACATCATCGACGAAGTGCACATGCTGTCGACGCAGGCCTTCAACGGCTTGCTCAAGACGCTTGAGGAGCCGCCCGAACACGTGAAGTTCATCTTCGCGACCACCGAGATCCGCAAGGTGCCGATCACCGTGTTGTCGCGCTGCCAGCGATTCGACCTGCGCCGCATCGAGACCGGCGAACTGACCCGGCATCTGGCCAGGATCGCCGAGCTGGAATCCGTCGCGGTGGATGAACAGGCGCTCGCCATGATCGCCCGCGCCGCCGAGGGCTCGGTGCGCGATTCGCTGTCGATCCTCGACCAGGCCATCGCCCACGGCTCCGGCACGGTGACCGGCGATGCGGTGCGCGACATGCTGGGGCTTGCCGACCGGGCGCGTATTGTCGACCTTTTCGAACACGTCATGGCCGGCCGCGTGTCCGAGGCGCTGGACGAATTCCGCGCCCAGTACGATGTCGGCGCCGATCCGGCGGTGGTGCTCACCGATCTCGCCGATTTCACCCATCTCGTCACCCGCCTGCGCTTCGTGCCGGGTGCCGCCGAAAACGACCCGTCGATGACGCCGGACGAACGCGAGCGCGGCCTCGATTTCGCCAAGCGCCTGCCGGTCAAGGTGTTGTCGCGCGCCTGGCAGATGCTGCTGAAGGGCATTCCAGAGGCCGAATTGTCGTCACGCCCGGTCGCCGCCGCCGAGATGGTGCTGATCCGGCTCGCCCACGCCGCCACCTTGCCAACGCTTGACGAGGCATTGAAGGCGCTCGACGAAGCGCCGCCCGGTGAACCGTCGCGCCCGGCGCTGTCGGCTGGTGCTGCCGCGCCTGCCGGCAATGGCAATGGCGCGCATGCGGTCGCCCAGTCCTCCGCGCCCGTCACCGACAACAGCGCACCGCAGCCGACCGCCAGCGCCGGCGGCGCGCAGGCCGTGCGCCTTGTCGCGTCCGAGCCGCAACCGGTCCACCAGGCCGCGCCGCAGCCCGCACCCGAACCGCCGGCGCCCGCCGTCCCGGTCGCCTCGCTCAAGGATCTCGCCGACCTCGCCGACCGTCACCGCGACCCGTTGATGAAGGTTTCGATCCGCAAATGCGTTCGCCTTGTGTCGATCGAACCCGGCAAGCTCGACGTCAATTTGACCGAGGACGCGCCGCGCGCCCTGCTCGGCGATCTGTCGCGCAAACTGCAGGATTGGACGGGCATCCGCTGGATCGTCTCGGTGTCGCGTCAGCCCGGCGGCCAGACGCTCGAGGAGGCCGAAACCGAGCGCCGTGACAACGCTGTCGCCGACGCCAGCCGCGATCCCGAGGTCGCCGCCATCCTCGACGCCTTTCCCGGCGCGAAAATCATCGATGTGCGGCTTGCCGAAGGCGACGGCGACGACGATATGGGCCACACAGCCGATGCCGAGGGTATTCCGTTCGACCCCGACGAGGCCGATGACTTGTAACACCCGGAGATAAGCCATGCGCGACATCATGGGCCTGATGAGCAAGGCCAAGGAAATGCAGGAAAAGATGCAGGCCATGCAGGCCGAGATGGAGACCATGACGGCCGAAGGCACCGCCGGCGGCGGCATGGTTTCGGTCACGCTGACTGGCAAGGGCGCCATGCAGGGCCTGAAGATCGACCCGTCGATGTTCAAGGAAGACGATGTCGAGATTCTCGAGGACCTGATCCTCGCCGCCCACAACGACGCCAAGGCCAAGGTCGAGGCGATGGTCGCCGAAAAGACCCAGGAAATGACTGCCGGCCTGCCACTGCCGCCCGGCATGAAGCTGCCGTTCTAGGCCGTCATTTCTCGACCGGCTTGAGGCCGAGCAGGATCGCCGCACCGATCATGAAAGTGCCGCCGGCCCGGTCCAGCCAAGGCCGCGCCTTGCCCTTGAGGCGCGACGCCAGCCAGCTTGCCGACACGCCATAGGCGCTCAAGAACATGCCGTCCATGACGAGATAGGTGGCGCTCAGCACGGCGAATTGCGGCCAGAACGCTTCGCCCGGCGTGATGAACAGCGGGAAGAGCGCGGCAAAGAACACCACCGCTTTCGGATTGGCGGCGGACGTCACAAAGCCTTGCATCCAGAGCCTGCGGACAGGCATCCCACGGCTTCCCTGTGTGCTGGAAGATTTGCCGGCGTTGAGGATCATGCGCAGCCCAAGCCACGACAGATAGGCCACACCGCACCACTTGATGATTGAAAGCGCGTGTTGCGAGGCCACGATGATCGCCGCAAGACCGAGTCCGGCCGCCAGCATTTGCAACAGGTTGGCGGTCAGGTCGCCGGCAGCGGTCGCCATCGACTTCCGCCAGCCATTGGCGATGCTGTTCGACAGCATCAGCAACTGGCTCGGCCCCGGCGTGCACATCATCAGGAAGACGGTCGTCACATAGACCAGCCAGAGGTTCATGCTCATGAGGAGTACCTTTCGCGTCCTGTCCGCGACAATAGACGGGCCTGTCGGCAACGCAACCGGCGGTTATGCCGGTCGCGCCCTCCGCTTCAGCAGCCGCCCGTCGACCAGCGCCAGCCCCAGCCCGATCAGCGCCAGGCCGGCGATGTGGCGCGGCAGCAGCACCTCGCCGAGGAAGGCGATCCCAAGCGCGATGGCGCTTGGCGGGATCAGCAGCGTGACGAGCGAGATCGCCGTCGCTCCGGCGCCGGCCAGGATGCGGAAATAGAGCAGATATGCGAGCGCCGTCGACACGGTCGCAAGGCCGACCAGCGCCAGCACGGTTCCGGTCTCTGGCACCGGCAGGGTCCAGGGCCGTTCGGCGACCAGCACCAGCGGCGCAAGCATCAGGCTCGACATGGTCAACTGCCCGGTCGCCACGCTCATCGGCGCCACGCCGAGCGTCCGGAAGCGCCGCCCGTAAACGCTGGCAAATCCATATGACAGCGCCGCCCCGAGGATGGCCGCATAGGCGGCGACAGGCGCGTCGCCCGAAAATCCGGCGCCGCCCAGCATCACCGCGACCCCGAGAAATCCCGCCACCACGCCGGCAATCCTTGCCGGCGTCAGCTTCTCGTCGGCGGTGAAGCCATGCGCCACCAGCACCGTGAACAGCGGCATGGTCGCGTTCAGGATCGAGGCGACACCCGAGGCGATCTGCCCCTGACCCCAGACGATCAGCGTGAACGGTACCAGATTGTTGAGCACGCCCATGCCCGCGAATGCGATCCACACTTCGCGGCGTCCCGGCAGCCGGCGGCCCGTCACCGCCATCACCAGATGCAGCGTCGCCGCCGCCAGCGCCACGCGCGCGAACACGATGGTCAGCGGCGGCAGTTCGCGCACCGCCACGCCGTTGAAGAAGAACGAGCCGCCCCACAACAGCGACAGCGCGACAAGCATCGCCCATTCG
Organism: Oricola sp.; assembly: GCF_965230365.1. Taxonomy (GTDB): domain Bacteria; phylum Pseudomonadota; class Alphaproteobacteria; order Rhizobiales; family Rhizobiaceae; genus Oricola. The sequence goes on along the minus strand of NZ_OZ246003.1, from coordinate 41,172 downwards.
GCGGCGTTCATCTGGGTGCGGGCAGGCGGCATTGTCGTCTCCATACATGTTTCGCCGCACTCTGTCGCCGGCCGCCGCCCTCCGCCACCCGATTCCTGCCGCGCTGACGATTTTGCTTTGCGCGCGCGCCGTGAAATTCTTACATCTTTGCCATGTCCGACAAACGAATCGCCGGCCCCGAAATCGAACGGCTGATCCAGCTTCTGGCCAAGGTGCCGGGCCTCGGCCCGCGCTCGGCGCGCCGTGCCGCGCTGCACATGATCAAGAAGAAGGAGCAGTTGATGGCGCCGCTCGCCGCCGCGCTCACGGAAGCCTCCGAGAAGGTCACCGTCTGCTCGATCTGCGGCAATGTCGACACGGTCGATCCCTGCTCGATCTGTTCCGATCCGCGCCGCGACCCGTCACTTTTGATCGTCGTCGAGGATGTCTCCGATCTCTGGGCGCTGGAGCGCGCCTCGGTCATGAACGCCCGCTATCACGTGCTCGGCGGCACGCTGTCGCCGCTCGACGGCGTCGGCCCGGACGATCTCAACATCAAGTCGCTGGTTGACCGGGTGGCGGCCGGCGGCATTACCGAACTCATCCTCGCCGTCAACGCCACGGTCGAGGGCCAGACCACGGCGCATTACATCACCGACCAGCTTGCCGATTTCGATGTCAGGATCACCAGGCTCGCCCATGGCGTGCCGGTCGGCGGCGAGCTTGACTATCTCGACGAGGGCACGCTTTCGGCAGCGCTACGCGCCCGCACGCAGTTCTGAGCGATTTTGCCGGCAGGCGCGATCGGGCGTAGTGTTCGCTATTCCTGCGGGAGGATCGGATATGCCGGACAGTTCCAAAACTTCTGAAGTCAATGGCCGCCTCTGGGGCGCACGCGCCGAAGATTGGGCAAATCATCAGGAAAGGGTGCACGCGCCGGTCTACCGGGCGGTTCTCGATGCGGCGCGCGTCGGTGCCGGCACCCGGTATCTCGATGTCGGCTGCGGCTCGGGCATGGCCGTGAATATGGCGTCTGCGCGCGGCGCGTCTGCCACCGGGCTGGATGCCGCCGAGGACTTGCTGAAAATCGCCTCATCCCGCACGCCTGCCGCAGATTTCCATGCCGGCGACCTTGAGGAGCTTCCGTTCGGCGACGGCGCGTTCGACGTCGTTTCGGGCATCAACGCGTTTCAATATGCGGGAAACCCGGTGGCGGCACTGTCGGAAGCGCGGCGGGTCGTCGGAGATCGCGGCACGGTGGTCGTTGTGACCTGGGGCGAGCCGGACGGCATGGAAGCTGCCAGGCTTGTCGCAGCGATCAGGCCGTTCATGCCGCCGCCGCCGCCTGGCGCGCCGGGACCATTTGCCTTGTCGCAAGAAGGCGCACTGCGCGGCTTTGCCGAAAGCGCCGGGCTCGAGCCCGTCGAGATCTTCGATGTCGACAGCCCGTTCGAATACCCCGACATCGAAACCGCCGTGCGCGGCCTTGGTTCGGCCGGCGTCGCGGTCAAGGCGATGGAACTGGCCGGCGAAGACGCTGTGGAAGAGGCCTACCGCAGCGCGCTTGAAGAGTTCCTGCAGGCTGACGGACGTGTCCGGGTTTCCGCGTCGTTCCGTTGCCTTGTCGCCAGGCCCGCAACAGCGATGTGAGACTGCCGGCAGGCCGCTGACCTTCGGCTGTCAGCGCTTTTGGCCGGGCATTCTCTCAGCGCTCTTTCCTGAATTCACCCGGATGATCGGCAACCCAGTAGCCCTTTCTGTCTCCACCCTATCTGCGCATGAAGTTTTCGTCGATCTGCCCGTCGCCGCTAGCGTTGCGGAGCTCGCATCCGAGCAAGCACCCGGTCACTTGCGATTGCTCCTCCGCAAGTGGGAGACAAGGCCCCGCCGTTGGATAAACTCTGCGGCAAATCCCGGAATTCCGGCGTTTCGCGAAAAAATTTTCCACCGCGCCCGAACCTCCCTTACCATCACACCCGCCTTCTCATGAAAGCCTGGCGTGCACACCGGCTCACAGGGAGGAGGACGGTGCCTGGCTGGTGGCGCAGAGGTGTGTCACTGGGTGATGAACCCCCAAGTCAGGGCGGCATGAAGCGGCGCGCGCAGTCTTGTTTTCCCGGACTTTCGTTCCGGGCCGCCGACCGAAGCTGCAAGACCACCGAGCGGGCGGTCTAAGGATCGCTATACCTTTTAGACGTTGCGATGCTTTGACCGCCCGTCTTCCAACTCAACAACAATCCGGTCTCGGAAACGGGGCGCGGTGGTGATGGCGTGCGCCCGGTGGAGATGACGCGCTCCCTCTCGCCCCTGGTAGGAGAGAAAGCGATTTCAGCGTCTTAGCCGCAGGCTAAGTGCTAGAAATCGCAAGAGAGGGGGTGGTGCAGGGGACGCAAGGCGATGAGTGGGACTAAAAAATTCGCCCTCACCTCGCTGCGGCTAACGCTCGCTTTGCTCGCGAAGCCTCGCGATCCTTTCCCCGGCGGGGCGAGGACGCGGCGGCCGCGATCAAGCACCCCTCGCCCCCGAAGGCGAAAAGAGGGCCACCCCACACCTCACCCCTCGAGCAGCTTGGCGATCTGTTTGGGCAAGAGATAGGTGTCGGCGAACAGTGCGCCGTCGCGCACCACGCCGAACGTGCCATAGGGCGATGGCATCTTCTCGCGCACAGCCTGCGCCGTCTCGATCCGCTCGACCCGGAACGGGATGCCGCGTTCCGTCGCCTGCGCCTCGAAGGTCTTGGTCGCGTCTGCGAGGTAGGGGCACTGGTCGGTGACAAAGACGGTAAAGCCGTCGCCCGCCGCTTTCGCCTTGTCGGCGAAACTGCCGCTGAAAGTCGGGTCGGCCGCCGTGTCGTCGAAGCGTTTGACATGGATGGAGTAGGGCGCTTCTTCGACGACCGGTTCAAACCCGTACTTTTGCAGGACCGGTGGGCCGATCAGCCAGTTGCCGGTGCTGGCGACGGCGGCCAGCCCCTTGTAGCCCCGGGCGTGGGCGCGCTGTTCGGCGTCGTCGAGCAGCAGCCGGGCAAGGCCCTTGCCCTTGCTCTTGCCGACCACCCAAAGGCAGTGGATGACGAGATAATCCTCTGCTTCGATCGCCCGCCAGCAATGCGCGCCCGGCATGGTTTCGATCATGCCGCGTTCGCCGTCGCCGAGCAACGCGATTTCCAGCCCCTCGGCGAAACGCGCGTCGAGCCAGGCGCGCTTGCGTTTGTAGCCTTCGGTCTTGCGGCCGGACATCTTGCAGAAGAATCCGGTTTTTTCGACCGTTTCGGGTGTCACGCGGACAAGCGACGGCTGGGGCATGGCGGTCTCCTGTGTTCGGTGTTTTACCGAGTGTGCATGGCTGCGTGCGCCTTGGCGTTGAGGAAGGTCAATCGGCCTTCGCCCTTTCCATCCGCGCTCCGGCTGCTAGGTTTTGCGACGAATCGGGAGAAAAGCATGATCCGCCTCGCCGTCCTGTTCGCCTTTCTTGTCGCTGCTCAACCCGCATTGGCCCAGTCGCTGCAGGCGCAATTCGACAGCTTCCTGGAAAAGACGGTCTGGCCTATGGCGCGCCAAAAGGGTGTGTCGCGCGCCACCTTCGACCGGGCGCTCGCCGGCAAGCGGCCGAACACCAAGATCCCCGGCCTTGTCGCACCCGGCACCAGGGACACGCCGAAGAAGATCCGCCAGGCCGAATTCAGTGCCCCGGCCAATTATTTCCGCGAGACCAATCTCGGCCATGTCAGCGCCACCGGCCGCACGCTCGCCCGCCAGCACGCCGCGACGCTCGCGGCCGTGGAGAAGAAATACGGCGTGCCGGGCCGGGTGGTATTGGCGATCTGGGGGCGCGAATCCGGTTTTGGCCGGGTCAAGATCCCGCACGACGCCATCGAGGTGCTGGCCACCAAGGCGTTCATGTCGACCCGGCCGGAACTGTTTCGCAAAGAGCTTGTCGCCGCACTGGTGATGGTCGAGCGCGGCATGGCCAAGCCCGAAACCATGCGCTCGTCATGGGCCGGTGCGCTCGGCCAACCGCAGTTTCTGCCATCGTCTTATCTGGACCACGCCGTCGATTTCGATGGCGACGGCCGCGCCGACATCTGGAATTCGGTGCCCGACACGCTCGCCTCCATCGCCGCCTATCTGGCGAAGTTCGGCTGGCAGGCGGGTCGGGACTGGGGCTTTGAGGTCGCCGTGCCTGAAATCGTCTCCTGTACCATGGAGGGGCCCGACCGCGGCATGGCGATCGCCGACTGGGCCGGGCTTGGTGTCACACGTGTTTCGGGACGGCCGTTTCCCGCCCATGAGCGTGGCAAGGACGGCTTCCTGTTGATGCCCGCCGGTCGTCACGGTCCGGCCTTCATCGTCACGCCAAACTTCTACGTGCTGAAGAAGTACAATGAGAGCGACCTCTACGCGCTCTTCGTCGGCCATGCCGGCGACCGCATCCAGTGGGGCAACCGCCGCTTTGCCGATCCGTGGAAGCCGGTCGACACGCTTTACCGATCCGACATTGCGGCGATGCAGCGGGTGCTGGAAGGCAGGGGCTTCGATGTCGGCGGCGCCGACGGGCTGCCCGGTTTCAAGACGCGCCGCTCGATCGGCGAGTGGCAACTCGGCAATGGGCGCGCGCCGACCTGCTTTCCGAGCGCCAGCCTCGTCAAGGCGATCCGCTAGTCCCGGCGACGTCGAGATTGCGGATCCAGCCGGCCACCTCGTGCGCCTGCACCGATGCGGCGCGCACCAGATTGTCGAAATGCCGCGTCATGGCGGCCACCGCCTCCTTGGTGTTCAGCACCAGGTACATGTCGCCGATATAGACCGAGGCGCGGTACGGGCCGAACACCGTGTAGGGGGCGGAGAAATGGCTCTGCCCGTCATAGAGATAGAGCCTCAGGCTCGGGTAGAGATCGTCGATCAGCGCCGCCATGTGCGCCAACTGCATGCCGCGCGCCGACGGTAGCAGGTCGGCCCAGATGCCGCTGCCGCGCGCCAGATCGAACATGCGCTGCATTGGCATGCAGATTTCCATGTCGGTCTCCGGGCGTCTTGTATAGGCGAGGCGGCCGCGCGCCTCGTCGATCCTGGAGACCAGCGTGCGCTTGTTCTCGCGGCTTTCATAGGAGATCACCGCATCGGTGCGCAGCAGGTCGGGGATGGTGGTCGGCACGTAACGCAGCTTGGTGCCTGCGGCTTCGGCGTGCCAGCGTTCGAGCAGCGTCGTGTCGTGGTCGTCGCGGGCCTCTTCCAGTTCCAGCGACGGCTTGATGGCGGCGCTCACATCCTCGGCCTGGCTCAAGCCGAGCAGCCAGTCGAGGCTGACATCATGTGCTGCGCAGATGCGCACCAGCGTTTCGGCGCGCGGCAACCGCGTGATCTCGCCGGACAGGAGCTGCGACAGCGCCGACCGGTCGATGCCCACCTGCGCGGCGAAGGCCGAGCGGGTCAGCCCGGAGCGGGTCAGCAGGCTCTCGATCCGCTCTCTGAGCAGCCGCGCCATGTCCCGTTTGTCGACTTGCAGGTCCATATGAAGGTAAACTCTCTATGCGTTGTACTTAGTAAACAAATGAAATATTTGATGAGCAAACGCAATCCAAATTCACCATATCCGCATGGCAGGAGACGTCAGGAACTGTCAGAATTGACCCCTAAGGGGCGACTAGATGATGGATTTCAAGATGATCGAATGGCCGACGCTCGCCATGCTCGGCCTTTGTTATGGCGTTTGGGCCGGTTCCGGCTTTCTCATTTTCCCGGATTTTCCGGTTCTGGCATTGGCGCTGATGGCCGTTTCGGCCGCACTGCACGCTTCGCTGCAGCACGAGGTTCTGCACGGCCATCCGACGCGCAATGCGGCTTTCAACGAGTTGCTGGTGGCGTTGCCGCTATGTGCCGCCTATCCGTATCGCCGTTTCAAGCAACTGCATCTGCGCCACCACAACGACGAGCGGCTGACGGATCCCTACGACGATCCGGAATCCTGGTACCGGGCAGCCGCCAGCTACCGCCGCATGGGCGCGCCGTTGCGCCTTGTGCTGCGCGTCAACAACACGCTGGTTGGCCGCATCGTTTTCGGCCCGGCGCTGGCGGTGGCGGCGTTCTTCATCGACGATCTTCCGCGTTTGTGGCGCGGCGAGCGCGGCGTTCGTCGGGCGTGGGCCTATCACGCCGCCGGCCTAGCCGGCCTGGTTTTCATCGTTCAGGGCCTCATGGGGATCGGCTTTCTGACCTATCTGGCTTTCGCGGCCTATGGCGGCTTGGCGATCATCTCGATCCGCACCTATTGCGAACACCGCTGGGCTGGCGATCCCGACGGCCGCACCCTGATCGTGGAGAAGGGCGGTGTGCTCGGCCTGCTGTTCCTCAACAATCACCTGCATCTGGTGCACCACAAGCTGCCCGCCGAACCGTGGTATGCGCTGCCGGCGCTTTACCGTGCCCAACGGGAGGCATGGCACCGGCGCAATGGCGGCTATGTTTTCCGCAGCTATTGGGCGATTGCCCGCGCCTTCGCCTTCCGCGCCAAGGAACCGGTCGTTCACCCGGCCTGGCGGCAGGCGGACGAGTCGGTGCGCAACGATCGCGTTGGCGTGACGCCGGCAGTCCATGCCGGGCCGCAGGTCGGCTGCCAGGCGCCGTCGGGCAGCGAGTTGGCGCGCGGTTGAAACATCTGAGGAATTTGGCGACAGCCCAGGCGGGTCGGTGATGAGCCAAGTCGCCGCACTTCCCATGTATGACTGGCCGGAGCGGCGCGCCGCGACCGACGCGCGCTGGCAACGCCTGCGCGACGCCTTGCGCACCGAAGGCTTCGATGCGCCGGACGTGCTTGAGCGCCCGGACGATCCATTCGCGGTCTGGACGTCGCCCGACCTCCTGATCGCCGAGACCTGCACATTTCCGCTGGCGACCAGCCTTGCCGGCCATGTGCGCTATCTCGCAACGCCCGTCCACCAAGCGCCGGGCTGCGGGCCGGGCACCTATCGAAGCGCCATCGTCCGCCGCGATGCGGCAGATATGGAACCGCCAGCCAATCCCGGCGCATGGTTCGAAACCGCCGCCATCGCTGGGCGCTTCGCCGCCAACATGCCGGAGTCGCTGTCCGGCCATGTCGCGCTCGCCCGTGACGCCGCTGCGGCAGGGTTGGCGCTGCCCGCTGACAACGATGTGCTTTGGACAGGGGCGCACCGCGCATCGATCCGCGCGGTTGCAAGCGGCGCGGCGGATTTCGCGGCGATCGATTGCGTCAGCTGGGCGCTGGCGCAGGCGCATGAGCCTGCTGCAGAGTCACTCGCGGTCGCCGGCTGGACAGCGGTCAGGCCGGGTTTGCCGCTGGTCGTGCCGTTGCGCTTCGGCGAAGAGGAAATCGCCCGCTTGCGCCGCGCCGTGCTGGCCGCCGAGGTGGCCGTCGTGCTGGACGCGCCGCTGGCGATCTAGCCCTGATCGCTGCCATCGCTGTCGCCATCGACCACCCGCAGTCGCAGCTGGCCGGTCGCGCTTTCTGCCGATTTGGCGGGCGTCTCGGGCACGGCCTTCGGTGTCGGCGGCGGCGCGGCGCCGCTCTCGGCCTCGAACTCCAGCGCCTCGATCTTTTGGCCGCGCCGGGTCACCTTGCCCGATGAAACCAGGATATCGTCGATGTCCTTCTGCGCCTGGCCGAAATGCGTCTGCAGCTTGCGCACGCGGTCGTCGAGCCGGCTGACATCTTCCATCAGGCGCAGCACCTCGCCCTGGATCAGATGCGCCTGTTCGCGCATGCGCGCGTCTTTCAACAGCGCCTGGACCACCTGGATCGACAGCATCAGGAGCGACGGCGAGACGATCACCACCCGCGCTTTGTGGGCGCGCTGGATGACCGCCTCGTGGTTTTCGTGGATGTCGGCGAAGATCGACTCCGACGGCACGAACATGAAGGCGGTGTCCTGCGTTTCTCCGGCGATCAGATACTTTTCCGAGATCGCCTTGATATGGATTTCCATATCGCGCCGGAACCGTTTCGCCGCCTCAGACGCTGCGTTCGCATCCGCCGCCTCGCGCAGCGCATTCCACGCCTCCAGCGGAAATTTCGCATCGATCACCAGCGACGGCAAATCGTTCGGCATGCGGATCACGCAATCCGGCCGGTTGCCGTTCGAAAGCGTCGCCTGGAAGGTGTAGCGGTCGCCGGGCAGACCATCGGCAACGATCGTTTCCATCCGGGCCTGGCCGAATGCGCCGCGCGTCTGCTTGTTGGAAAGGATCGACTGCAGCTCGACGACCTGGCCGGCCAGTTGCTTGATGTTGTTTTGCGCCGTGTCGATCACGGCCAGCCGCTCCTGCAACCGCGCCAGGTTCTCATGCGTCGATTTCTGCTGCTCGTTCATGGACTGGCCGATCCGGCTGGTCATCGAATCGATCTTCTGCTGGATGGTCTGGTTCAGTTCCGACTGGCGCGCGCCGAAGATCTCGGCCATCGACGCCATGCGGCCCTGGATCTCCGACTGCGCCTTGAGCACCTCGGCGATCCGCGCTTCGCTCTCATCGGCTTTCCGCTTCAGGTCCTCGCTCTCTTGCCGGTGCAGCCCGGCGCGCCTTTGGCCCGCGATGAAGAGGACAACGAGCGCGACAACGGCGAGAGCCGCCAGCGCGTAGCCGGTCGTGACCGCGAAATCGCCGGCGACAAACAGGACGTGCGAGAAATCGATGTTCATTGTTTGATCTTATTCGATTCGCGCCGCGATGTCAGAGGGTGAGCAGTGGCTAGGCGATTGACGCGTGCCGCCGCAGCGCTTACGTGAGCGGCCATGACGATCAAGCCTCTCATATTGCTGCCCGATCCGGTCCTTCGCCAGCGTTCCAAGCCGGTCGAGCGGGTCGACGATGCGTTGCGTGGGTTCGCCGACGACATGCTCGAAACGATGTATGATGCGCCGGGCATCGGGCTGGCGGCGATCCAGGTCGGCGAGCCGCTGCGCATGCTGGTCATCGATGTTTCCAAGGAGGAAGAGGAGAAGAAGCCGCAGGTCTTCATCAATCCGAGGATCGTCAAGAACAGCGACGAAAGGTCGGTTTACGAGGAGGGCTGCCTGTCCATTCCCGACTACTACGCGGAAGTGGAGAGACCGTCATCGATCACGGTCGAGTATCTCGACCGCGATGGCAGCGAACAGACGCTTCAAGCCGACGGCCTGGCTGCAACCTGCCTGCAGCACGAGATCGATCACCTCGACGGCGTGCTGTTCATCGACCACATCTCCAAGCTGAAGCGCGACATGGTGATCAAGAAGTTCACCAAGCTTGCCAAGCAGCGTGCCGCCGTTCGGCTCTAAAGTCGAGCCGGACTGCTTGGCGTTCGATCCGGAATGAAGTTGTCGTTGCCGCCGGTTATCGACCGAACACGCTGAGCGCGCCGGCGGCGCATGAAAGCGCCACATAGGAGATGAAGGTGAACGCACCGAGTTTCAGGCGGCGTCTTGCGATCCGCGGTGCCGGCTGTGACGGCGTTTCGGGATATGCTGTCCGCGGATCGATCACCGCAATCGCCCGACGACCGAAAAAGCGCTGCCCCATGCCCAAAACTCCGATAGTTAACAAAAAGTTACGGCGGAATAGACAACCAGTCGTTAAGCTTCTGTTTACGCTGGCGCTCTCATTTGATTCAAATTCTGAGAACTGGAAGGAAACGGCGCGATGCGCTTGATTTTCATGGGAACTCCCGAGTTTTCGGTGCCCACCCTCGTCGCCTTGCACGATCGGGGACACGAAATCGCCGCCGTCTACAGCCAGCCGCCGCGTCCCGCAGGCCGGCGTGGTCTCGCGCTCACCCCGTCGCCTGTCCATCGCATGGCCGAGGAAATCGGCATTCCCGTCCGCACACCGCAAAGCCTGAAGCAGGAAGCAGAGCAGCAGGCCTTCGCCGCGCTCGCCGCCGATGCCGCGGTGGTCGTCGCCTACGGCCTCCTGCTGCCCGAACCGATCCTCAACGGAACGCGGTACGGTTGCTACAACGGCCATGCCTCGCTGTTGCCGCGCTGGCGAGGTGCCGCGCCGATCAACCGCGCCATCATGGCCGGCGACACCGAGACCGGCATGATGGTCATGCGCATGGATGCCGGCCTCGACACCGGCGATGTCGCACTTGAGGAAAGGGTGCCGATCGGCCCTGACCAGACAGCCGGCGAACTGCATGACGAACTGGCGCGGTCCTGCGCCGGCCTGATGGTCACGGCGATGGCCGAACTGGAGAGTGGCACGCTGTCGCTCACGCCGCAGTCGGCCGAAGGCGTCGTCTACGCCGCCAAGATATCGAAGGACGAGACCCGGATCGACTGGGCGCTTTCGGCCGCCGAGGTGCACAACCGGATACGCGGGCTATCGCCGTTTCCGGGCGCGTGGTGCGAGATGCGGTTCGGCGAGAAATGGGAACGCGTCAAACTTCTGCGCAGCCGTGTCGCATCTGTGGATGGGAATGACGGTGAACCGGGCGCGCTCTCCGCGGATGACGGCCGGATCGAGATCGCCTGCGGATCGGGCGCGGTCACGCTGGAACGGCTGCAACGCGCCGGCGGCAAGCCGCTGGCCGCCGACACGTTTCTGCGCGGCGCGCCGGTTTCCGGCGTGCGCTAGCCAACTACTCGGCGTAGATGCCGGCTTCAGGACGGTCGGCGAGATAGATGTCGATGCGGTCGATCGCTGTTCCGTGTCTGTCCCTGCGTTGGATGCTTTGCTGGAACGTACCGCTCAAGAACGGCGGTTTGCCGAATTCGGCAAACGCCGGGCGGGATCGTCGCGCGCGCACGGCGATCAGCGCTGGCCAGCGAACCTCCGACACCTCCGGAAGCGCCATGTAGCCGTAGCGATGCCGCTGATATGCCGGCAGAACGGTCAGCCCGTGATTGCCGAACCGGTTGTAGACCGACAGCCATCCGGTCATCCCGTAGTCGGGCGCAAAGACCGTGTCCGCCGCGTGCTTGCGGGCGATTGCGCTTATCTCGACCATCGCATCGTCCCAGCCATGCATTTCCCGCGACGGGTCGCGCACCGGCAGGTTGAAGAGGCCGAGCGCGGCATGCGCATAGACGATCAGGACGATAGCCAGTCCAAGCGGAGTGACCGACAAGCGAACAAACCGCATGAACGCGGCGAGGCTTCCGTTGACCGGTTGCCAATTGCCGGCCGCCCAGGCGCCGAGAATCGCGACCTGACCGTAGAGCGGCAACGGCCAGTTGCCTTGAACCCGCGCATGCGTGGCGTGATAGAGAAAATAGGCGATCGCCGGCAGCGCGGTCACGACCAGCAGGCCGGTTCCCGGGTTGGGTTGCCCACCACGGCGCTTGAAGAACAATACGCACCCGATGACCGCAAACAGGAACAGGCCGGGCCAGAGCAGCGCGATCTGCGAGCCGACAAACTCCGGAAGGAACTTCAGCTTGGCCAGGTCGATGTCGAAGTTTCGCGCACTGCGTCCAAGCTGGAAGGCCAGCGAGGACATCCCGTTCTGGCTGTTCCACCACAAGACCGGAGAGAATAGGCCCACCGCCAGCGCTCCGCCTGCGTAGAGCTGCCACGAGCGCAGCCATCGCCGGTTTTGCCGGTACCAGACGATCCACAGCACAATGCCTGCGCCAAGAAACGCACCGGTGTATTTCGACGCCAGACCGAGCCCGGCGAAGATGCCGAAGGCGAGCCACCAATAAGCCTTGCCGCTGCGCAAAAGCTCGGCAGCGGTCCATATCGCCAATGTCCAGAACAACATGGACGGCGCGTCCGGTGTGATGACCAGCATCCCCACTGCTGCGCCCAGCGTCACATTGAACCACAGCACCGCAAGCGCGGCGGTCCGCTGGTCGCTATAAAGCAGGTTGGCGCTTCGAAAGATCGCCAGCGAACAGACCGGCGTGGCGAGGATCGCGACAAGCCGCGACGCCAGTTCGGTTTCGCCGAGCACGACCTGACCCGCCTTGATGAACCAGGCGACCGCCGGCGGATGATCGAAGTAGCCGGCCTGCAGCGGGTGCAGCGCCCAGAGCGTGTAATAGGCTTCGTCGCGAACCAGGCCGGTCGCGCCGCCGACCACGAGCTTGATCGCCGTCAGGCCGATAACGAAAGCCACAAGCCCGACCAGCTCAGGCGCGGCGAGCCGTCCGCTATCGGGGTGTCTGGAGGGCGGGAACGCGGTTTCGGTCATGGTCGAGCCGGGTCATTGACCAATATCGAACCGCCGTCAACGCGAAATCGGGTTTGCTGGACAGGCAGGAGCGCGAAGACTAGAAGCCGGTTTTCATCAAAACACCGGACGCCGAAATGCCGCGTTACCGCCTCACCGTCGAATATGACGGAACGCCCTACAAGGGCTTCCAGCGCCAGAAGAATGGTTACACCGTGCAGGAGGCCATCGAGCGCGCGATCTTCAAATTCAGCGGCGAGCAGATCACGCTCCACGTGGCGGGACGCACCGACACGGGCGTGCATGCGCTTGCCCAGATGTGCCACGCCGACCTCACTCGCGACTGGGACCCGTTTCGCGTCATGGAGGCGGTCAATGCCCACCTTGTCATGGCCGACGAGTGTGTCGCGGTGGTCGATGCGGAGAAGATGACCGACGAATTCCACGCCCGTTTCTCGGCGGTTGGGCGGCATTACCTCTACCGCATCGTCAACCGGCACGCACCGGTGCCGCTGGAGCGCCATCGCGCCTGGTGGGTCAAGAAGCCGCTTGATGTGGATGCCATGCGCGAGGCCGCAAGGGTGTTGATCGGAACGCATGATTTCACCACCTTCCGGGCGGCGCAATGCCAGTCGAAGTCGCCCGTCAAGACGCTCGATGCGATCTTGTTTTCGCGTGTCGGCGAGATCATCGAGACCCGCGTTTCGGCGCGCAGCTTCCTGCACAATCAGGTTCGGTCCATCGTCGGCACGCTCAAGCTTGTCGGCGAGGGGCGCTGGACGGCCAATGATGTCCGCACCGTTCTCGAGGCACGCGATCACCAGCGTTGCGGCGCATTGGCGCCGCCGCATGGCCTTTACCTTGCCAAGGTGGATTACGACTGCCCGCTCACACCTCTGGCAACAGCCCCATCACGGCCATCGCCTGAAGCTCGATAAAGATCAGGGCAACCCACTCGGCAAAGACGAACATGAACGCGATGCCGCCGGTTGTCGCCAGCGCGGCGATGGTGACGCGCAACGAAGCCATGAACGCGACGGCAATGGCAATCAGCGCCAGCAGCATGGTGACCGGGCTCTGTTCGCCGCCGCGCTCCAGCACGAGTTGGGCAAGCGACACGATGACGAACAGATAGGCAAGCGCCGCGCCGAGCCAGTTGCGCGCGATGATGAAGTGCGAAAACCGGTGACGGAAGCCGAGCGGCGGCAGGATCACCGCGAGCACGATCACCGGCAGGATCCAAAGCGCGATTTCCAGGGTGGCCAGCCTGGTGACGATCGACATGGTGGGATCGAGCGAGCCTTCGGCCTGGATCTGCCTGGCATAGACCACCCATGCAAACAGCATCGCCGGAAAGGCGGCGACAATCGCCTCGAACGAGCGCCAGAAACCGTCAGCGGATACATCCATGTCGGCGAGCGCTCTGGCGTCGCCGCGCACAATGCGCAGGGCGCAGCCGATATGGTGAAAGGCATAGTCGAAGAAGTTCATGCCTTGCCCGCGAACCAGTCCGTTATCGCCTGCTCGTAGATGCGTGTCAGCGTTTCGATGTCGGAGAGCGCGGCGCGTTCGTCGACCATGTGCATCGTCTTGCCGACAAGCCCGAATTCGACGACCGGGCAGTAGTCCTTGATGAAGCGCGCGTCAGATGTGCCGCCCGAGGTCGACAGCGCCGGGGTGCGGCCGGTCACCGCCTCGACAGCGCCGGCCATGACATCGACCAGGGCCGGCTCGCGTGTCAGAAACACCGGGCTCGGCCGGTCCCTCCATGCGACTTCGAACCGCGCCGGTCCGTCCTTGTCCGCCCGCAGCCGGCCGTTTGTCGCCGCGGTCTCGGCCCGGCGCAGGATTTCGGCGCGCAGGGTTTCCGGGGTCCAGCGGTCGTTGAAGCGGACATTGAACGCCAGGCTGCATTTTGCCGGAATGACATTGGCGGCCGGATTGCCGGTGTCGAACGAGGTGATCTCCAGATTGCTCGGCTGGAAATCCGCCGTGCCTTCGTCCAGCGGCGCGAGCAGGGCGTCGGCGATGTCGAGCAGGCCGGGGATCGGATTGTCGGCCAGGTGCGGGTAGGCGACATGGCCCTGCACGCCGGTAACGGTGACGGTGCCCGACAGCGAGCCGCGCCGGCCGATCTTGATCATGTCGCCCATCTCGTTCGGATTGGTCGGCTCGCCCAGAATGCATGCATCCCAGCGCTCGCCGCGCGCTGCTGCCCACTCCAGCAGCTTCGACGTTCCGTTGATGGCCGGGCCTTCCTCGTCGCCGGTGATCAGCAGCGACACCGATCCCGCCGGTTTTCCATGCCGTTCGACATGGCGCGCCAGCGCGGCGACAAAACAGGCGATCCCGCCCTTCATGTCGACAGTGCCGCGCCCGTAAATCACGCCGTCCGCGATTTCGCCCTCGAATGGCGCATGCGTCCAACTGGCCTCGTCGCCGGGCGGGACGACATCGGTGTGGCCCGCAAACATCAGGTGCGGACCGCTATCGCCAAGCCGCCCATAAAGGTTCTCGATATCGGGCGTGCCGTCTTCGCTGAATGTCATGCGGTGCGTCGCAAACCCGAGCTCTTTGAGCTGGGCTTCAAGTGCGCCCAGTGCGCCGGCGTCAGCGGGAGTAACCGACGGGCACCGTACGAGGGCCTGCAGGTTGGCGATGGGATCTGTCACGCGCGAGGTCATGCGACTGCTCTAGCCATGCGGCCCGGGAGCGTCAACGCGCTCTGCCTGCAGGGTTGCTGGAATTTTGACGCGTCAGCTCGCCCGGCCGATCCCGGCGTCGATCAGCATGATCTTCTGCCAGATCTTGCGCGACAGGTTGGTCCCCAGATTTTCGATGTCGTTGACGGCATCGACCACCACTTCGTCGTTGAGCGACTGGGCGTAGAGCGCGGCGAGCTTGCCTGTGATGGACAGCAGCTCCGAGCAATAGTCGAGATAGCGGGTCAGTTCCGGCCCGTCGAGCTTGCGCAGCGGCGAACTCTTCGTCGGGATGAACCCCTTGCGCAGCGACGCCGGATCCTTGGTCAACTGATGCATGTCGATGATGTGGATGATCGAACGCAGCGCATGCAGCCCGTCCAGCGCCCGCTTGCGCTTGAACCGCTCCTCTAGCGAAACGAGCGTATAGAGGCCGACACCGGCAAACACGGCGGTGTTCAGGAAGGCCTCCAGGCCTTGCACGAAATCGAAAGCACCGGTCGAGATGCGCTCGAAGGAGACGATCGTGCCGACAAGGCCGAAAATGGCGGCGGCTGCCGCGATTGCGGCAAGGATGAGCGCGCGCAGCCAGACGATCGGCTTGGTCAGCGCGTCGGCTTGAACGCCGGTGTCGGCCGACAGCGCGACGATTTCGTGTGCGACATTGCGCAGGCTGGAATCCGGAAAGCGCTCCGAGATGCGCGTTTCCAGGCGCGCCGCGGTCTTGCCGATCTTGTCCTTGTCGAGCGTCCGATAGGGCATGATCTTCACAGTCTAGGCGAAAAGCGCTGAACAATCGGTTTCCGCAGGGCGCAGAGACTGGTTGGCCGATCACGAAACGGCCTCAAGCGTTCACGCAGGCGCGACCGGTCTTCAACTGAAAGCGAGCATATCGGCGATTTTTGAGAGCCGGGCTGCAGCTCTCACGCCGGGTTGATCGGCTGACGAAAGTCAAGCGTATGTAAAGATTGTATTTTTCGCTTCCTAGTCACTGGGATTGGTCGCGACAAGGGCACGTTGCGGTGATCTGGCTCACTTTGTTGTTGTTTGTTTGCGAGCACCCCCCGGCACCATCTTTTGGTCATCGGCGGCGCAACCCGGATACCCCCGCTGCCCGACCATACCGGCCTGGATTGCCGGAAAGAAAAAACCCGGAAACCGCGACGGCGCATCCGGCCAGACCGCAAGGGATAGACGGTCGGCGCCCCGCAAACGAATGGAGATTTGAAATGAAGACGCTCATCATTGCTACCGGCATCGCTCTTGCAACCACCGCTTCGGCATTTGCGCAGTCCAGCGCACTGGATCATTTCGAGCCGGAGCCGGTCAACCGCAGCGCCCTGATCGACTTCCAGGCGACGAAGTCTATTCGTGCCCCGGTTGTCACCGAGTTCCGTGATCGCCTCGGCGATGGCGCGCCGCAATACATCAATCGCAATGTGCGCCGTAATGCCGGCGTCGATTATGCGCCGACCTCTTCGATCAAACGCTCCGCCGATCGGATTTTTGTCCCCCGTCTGGGTGATGGAGCTCCCGTCTATCGCTGATGCGGGCATGAGCGAATGGAAAGGGGCGCATGCGGGTCATGCGCCCCTTTTTTGTTGGCTCCCGCAGGCAAGAGCGAAATTGTGATCGCCGCGGGCGGCCGCTCGGGTTGCCATCGCCGGATTGATGTATTTCTCTTTCGACGATTAACGGGAGGCGCGTGATGAAATCGTTTCTGCTGGTTTCGGTGTTGATGGCGTCGAGCGCGTTTCCGCTCAACGCCGGTGCGACGACTTGGCTCAAGACGGGCGGCGCCACGTCCAAGCCCTATGGCCATGTGGCCTATTGCCGGGGCCGGGCATCGGACTGCAGGGCCCATGGCGGCTCCGGCAGGCTCGCGCCCAACCGCATGTCTGTCCTGCAAGCCGTCAATTCCAGCGTGAACCGTTCCATCAAGCCCGTTTCCGATCTGCAACTCCACGGCAAGCGCGAGGTCTGGAGTTTTCCGGCCAGCGCCGGTGATTGCGAGGAGTATGCGCTGTCCAAACGCGCAGCCTTGTTGCGGCGTGGCTACCGGCCGGGTGACTTGTTGATCGCGGTCGGCAACAAGCGCGGCGAGCGGCATGCTGTGCTCGTGGTTCGCACGAGCGAAGGCGATTTCGTGCTCGACAACATGGAAGACAGCGTTCTGCCGGTCAGGAAAGCCGGCATGCGGTTTTCCAAGATCCAGTCGCCGGTTGATGCCGGCAACTGGGTGCGCGTGACCGGCAAGACCAGAAATCCGGCTGCGATCTTCAAATAGGCGGTTCGCTCAATCGTCGCGCGGGAAAGGCGGCGGACCGTGCTGATTGGTTTCCTTGCTCGGCGGCATCACCGCCAGAAACAGAAATGCAAACAGCGAGATCGCCGGTATCAGCAGGCAGATCGCCAGCGGACCGGGCAGCCCGATATCGTGCAGTCGCTTGACCGCCATCGCCAGGCTCGCCCACGCCGACAGCAGCAGCACGACCAGCATCGCCAGGCCCCACAGGGCGCTTGTCGATGTGCCCTCGGTGGCGATGATCTGCGTCAGGACAACCGCCTGGACCAGAATCATGAAGAGCGCGGCCAACAGGTAGCTCTTGCGGCCGATCCGGCCGCGAAAGCCGAACAGCACCCATTGGACGGTGGGCGTATGGTCGGGGCCGCTGTTCATGGCTGTCAGTCCCTCAGCAACTCGTTGATACCTGTTTTCGAACGCGTCTGCGCATCCACCGTCTTGACGATCACCGCGCAATAGAGGCTCGGTCCGAAATTCTGGCCGGGCAGGTTTTTCGACGGCATCGAGCCGGCAACGACGACGGAGTAGGGCGGCACTTCGCCGATATGGATCTCGCCGGTCTGGCGGTCGACGATCTTGGTCGACTTGCCGATGAACACGCCCATGCCGAGCACCGAGCCCTGCCGCACGATGCAGCCCTCGACCACTTCGGAGCGCGCGCCGATGAAGCAGTCGTCCTCGATGATCGTCGGGCCGGCCTGCATCGGCTCCAGCACGCCGCCGATGCCGACGCCGCCGGACAGGTGGACATTCTTGCCGATCTGCGCGCAGGAACCGACGGTCGCCCAGGTGTCGACCATGGTACCTTCGTCGACATAGGCGCCCAGATTGACGAAGGACGGCATCAGCACCGCGCCCTTGCCGATATAGGCCGAGCGGCGGACGATGCAGTTTGGCACGGCGCGGAAGCCCGCCGCCCCGAAGTCCTGCGCGCCCCAACCCTCGAATTTCGACGGCACCTTGTCCCACCAGGTCGCGCCGCCGGGGCCGCCGTCGACAATGTCCATCGGGTTCAGCCGGAACGACAGCAGCACAGCCTTCTTCAGCCACTGGTTGACGATCCAGTTGCCGTCATCCTGCCGCTCGGCGACACGGGCCGCACCGCTGTCCAGCAGCTCCAGCGCCGCATCGACGGCGTCGCGGATCTCGCCTTTCGTGTCGGTCGAGATGCTGTCGCGGTTGTCGAAGGCGGTTTCGACGATCGACTCGAGTTTCGCGATATCGTGAGCGGACATGTGGTGTTTCCTTAGGAATGGATCGGCTATGGAGGCGGTTCCGGCGGCCCGGTATTCGCGCAGGATCACTAAGCGATGGCGGGCGCCATGGTCAATGCACGAGCGGCATCAAGGATGGCCGCTGCAAACGGGGAGTGAGCATGAGCGCCAAGCGAGAAGGAGAAGTCTGGGATCCGATGATCCCCTCCGACCAGGACATCAGCCGCGCCAGGGCTGTGCCGGATACGCCGCAAACCCGCTCGCCGGCCTATCGGCTGGCCTATGACGATGCGGATTTCCTGTGCCGCGACGATTTGCGCCCGGTCCGTTTGCAACTCGAACTTCTGAAACCGGAAAAGGTGCTGCAGGAGCGGTCCATCAATTCGACGGTGGTGCTGTTCGGCGGGGCCCGCATTCCAGAGCCCGGCGGTGCGGCCTGGGCGGCGAAAAACGAGACCCAGCGCCGCAATCTCGAAGCGAATGCCCGCTACTACGAGGAGGCGAGGGCTTTTGCGCGCCTGTGCTCGCAATACGCCGCGACCACCTATTACCGCGACTTCATTGTCGTGACCGGTGGCGGACCAGGCGTGATGGAAGCCGGCAACCGGGGCGCCACCGATGTCGGCGCGCCGTCGATCGGATTGAACATCGTCTTGCCGCACGAACAGGCGCCGAATGGCTATGTAACACCGGAGCTGTGCCTCAACTTCCACTACTTCGCCATTCGCAAGATGCACTTTCTGATGCGCGCGCGTGTCGTCGCCGTGTTTCCCGGCGGCTTCGGGACAATGGACGAGTTGTTCGAAGCGCTCACGCTGATCCAGACCGGCCGCATGCAACGCATCCCGATCCTGCTGTTCGGCAAGGAGTTCTGGTCGTCGGCCTTCAATCTGGACTACCTGGCCGAGCAGGGCACCATCTCGCCCGGCGACGTCGAACTGTTCGATTTTGTCGACAGCGCCGACGAGGCATGGAAGCGGGTCGAAGCGTTCTACGAACTGTGATCGGGCGGCCGCGCAGGCGGTGCGTCGTCGGCGGGCTTTTCCTCGGGCATCGGCTGCGGGCGGTTGACCAGCGTGACGAGCACGAAAGAAACGATCATCAGCAGGTACCACGAGCCGATCTTTGCCAGCGACACCGGCGTCCAGCCGCCTTGTTGCGCGGGATAGAGCCAGGCGTGCGACCAGGTGGCGATGTTTTCGGCAAACCAGATGAACAGCGTCACCAGGAACCAGCCCAAAAGCAGCGGCATGCGATGGCGAAAGCGGAACACGCGGTAGTGGACCCAGGTCCGGGCGAACAGCAGTCCGGTCACCGCAAAAATCGCATAACGCAGGTCGACGATGTAATGGTGCGAGAAGAAGTTGATGTAGACCGCGGTCGCGATCGCCACCGTCATCCAGAAGGGCGGGTAGGCTGTGAAGCGAAAATCGAAAATCCGACTGACGCGCGCGAGATAGGAGCCGACAGCAGCATACATGAAGCCTGAGAACAGCGGCACGCCGCCGATTCGGAAGAAGGCCTCTTCAGGGTAGACCCATGAACCGGCGGCCGTCTTGAACACCTCCATGACGGTGCCGACCAGATGGAACAGAAAAATCGCCTTCGCTTCGTCCAGCGTTTCCAGCCGGAACGCCAGCATGGCCACCTGCACCGCCAGTGCGCACAAAAACACGAAGTCATAGCGCGCAAGCCACGCATCGTCCGGCCACACCATCCGGGTCGACAGGATCAGCAGCAGCATGATGCCGCCGAACAGGCACGCCCAGGCCTGTTTCAGGCCGAAGACGATAAACTCGACAAAAGCGCCCGAAAGGCCCGATGCGGGCATCCGGTCGAGCACGGCATGCGCCGCATGGTCGATGCGCTCTTCGAGCGACGTGAATTGCGTCAAACGCCGAATTCTCTGACTACGCCATCGAGGAAACCGGCAAGATCATCGGTGACGAAATCGACGTGACTGTGGTCGTCGCCCTTTTCCCAGATTTCGCTGAATGTCGGCTCGAAATTGTTCGGCACGATGAGCACCGTCATCATGCCGAGTTCCTTCGGCACCGACAGGTTGCGTGCCAGGTCCTCGAACATCACGGCGCGTTCGCAATCGACACGGTGCAGTTCGAGGAACTTGTCATAGGTCTCGGCGGCCGGCTTCGGCACCAGGTCGGCGGCGACCACATCGAAAATCTCGTCGAAGTGATCGAGAATGCCAAGCTGTTGGGCGGTCCGCTCCGCATGGCCGCGATCGCCATTGGTGAAGATGAACTTGCGACCCGGCAGCACCCGGATCGCGTCGCCCAGCGCCGGGTTCGGGGCGATCCAACTGTAGTCGATGTCGTGCACCTTCTCCAGAAAGTCGTCAGGATCGACCTGGTAGTTGTCGATCAGTCCCTTCAGCGTGGTGCCGTAGCGCAGGTAGAAGTCCTTCTGCACCTTGCGCGCGTCTTCCGGCGGCAGCTGCAACAGTTCCGAGACATAGGCCGTCATCTTCACATCGATCTGTGAAAACAGATTGCTGTGATGCGGGTAAAGGGTGTTGTCGAGATCGAACACCCAATCCGTGATTTGCCTGAAATTCGAGAGATCGCCGTTCTTCATATCGGGCCTATGGCAGGAAACGGGGCGCACGGAAAGACCTTTCGGCTTTGACCTGGCGTCGAAAGCGGCCTTGCCTCCGTGTTCCAATATCGCCGCAAGCCGTTGCGTCATGATGACAATTCCGCGTTTGCCTCGCCGCGTATCGCTGTCCTATGCATCGGGGCATGGAACTCTGGATCGTCATCACCGTTTGCGCGGCATTCTTACAAAACATTCGCTCCACATTGCAGAAACACCTGAAAGGGCACATGGGCACGCTTGGCGCCACCTATGTCCGGTTCTGTTTCGGTCTGCCCTTTGCGGCGTTTTATGTCTGGTTGCTGGCTGCCATCGGCGGTTATCCGCTGCCCGGCCCGAGCGGTTTGTTCCTGTTCTGGACAGCCCTCGGCGCGGTGGCGCAGATTGCCGGCACTTTCCTGCTCATCCATTTGTTCTCGTTTCGCAACTTCGCGGTCGGCACCGCCTATTCGCGGACCGAACCCGCCCAGGCCGCATTGTTCGGTCTGCTGTTTCTCGGCGAGCGAGCCAGCCCTTCGCTGCTTGTCGCGCTCGCCATTTCTGTCACCGGGGTGATGCTCATTTCGGTCGCCCGCTCCGCGTTTAGCCCGCTTGCGCTGGTCACCTCGGTCTGGTCGCGCAATGCCGGCATCGGGCTTCTGTCAGGCATGATGTTCGGTATCGCGGCCGTCGCCTACCGTGCGGCGTCGCTGGAGCTTGGCTATCCGAATTTCATGATGCAGGCCGCCGTCACGCTGCTTTGGGCCCTGGCGCTGCAGACGGTGGCCATGTTCGTGTGGATCGTCGTTCGCCAGCGTCGCGAACTGGCAAACATCGCGGCCGCCTGGCGCATCTCGGCAACCGTCGGATTCGTCGGCGCGACCGCCTCGTTCGGCTGGTTCATGGCGATGACATTGCAACAGGCTGCGGCGGTCAAGGCGGTCGCGCAGATCGAGATGCTGTTTGCCTTCGCTTCGAGCGTCCTGTTCTTTCGCGAACACATCAACCGGCTGGAGATCGCCGGCTGTGTCCTGATCGTGCTCGGCATTCTTGCGCTTGTACTGACCTGAAGTTCGCGCCCGGTGTATTTTTGTGCGTATGCCCCTTTGTTTGAGGGCGAGATCTGGCGTAATCCTGTGTCTGGAGACGCCGCCCTGCCGGACCGCTGGCGAAGCGGGCGCGCTCAAACGGGTGCGAGGGTGTTTGGACTGAAGATGGCAAACGGGACTGTCCGGCGTATCGTCACCGGCTTCATGATGCTGGCCTTTGCCGCTGGCTGCACGACCACGCCCGAAGGCGTGCTGTTGCCGGCCGAGATACAGGAGCCAACCGCCACTTATGTCCCCATCCTTGTCGCTACGACACGCGAGCCGTCGGCCGATCCCGCGATCCTCTACTCCGGCGAACGCAGCACCTCCATCTATGTAAATGAGGTCGTGGTTTCGGTGCCGCCTGACCGCAATCGGCAGGTCGGCAAGGTGCAGTGGCCCAAAAAACTGCGGCCGAATCCGGCGTATGAGTTTGCCGCGCTCTCGATCCGCGCAATCCCGGATGCCTCAACGGCGACCCGTTGGGTAAAGGACAATCTCGGACCCAATCGTCGCCTATTGATCTTCGTGCACGGTTTCAACAACAGCTATGGCGAGGCGGTGTTCGCGCTTGCCCAGATCGCCCATGACAGCGGGACTGACGCGACACCCGTCTTGTTCACCTGGCCGTCGCGCGGCACGATCTTCGCCTATCCTTTCGACAAGGAGAGCGCCAGCCATTCGCGCACTGCGCTGGAAACGCTGATCCGCGCCGCAATCGCCGATCGCGGTGTCGGCGAGGTGACGATCCTCGCCCATTCGATGGGCACGTGGCTGACGGTCGAGGCGCTACGCCAGTTCGCGATCCGCGACGGCGGCATTCCGCCCAAGATCTCCAATGTCATCCTTGCTTCGCCCGATATCGATATTGATGTGTTCGGACAGCAGATCGCCGACATGGGGCCGAACCGGCCGCAATTCACCGTTTTCGTCTCGCGCGACGACAAGGCGCTTCTCTTGTCGCGCCGGCTCGCCGGCAACATCGATCGCCTTGGCGCCATAGACATCAACGATCCGCGCTACGCCGCCGCGCTCGAGGCATTCGACATCCGCGTCTTTGATCTGACCGCGCTGCGCGGTGGCGACCCCACCGATCACCGCAAATTCGCAGATAGCCCGGAGGTCGTGCAACTGCTTGGCCAGAGGTTGATTTCTGGCCACATCTCGACCGGGGCCGCGACGAGTTTCGGCGATCATCTCGGCAATTCGACCTTGGGCGTCACCAGCGCCATCGGCTCGGTGGCCGGCATGGTTGTCGCCGCACCCATTGCAGTCTTCGATCCGGCGACGCGCCAGAGCCTGGGTGGTCAGGCCGAGCAGTTCCAGCGCTCGCTGGGCGGGGTTTCGACCGGCTTCTCGCCTGGCAATTCGGCCAACATCGACCGCTGTCTCCCGGATGACCGGGGTTGCCACATCCAATAGCCCGCGAGTACCGCTCCCGCTATGCGCTGGAGACGTCGACTGGACCATGTTCTTCGAACACCGCCAACGCCGCATTGATGCCGTTGATCGCCGCCGGCATGCCGCCATAAACGGCCATTTGATAGATCACCTCCAGCACCTCCTTTTCGGTCGCGCCGGCGGCAAGCGCATGCGCGATATTGATCTTCAGTTGCGGTCCGGTCTGCCCGCCAAGCGCCGTCAACGCGGCAACGGTCGCCAGTTGGCGGGTTTTCAGATCGAGGCCTTCTCGGGCGTAGTGCCGCCCATAGGCATATTCGATCAGGGTTTCGGCGAAGTCCGGAAGGTGTTGATCGTATCGTTCCCGCAAGACGTTTTCGAGTTCCGGGTTCAGGTTCGCGGCCACGGTCCGGCCGCGTTGGAGGGCACTGGACTTGTCGTTGGTCGCTATCATGCAAATTCTCCCATGCCTGCTCCAGCCGGTTGCTGGAGATCGGATTCTATCTGCCGGTAGTTGGAAATCTTCCTGTCGAGCAGTTCCAGACAGGCGTTCAGTTCCGAGATTTGTTCGCGCACCCGGTTGCGTTGCTGCTCGAGCATCTCGCGCCGCGAGGCTGTCGTGGCCGAACCGAGCCGCCGCTGGCGGGCATACTCCATCATGTTGGAAAGCGGCATGCCGGTTGCCTTGAGCGCCCGCAGAAAGGAAAGCCAGGCCAGAACATCGGCATCATAGTATCTCCGGCCGCCTTTCCGGTACGGAGGATCGATCAGGCCGATCTTTTCATAGTATCGCAGAGTGTCCGCGCTGAGGCCGGAGCGCTCTGAAACCTCGCCGATTTGCATCTTGAAACCCGTGTTTCCGTCGATGCGTCACAGACTAGGTGCTGGAGTACACTCCAGGTCAAATACTATTTTTCCGAAATTCAGCCCTTGTCGTGCACGAGCAGCGTGCCGGCGCCGTGTTCGGTGAAGAGTTCCAGCAGGACTGCGTGCGGCACCTTGCCGTTGACGATCACGACGCCTTTGACGCCACGCTCCAGCGCATCGATGCAGGTTTCCACCTTGGGGATCATGCCGCCGGAGATCGTTCCGTCGGCGATCAGCGCGCGCGCCTGCGAAATCGTCAGTTCCTTGATCAGCTTGCCTTCGCCGTCGAGCACGCCCGGTACGTCGGTCAGGAAAAGAAGACGCGATGCCTGCAACGAACCCGCAATGGCCCCGGCAAAGGTGTCGGCATTGATGTTGTAGGTGTGTCCGTCACGTCCCGGCGCGACCGGGGCGATCACCGGGATCATCTCCGACTTGGCCAGCAGGTCGAGCAGCGTGCGGTCGACTTTCACCGGTTCGCCGACGAAGCCGAGATCCAGAATGCGCTCGATATTGCTGTCGGGATCGGTGATTTTTTTCTGCGCCTTTTCGGCGAACACCATGTTGCCGTCCTTGCCGCAAAGTCCGATCGCCCATTCGCCGGCCGCGTTGATCAGCGCCACGATCTCCTTGTTGATCGATCCGGCAAGCACCATCTCGACGATTTCCACCGTCGCCCGGTCGGTCACCCGCAAGCCGCCTTCGAACTTCGATTCGATGCCCATGCGCTCCAGCATGGAGCCGATCTGCGGGCCGCCGCCATGCACGACCACCGGGTTCACCCCGGATTGCTTCAACAGCGCGATGTCCTGGGCAAAGGCCTTGCCGAGAGCCTCGTCGCCCATGGCGTTGCCGCCATACTTGACGACGACCGTGCGCTGTTCGTAGCGCTGCATGTAGGGGAGCGCCCGGGCGAGGATGAGGGCTTCGGTTTCGGGCGAAGTGGTCAAATCGGCTGGCATAAAGCGGCTTCCGTCGGAGTATTGCGCGGGGTTACGGGTCTAGAACCTTTCTTGTTTCAGTGGAAGCACTTCAATTGGCGCAATCGCCGCCGTGATCTGGCGCTCACCATGCCTCACGAACATGTTTGCCGAGTTTAAATGCGCCGGCCGCACCCGGGCACTATAACCATGAGTGAAGGAGTTCATCATGGACAGACGGACATTTCTCACCCTCGGCACCGGCACTGCCGCATTCCTGGCCAGCGGATCGGCCCTGGTGGTTGCCTCTGCTCCGAGAGGCGGATTCGAGGTCGAGAAGACCGAGGAGGAATGGCGCGCGCTGCTGACCGACGATCAATTCGCGGTTTTGCGCAAGGCGGCCACCGAGCGGCCGTTCTCCAGCCCGCTCAACGACGAGGAACGCGCTGGCGTCTATCATTGCGCCGGCTGCGACCTGCCGTTGTTTTCGTCGGAAGCCAAGTTCGACAGCGGTACCGGGTGGCCGAGCTTCCACTCGTCCCTGCCGAACGCGGTTCGCTACAAGACCGACTACAAGCTGGTCATTCCGCGCACCGAAGAGCATTGCCAGCGGTGCGGCGGGCATCTCGGTCATGTCTTCAATGACGGCCCGGCGCCGACCGGCAAGCGTCATTGCATCAACGGTGTCGCGCTGACGTTCAGGCCGTCTGAGAACGCCTGACCCGATCAGGCGCGCGCGGCCTCCAGCATGGCTGCGCGCAATTCGGCAATGCCCAGGTACTTTTCCGAGGAAGTCGTCAGCACTTCGGGATAGGCGGCGGCCCGCCGGCGCACCTTCTCGACCGTCTCCGCCAGCACCCGCGGCACCGCGGCATCCTTGATCTTGTCGGTCTTGGTCAGCACGATCTGGTAGGAGACGGCGGCCTTGTCGAGAAGGTCCATCACCTCTTCGTCGTTCTTCTTGATGCCGTGCCGGGAATCGATCAGCAGATAGACGCGTTTCAGCGTCACCCGGCCGCGCAGATAGTCGAACACCAACGCCGTCCAGTTGTCGACCTGGGCTTTCGGGGCCTTGGCGAAGCCGTATCCCGGCATGTCGACGATCGCCAACGGCGGCAGGTCATCGGCGCTGCCCGCATAGCCGGAGGGCACGAAGAAGTTCAGTTCCTGTGTGCGCCCCGGCGTGTTGGAAGTGCGCGCCAGGCCTTTCTTGGCGACCACCGCGTTGATCAGCGAGGATTTACCGACATTCGAGCGGCCCGCAAATGCCACTTCCGGGGGCCCTTCCGGCGGCAGGAACTTCATCGCGGGCACGCCGCGGATGAAATCCCATTGCAGCGGAAATGCGGTTGGGCTGTCGGGACCGTCCTTCATGGAGCGCTAGTTCGTGTCGTCGGCCTTCTGGCTCCTGTCGAACAGCTTGCGCAGATTGTCCCACAGCTCGATCTTGGCGCCGTTGCGCCGCATGATCACGCCTTGCTGAATCAGCGACAACAGGTTGTTCCACGCCCAGTAGATCACCAGTCCGGCCGGGAACGTTGCCAGCATGAAGGTGAAAACCACCGGCATCCAGTTGAAGATCATCGCCTGGGTCGGGTCCGGCGGGGCCGGGTTCATGCGCATTTGCAGGAACATGGTCAGGCCCATGATTAGCGGCCAGACGCCGATTGCCAGCAGCGTGCCGATCAGCGGCACCGCCGTGGGATCGTACGGCAGCAGTCCGAACAGGTTGAACATCGAGGTCGGGTCGGGCGCCGACAGATCCTGGATCCACCCGAAGAACGGCGCATGCCGCATCTCGATGGTCACGTAGAGCACCTTGTAGAGCGCGAAGAAAACCGGGATCTGGATCAGGATCGGCCAGCAGCCGGCGACCGGATTGATCTTCTCGGTCTTGTACAGCTCCATCATCGCCTTCTGCATCTTCTCGCGATCTTCGCCGTACTTCTCGCGGATCTCCGTCATCTTCGGCTGCACGACCTTCATGCGGGCCATCGATGCGTAGGACATGTTGGCCAGCGGGAAGAAGATCGCCTTGACGATCACCGTGGTGATCAGGATGGCGACACCGAAATTGCCGAACAGGTGGAACAGCCAGTCTAGCAGGTAGAACAGCGGCTTGGTGATGAAATGGAACCAGCCCCAGTCGATCATCAGTTCGAACTGGCGGATGCCGAGCGATTCCTCGTAGCCGTCGACGATACTGGTCTTCTTGGCGCCGGCGAAGAACTGGTTGTTGAACTCCGCGACCTGACCGTTGTTGATGGTGATCGTGTCCGACAGCGTATCGACCTGGTAGCGGATGCGGCCGTCGGTGAAATAGGAATAGCGCGGCTGGAAGCTGGTGCCTTGTTCGGGGATCACCGCCGTCGCCCAGTACTTGTCGGTGATGCCGACCCAGCCGTCATTGGACTTGCCCGGCTCATACTGTCCGTCGTCCTCGATCTCGCCGAACGTCAGCTCCTCCAGCCCCTCTTCGCCGGTGACGCCGATCAGGCCTTCGTGCAGCACGAAGATTGGCGGAAACTCGGGTTTGGAGAAGCGGGTCGACCGGCCATAGCCCTGCAGCGCCAGCGCGCCGCCTGAATTATTGGTGACGCTGTCCGAAACCGAGAACATGTACTGGTCGTCGACCGACACGGTCCGCGTGAACGTCACGCCGTTTGCCGCCTCATAGGTCAGTTCGACCAGCGAGGTAGGCGTCAGTTCGGCGCCGGCTGGCGCCGACCAGATCGCGTCCGGACCGGGCGCGCCTTCGAAGCCGATATAACCGAATTCGCCGAAATAGCCGTCAGCATCGCTGGACGGACGCAGCAGCGTGACGATGGCTGAGTTCTTGTCGTTGGTTTCGCGATAGTTCTTCAACTGCAGTTCGTCGAAACGCGCGCCGCGCAGGTTGATCGAGCCGATCAGGGTCGGCGTTTCGATCGTCACGCGTCCGGCTTCGGCCTCGCCGTCGTCGGCCATCGCATCCGGCGCGCTTGCGCCCGATGCACCGGCAGTGGCGCTCGGAAGGTCGGTCTGGCCGTTTCCGGCTGCGGCCGGTGTCTCGGCTTGCTGCTGGGCCTGGACTTCCAGTTGCGCCTGCCGTTCGGCTTCGATTCTGGGTCCGATGTAAAAATACTGCCACACCGCAAGGATGATGACTGAAAGGATGATCGTGATGAAAAGATTGCGGTTATTTTCCATCGCGTCTTTCCCGGTCCTCTTCTGCGCTCGCGCGAGAGCGCTCCAGTTTCTTGTTGGCCTTGACGAATGCCGAGGAGATGTCGGCGCACAGATCGTCGAAAGCTGCACGCAGCGCCTTGGGCGTTGAAACGATCACATAGTCATTCCCGACCGCCATGTCACCCGCAGCACGCAGACGAACCGCTTCGCGCAGGCGTCTTTTTATCCGGTTGCGCCGCACGGCGTTTCCGTTCCGGCGCGAAACGGTCAGTCCGAGCCGCGGCGCGCCGTCGTCGTCCCGGTTTTCCGCCTCCACAAGCACATATGCGCCGCGGATTTTCGCTCCGCGGCGCACATTGAGAAAATCCTTGCGGGTTCGAAGGATGCCATATGTCACGGCAGCCCGCCTGGAGGCTCCGGACAAGCCCGGAACCCCGCAATGCCTGGAATTAGGCCGACAGGCGCTTGCGGCCGCGCGCGCGGCGCGCGGCGAGCACCTTGCGGCCGCCCGGCGTTGCCATGCGCGAGCGGAAACCGTGCCGGCGCTTGCGAACCAGTTTGGACGGCTGATAGGTACGTTTCATCGTTCTATCCGCCGTATTGCCGGCGGCCCTTGTCTTGCATTGTTGGTATGGAGCTTAGTGTTTCCGGCGGGCATATAGCCATCGCTCGCCGGAGACGCATCCGAACGTGCGCCGCTTATGATGGAAACCGCAGTGCAAGTCAATGCCCGCTCCCGGCACTGTATTGCGCCGATCACGGCGCTGTGAAGTCGTCGGGTGTTTTCTTCACGCTATACGAAATCAAGGGTTTGTGAATTGCCGTTTATTGGTCTGATCGTCACATGCGGCTATGCAGAAAGTCCCGAAGTGGGCTTTGCAGGGCAATGATAACGAAAAAAGAGGATGGTCCCGTGTCTGATGAAACGATGATGACAGCTGGCGGCGAGCCGGCCGCGGCTGTCGAGAAGCGCGCTGGCGCACTGCGCCGTTTCGCGCCGATTGCTGTCGTCCTGGGCGGTTTGGGCGTCGGATACGCCTTTGGCTTGCACCAGTACTTGTCGCTGACCTTCCTGGCCGAAAGCCGTGAGATGCTGCTCGGTTTCGTGGCCGACAACTACCTTCTGGCGACCGCCGGTTTTGCGGCCATTTACACGCTGGCCGTCGCGTTTTCCTTTCCGGCTGCATCGGTCCTGACCATATTCGGCGGCTTTCTGTTTGGCTGGGTGGTGGCGTCCGTGCTGGTCGCGGTTGCGGCGACGGCCGGCGCGACCATCCTGTTTCTGGCTGCGCGCAGCGCCTTCGGCGATTTCCTGCGCGACAAGGTCGGCGGCATCGCCGCAAGGCTGGCTGACGGCTTTGAGAAGGATGCCTTCAGTTTCCTTTTGATCATCCGGCTGGCGCCGATCTTCCCGTTCTTCGTCGTCAATATCGCTCCGGCGCTGTTCAACGTGCCGCTGCGCACCTATGTGGTCGCGACCTTTCTCGGCATCCTGCCGGGTGTCGCCGCCTACACCTATCTCGGCCAGGGCATCGACAGCGTTCTGGTGTCTGCGCGCGAGGCCGGGACCGAACTGTCGGCTGCCGATCTGGTGACGCCGCAGATCACCATCGCCTTCGTCGCGCTCGCCGTCGTTGCCGCTATCCCGGCTGTGGTGAAGCGGCTAAGGTCCTCGCGATAGCCGAAGCGACTGCGGCCCGCATGCGCGGCGCCGGCATGCCTGAAAACTGGAGAGGGACATGGCGGAAATCTTGAAGCCGGACATCTGCGTGATCGGCGGCGGCTCCGGCGGCTTGACCGTCGCGGCTGCTGCTGCGGCGTTCGGCGTACCGGTCGTTCTCATCGAGGGCGGCAAGATGGGCGGCGACTGCCTCAACTATGGCTGCGTCCCATCCAAGGCGGTTATCGCCGCCGGCAAGACCGCCGACACCATGCGCAGCGCCGCCAAGTTCGGCATCGCGCCGGTCGAGCCGCAGGTCGATTTCGCCGGCGTGCACAAGCACGTCCATTCGGTGATCGCCGCCATCGAGCCGAACGATTCCGTCGAGCGCTTCACCGCCCTCGGGGTCAAGGTCATCGAGGCGCATGGCCGCTTCACCGCGCCCGACACGGTGGTCGCCGGCGATTACGAGATCAAGGCGCGCCGTTTTGTGGTGGCGACCGGTTCGTCGGCCATGGTGCCGCCCATCCCCGGCCTCGACACGGTTCCCTATCTGACCAACGAAACCCTGTTCGAGCAGACGGAGCAGCCTGGCCATTTGATCATCATCGGCGGCGGGCCGATCGGCATGGAAATGGCGCAGGCCCACCGCCGCCTCGGTTCCGAGGTCACGGTCATCGAGGCCTTCAAGGCGCTCGGCAAGGACGATCCCGAGGCCACGGCCATCGTGCTGCAGCGCATCCGCGCCGAGGGCGTCGATATTCGCGAGGGCGCCAAGGTTGCCCGCGTCGAACGCGCCGAGGACGGCGCCGTGGTCGTGCATGTCGATGCCGGCGACGGCGAGGCCGAGATACGCGGCACGCATCTGCTAATCGCCGCCGGCCGCAAGCCCAATATCGACGGTCTCGATCTCGACACGGCGCGCATCCGCCACGACCGCGCCGGCATCAAGGTCTCCAGCGCCCTGCGCACCTCCAACCGCCGCGTCTACGCCATCGGCGATGTCGCCGGCGGCCTGCAGTTTACCCATGTGGCCGGCTACCATGCCGGCTTGGTCCTGCAGTCGATCCTGTTCCGCATTCCCGGCCGCGAGAACCGCGATATCGTGCCCTGGGCGACCTATACCGATCCGGAACTGGCGCATGTCGGCCTGACCGAGGATGAAGCCCGCAAGCGCGGCAAGCGGGTCTTCGTTTACCGCTGGGCTTATGCCGAGAACGACCGGGCGCAGGCCGAGCGCAAGACCGACGGCCTGCTCAAGCTAGTCACCGACCACAGGGGCCGCATTCTGGGCGCGACGATTGCCGGTGCCGGCGCGGGCGAGATGATCAATCTTTTCGCGCTTGCCGTGACGAAAAAGCTGTCGGCATCCGACATCCGCGCCTATATACCGCCTTACCCTACGATGACCGAAATGGCGAAACGGGCCGCCACGGCGTTTTCCGCGCCGATGACCCGCAAACCATGGGTGCGCAGCCTGATCGGTTTCCTTAGGTCTTTCGGTTAGTTCGGCTGGCAAGCGACAGGAGGTGCGAACATGGCGCGCGACAAGGGCAGGAAGCGCACGGAAACCGCGGTTCTGGCGCCGCAACGCCGGCTGTCGTCCAAGATCCTGCTTCTGACCATCCTGTTCGTGATGATTGCCGAGGTGCTGATCTTCGTGCCGTCGGTCGCCAATTTCCGCATGACTTGGCTGAAGGAAAAGCTCAACACGGCGGCCGCGGCCAGCGTGTTGATTTCGTCGGATGTCGAGCTTGAATTGCCGTTGCGCGTCCAGGACGAGGTCCTGATGGCGACTGGGGCCAAGGTGATCGCGCTGCGCTTCGGCGAGAAGGCTCGCTTCATCCGCCTCAGCGACGAGATTCCGCCGATCCACTCGCATGTCGACGTATCCGATTTCAGCGGCGCGACCGCCATCCGCGATTCCTTCGAGACGCTTCTGTTCGGCGGCGGCCGTTTCCTGCGGGTCCACGGCGCGATCGGCGAGACCGACAACCACATCGAGATGATCCTGCCCGACGGTCCATTGCGTGACGCGATGCTGATCTATGCCCGCAATGTCGCCGTTCTGTCGCTGCTCATTTCGCTGATTACGGCGAGCCTCGTCTTTCTGGCGATCAACCGCATCGCCATCCGCCCGATCCGCCGCATGACCGGCTCGATGCTGCAATTCTCGCAGCATCCCGACGATCCCGAGGCGGTGATCGCGGCAAGCGACCGCAACGACGAACTCGGCATCGCCGAGCGCGAGCTTTCCGCCATGCAGGAGCAGTTGCAAGAGACGCTGAAGAGCCAGAAGCGGCTCGCCGATCTCGGGCTGGCCGTCTCCAAGATCAATCACGACATGCGCAACATCCTGGCCTCCGCGCAACTGATGTCGGACCGGCTGTCGTCGGTCAGCGACCCGTCGGTGCAGCGTTTCGCGCCGAAACTGGTGCGCACGCTCGATCGCGCCGTCAGCTACTCCGAAAACGTGCTGTCCTATGGCCGGGCCGGCGAGGAGCCACCCAACCGCCGGCGCATCAAGCTCGCCCCGGTCATCAGCGACGTCGAGGACCTGCTCGGCATCGATCCGGCGCTCGGCATCGAGTTTTCCGCCAATGTGCCGGACGACTTCGAGCTCGACGCCGATTCCGAGCAACTGTTCCGCGTGCTGATGAACCTGTGCCGCAACGCGGTTCAGGCGATGCAGGGCGACAAGGACCCGGCGACTGTCAAGCGGCTGTCGATTTCCGCCGGCCGCATGGGCACGACCGCGCTGATCAGCGTCGAGGACACCGGTCCCGGCCTGCCCGAGAAGGCGCGCGAAAACCTGTTCTCGGCCTTCAAGGGCTCGGCGCGCGCCGGCGGCACCGGGCTTGGCCTGGCGATCGCGCAGGAATTGGTGCGCGCCCATGGCGGCTCGCTGGAACTGCGCGACGCGCGCTCGGTCGGCACCCAGTTCGAGATCCGCCTGCCGGACGCGCCGGTCTCGCTGGAAGCCGAACGCGAGCGCCGCGCCCAACCCTCGGCGGGGCTTCCCGGCCGCTGACCGGCAGGGCTCTCGCCTCGCCGCGCAAAGTTACGGATCAAGCGCGAAATCGCTTGAAATCCGTTTCGCAAAGGACTAGGAAGCCGCTTCGACGCGAATGCCGCCACCGGGCGGCCTTTAATTTTGTGTCGGGCGCCCGTAGCTCAGCTGGATAGAGCACCAGACTACGAATCTGGGGGTCAGAGGTTCGAATCCTTTCGGGCGCGCCATTTTCCAGCATAAAGCAGATTGGAACGTTTCAGCCAGCCGGCCGCAGCAAGGCATCCCGGCGGCGGCGCAGAAACAGCTCTTCGGCCGGGGTGGCCGCTGCCTCGATCGCCTCGTCATAGGCGCTTGCGGCGCCGGTAGCGTCGCCGTTCATGGCGAGCAGCGCGGCGCGCGCCGCGTGCCAGGGCTGATAGCCGGACAGCGCATCCCCCAGTTCCTCGACGATTTCCAGTCCCCGCGTGGCTTCGCCTGCCTCGGCGAGCGCCACGGCCCAGTTCAGGCGCACGACCGGCGTCGGCTCGTGCCGCAACAATGCCCCGTAGAGCGCTGCGATCTGCGGCCAGTCGGGCGCCGGCTCCGCCATCTGGCAATCGGCGATTGCCGCCTTGATTTGAAACGGCCCGGGCTGCCGCTTGGCGACCGCGCGCGCGAGAATGGCCCGGCCTTCCTCGATCCGCTCGCTGTCCCAAAGGCTGCGGTCCTGTTCTGCTGGCGGCAGGCTCGCCCCATCCGCCCCGATACGGGCGGCGCGCCGGGCAGCTGTCAGCAACATCATCGCCAAAGCGCCCTCGATCTCGGCATCCTCCGGCCTCAGCCGGTCGATCAGGCGCACCAGGAATTCGCCCTCCAGGCACAGGTCGCGCGGCTCATCCGGTCCCGCCACATAGCCGGTGGTGAAGATCAGATAGGCCGTCGTCAGCACCGCATCGAGCCGCGCCGGCCACAGTTCGGCGTCAGGCACGGCAAAGGGAATACCGGCGGCGGCGATCTTGGCCTTGGCGCGACTCAACCGCTGACCCATTGTCGGCTCGGCGTCGAGAAAGGCGCCGGCGATTTCTCGCGTCGTCAGGCCGCAGACGCTGCGCAGTGTCAGCGCCACGCGCGATTTCATGTCAAGCGCCGGGTGGCAGCAGGCAAAGATCAGCCGCAGCCGCTCATCGGGGATTGCGTCGGGCTCCGGCGCGGCCTCCTCGGCTGCCAGAAGCGCCAGCGTCTCCGCCTTGCGGTTGTCGCGGGATGCCTTGCGCAGACGGTCGATGGCCTTGCGCCGCGCCACCTGCAACAGCCAGCCCTGCGGCGATTTCGGCAACCCGGACCGGCCCCAATGCGTCAGCGCTGAGACAGCGGCTTCCTGTAGCGCCTCCTCGGCCAGCGACAGGTCGCGCAACGAAGACGCGAGGACAGCCAGCAGCCGCCCCCGGTCGGACCGCATAACGCGGTCGAGTTCCCCTGCAACGGCAATCGCCGTGGCCGGCCCGGTTGCCTTCATCGCTTAACCCGCCGGGTTGTAGTCCATCAGCGGGCGCACCTCGATTGTGCCGAAATGGGCAGACGGAATCAGCGCTGCATAGGTCAGCGCCGCGTCCAGGTCAGGTACGTCGATGACATAATAGCCGCCCAGATGCTCGCGCGTTTCGGCGAACGGGCCGTCCATGGTTTCAGTCTTGCCTTGTCTGATGCGCAGGGATGTGGCGGTTTCGGTCCCTTGCAGCCCTTCGCCGCCACGCAACACGCCATCGGCCTTCATCCGGTCGTTGGCGGCAAAGTAACCGCCCATCATCGCGTCGAACTCCGGCGTGCCGGGTGCGGGTTCGTGGGCGGGGTCGTTGTAGATCAAAAGCATGTATTGCATTGTGGGATTCCTCGGGTTGGGGCCGTCAGTGGCCGGGTGTCTGGAGGACGATGCAGATCATCGCGTTGAGTGCGGCCAACAGGTTGGTGCCGTTGCCGACATAGCGCAACGGATGGCCGGCATTGTCGGGCAGGAGGCCGAAGGGATGCGCGATCCGGCCTGCGACCAGCAGAGCGCCCGAGATGTGCAGCCAGATCGGGGGCGTGCCCATGCCTTCAGCGAGCATCATCAGGATCAGGACCAGCGCCGACCACTCGGCGCAATTGCCGTGCTGGCGGATCTTCTGCAAAAGTTCGCCGTCGCCGCCATCGCCGAACGAAACGCCGGTCGTTCCGCGTGCCGACGAGACACGGAACCACAGCACCATGTAGATCGCCACCACGGGCAGCGCATAGAGGGGGGTGATTGCGTAAACCATGGGTACTCCTTGTTGCGGTTGGTTTCGACACCCCTGTGACGCTGCGAGAATGCGGATTTCGACATATGCCGGAACTTTTCCGCATTTTTCGGAGAACACACGCCTACCCGGCTCCCGCCAATGGAAAGACCCCGCCCAAACTCGCAACAGAGAAAAAGTAATCCACCACGCCCGAACCTCTCTTACAATCGCAATTGCCTTCTTACGGAAGTCTGTCGTGCACACCGGCTGATGGAGAGAGGGACGGTGCCTGGTTGGGTGAGGAGTGTTCGACCGCAGGTCGGCCAATCGACAACGATTTGTCGATTGGAACGACGAACGCCCGAGCGAAAGCGGAGGGCCGGTGGTCGATCACGCGGTGCCTTGCCTGGGTGATGAACCCCCAAGCCGGGGCGGCATGAAGCGGTGCATTATCTCTCCCCGCGCGGGAGAGAAAGCGATTTCAGCGACTTAGCCGCAGGCTAAGTGCTAGAAATCGCAAGAGAGGGGCAAATGAGCTGGAGGTGCAGAACACTGCGCACGCATCCGGTGACGCAAGCCCCTCTCTGGCAAAAACCAAGGACTTGGCTTCACCAAGCCCAGGTTTTTGCTTTCTCCCCCGCAAGGGGGGAGATAGATCCCGCGCCCGTTGCACAAGTTTTTAACGCATTTTGGCGTTTCTCCAACGAATTCAATCGCATAGTCCGCGCGCGCCGTAAAACTTATGCAACGCTTTTGAACCTCCCTTATGATCGTCCCGCCTTCTTTTGGAAGCCGGGTCTAGAACCGACCGCCCGGAAGAAGGACGGTGCCTGGCTGGTGGCGCAGAGGTGTGTCACTGGGTGATGAACCCCCAAGTCAGGGCGGCATGAAGCGGCGCGCGCAGTCTTGTTTTCCCGGACTTTAGTTCCGGGCCGCCGACCGAAGCTGCAAGACCACCGAGCGGGCGGTCCGAGGATCGCTATACCTTTTAGACGTTGCGATGCTTTGACCGCCCGTCTTCCAACTCAACGACAATCCGGCCCCGGGAAACGGGGCGCGGTGTTGACGACGCACGCGTTCTCGCACGCAGCGGGAGAGCGCAAGACAGAGGTGAGGGAGAAAGGCATCGTGTCGAAACGGACAGCAGCCTTAGTGAAAACTCCAGGCGGCACCCGTTTCCGGGATGTGAGCCTCGAAATAGCGCTGCCAAAGCGCGGCGGCGATCAACCCACCGGGCCCGGCCCCGCGGTCGAAACCGGGTAGGGGATCGGGCCCTGTACCGGTCTGGAACTCTGGCATCTCGTAGAGCTCTGCAATATCGGGATCGCTCGGATCGGGCGCGCCATCGGACAGTTGCAGGAATTTCAGCGCATTCTCGCAACCGGCGCCGAACTCCACGTTGCGGCTCGTGCTCAACAGGGTGATTGCTTCGCCGATCTCGCTATCTGCGACGCCGGTGATGTCGCCCCAGACTTGCAATTGCACCAGGCCCAGCGCCTCGTCGGCGATCAGGTTGTCGGTCCTGTTGCGGGCCGCAAGCGTGATCAGCATGGCCAGAAAACCGATCATGTAGGGATCACGCCACACCTGTTCGGGAATCGGGCCCAGCCGGCGCCGGCTGTGATCGACCCAGGGGACTATCATCCGGATTGCCGCTCGCCGGGCATTGAGAATTCTCCAAAGTCCAAGCATGGCCGGATTCCGGCTCGATCTGACAACAAGGTAACGTCAATCACAACGCTCGATTTCGGGCTTGAAGCACCGGCCGCATCGGCGAACCCGCTTATCGTTCAGCATGATGAGCGTTGGACAATATGGTAACACTATACTTATCATTGGTAAGAATCACCAGCGTGACGTTGCGGCCTCCACAGAAGATCGTTCGCCGCTCTTTTGGCCGGGGCGTCGAATGCCCGCAGCGAAAGTATGCCGGGAGACATCATGTCAAGACTGCCGCCAGCACCGGACTTCAACGCCATCGACGCGGTTGCGCCACAAACCGCCGACCAGCGAACCAATATCCTGACGCTGATCGGCAACCTGATTTTCAGCTGGTCGAACAACGAAAGCATGTTCATCTATCTGCTGATGGTGTTGTTGAAGACCGACT
Organism: Oricola sp.; assembly: GCF_965230365.1. Taxonomy (GTDB): domain Bacteria; phylum Pseudomonadota; class Alphaproteobacteria; order Rhizobiales; family Rhizobiaceae; genus Oricola. Next base: position 3,790 of record NZ_OZ246003.1, on the reverse strand, counting down.
TCAATTCCGCTGCCATCACCTTCATCACGCTGAACACAACCCGCGCGCGCCTCGATCTCATCCGCCGGCTGGCCAAGTCGAAATCCGCCGATCCGCAGATCGTCAGGCGGATCGAACGGCTGATCGAGCGGTTCAACCGCTGCACCAGGATCAGGAACGAATTCAATCACTGCATCTACCGGGTCGACGACAAGGGCAACATCACCCATGCCGACATGCTTCGGGTTGTCGAGAAGAAGGACGGCCTCAGCATCGTTACCACCAAGGAGTTCGACGACAAGCGCATCCGCGAGATCGTCAATACGATCCGCAGCCTCAAGCAGTTGAACCGCGACATCTGGGAGTTTCTGCCGGAGCTCGAGCGCGCGATCGGTTAGCGCCTCGCACCCCATGCTTCCCGTTCTCGCGATCAAACAGGGGCGGTTTGCTCGGCGACCGCCGTTCCGTGCGCCAGTATCTGGACGCGCGACTGGCCGGCGGCGTCCTCGACCCGCATTTTTATGGTCTTGTCGGCACCGACGCGCTGCCGGACGCTGTTGATGACCGCGGGACCGAGGTTGTTCGGTCCGACCAGGTCGATCACCCAGATGTGCTCGCCGCTATGCCATTCGGGTGCCTGAAGCCGGGGTGGGTTGGTCTCGTCCTCGGTAAGGCGCTTGTCGATCTCGTCGGAAACGCGTGCCCAGAACGCGGATGCTACCGGTGCGCCCTGGGTGTCGTCCTTGCCTTCTTCCGGTCTCAGCCTGGCCACCACGAACTGCCGGGTCAGCAAGGGTGGGACCAGGATTTGAGCCAGCGAACCCAGCGTCACTCCGCGATAACGCGGCGATTGCATCAACACGCTGAGTATCTCGCCGAACGCGGCGGTGCGGATGACCGGCCCGAGGGATTGCCTGATCGTCTTTGCCTCCGGGCTTTCATCCAGTTCGGGCGCTGCGTTCGGTGTGGTGTTCATCTCGATCTCCGCAAGGGTTTGGAAATGGTGCTTCCGCAGAGTTCTAGCAACGGCGGCAGTCAACGGAAACATTACAACGCATTTTATTATTCATATAGTTTTTAATATTTGTGACATTGTCCCCGTTCGGTCTCCGCGGGCGTGCGCGATACTGCCTCGAATTTGGGCTTTGTTGGCTTTCTTTTGTGCCGCTCCAAAGCCGGAAAGTGCAGATGGATCAATTGGTTCAAGATACAGCAATCATCGATGAGATGAATTAAGCCGGAATAAAAATACCCCTGAAAAACAGCACTTTGGAGTCAAGTCAAAATATATTGCTTTCGGCCATCGCGGGTGTCATACCCTTGTTATAAGATTAACGCAGAGTAAACACGAAGATTGCCGCAGCTACGGTCTCAGTCGCTCTGAGGCGGTCTTCAGTTGAGTGTGGTTGGGGGGTGCGTATTGTTTCGCGTTCGGTAATCCCGAGATAGCATTACTGCTGTACGCAACAGTAATGACGTCATACGGATTAAATAGAATGCATCAGACAACACCAAAAACAGAATCGAACAGGATGCGGACAAGCAAATAAGGTCGGCGAGCGGCGGGTTTTGCTTTGTTCATGTGTTTTCGGCGGCGACCGTAGCGCCGTCGTGGCATGAAAGTATCGGCATCGTGACGGCTCGGGCAGTTGTCGCTCACGGACATGACAGGGCTGTATCGCAAGTATTCGATCGTCGATTGCTTTGACGGTCAATGATGGCGTGCGTCCTATCGAAGCCGAAGAAACGAAACGCACCGACGCACCGCTCGGCGGAGTTTTCGTTTCACAGTGTTTGAGTTTCCAACCGGGCGGAGGCGGCCACGCTTCCGGATCGGTAACCGGGCCGAGCGTCCGGTCAACCAGGGTCCGGCCGGCAGCGGTCGGGTAAACCGAAACGGAACCAGACGGGGGAGGCGCCCACCAGAGTATCCCGACAAGCAGTCCGATTGGGCATGCCGGCACGCTCCCGACGCATGGAAGGCGCGGCTCGGCGGGACCTGATCTCGATGCGGAAACCGGGCGTCATGCTCCCGCGTTTCCAGTTCAACGCATCGCAACAAAGACTTGCCGAAAATGATCTGCCGGACGGCATTTCAGGTGGCGCGAGACAGGCAGCGTGAACGAGACGGGTGATTGCCGACGAAGAAGATAGGCGATTCCGAGCTCGGGTCAGGTTGCTTCGATTGCGGCGCGACGGGAAAGTTTTTCGCGATGTATCGAAAGAGTTTGGCCGATCGCGACCGACACTTTGATAGAAACCGGATCCGATTGGCCGCAGATGATGGAGACATCAAATGCCTGAGACAAGCACATCTTTGGGGGCTCCCGAGAGCCAAGTCACAGAAGTTGAAAACGCGCAGATCGATACGCAGATGTTCCAAGCGCTGGTCAACAACACGGACGAGATCGAGGGTCTTCTTGAGAACATCGATGGTAACACCGATGGCATCGAAGGCCTCCTCGCGGATATCCTGGTAGTCCTTGAGGACTGCTGCGGAGATGATAACGGCAACAACAATTACGTGCCGCCGGAGCCATGCCTCGAATGCGACTGGAACCCGACCGGCCTCGGCGACGACAGCCTTGACGGGCCCGGCACGGACACGGCGTCCTGGATCGGCCAGTCCAACTTCCTCATCGATGAAGACTATGTCGGTCCGAATGGAAGCGCAGGCAACGGTCCCGAGGTCGTCAACTTTAACTCTGCGAACCAGTCTGTAACCGCAGATGGCGGTTTCGCGGACGCCGATGACGGCATCGGCGATGTCGATTTCTCGACAGACGGTACCGGTGAATACCATGTTGGCGACGATTACTCGATGGTCGGCAGCGCCAGTGCTTCGGCCGATGGGGTGGCCGATGGCGACCTCGTCACGCAGGATCTCGCCACGGGTGCCAATGGCCAGCTTACCGACTTCGGGATCGACATTGTCGGCGCCGACGCCAACAACTTCGACGTTGGCGGTGACAACGAATTCGGCTTACTGGCCTCCGACGGTCTGGCCATGACCGAGACCGACACCGAAACTTACGTCTATCAGGCCAACCTGATGGGCGATACGGACGATGTCATCGATGCCCAGGTCCTCAACGCCGGAGACGGCTCGGCCACGCAGTCCGTTTCCGCATCTGGCGGCGAGGGCGCATTCGCCGAAGACGGCATCGACGCCTTCGTTGAAGGGACCGAAGCGGTAGACGCAGATCCGGTACCCGGCGTTGTCAGTGCTGGTGACAATGTCACGATCGACGGTTCGACCAGCGGGTCGGCCGATGCTTTGGCCTTTGGCGAGCTTCTGACCCAGGAAATCGATACCGGGCTGAACGGTCAACAGAACCAGGTCCTGGCCTCGATCGTCGGTGGCGACCAGAACTCCATTTCTGCCGGTGACGACCAGGATCTGATGGGCGAAATCACCGTATCCGGCGATGATTCGGCTGACACGAACAGCCTGTTCATGGTCGACCAGTTCAATGAGCTGGAAGACTCTGATCTCGTTGACAACGCCAGCGTCGCGAACAATGGAATTGCAAACCAGTCGGTAACGGCGAATGGCGGCCTTGCCAGCGCGCAGGACGGTTTCGATGCCAAGACCGCCGAGCTTGAGATCGAAGCCGGTGACAGCGTCTTTGTTGCTGGTTCGGCCAGCGCGTCCGCGGACGCAACCGCCGTAGGCGACATGCTCTCCCAGGACATCACCACGGGTGGCAACGGTCAATCCAACCTGACCTCGGCTTCGATTGTCGGTGGTGACCAGAACTTGGCTTCTGTTGGGGACGACCAGTCCTTGATCGGCGAGTTCGGATTTGGC